>JBEKGM010000050.1:0-22037 GCA_050012795.1 Bathyarchaeia archaeon | reverse complement strand
TTATTCACCTGGCTAGTTAAACCGGGCAAAAGCCATCCTCAGCGGACGGCACTCGGGGTAACCCCGTCACGCTTTCGCGCATTGCGGAGTTTTCGCGCCTGCTGCGCCCCGTAGGGCCTGGGCCCTTGTCTTAGTGCCCATCTCCGGGCTCCCGCTCTCACGGCCCGTACCGGTTATAGGCCTGGTGAGCCGTTACCTCACCAGCGACCTGATCGGACGCGGCCCTATCCTCAAGCGAAACTAGCAAGCATGCCACTAGCTCCCTTTTGATGAGGGACCTTTCCAGGTCTCCCCACCTATCGAATATTAGCCTCAGTTTCCCGAGGTTGTCCTCATCTTGAGGGTAAGTTAGCCACGTGTTACTGAGCCGTGCGCCGCGTCCTCACCGTGGCTAGAGGACGCTCGACTCGCATGGCTTAGTCCTACCCCGATAGCAGTTGGGTCCGCCAGGATCAAGCGGAGTTAGCAAGTTGTTCAGCTGAGTTACGTTAGGACGATTTGGAAAAACAGCCGTATTTTTCCGTTCAAGGAAATTGAACGGACTGGAATATGGCAGAGTTGACTGCAAGCCAATCTTGGACCCAAACTTTCATGGACGCGATTAGCGTCCGCGTTTGTTTAGGCCTTCATTATTGTTCCCGCAATTGGAGGTCAACATTTCATCCTAGGGCATAAGCCCTACTTCGTCAAGTTGACGCCGCCGCCGGGTTAATCGCGGGAAATCAACACATCTGACCGATGCGTTGACAAATTATGGTTACGCCTTCGGCGTCGATATAAGCATAGCGGTGTTAAAGAAATGAGAATACGTTCAACTTTACTTATCTGGTTTGCACTTGAAGGGCGCAAGAGCCGACTTGACTGAATCTCCTGCGGATCTCATCATCGAAAACGCCAGACAGGTGGTTACACTTCAGGGTCATTCACTGAAACCCGCGTGCGGCCAACAAATGGATGACTTGGGAATCATCGAAGACGGCGCAGTTGCAATATTGAATGGACAAATTGTTGAAGTTGGACAAACGAATTTCGTGAACGACCATTTCTTTTCAAAGAAGCGAATTGATGCGACCGGCAAAGTGGTAACGCCGGGTTTCGTTGACGCGCACACTCATTTGGTGTTTGCAGGCTCACGCGAAACTGAGTTGGAGATGAAAATCAAAGGCGCGGAATACATGGACATTCTCAAACGCGGCGGAGGAATTCTCCGCACCGTACGTGATACACGTGCAGCATCTAGGCAACAACTCCAAGAAATTTGCAGTGCGCGTGCACTGAGTTTCCTGACTTATGGAATAACAACTATCGAAGCAAAGAGCGGTTATGGGTTGACGTTAGAGGACGAAGTGAAATCCCTCGAAGTAATCCGCGAACTGAATAAATCGACTCCTCTCACATTCATACCCACATTTCTTGGAGCGCACGCAATTCCGTCAGAATACTCGGGTAGAGTATCCGAATATGTAGGTACAATCTGCGATGCTTGGATTCCTGAAATAGCAAAGAAGAAACTTGCAACTTTCTGTGATGTTTTCTGTGAAAAGGGGGTGTTCGAGATTGATAATTCACGAAGAATACTTGAAGCAGGCAAAAGGAATGGTCTGTTGCCTAGAATTCATGCTGACGAGTTTTACTCGTTAGGTGGAGCAGAGCTTGCAGGAGAAGTAGGCGCAGTCTCTGCAGATCACTTGCTCAACATGTCCTCTAAAGGTCTGGAAAGTTTGAAGCAGGCTGGAACAATCGCTACGCTCCTACCCGCGGCGCCACTTACCCTAATGATTGACAGGTATCCGGACGCGCGAAATCTCATTTCAAATGGCATTCCTGTAGCCCTTGGAAGCGACTTCAGCCCAAGCTGTTGGATTGAGAACTATCAGTTGGTGCTCAGCTTAGCATGTTACAAACTCCGCATGACCCCAGCTGAGGCACTTACGGCGGCAACAATCAACGCGGCACATTCAGTCCGAATGGCTCAGCGAATCGGCAGCATAGAGAAGGGAAAGAATGCGGATTTACTCATCTTGGAAGTGAGCGATTACCGATTTCTAGGTTATCGACTCGGCGGCAACCAAGTTAACACAGTACTGAAGAACGGGAAGCCAGTAGCGAGAGAAGGGAAACCATTACGATAGTCGCTGAAGGTTAAAATCACATTTCCGCCAAGATACTAGTGGTTAAGATGCTTAAGACAAAACCATCCGTGGCGGCTGTTCGCGGGCAAACGCTTCATTGTAAGAATTGGCAGATTGAGGGAGCTTACCGAATGCTCTACAATGTTCTGGATCCAGAAGTCGCCAAGGATCCCGAGAACTTGATTGTCTACGGAGGGACTGGAAAAGCCGCCAGGTCATGGGAATGTTTCGAAGAGATCACTTCGACCTTGCAAGAGCTGCAACCACAAGAGACACTGCTGATACAGAGCGGAAAACCGGTTGCAGTCTTTGAAACACACGAGCGCGCGCCACGAGTGCTAATTTCTAACGCAATGCTCGTTCCCAAGTGGGCAACTTGGGAACACTTCTACGAACTGGAACAAAAAGGCCTGATCATGTATGGACAAATGACGGCGGGATCTTGGGCTTACATCGGTACACAAGGAATCTTGCAGGGGACTTACGAGACTTTTTCGGCTGTCGCGAAGAAGCATTTTGGCGGAACACTCCGTGGGAAAGTGGTTCTCACGGCTGGACTTGGAGAGATGGGTGGAGCACAACCGCTTGCAATTACCATGAATGATGGAATCGCGCTGGTCGTGGAAGTAAATAAGGCCGCGATCGATCGAAGGCTCAAGCACGGTTTCATTGAGAAGTGGACGGACAGCCTTAACGAAGCATTACAAATGGTGAGGAATGCTAAGGATGCTAAGCAGATCACTAGTATCGGATTGCTTGGAAACGCTGCTGAAATTCATCCAGAACTAGTTCGTCGAGAAGTCCTTCCTGACATTGTGACAGACCAAACTTCCGCTCATGATCCATTGCACGGTTACTACCCAGCCGGATTAAGCAAAGAAGACGCCGATAACCTCAGGTCCACCAATCCAGAAGATTACATGCGTCAAACAAAAGCCAGCATGCGCATTCACGTGAAAGCGATGCTTGATATGATGAATAAGGGAACGATTACATTCGAATATGGAAACAACCTCAGGCAACAAGCCTTTGACGCTGGACTCAAAGAAGCTTTCAGCTACCAGGGTTTTGTGCCCGAGTACATCAGACCCTTGTTCTGTGAAGGACGCGGTCCATTTAGATGGACATCACTGGTCGGGGAACCTGACGACATTTTCCGCATAGATGAAGTCGTTTCGAAAGAATTTGGATACAATCACGAGCTTACTCGCTGGCTAACAAAAGCGCGAAACCAAGTAAAGTTCCAAGGGCTCCCAGCAAGAGTCTGCTGGTTGGGTTACGGTGAACGCGCACGATTCGGCAAAATTGTGAACGATATGGTTGCCTCCGGACGGCTTTCCGGCCCAATATGGGTTGGGAGAGACCATCTTGACACCGGAAGCGTTGCTTCCCCACGTCGAGAGACTGAAGGCATGAAGGATGGATCCGATGCAGTAGCTGACTGGCCGATCCTAAACGCTCTACTAAACGCAGTAGCAGGAGCCACATGGGTATCCGTTCATCACGGTGGAGGAGTCGGAATAGGATACAGTATTCACGCCGGAATGTGTCTCGTGTTGGATGGATCAAAGGAGATTGAAGATCGCGCAAGGTTGGTCTTAACCACTGACCCGGGAATCGGAATCGTAAGACATGCGGACGCAGGTTACGATGCGGCCAAAAAGGTGGCTAGAGAAAAAGGAATCAACATGCCTATGCTAGATTCACCCAGGCGTCAGCCGTAGTTGTAGGTTACTGAGTAGCCAGGTTCAGGGTTAGATCGCGAACGCGAGAAATAGAGCCCGACGGCGAGTCCACCCACGAATCCAAATACGTGCGCGAAATTATTCACGTCCATTCCGCCTAAACCAACTCCACTATAGACCAGCATCATGACCGCGTAGAGCAGTGCCACTCCCATATGACGCGCTTTTCGCGCTATGGCGACATAAGACCCGACAAGCCCAAAGATTGCCCCCGAGGCACCACCCGAGAGAGTTGCGGCTGGCAACATGAATAACGAAACGACATTACCAAGCAGGCCTGAGACAAAATAGATCGCCAAGTAACTCTTAGATGAGAAAAACGTCTCATTCAGCCGACCGAAATAGTACAGTGCAAACATGTTGAATATGATGTGAAGAAAACCGAAGTGCACAAACATTGACGTGAAAAGCTGCCAATACTCACCTTGCATAACCGCATCTGTAGTTTGAGCCATCAGCTGACAGGTTATTGAAGAACAATCTCCGAAATCACCACTCAGCAGCATTATGAGAAAAACCAGAATATTCAGAATGATGAGAACGTAAGTAGGGGACGAGAGGATACCCCTCTGTTGCTGTCCGTAATTGTAGAACCCCATCCAGCTCACGCTTTAATCTACCATTGGAGGCCATTTTGTTCATTTAAGAGGATTCTCGCAATTCCGGTTTCAACCCGAATGCAAACACTTGTCTAGTAGGATTAGCAATGGGGGTAGTTGGGTTGGCGAGTTGGTGGGCGACTACGGATCTCCTCGTGGAGGTCTGAGGAAACTCCATCCACGTGGCGGAAGCGTGGCACTGCGAAGTGTCGATCGAGAGGTCGGGTCTAGGCGCAGAAAGATACCTCTGCTAGTCGGTGACGATGATGCGCCTGCGTTGAGAAGGCTGGCAGTAAGGGTGAAATGCCAACCGACGCCGTGAAAGGGATAATAGGCGCCTGTGACCTCCGCCGGAGGCGCGGGTATCCCGATTAGATGAATGTCGCCTAAAACAGAAGGTGGGTTACGGCCAACACGCCAACCTGATTCATTATCCAGCTTATTCGCTGACTTCGTCTCATTTGTGGGTTGCATTTCTGTTTGAAATGTAGTGTGCTATACTCCCATGTACTCCCATTTTGATCGTTGAACACAGTCAAGAAGGGCTTTCTCAACCAAACGACTAATGTTGATCCTCAGAGACTTTGCTTTACGAACTAAGTCCACATCAACACGAATGTTCAGTTTTTTCCTCATTTCCACTTAACCGCTTTGTACATGTTGCGTCTCTTGCTGTACTGGCTTGCTAACTTCATGAATTTCTTAGCTACGTCTTCAGTGAAGGACAAGATTGAGAACTGAACTCGACTCTAAGGAATCCTTCCAATTGACTTAAATGCTCATCCGGCTGATCCACCACAATCAAGACGGCTCTTGCATATCCGCACCTCAGTTCTCGTTCACAACAGAAACGCATTCATTGGCATCCTCATAATCATATCAGCAGTGAAGCTCTTTCTCGCCGCGATCGAACCAGCGAGTTTCGATCTAAGGGACATTATCCAGTTTCCTGGACCCAGGCATAATCCTCTTGGCCCCTGGATCGCGCTCTATCCGCCATTGTATAATCATTGGGCAAATTCGACTCAAATTGCGATTTGGGTCTTGTCGCCGCCAAGCGTTGATGGCAGCTTGGTATTGACCTCTTTGTCGTTCAGGTTGCCAGTGTTTGTACTTGATTTGGCTATCGCGATTATTCTGTATTATCTTGCCAAGAGAATGGCTTCAGCGGTTGAGGGAAGGCTGGCATGTTTGGTGTGGTTTGCGAACCCGCTTTGCTTTTTTGGTATCGAGTTACTTGGAGTACCCGACATTGCAGCCACTTTCCTAGTTACGGTGGCACTAGCCTTGCTTCTCTCACGTCGTGCAGTCCTAGGTGGCGCGGTTCTTGGGATCGCTATTTGGTTCAAGTTCTATCCGTTCTTGCTCTTACCTCCGGTACTATTGTATGCCCATTCACATGGGATATCTAGGAGATCTAAATTCGCGGTTCTCTGCTTCGGTTTGCTCGGTCTTGTCAGCTACCTGTCGTGGACTTACACTTCAGATTTCTTCTTTCTCACTAACTATACGCCGCTTACTCAGCCTCTCCCATTCATCGCTGGTGCAGGCACAGTCAATAGTGCCACTTTCGTTCTGATCTTCTTCTACTGTTTACTCGGAGTCTTTGCCAAGAAAACTAAAGATTTGATCGCGATGCTGCTTCCCGCCCTGCTCGTCTACTACGCTGTTTCGAATCCTTATCCGCAATATCTAATCTGGGCAATGCCCTTAATGGCGTTTGACATAGCTTTAGTGAATCGCTCTAGGTCCTTGCTTTTCGTGATCTTCAACGCTTTGTCGTTTGCTCAGTGGATCTTCACTTCCTCCGCGTTTCTCACCCCTAGCAGTTACAGTCTTCTGTTGTTTTCTTTGGCTGGAGTCAGTTCAGGTTTCCTGTTGAGCGAAAGCTATTCTTACACTCTACTAATGCCGATTGTGTCGTCAAGCTTCTTTGCAGTCGTCCTCTTTTACGCGTTGGATGTTGGACGTTCCTGGTTCAATGTCGCCTCTGAGGGCCAGAAACTGTGAAGAACTCCGAGTTATTAGCCAGGATTCTAGCGAAATGGCGAGGCATTGCTGCTGCCATCGGAATCTTCAAAGTCCTATCGATGATGATTCCACCAATACCCCCTCCAGCAGGTGACATTTTCAATTGGGCAGGAGTAGCATCGTATGCCTTAGGATGCATCAGTCAAGGGCATTTTCCTTCAATTTCGATAACAGGCGTCTATGGCCTCCTCGGACTAGTCCTTGTTCCATTCTATTGGGCATGGACGATGCTGCCTATTGCACACCCATCCATGGAGACTATCAGTGTCCACCCAAATTCTACTCCGGCAGTCCTACTGTCAATTCTAATGAACGTCCCCACATTCTTGTCGGACTTGGCAACAGGAATTCTCGTATTCAAACTCGCCAGACAACTCACGCAATCGGAACAGAAAAGCAGACTTGCATTTCTTGCATGGTATGCCAATCCGTTCAATATTTTCTGGATAAACATCTATGGCGGCATGGACGTTATCCCTGCCATGATTTTCGTCCTTTCATTATATTATGGAACAGCCAACAAATGGTTCCGCTGTGGATTATCTGCGGCAATCGCTGCATTATTGCGAATCTTTCCCATTCTTGTATTTCCTTTCATTCTTCCCGCTATCCAGACTAAGAGGACTCGTAGGTACGTGTACTTATTCGCGGGTTTTCTGTCTCCGCTCAGTCTTGGACTGATTCTCGTGTACGCTACGGGCGGAACGTTGATTACAATCGCTAACATCCTTGAGCGCCAGCCTTGGTTGCTGGATTTCCTAGGATGGAATATCACTAGCGTGTACGTGAAAACCGCATTAGCGCTACTAGTAATTCAGTTATTCATTTCCTACTCGTATTGGAAGAGACCGATACTGTTACACTTGGCGACAGTTTCTCTCCTAGCCTTTCTTCTGGGCGCTGATGCATACGGCGGGAGTACTCATCACTTTCTCTGGGTTTGTCCCTTACTGGCGGTTTCTGTTGCGTTAACTCCAGACGAACTATGGATCTTTACGCTCACTTTTGTAACAGCTTCACTAGCACCGCCCATAATCGGCTTACCACCAATTCCGTTCCTCGCCACCCTTCTATGGGGATTTTTCTTCGCAGCGAAGGCAGCTTACCTTCTGAAGATAAACCTGGAGAACGTAGGATTTCATGATCAACCGGTGAGAAGCGTTGGCATTGATGAACGGCTAAGAACTCGGAACATATCTCGACCGGAGTCTTTGATCTGAACGCCAGTAAACCCAGGCAATGGTTAGGAAGTAACGGAGCCTCTCGCCCCACATTTGTGGATTAATAGACTGCGTCTATTGTTTTCAGGTAATTAGCTCAGAAGAATTGAGATTCGATCTCTGACAACTCTTCCTCTGACGCCGCCGAAGAGTACGCTTCCAGCAATTCCTTGTTTAGAGTCAGAAAGGTGTCTCCCCATTTGAAGAGTGAGAGGAGTTTCTCTGCAATGGTTCTGTACCCCATGATGAACGAGGCTGCGGCTAAAGCTTCAGCTGAAGATAGCTTATGTTTTTTCGCGTAATTCGTTGGGTTTGCTGCAAGCAGTGTGGGTAATCTTCTCGCCAATCCTGGGAGACCTCGTCTGAACTCGGCCTGTCCCTTTTCCCAGGAACAATCAATTGCAACTACACTGCCCAGATTTCTGTCGTTTGGCAAGACTATGCGCGCAGCGATTGGGTTGAGGACCATTGATCCTCTGGGAATCTGCCTGACGTTATAGAGGGCTTTTGCAAAACCGAACTTCGCGAGTTTCGCGGCTGTGCACTTGTGAGGGTCGTCCTGCTTAAGGAGGAGAACGTATACTCTCAAGTCGCGTGTTTCAGTCATCTCTTACACTAGGCTTGCTGGACCTTGTCGCGAATTATCTTGTGACTCATTGGATCAGTTATGATTCGTCCGATATGTTCAATCAGATCCGTTGGGGTTAGATGATGGCCGAAGCGTTCTGCTGCCATATCTCCGGCTGCCCCATTCACAAATGCTCCCGCAATTGTGGCTTTGTAGGGCTCGAATCCTTGTGCCATGAGTCCAGCGATTATGCCAGAGAGAACGTCACCTGTGCCGCCTACCGTCATACCCGAGTTACCGGTGCTGTTGAGTTTTATACGAATTCCATCCGAGATAATATCAGTAGGGCCCTTGAGTAAGATGACAGCACCTGAGAGTGAGGCAAACTCTCTGACATTATTCATACGCGTCATAAGGTCATTCGACGGTTCCTTTCCTGAGACCGCTTCAAATTCGCCCGCGTGAGGGGTCATCACGATTGATTCGTCAAATATTTTTCTCTTCACTACACCAATTGCCTTGAGTGCGTCGGCATCCAATAGGAGAGGCTTCTTGCGTTTAATTGCGAGGCCAATTATTTTGCGCACGGCGGGGACCGTATCTTGTGCCAGTCCTAAGCCGGCTCCAATAGCGATTGCACTCGCTCTGTAGATGTGTTCATCGAGTGTTCGAAGGTGTC
Organism: Bathyarchaeia archaeon; assembly: GCA_050012795.1. GTDB lineage: Archaea > Thermoproteota > Bathyarchaeia > 40CM-2-53-6 > 40CM-2-53-6 > FEN-987. Next base: position 13,063 of record JBEKGM010000050.1, on the reverse strand, counting down.
GTGTTGTCAAATTACTACCGGGAAGTTTGATGGTTATGATGCTTGGTGAGAATGAGGCTATAGATTGCGCGGCTTTCTCAGGAGCAGCAACATTGACAAGATCGACACCGGTCCTGTAAGCCGCCAACGCAACTAACGTGGGCGCTCCACTGTAGATCTCGCTTCCTCCAATTACCAAAAGTCGCCCATACTGGCCCTTATGAGAGTCGGCCGGTCTCACCTTTGTGACCGCTGCAACGTCGCCTGGGCCAGCGTAGATCGCGGCCTCTGGAGGGATACCAATTTCAGCGACTCTAACCTCACCCCAGTACTGCTTGCTTCTACTGAAGCCTCGCTTCAGGGCATGCAGGGTTACCGTAAGATTCGCTTTAACTGCTTCACCCAGCAGTTCTCCGGTGTCCGAATCAATTCCTGTCGGAACGTCCACAGCAATCTTGAAACCTGCACTGCCGTTTACCACTTGAACTGCCCGCAGGAAAGGTTGCCGTAACTTTCCGTGCGTACCTGTTCCGAGCATCGCATCAATTATGACGTCAGAATCAGATTTCGGTATTGTGGAAGAATCATGACAAGACTCTACGTTAACAGTCCATTTCATTGCCTTGAGAGCTGACCAGTTTGATAGCACACTGGCGTCTCGAATTAGCCGTTCATCTCCAACTAATAGAAAGCGAACTTTGAATCCACGACCTGCAAGATGGCGTGCAGCAACCATCCCATCGCCACCATTCCTTCCAGTTCCTCCGAATACGGTAACAGAAGAGCCTTTTCCAAAACGCACCTCAACTTCATCCGCGACAGAACGGCCTGCATTCTCCATTAGTTGAAGCGTCGACACCCCAAGGTACTCTGAGTTACGATCCAGTATCGCTATCTCGGAGGAACTGAGAGAGATGTTCTGTGATACCAAATTCTTGGCCCACAATTGTGGGACTGTGGCACTGGTAAAGATTTTGATTGGTAGCGTTTGAACTCAGCTAAGCTCGATTCGAGATTCGGTTATCTAAGCAAATCTTTTTAGTGCTACTCATCGCAAACTACTCTGAGGTTTCGTAATGCCGGTAGCCTTCGTCCTGATTAATGCCGAAATAGGTTCGGAAGACGAAGTCGTCGTTGAACTGCGAAAGATAGGAAACGTCAAGGAATCCTACGTTGTCTACGGAGTCTACGACATTGTGGCAAAGGTAGAAGCAGATTCGATGGATAAGCTGAAAGAAGTTGTGACGTGGAAGATCAGAAGGCTCGACAAAGTGCGATCTACCCTTACAATGATAGTAGTTGAAGGGTCATAGAGAATAACTGCCATTCGTCCTAACGCTACCGATTAGGTAACGACAAGTGCGCCTCCACATCGGTCTTGACGACACAGACTCAACTAATGGAGGTTGTACCACATACATAGCTGCTCGACTTATTGAGAGACTGATCGAAGTCGACACGAAGTTTGTTGATTATCCGAATATAATCCGTCTCAACCCAAATATCCCGTACAAAACCAGAGGTAACGCTGCGGTTGCGCTAAGGCTTGAAATACCGAGCAGCTTGTATGAATCGATACGACACATCGTCTTAGATGAAGTCGAGAAAGAAGCGCGAATTGGAGAAGAGAACGCTGATCCTGCCGCCGTATTTCTAAAGGGAGATCCCGCACGCTCACTTCGAGAATTTGCAAGACGGGCTCTTTGTGAGCTTGTTCCGGTGACCGACGCAGTGAAGACAATCAAAGAATCTGGAGCAGAGGCCGCATCATATGGGACGAGAATGGGTCTAGTTGGTGCTTTGGCTGCGATTGGCCATACTCTCAATCAGGATCATACGTTCGAGTTAGTCGCGTATAGAATACGTGAGAATTGTGGGAGTCAACGCCGCGTTGAGCAAGAGTCGGTTCAGAGGATGAATGACTTAACGCGTCCAATGACCTTCAACAACTATGACGAACAGAACAAAAGGATCCTCATTACACCACACGGACCGGACCCAGTCCTCCTGGGCATTCGAGGCGAGACACCTGAGATCTGTCGCGAGGCATATCAAATGCTCACGATTCGTGAACCAGTTGAGCGATGGGTGGTTTTCCGGACGAATCATGGGACAGAGGCTCATCTGGATGCCGCGAAGGGTAATGAGGTTAAGGTGAATGCCCCAGTAGTTGTTTCCGGTAAAGTGGATGACTTTCCAAAGAGGGCTATTGGCGGGCATGTTTTCTTTCCTATCCGCACAGAGCAAGGCCGATTCACTTGCGCCGCGTATGAGCCAACTGGTCACCTCAGAGACATCATCATGCAACTCATTCCCGGGGATCAAGTAACAGCTTACGGTGGAATACCAGGACGACATGGATTGACGATTAATTTAGAGAAACTGGAAATTCTCACCTTGGACAGTAGGATGATCATACAGAATCCGCTGTGTCCACGTTGCGGTAAACGTCTCAAATCAGCGGGAAGCGAAAAGGGTTTCAAATGTGATAGATGTGCTCTTGTTGTTCGTGAACAAGAGAAAGATCAAGTCAAGATGACACGAAAACTCGTCCCCGGACTATATCTTCCCGAGCTGAAGGCTCAGAGGCATTTGACAAAACCATTGTGTAGATATAATCACGAAAGAATATGGGATGGAAAACCACCGTTAGAAAAATGGCATAGTCCCTAGCTACTGAGGCTAGGTGACTCTGCGTCCGTGAAATGTAGTACTGTGCTACTGAACTCTAACCGCAGGGGGTTGATAGTAATAGACCTGCGCGGGTTGAGCACATTGGTACGTCACTGGAGGAGGCCCCCAGCGCGATCGAAGCCAAAGAACGCATTGAAACAGTCTGTAGGGAGGGCCTCGTTATAGCTCCAGCTCATGATATGGAACGTAAAGAAAAATGGGAAAACGTCCTAGCGCTCGTGAAAGCCGTGCGCAAAGAGGCCTAGAGGTAGAACGTTTACCAGAATCCGCGACGGCCGCCGTATCCGCCGTATCCGCCATAGCCGCCGTATCCACCGTATCCGCCATAGCCGCCGTATCCACCGTATCCGCCATAGCCGCCGTACGGGTAACCGTATCCACCGTACCCGCAATACCCGCCGTATCCACCAGATTCACTCACCTTAACGGCCGGAGACTGATAGGCGTACGCCTGGGCCGGAGCTTGCTCGAAATAGTACTCGGGCGGAGGCTGGTAAACCTGAGCCGGGGGTTGATAGGTGCGCATCGTGGCTGGAGGCTGATAGCAGTAGTACTGAGGCGGGGGTTGGTAGAAGACATCTGGAGACTGGGCGGCTAGACGTTGCTCAGTCGAGTAGCATTGCTGCGGTACGTAGACGGTGTATGCAACCGGCGGTTTTGGAACATAATAGTATGACATTTCTAATTCACTTCGATAACACCTAGGGACATCCCAAATAAGCATTCTCTGTCCCGAACGCTCATGTTCCGCTTTTTGTGGCAAGACAGGGCCTAAGTCAAAGCGAATTTCGCAAAAGACTGTCAATATAGCAGGACATGAGGTTTGATGTAATAGAACGATTATTCTTAATCATTTATCTGTGTGAACTCGAGACTTCGTCATGCAGAATATCGATGCCCTGTACCTTCTACAACCGGTCGTCACGATCGCGTTTAGTGCAGGCCTCGTAATTCACTGGCACCTCAAGCGCAGGTTCACGGCCCTAGCATTGCTCTGTTCTCTTCTTGCTTATGGCGGAGCGATTGCGTGCAAAGTCATTTTTCAAGCAATTACATTCAACGCGCTCATGGTAGGCTTCCATGGCGATCTTTCAATTCTAGGCACCTACTTCGGAATTCAGACAGTAGTCTTCGAGGTTGGAGGCGCCTACTTGGTAGCAAAATTGGCGGTTTCACGGGGCAAATTGGAGGCCGGAGACGCGGCAGCATACGGGCTTGGACTAGCTTTTTGGGAGAACGCAGGTTACCTGGGGGTCCTAGGCATCTTCAGTCTACTGTCAATTTACTTGACTTTCAGTGCTGGCACCATATCTTCGCTGGAATTGTATTCGAATTTGATCACCAATAGACCCACCCTCTTCTATCCTCCATTACAAGCGTTACCGCTAATCGGATTTAGCATACTTGAACGGGTATCGTCCCTATTGTTTCATTTCTGTTGGGGATACCTTTGCTTACTTTCAGCCTCTACGCATAACAGACGTTATTTTCTGCTAGCTTTGCCTATGGGATTACTTGACTTCTTTGTCCCTTTCGCTAACTATTTTGGGATCCCCTTCTTCGAGTTGTTCATTTACGTGCTTGGACTGAGCACTTTAGGTCTTACACTGTTCATAACGAAGGAAGCCCGAAGATCAGCTCCTCGTCACCCATGAATCCATTGATACAGTTCACGGAGTGTCAGTCGATCTTTTCCAGAACGGTATAGTTGCGCTTGTATTTCTTCCTTGGTTGGAGGAAGTTACCGATTACTCTGAATCCAGACTGGCGAGCGAAGTTCCTAATCTCTTTTAGAGAAAAGAAACGGACGCAGGAACGATCAACGAACATTTGAACATGGGTATCAGTTGTTGCTTCGTACCTTAACCGTTCATCTGGTTGATCCTCTTTGGGGGATTTCGGATAGATGAGGTAAACGTCTCTCGAATACAGCACGTTTGCTACTATTTGCCCGATCGAAACTCTTACGATCAACTTACTTTTCTGATTCCACATGTCAGTGATCGCTTTACCAACGTCATCCCACACAATTTGCGAGACTCGTTCAAAATCAAAGACGAGTAATCCCCCCGGCCGGAGAATGGAGTAGGTGTTATCCAGAAATCGTTTCACTTCAACGTCCTTCACGGGGATTGACCAGTTTAAACAGAGCGCTGAGTCAAAACGTTCGGATGGATGATACTCATAGTAGCTGCCCACAACGAAACGCGGTCGAACTTTTTCCTTTCTTGCGTTTCTTCTTGCGAACTGAATGTTCTGTTTTGAAATGTCAATTCCGGTCATCTCGAATCCCAGCCTCGTCAAGGCTCTTGCGTGGTATCCAGTCCCACATCCTAAGTCAATTGATGATTTACAGTGATGATCTCTTAGTATAGTCTTGATGAGGTTGATTTCTTTCTGCCAGTCCCGACCTTCGATAAGCTCATAGTACCCTACGAGTTTGCTGTACAGAGGACGGTTCATTAGATTGAATGGCGTGCGGAGATGTAATATAGGCATTCTCTAGGCAGCGCGATGAAGCATATGTCAACCATCGGACGAAAGGTGTGTTTCGAGAAATCGCAATTCATCGTATACCAGCCTTATCTCGGCTTGCATCTTGCGTATCATGCGAAGCGATTTTGTTTCGCTGGGCACTCAAAATATCAGAAAATAGACATAATTGATAACGACGCTTACGGTAGGATGCTGTTCCTTGACGACAATGTGCAGCACACAGCATATGACTCAATGATCTTCAATGAAGCTCTATGCAGTACCGCGAAGAGTGCCGGAGTTAGTCGCGTCTTGGTGCTCGGTGGTGGAAGTGGACAGACTGCGATGGCGTTACTGCAATCTCCGTTGATTAAGCAGATAACCATCGCGGAGATTGACCCATTAGTGATTAACTGTTGCAAGAAGTACATCAAAGGGGTAAATCGCGCCTTCAAAGATCCTAGAGTGCGAATAGTCATTGGGGACGCAGCACGATTTCTCCATTCCGTGAAGGAGGAGTTTGACGTAGGCATTATCGATTTTACTGAGCGACCTTTCGGAAGAACGAACCTGACCGCGCTCAAGCTATTATACTCCGACATCAAAGAAAAATGTAACGGGCGCTGCAGCCAATACGTTGGCTCTTCAGTAAATCTTGCCTACGATCGACGATTGAGGAACCTGACAGATAGGTTATGCAGACAGATCTTCACGAGTGTAAGGTATGAAGAAGTTTTCATTCCGTCCTTTGGTGCCCCTCATACGTTCATGCATGCAGGGTACGTGTAAATGACACTTGAGAAAGGGAAACCTATTACATCGGCAGGGCGAAGATAGGCTTATCGTTTAATCCTTTAACGAGAATCGCATTGGATGCTCGAGGAATACGATTGACTCAGGGGCAATTGTAGGTGAAATCTGAACTGTATGATCTGACGCGAAAGCTCACGTTGACTGAAAGACCTCGTCGACTGAGAAGAATGCAGTCCCTACGGTCAATGGTCCAAGAGACCAGGCTATCAAATTTCGATTTCATGTACCCAATATTCGTGGACCGTCGGCTCACAAGCCGCGAGGAGATACCTTCCATGCCGGGGATCCACCGCTTTGCCTTGTCCGAAGTACCGAACGAAATAGCGGAAATCAAGGCTCTGAAGATTCCGGCAGTCCTCATTTTTGGTCTCCCGGAGCGGAAAGACTCGATGGGGAGCGAGGCGTATTCAGATGATGGCGTCGTGCAACAGGCAGTTCGAGCCATCAAGAAGGAGGAATCTGAATTAGTCGTCGCGACTGACGTTTGCTTGTGCCAATACACGGATCACGGGCATTGCGGGACTGTTCATAATGGAACAGTGGCGAATGATGAAACGTTGAAACTTCTCTCTCGAACCGCTGTCTCTCACGCTAAAGCAGGCGCAGACATTGTCGGTCCTAGTGCAATGATGGACGGACAGGTGAAAGCCATTCGCGGCGAACTTGACGAAAGAGGCTTACACGATACTTTAATCATGTCATATTCAGCAAAATACGCGTCAGCTTTCTATGGTCCCTTCCGTGAAGCCGCGGAATCTGTTCCGCGTTGGGGTGATAGACGAAGCTATCAGATGGATCCGCCGAACCGGAGGGAGGCCGAGCGGGAAATAGCGATGGACATTAGTGAAGGAGCAGACATCGTAATGGTCAAACCAGCACTCAGTTATCTAGACGTAATAAGCGCAGCGCGAGCTCGATTCGACGTTCCAATAGCAGCGTATAACGTGAGCGGTGAATATTCAATGATCAAGTCCGCAGCACGGAACGGGTGGCTCGACGAGAGAAGAGTGACGCTAGAAGTTTTGACCGCTATTAAGCGAGCTGGAGCGGGCATCATAATCACATATTTCGCGAAACAAGCGGCACGATGGCTAAAGGAAGCTTATTGAAATCTGGTGACGCCTGCTGAACCACCCTTACATTCCTAACAGTAACGCAGCCATAAAGAGTCAAATGCTGGATAGTATCAATACTAGTTCGATTGACGATCTATTCAAAGATATTCCGGCAGCTATACGATCGAAAGCCGCGATTGCGATTCCGTCGAAGATGTCGGAGATGGATGTCAAGCGACGTATAGAGAAACTTCTGGCAAATAACGTCTCGAGCCAAGACATGTTATCATTCCTTGGCGCAGGCGTCTGGCATCATCACGTTCCGGCCGTAGTGGATGCCATCCTTAGCCGAGGGGAATTCCTGACTTCGTACACGCCTTATCAACCTGAGATCTCTCAGGGGATGCTCCAGGCACTGTTCGAGTATCAAAGCATGATCTGTGAACTGACAGGTATGAACTACTCGAACAGCTCTATGTATGACTGGTCGACGGCGCTGGGAGAGGCAGCTCGGTTGACAGCGCGCGTGACTCACCGAGATGAATTCATTGTTCCTCATTTCATAAGTCCAGAGCGACTTTCAACTCTTCGAACTTTCTGCGACCCAGTAAATATCAAAATCGTTGAAGTAAAACAAAACATGAAGACAGGAATCATCGACCAAACTGACTTCACCAGAAAACTCTCCCAGCAAACTGCTGGCGTCTACGTGGAATACCCTTCATTCCTAGGCTTCGTGGACGAATCATACGATGAAGTAGCACAACTGGTCCATAAGAACGGAGCAATATTTGTGGTCGGCGCCGAACCCATTTCGCTAGGGGTGCTTAAACCACCTGGCGATTTTGGCGCTGACGTTGTCGTGGGAGAAGGCCAACCGCTTGGGAGTCACATGAACTATGGAGGACCACTTCTAGGCATCTTCGCATGCAGCGGTGATGCCTTGCTTAGACAGATGCCTGGGAGAATTATTGGAAAGACGACAACGCTGGATGGAAAACTAGATGCGTATTGCATGGCTCTGCAAACTCGAGAGCAACACATTCGAAGAGAGAAGGCTACCTCTAACATTTGCAGCAACGAAGCACTCCTCGCACTAGCAGTTTCAGTTTACCTGTCCCTTCTCGGACCAGAAGGCATGAAGCATCTCTGTTCAACAATCCTGGATCGGTCTCAGTACGCAATGGACCAATTGCAACGAATTCGCGGTATAAGGACGCCCATGTTTGACTCATTTCACTTCATGGAGTTTACAGTCAATTTCGACAAGAGTGAGAAGAAGGTCAGCGAAATCAACGAACAGCTGCTGAAAGCAGGAATCCAAGGAGGACTAGACCTGAGCAAATACTTCCCCGAGCTTGGTCAGACGGCACTCTACTCTTTCACCGAACTCCACAGCCACGAGGACATAGAGATGCTCAGTGACACACTTCAACGGATTTTGGTGGCGTAGTAGAATTGGCATATGCCCAAGCGCGCTGGGATGAACCTCTAATAGTTAAGTTGTCACAGAGCGGAAAGATTGGCTATCACCAGTCGCAAGATAAATTAGAGGTCCGCCCCATTCCGCAAAAGATCCGCAGGTCACGACCCCCGGTTCTACCGCAGGTGTCAGAAATCGAAGTAGTCCGACATTACACCCGTCTTTCACAAAAGAACTTCGGCGTAGACCTTGGGATATACCCACTAGGCAGTTGTACGATGAAGTACAATCCAAAGGTTTGCGATGCTGTTTCAGCAAATCACAAAATACTGGACCTTCATCCCTACCAAGATGTAAAGACGGTTCAGGGCATCCTTCAAATCCTCTACGAGACGGCTGCCTATCTGGCTGAGATCGTTGGGATGGAGAAGATAACCTTCCAACCTGCAGCGGGCGCACACGGTGAATATACGGGCGTAATGCTCATGCGTGCCTATCACCACGACAACGGTAACACGGATCGTGATGAAATAATCGTCCCCGACTCCGCTCATGGCACGAACCCAGCTACCGCGGCTATGGCAGGTTACAAGACAATCGAGGTGCCTTCTAACTCTGCAGGGTGCGTGGACACGGAGGCTCTGAAAAGCGTAGTGGGTAAGAAAACAGCGGGACTTATGATCACCAACCCTAACACACTAGGCATCTTCGATCACGAAATTATGGAGATCACTAGCATCATTCATGAGGCGGGCGGCCTCCTGTACTATGATGGGGCAAACCTCAACGCAATCATAGGTAAAGCCAAACCAGGCGACATGGGCTTTGACATAGTCCACATCAATCTTCACAAAACCTTCGCAACCCCACATGGTGGAGGAGGACCAGGTGCTGGCCCTGTCGGCGTAGTCCAACGATTGACGGACTACCTACCTGTGCCCACCGTTGAATATAACCAGACAAAATACTATTTGGACTATAACAGACCTAAGAGTATCGGCAAAGTCAGAGCATTTTATGGCAACGTATCAATAATCCTACGCGCTTATGCGTACATTTTGCTTCACGGGAAAGAAGGACTGGAGACGGCTTCCGAGACTGCCGTACTCAACTCCAATTATCTAGCCGAGAAGCTTAGAAATGTACGGGGATTCTCGCTTCCCTTCGGAGAAGGCATACCTAGAAAGCACGAATTCGTTTTGTCGGCGTCGACCTTGGCAAAAGAAACTGGAATTACTGCTCTTCAGGTTAGCAAACGGCTGCTGGACTTTGGTATTCATCCTCCGACAATCTACTTCCCATCGATCGTCGAAGAAGCAATGATGGTTGAACCCACCGAGTCAGTCAGCAAGCAAGAACTTGATTCCATGATCAGCGCATTTGAGAGAATAAGTGCCGAAGCCTATTCAGATTCAGACCAACTCAAAACCAGTCCACACTCGACGAGCGTCACGAGGATAGATGACGCAAAAGCGAATAGACCAAAGACTATGCAATTGACTTGGAAGATGAATGTTGAAGGAGAAAATACCGAAGCGATTGTGTCCTAATCATTTGGTGCGTAACTCTCTTCAAAGATCCGGCTTTGTATTCCCACTAATTCTTTCTGGCATATCCGTACCTCACAGTATCATAGAATGGGAACCTGGTCCGTACAGCTTCTTCCGCACGACCTCTAACTATGATTTCAAACGAGTCCGCCCTCGCATACTTGGTCTGAACATATCCCATGGCTATTCCTTTATCGAGTATTGGCGATAATGAGCCGCTCGTGATTTGGCCAACTTTCTCGCCGGATTGTAGTACTTGGAAGCCGTGTCGGGGGATAACTCTGCTTACTGTTGTTAAGCCGATTCTACTCTTCTCGACACCTCTCTGTTTGATTTCCGCTAAACGTGCTCTTCCAATGAAATCTTTGTTGAGTTTAACAACAAAGCCTAGTCTAGCCTCGTAAGGGTTCGTACCTTCATCAATATCTGTACCGTAAAGGCAAAGTCCAGCTTCCAACCGGAGTAGGTCTCTTGCCCCTAACCCACAAGGTTCAATTCCGTATTGTTTGCCAGCTTCCAGCAATTTCTCCCAAACGACAATTGACTTTTGCGGACTAGTTACAGGAGAATCCCAAACAGTAAGCTCGAATCCGTCCTCTCCCGTATATCCCGTTCTGGTAATGAGGGAGCTCACGCTAGCTATTTCACTCCACATACAACAGAACCTAGGAATTGACCCGACGCTTTCGCAGCCAATTTTCCGGAGAACATCAACGGATTTAGGACCCTGAATAGCAAACATCGCGGTTTCATCTGAAATATCGTGAAGCTCAACATTCTTCCTTTCAACGTTCTTCAAGAACCAGTCACAGTTTTTCGACCTATTTGCTGCGTTATAGACAACAAGATACTTGCAATCAGCCAGACGAAAGACCATAAGGTCGTCTTTGATGCCGCCCTCTTCATTACAGATAAGTGAGTAATGTCCATCTCGCACTTTGAGAGATGCAACCTCATTTGTAGTGACACTTTCCAAAAATTTGCACGAATCATTTCCTTCCACGATCATTCGACCCATATGGCTTACATCGAAGATTCCAACCGCGTTCCTCACGGTGAGCGATTCAATCACAATTCCCTTGAACCAGAGGGGAAGACAAAAACCCGCGAAGTCTACAGTGTGACCATTCTTCTCGTGATACTCATGGAGCTGAACAGGCTTAGACATTTCTTAGTGCGAACCCTCTTTTAGAATCGAAGCTGACAACTATTCCTCTTGAAACAACCCCTCCGATGATAAAATATTTTATTTTCGTGGCGATTCCTCAAAACTCCGGGTCGACGGGCTTACTAACGGCAGAGAACTTACGCAGACACACCAAGAAACGTTTCGTCCATTCACATACAGAGACCAACAATGTACATTATTCCAGAAAGTGTTCTCCAAAACGGATTGTGATCACCGCTGGAAGTGAAGCGTATAGGATTATAATTACGTGGAGACGCCGCATTTTATGGCCTTGTCTGAGTATTTCAGTGCACTTGACCATGTTGGCGCGGTTCCCATCCTAGGCTACCCGGGGTTAAGCCGTGAAGGGACCACTGTGAAAGAATGCCTGCTCAACCCGAAACTTCATGCAAAGATCATCCGAGAAACGCTTCATTATTTCCATCCAGACGCAGCTCTCCCACTCCTCGATCTGACGGTGGAGGCGGAAGGTTATGGTCTCAAGGCAGAGTTCAGCAGTCGTGAGCCTCCACAGTTAAGATCCCTCATCCCTCTCAAATCATGGGTGGATGAGAAGCCTGATGGTAGCAGAATTCCTTTAATGGTGGAGACAGCTCGACTAATCTCCACCGAAATTAGTGACGTGCCAGTAGGCTTCTACGTAACTGGACCATTCACTCTTGCAGGGCAAATCGTAGGTATTCAGAACCTCTTCATGGGCCTAATTAAGGACCAAGATAGAGCCCTTAACCTCGTCAACAGTTGCACAGCCACAGTCGTAGATTATACTAAACAATTGAAGGAAACCGGTCTGGACTTTCTAGTAGTCGCCGACCCCACACCAAGCCTCCTTTCCCCAAAGCAGTTCAGCGATTTCGCCAAACCTCCACTCGTGAAGGTTGTGAACGCGTTCTCCGGAGATTCTATTCTACACATCTGCGGACGTTCAGGACACCTTCTGAAGCAGATGGCTGAAACGGGCGCTGCCGGAGTAAGCATAGATGAGAACGTCAAACTAACAACCGCAATTGACACCCTCCCTAGCAAAATGGTAATTCTCGGCAACTACTCTCCCACGAAGCTAGCCTTCGAAGGACCTGGCAAGATACGAACTGAAGTCAGAGACATGCTATCAACCGTTGACGGCGAGACTCAAATTGTCGCGAGTACCGGTTGCGATATCTCAGCCTCAACCCCTGAAGTTAATATTCAAACATTTATACAGACAGTGAAATCCTACGTGAGGTGTTTTGATTCCACAATTGAATAGTTGCCAACAGGCAATGTCAGTTACTCGATGTTTTGATTAACCTGTTTAGAAACAGTGTGTGTTTTTTGACGTTTTAATTTATGCTTAAGCGATGCGGGGGGGAGGAACTAGACACCGTTTTCGCTGGAATGAAATCTTCTTTCCCAGAACCACTAATTTTCCGGGACGAGTTAGGAGTATCGAATCGGGCTATGGCTGAATATCACCGAATCTACGGAAGATTCCTGCCAGACAGGAACCCGGATGCGGCTGACGTAGGATGACTATTTTCGGTGCTAGACCTTGCCCAATCAAATACGACACAAATTTATCTAGCACCTTGTAAGCATCCAGCTTATGAGATTTTTTAGCGATAATGGCAAGTACGTCTAATGAGTGCAATGAAATGAGTTTTTACACTGAATTAAATATTTTGAGTAAGCTGGATCCTGAGCTTGCGGCTTTTGTCAAGAAAGAACTAGAGAGACAAGAAAACGGACTTGAAATGATCCCTTCAGAAAATTATGTTCATCCTGCACTTTTCGAGGCAATGGGATCAATTTTAACTAACAAATATTCAGAAGGTTATCCCGGCAAGAGATACTATGGTGGAAATGAGATTGTTGACATTATCGAGAGATTGGCTATAGAGAGAGC
>JBEKGM010000049.1:0-22405 GCA_050012795.1 Bathyarchaeia archaeon | reverse complement strand
ATAACTGTTGGAATTGGTGGTAATGATGATGTGGGAGGCGCAAGCAAAACAGACTTCTACTTTCCAGGCGTAATAACGAAAGCGACACTAACCATCGACGACAACACCATCATCCAAAACGGGAAAGTCACTCTAACCTCCTAACAACCAACATTGTCATAAACAAATCCGGACAGCAGACGCTGCCTAATCCTTGACCTAGCCCGTGATTCTCGTGCAATCTCGTGCGGCAGTTCTCGATAGCCCGAGTCGCAATTTCGGCAATAACGCCGTGCTTTTCATGCGAAAACTGCCTCTCAGATCGGCCGTATCTCTGTAAACGTTCTGAAGACGTTATAGTCGCGGCCAACCTAAAAATGGGGTTTGAATTACCATTCAGGAGCCCGCCCGAGGCTCCAATATCGAACCCGAGACTTCCCACCTCTACCTCACTTAGGAGAAATCATCTCATTCGCATTATGGATGGATAAACAGGGGTATAGTCCTCATACCGTAAACTCAGCTGTCAGTAGCCTCAAGTCCATAGATAGGAAGGCCGAAAGGCTTCCGTAGCCTCTCGTAGCTCTCTCGCAGCGATGGAGAACCGATAAGCTAAGGGTTAGGATTCTCACCCAGAACCAGCACGAACCTTCTCGTCAGATGAACCTCAGATCCTTTCACCCATCCTCCAAGAAGCTTCCTCCACTGATTCTTGTTCAGTTGCCTCTCCCTATACTCAGAGCCGACTGACGAAAGATAGAGCTGATTGATGAAAGTGTCAAGCGGAATCGTCAGCTGATGGGACAGTTTCTTGACGGTTTTAACCTTCAAACCTGATCTCTGTACCAGAATGTTCATGGCCTCTGGACTGAGCCGGAACATCTCGCGCCCCTTGTTTAGGATTTTTACTTGCAACTCGTCCATCAGGTTGTTCAAATCGTCATCCGAGGAGTAGTCCCCTAGAATGATTCTGCCTTGAACTTGAAGGACTCGCTGTAGTTCATTCACAATATTGGTTGGGTTTGAGTAGTCCGAGAGCACGAAGAAACATGTGACAGCCTGTATTGAATCGCTTCGTAGGGGAAGGTGATCAATGCTGGCTCTAAGGAAGCCCGCTGAGGGCAGATTGGATTTCGCCCGCAGGAGCATGGTTGAGGCAAAGTCCACTCCAATAACCTGATGGCGCTGAACAAGGGAGAGGGTTGGTATCCCATTACCGCATCCAACATCTAGAACAAGGCCTTTAACGCATTGAAGAAAAAGCAGGGATTCATCCATGATGCCTCGTATGGCATCGGCGCGTTGGAGTAGGCCACTCCTCTCACTGAATGTCCTCCCCCTTCTTTGCCATACATCCATCAGAGTCCGTGAGACCATGCTCAGCCTGTCCGGCAGTAACAATATTCTGGGATGAGCCATACATTGAGTTGACATTCTGAGTTACACACACGAAGGACCCACAATGGTTTCCATTTTATTGCTCAGTCTCCTTTTTCTCTTTGCACCCGATCCAGCCATTCTGACACCAGAGTATTGAAAACCTGAGCTTGCTCGATTTGCAGGTTGTGACCCGCACTATCCAGAACAGCAAATGTTGCTCTGGGATAGCTTTCGATTATGCTCCAGGCGTCATTGTATCCCACTGAGGCGTCTTGTCTTCCTGCGACTATCAGAGTTGGCTTGTCATACGGTTCAGGGAGGGAGTCCACATCAAAAGAAAACTCGTATCTTTTGTTTGTTAGCTGCTCAAGGTAAGCCGTGTCGGCGACTTTTAGGCCGACGAGAATCTCGTCACGGAACCGCTCCCAGTTCCCGCGAGTTTGGATTACGGCCATCGAGGCGAATTCGTTGGCGTCTGACTGGTCAATCTCAGAGATCAACCTTCGATCCTCGACAATGACCTTTCTCGCAGGGAGACTTCGTTTCTCTTGGTTGGCGACTATTAGGGGGCAGATTAGCAGGAGACCGTCTACGGACCCACGTCTCTTGGAGAGAAGCCCCCGTGCTAGGTATCCTCCGTAAGATTCTCCTACGACAAGGAAACTCTGATCGGGAAGTATGCGATTGACGAACGCGAGTACGACTTCGAGAACCTTGTCGGAACAATCGATCCATGACTCTCCCTTGGTTCTTCCCATGCCGGGCAGATCAAAGTAGATTCTCTTCCATCCAGGTCTACCTACGAATATTTGCTCCATGCATCCTTGCATTAGCCTATGATCTGGGCAGAAGCCATGTATCATCAGAATTGGTGCCCCTTCTCCGCATGTTTCGTAGTATACTCTCACGTTACCTAAGTCACAGAACACGGTGATCTTGCACTGCCGCGTGAGGTTTCGGCTAAAAAGTCTTCGAGAAGATTGACGGGAAGGGTGTCAGGTACCTTCGGCACCCGACGATAGGACATAGAAAAAGCCCGGTCGTTCGAAGCAAGACTTGATAGGAAACTGTGGAAACGGACTCTAACGTCAGGCCCAGAAAAGAACCAACCAAATAGCTTGAGCAGTCTGTCTCTTGAATCACATGGGAACCCATGTTTGGAGCTTCATCGTCGGATGCGGGCTTAGACGCCTCAATAGAAATAGCCCGAGCCTCCATTACACGTACCCGAAGTTTTTCTTATCCCTGTTGGAGCCAAGGATTGTCCGCTGACGTCGTTACGGCTTGGGATTTCGCCTGTGATTACCGTTTAGAAACGTGAAGAAAAATAGTAATGTTGCTCAGGGCAGCACCACCAACCACCTGCATTTGAGGGACCCCCCCGGCATGTAGTCGATGGGGCATAAGGGATGGATAGCATGGTAATCAACGAATTCGACTAGGCTATCGGTCAGGATAGTCTTAGAAGCAAGCCGTTTAGTCTTCCATGCTAGGCTTGTCAAATCGTAGATTTCTTCCAAGACGAGTCTAAGTCTGTGCTCCGATAGATCATAAACCCAAAATGGCGTTCCGTGTACAATGATCCACCTGCACAGAGGATGCCGATATATCCTGACCATTACTTCAACGTACGCTTCCTTAGTCTTCCACATCATGTCAATGGCAGGGCAAATGTCAGATACAGCGCTCTGAAGTTCTCTTTCACCAGATACAAGGATTTCTCTCGCCGCAAGTCTCTGCTTCTTTTGAGACAAAGCCATCATCTCTTGCTCCTCGGAAACACGTGACTCGAGGCCACTGACCTCATGTCGAAGAGTCTGCAATTCAGGGTTGGTGTTCTGGGACTCGGGTCCTTTCATGGTTGGCGTAGGGGGTGTGTTAAGCTCGTCATTGTGAGGCTCATGAGGCGCGAGGCCTGCTTGGTCAACTATAACTGGAGCAGCTTGCTGATTCGTATGCGACTCAGCGTCGATTGCGTTAGGATCTTGTGTCTCATGAAGCCTATTCTGAGTGCGTGTGAAGACAATTCCATACTTTATTTTAAGTTGTGATTTGACGTTATTTACATATCCTTCACTTGTATCGAGTTCTTTGATTATTTCTTCAGGTGCTTGGCCGCGGCGAAGCCTCTCCACAATCGCACCCTTCGTTCCTCGGAATCGTGGGAGTTCGCTCAAATCTGAGTAAAATTCGCTTCAATGAGTCTTAAAAACACACCGCGCGGTGTTCCAAGATTCCAGCTCACTCCCGATTGCAGGAATCGGAGTGTTTCCGATTGAAGTATTCACCGGTGGTTCAACTGGTGAGGATTGGTGAGGAACAGTGATACCCAGTGAATTTCACTACAAATCGAACGTTTTTCAACGGCAGTTTAACACTATATCACTTAACCTCACCGACGCTCACCGTTAATTCTGAAGCTTCGACACGAAAACAATATTGTGCCCTAACTCGAGAGCAATCGAGAACGCCTGTACCGGTTACGGTGGTTTGCCAGATCAAATTCCTAACCTCGGTCGCGATTACCCGCGAGTCGGGACCGCCAACCTCGGAAAATAGTGATCCAGTCAGGTTACCTGCAGACTGCACCTTCTGCCGCAGAGTGCACTAGTTTCATGTACTTGTAGAGGGCTCCTCGCGTATACTTCGGTTCGGGTGCTTTCCATTTGGATAGTCTGGATGAGATCTCATCCTCGCTGAGGTCAACGTTGAGGAGTCGGCGTTCAATGTCAATGGTGACTTGATCGCCTTCTTTCAGTACTGATATTGGCCCACCTACTTGCGCCTCTGGTGAGACGTGTCCGACCATCAGGCCCCGAGTTGCTCCCGAGAATCGGCCATCTGTGACGAGGGCCACCTTCTCAAGGCCTTGGCCCACGATTGCTGCCGTAACGGACAGCATTTCTCGCATTCCAGGTCCACCCTTAGGACCCTCGTAACGTACGACTACAACATCGCCTTCGTAGATTTCCTTCCGGTTTAGTGCTGCGAAGGTTTCTTCTTCAGAGTCGAATACTCTTGCGGGTCCTGAATGCCATAGTTTGGTTGCGCCTGCGGCTTTGACTACTGCTCCTTCCGGGGCTAAGTTTCCTTTGAGAACCACTAAGCCGCCGTATGGGTGAATTGGGTTTGTTACATCTCGGACAACGTTCTGCGGTTTATCATCAAGATTCATCTTCTCAAGATTCCGGGTGACTGTCTGGCCAGTTACTGTTAGAGCGTCGCCGTTCAGTAGCCCCTTTTGAAGGAGCTTCTTCATAATGAGCGGAACTCCGCCAGCGATGTCGAGGTCACGCATAACATAACTACCTCCGGGTTTCAGGTCAGCGATGACGGGGGTTCTTCGGCCAACTCGCTCGAAGTCATCTAGTGTGAGCTTGACCCCAGCCTCCCATGCAATTGCCAATAAGTGCAGAAAGGCGTTCGTGGAGCCCCCCATCGCTTGAACAACGGTGATCGCGTTCTCGAAGGCTTGGAAGGTGAGAATGTCCCTAGGTTTAATTCCAGTTTCGACGAGTCGCATAACTGCGACGCCGCTCATGTACGACATTTGGTACCTGCGTTCGTCAGGTGCAGGAGGTGATGCTGAGCCAGGTAGTGAGAGGCCTGCCGCTTCGAGGGCTGAGGCCATTGTGTTCGCTGTGAAGAGCCCACCGCATGATCCCTCGCCCGGGCAAGCAGAGCATTCAAGCGTTCTCAACTGCTCCGCAGTGATTGCGCCAGATGAGAAGGACCCAACAGCTTCGAAGACGTCTTGAACGGTCACGTCATGACCTTCGAACTTACCCGGCAAAATGCTGCCGCCGTAAAGGAACACTGAGGGTAGGTTCAGCCTTGCAACGGCCATGGCTGAACCGGGCAGGCTTTTGTCGCAGCCGGCCACGGTGACGAGAGCGTCAAACCGTTCTGCGATCGCCATGACCTCTATCGAATCAGCGATAATCTCTCTGCTCACCAGAGACGCCTTCATGCCTTCGGTGCCCATTGCAACGGCATCGCTGACGGCGATTGTTCCAAACTCGAATGGTGTTCCCTTCGCGGCCCTGACTCCGTCCTTAACCTTCACAGTCAACTTATTCAAGTGGTAATTACACGGGGTCACTTCGTTCCATGTGCTTGCAACGCCAACGAATGGTTGTGAGAAGTCAGCATCAGTATATCCCATGGCTCGAAGCATCGAGCGGTTCGGCGCGCGCTCTGGACCCTCGGTGATTTCTCGGCTAGGTAATTTATTCATACGGGGTTACTCCGACAACTTGTTAGCATTAGAATACCCGCCTACTGGTTTTTTGCTTTGCCCTGTGCGGCGACGGACTCAATGGCACTTCTGATCTTCTCTTCATCTCCTAAGTAGTAGTGTTTGATGGGTTTGAGGTTCTCGCTGAGTTCGTATACGAGGGGGATTCCAGTGGGAATGTTGAGTTTCACAATATCCGTCTCTGAAAGATTATCGAGATATTTGACTAGCGCTCGAAGGCTATGTCCGTGCGCTGCAATTAGAACTCTCTTTCCTGACGTTATTGCTGGAGCAAGAGTGTCATGCCAGTAAGGTAAGAATCGGCTCACTGTATCCTTGAGCGATTCACATAGAGGTATGTCACTCTTACTCACATTCCTATAACGCGGATCTGATCCTGGATACCTCTCATCACTCAGCTCGAGCGTTGGAGGCCGCACATCGTAGCTCCTTCTCCAAACAAGCACCTGTTCCTCCCCGTACTTTGCAGCCATCTCAGCCTTGTTGAGGCCTTGCAAGGCTCCGTAGTGTCGTTCATTCAGCCGCCAAGAATTATGGACGGTAATCCACATCTGATCTAACTCGTCAAGAAGAATCCAGAGTGTACGTATTGCACGTTTGAGCACCGAAGTGTACGCGACATCAAACATGTAACCCTCCTTCCGTAACGTACGCCCCGCTTCATGAGCCTCATCCACACCCTTCTCGGAGAGATCTACGTCCGTCCAGCCGCTGAACCTGTTCTCTTTGTTCCAGGTGCTTTCTCCGTGTCTAACTAATACTAACTTGTGCATGGCGCATCCTTGTAGCCGATTTCCTAGGGCGGTCAATACAAAGAGGAGAATATGTTGGCTTCGGTCGAATGCTAGTTATCGTTCTCAGCTTCTGGATCGCCGCAGGAACCATGATGTGATTGGGGTTCTAAAGAGTTAATCCTTGCAAGCTTTGATTAATGGGCCTCTCTCTCCTATGTGCAGGAACAGAAATGAGTGAAGTTGCTACTGCAATCGGGACCATCCAAGACATTCTAGCTCCAGCAGTAATGATCACTGGAGTTGCCTTGCTGCTATTGACATTCAACGCAAGGCATAGTGTGCTTGTGAACAGGATCCGACTCTTACATGATGAAGAACGGCAGATCCACAGGAGATTGGTTTCCTCTGGAACTCTTGACAAACCCGAGGAGGTCCGATTGAAAAGCATCAGAAATCAGTTGGATCTACTGCTTCCACGTCTGGCATACGTCAGGAACGGAATGCTTTGTCACCTGATTGCGGTACTGTTCTTCGTCTTAACGTCTCTATTGATTGGTTTAGGCCATTTGCCAACCCTCTCAGAACTCACCCAGACCGCCATCAGCATTACCTTCACCCTAGGAATGTTTCTTGTTCTCGTAGGGGTAGCATTTCTCGCTCTGGAGATCTTCGTATCTTACAGAGTAATCCTCGTCGAGGTCACTGAGGAGGATCCGAAGATCTAGCATTCCATCATGCTGAGTTCATTCACGGAAATCATTTAGCAAGGAAATTGTCTCCGCGTCAAGATTTTTCATCTTGCCAAGAATGTCGCTGAGCTGAACATGGGACATGACGTTCCCTCGCAGACACACCATTACGCCATAAGTCTGGTTCCTGATAGCTTCGACAGCAGCAACTCCTAGGCGCGTAGCAAGGATGCGGTCGTATGCGCTAGGTGGGCCCCCCCTAATCACGTGGCCAAGCACGACTGCTCGAGTCTCAATACCGACTCTATTCTCTATCTCACGCGCAAGGATCTCACCTATTCCTCCGAGACGCGCGTGACCGAACTCGTCGACCTTGCTCTGATCCGTAGCATGACCTTTCAGACTGCATCCTTCACCAACGACCACTATCGAAGTCATTCTTTTTGCATCATGTCTCTTCTTCAGGAAGCCACAGATCTCCGAGATGTCTATGGCTTGTTCAGGGACAAGCGTCAGATTCGCGCCGCTTGCGATTCCTGCATAAGCAGCGATCCAACCGGCATGTCTGCCCATCACTTCAATTACCATTATTCGGTCGTGGGATTCAGCGGTTGTTTGGATTCGGTCGATTGCTTCGACAGTTACGTTCACGGCTGAATCGAATCCAAATGTCACATCTGCTAGGACGATGTCGTTGTCAATGGTTTTAGGCACGCCGACCACCTTCAGGCCAAGTTGCTGGAATTTTGCAGCAACACTAAGCGTGTCTTCTCCACCGACTGCGATGAGCACGTCGAGTCCTAACTGCTTGACGTTTCTGAGAACTTGGTCGGGGCTTTCTTTAGTCCTGAAGGGATTGGTTCTTGTTGTGTGTAGAATTGTGCCACCCAGGTTGATTATGCGGGAGACATCATTCCAAGTCAAAGGAACTGCATCTAGGTTGATGAGTCCGGCCCAGCCATGCCTAATGCCTATGACGTCATATCCGTACTCGTCGCTTTTTCTAACCACTGCTCTCGTAACCGCATTTAATCCGGCGCAGTCTCCGCCGCCATTTAGAATACCTATCTTCAATCTTTCATTGCGTCCTCAACGGATCGATTCTCGATGACTAGCCTCTTCAAGTAACGAGCCATCTTCAACGGATCTGAACTCTGCCAAACGTTACGGCCGACGGCGAGACCTACTGCTCCCGCGTCTAGAACTCCTCTAACCTGCCTAAGAAATTCGACATCCGTCTTAGCCTTAGGTCCTCCGGACATGAAGACCTTAGTCTTTCCTGCACATTTTACAGCCCACTTGAAAGTATCCACGTTCCCGGTATACTTGATCTTCACTGCATCAGCCCCGGCTTCAAGGCCTGCCCTAGCAGCGTAGGCAATAATCTCCGGCGCAATGTCGTTCTGTATGGCTTGTCCACGTGGGTAAATCCATGCTATGGCAGCCATATCGTGCGCATGCGCCTCCTCCTGGATTCTGCCGAACTCCTCTAACATGAAATCTTCGTGTGCACTACCCAAGTAGATAGTATATCCAACTGCTTTTGCACCTAATTCCGCGGCTCGTTTCACGCTGCAAATCTGTCGCGCGACTGGTTCACCCTTCGGAAGACTCGTCTTGCCGTTCACTTTGAGAATCAGAGGAACTTTGCCATTGTAATACTTCTCAGCAAGTCCTTTTTGGAAAATAACGCCGTTAAAGCCACCTTCTTCGGCAAGTTTCATTATGAAGGCGGGATCATAGTTGCGTTCGTTAAAATCAGTCGGCCCGTGCTCTAGTCCTTGGTCAAACGCAAGGAGAACCCCTCGATCGTTAGAAAGGAAGACCTCTATTCCCAAGTTATCTCACTCGGCGAAGTTGTAGGAGAAGGATTGAGTTAAGACTTCTGCACTTACATACACTCGTCTGCAACTCGAAAACATCCATAGCTTGAAAGACCGTATGGTCATAATCAGGACTAGGTTCGGAGTGGCACCCAAGATGGAGCGCCATCGGTCTTCTTGGCAAAAAGTAATGTGACGTGCCTCCAGAAAATTCCTATGCTAAGAAAATAAGGAAAGTGAGAAGTTCGGCAGCCCTGAGTCCATTACTGGACTACTTCGCCGGTCGCGAATCTGGGGCCTACGGTGTTGATTTTTACCTTCACTTTGTCGCCAGGCTTAGTTTGGGGGACGAAGACTACGAAGCCTTCGATCCTTGCGACTCCGTCACCGCGACGGCTGGTCTCCTTGATCTCTACTTCGTACTCCTTCCCTTCTTCGACTGGCTTATGGAAGGAACGTTCGCTCATGCGTTTCACCTCGACATTTCGTTCAGCTAGTTCTTCGGGTGAAAGCGGCACGTTACAGAGGACGGTCGGCTTCAGCCCGTACACATAGCTTGACCGCTTAGCCTGCGTTGAGCCTAATTAATCCTACCTATGGCCAGAAAGGGTTCAGTGATGTCGACGGTTTCTTCCTTCTCTAGTCTCGGTTCTCTGCCAAGCTCTCTTGCTTGCGCTCTCTATTCTGGTTCTGCCAGATCTGAATCCTCCGCCCGCGTCATGTCGATACTCCTGAATTTGGGAGTAGAAGCTCTGGTAACCATTCTCATCTCCAGCGAGTGAAGTAATGAGCTCATTCAACTTTGCGCGAGCTGGGTCCGATGAGTTAGCATCCCATGCTTTAGAGTAGACATCATAAGCCAGATGAAACTTGAAATCTTGAGGTCTGTCAATTTCCAGCTTTACTGGAGTTTTAGCGGCTTCGGCACTGTCTTCCATTTATGATATTCTCGCTGCAGGCGGAAACATCACGACATTATTTAAGGAAAACTGAAACCGTCCATCTGCAGGAAACACCAAAGTTTGCCTGTAGACGCTTCATAGATCGGTCCTCACAGGAAGCCTTTTAACGAGTTGAAAGGCTCTCGCCCCCCCCCTCACAACTCCACCAGTGTATACTTTCCACCCGGAGGTGAACAATGCTTGACAGAAAACGTACAAAAACCCCCACCGCCCAGAAGCAACATTCCATCCAACACTATACTCGTTGGTCAAAAACCATTGATGAGCTACGCAACTGCCATCGTTATGCAAATCAACAGTGGCACCAAGGAACTCTCAGTGAAGGCTCGAGGTCGCGTCATCTCAAAGGCAGTCGACATAGTCGAAGTTTGCCGTAGACGCTTCTTTGAGGGTAAGCTCGCGATCAAAGAGGTCAACATAGGGACTGAAGTGCTTGGCGAAGAGGGCCAATCTAGAAACGTCTCCACGATCGAGATTAAACTAGTTAAGAAAGATTAAGCTCGGGTCTCGTGGATCCACATCAACAAATTTTTAATTTTTTTCTTTCACGGAAGTCGACTGCTTTTACGGCTCTCAGATCCGTGTACACCTTCAGAATGAGGCATGAGGAACGAAGTTGTCTCTTTACGTAACTTAGATCGGCATAACTAACGTTTAAAAGGCACTCCACGTTAGTGTTTCGAAAACTGCGTGCGGAAACATCTGCACTGCGAAACTAGAACGCGGTTTCGAACGGTACACGTGGAAGCTGGACGGTTCTGATTTCTCGGAAGCGGTTTCAAAAAAGAGTGAAAACTACAATGAGTCAAGGTTTCGAACAACTCCCGGTTAAGGGAGAAATACTGCGCGGTTTGAACGATCTGGGATTCAAAGAAATGTTCCCTATTCAAACGGCTGCAATTACCCCTCTTCTCGAAGGAAGAGACGTGATCGGTCAAGCGAAGACCGGCACTGGGAAGACGGCGGCTTTCGGCGTCCCCATGATTGAGCGAATTGATCCACGGGATGATTCCGTTCAAGCACTAATTCTTGTGCCAACAAGAGAACTTGCACAGCAAGTAGCGTCAGATTTGAAGGATTATGGAAAATACCTTAGTCTGAAGGTCCTGGCAGTTTACGGTGGTGTCCCTATCTATTCGCAGATGGAAGCGCTTCAGAATACTGTTCACATCGTTGTCGGTACTCCGGGTAGAATGATCGACCATCTCACAAGGGGGACGTTGCTGCTTGATAACGTCAGGTTTGCTGTGTTAGATGAAGCTGATAGAATGCTGGATATGGGATTTCGAGATGAGATGGATTTCATTCTCGGTAGGACACCGGAAGGAAGACAAACGGCCATGTTTTCAGCAACGATGCCTGACGAGGTGCTCACCTTAGCATCAAGGCACATGCACGCGCCGGAAGAAATCTTCGTAAGTAAGGATGAGATCGCAGTCGAGGACATAGATCAACTCTATCACATGGTCGATCCCGAGCGAAAATACCAAGCACTTTGTTCCATTATGGGGCAGAAGGCAGTAACTCGTGCTCTCATATTCTGCTCCACGAAGCATGGCGCGGACAGGCTGGTCCAAAGGCTAAGTCGGACTAGAAGAGACGTAGCAGTGATCCATGGAGATCTAACTCAACCTCAGCGGGAGAGAGCTTTGAGTGATTTTCGGCGGGGCCACATACGATTCCTAGTTGCCACCGACGTTGCCTCGCGAGGATTGGACATTAACGGCGTTACGCACGTCGTAAACTATGATGTCCCCAACGACCCGTTGCTCTACTTCCACAGAATCGGAAGAACTGGCAGAGCCGGAGCAAGTGGAACTGCAGTGACATTAGTGTCACGTCGCGAAATGGGCGATTTGAAACGGATACAGAACATGACAAATACTCGCATGAGAGAATGGAGTCAACCATCCGTTGTCAATAGGACTCATGCTGGGTATGGATGGAAACCCAACGTTGAATAGTGACATTACGCAGAACTTGAATTGAGAGTGGAATAAACCATGCCAGGTAGAGGTCGTCGACGTTACGGAAACAGAAACGTACGGTCTGAGATGAAGAGCCTAGAATGCGCACGATGCCACCGATTGATCAGGCTGGATGAGTATCAGGCGCACCTTCCTAATTGCCAAGGCGAGAACAAGGACACAGCGAACACTCAAAGGCCTCAATGAATCGTTAGGCGTTCACTGGATCGCCTTACACCTCATTTCGAACCGGATTTATCAAAACGCTAGGCTAACCAACTGTCGGGTATTGAAGATCAAATCGCTACTGTTTGATGACCGCATTATCTTGCTGCTTAATATGCAACGCAAGCAGCATCTTCGCCGTCAATAGTTCCCATCTAAGGTATTCCCATCCCCATTGGGCTCTCTCTCTTCAGAGTGACTTGAGTCGGTAAGAGTTCATCATATTCAAAACACGCGACTGACAAAGACATTACGGTTGGTTTGACCTCTATTACGGATCTCGGGGAACTTGGAATAATCCAGATTATGGAACACTCGTTTGGCGTAAGTGACAGGACGGTGGTAGGTTTCGGAGATGATGTTTCAGCAGTTCGACTATCAGGCGGTCGGATTGCTGTTTTGAAGACAGACATGTTTGTGGGCAGTACAGATTTGCCTCCTGGCATGACTATGCGTCAAGCCGCTTGGAAGGCCGTGGTTGCTAACGTAAGCGATCTTGCGGCGAAAGGAGTCAGTCCTATGGCTGGACTTGTTGCTTTAGGTCTGCCGCGATCCCTGAATAGGAGGGGGGTTCAGGAAATTGCGAAAGGTCTCAGTGAAGCTGCGAGAAGTTACGACTTTCCGTTGATTGGAGGAGACACTAATGAATCAGATGACTTGACAATCACGATTGCTCTGTTTGCTGTGGCGGATAAGAAGAGCTTGATACTCCGGAAAGGTGCAAGGGCTCACGACGTAGTTGCGGTCACCGGAGAGTTCGGTTCGACTTCAGCAGGGCTCAAATCAGTTCTCAACTACAGAATACCATGGAGAAAGATACCCAGGAGTCTCTACGACGCTTTGTACCGTCCACGCGCTCAACTGGAGTCGGGTTTGAGACTAGCTGCTTCCCGAGCTGTCACGTCATCAATCGATTCGAGTGATGGACTAGCTTGGTCTCTACATCAGCTTTCAGAATCAAGTAGAGTAGGCATCCTAATCGATGACATTCCTATCAGCAAAGCTGCGCGTGACTTCGCTAAACGGCACCGTCTACGAGCCCGAGATCTTGCTCTTTATGGTGGCGAAGAATACGAACTCGTTCTGACGATTCCGCCTGAGAAATTCTCCCGGGCGTACCGCGCGGCTAAGGGGAACTTGACGAGGATCGGTCTCGTAACTGACAGGTTCCGAGGTGTACGAATGAAAGTCAACGGCGACATAGTGCCAGTTAAGAAGAAAGGATGGGAACATTTCAGAAGCTAGGTTGACTAATCATTTACGGAGTAGTTTACTGAACTCGTAAGGCAGAATTCCCCCGGAATGATAGTATTCGATTTCCATTTCATTGTCTAGGCGAGCCACAACGCTGAACGTTACGTCTTTGGATGCGGAGTGTGCGTGTACTGTTAGTCTGGTTTTGATTTCACGAAATTCTTGAATTCCTAGAACATCATACGTCTCACTACCATCTAAACCAAGACTGGCTGCATTCTTACCGTCGGTGAACTCTAACGGTAGAACTCCCATTGCAATCAGGTTACTTCTATGAATCCTCTCGAAGCTTTCTGCGATTACGGCCTTTACTCCTAGCATTACCGTGGCTTTCGCTGCCCAGTCCCTAGAACTACCGGCGCCGTATTGTTTTCCAGCTATGATTATGAGCGGAACATTCTCGGTTCTGTATCGTAATGCTGCATCGTAGATTGACATCAGCTCACCTGAAGGGTAATGGGTTGTCCATCCCCCTTCCTTTCCCTTTGCAAGCATGTTTTTCAATCGTATGTTGCTGAATCCGCCCCGAACCATTACTTCATGATTCCCTCTTCTAGCTCCGTACGAGCTGAACATTGTGGGTGGTACGCCGTGTTCTTTGAGGTAGGTTGCGGCAGGACTGTCTTTTGCGATTGTCCCTGCTGGTGAAATATGATCAGTTGTTACTCTATCCCCGAAGACAGCGAGGACTTTCGCGTTTCTAACATCAGTGGTCCGTGCGGCTGTATTTTCGAACCATGGTGGTTCCTTGATGTATGTGGATTTTTCATCCCACACGTACACGTGTCCAGTAGGAGCCTTCAGCGCCGTCCATTCATCATCACCCTCTTGGGCATGCGAATATCTTTCCTTGTACATTTCAGGTGAGAGAGCTTCTTTCTCAAGTGCCTTCATTTCGGAGAGGCGCGGCCAAATATCTTTGAGGTATATTTCGCTTCCATCTCGAGCTAAACCAATTGGTTCCTTGTAGAAGTCGATGTCAATTCTACCCGCAAGAGCGTACGCTACCACAAGGGGGGGTGACATTAGAAAAGATCCTCTTGCTAACGGGTGGATTCGTCCGTCGAAGTTTCGGTTTCCGCTTAGGACGGCGACACAGTAGATGTCATTATCTCGTATCTCCTTTTCAACCTCGGCGAGGAGAGGCCCACTGTTGCCAATGCAGGTCGTGCATCCGTATCCTACTATGTTAAATCCGAGGCGTTCTAAGGACGGCAGGAGCCCGGTTTTTGTTAAGTAATCTCTGGCAACGTTGGATCCTGGAGCCATGCTGCATTTCACGTAGGGTTTTGTTCTTAGCCCTAGTTTGACAGCTTTCTCCGCAAGTGCTCCGGCACCCAACATTACCGTAGGATTGGAGGTATTGGTGCAGCTCGTTATCGCTGCGATTACGACTGATCCATCACTTAAGCCTCCGCTTGCCTGAGTTGATGATCCGGGTCGATTCGATTTTTTCTTGTATTCCTTAAGAAGCATGAGCATCTCCTTAGAAGCTGATTTGAGCGATATGCGTTCGTCCGGGTTTCGAGGACCTGCGATTGAAGGTTCAATTTGGGTTAAGTCGATCTGGAGCACTCTTGAGTAATTAGGTTGAGGAGCTCCCTCGTGGAGATACAGACCTTGCATCTCGCAATACTTCCTAACGAAACCAACATGACTATCGTCTCTTCCTGTCCCGTGAAGGTATTCGATAGTTGAATCGTCAATTGGTGAAAATCCGACCGTGGCTCCATATTCGGGCGTCATATTGCTGATCGTAGCTCTGTCTGGAACGCTCAGCTCGCGATATGCGTCACCGAAATACTCAACGAAGGCATCTACGAGATTCTCTTTTCTCAAGACTTCAGTTATGGTGAGTACGAGATCAGTTGGCGTGGTTCCTTCTGGAAGTTCTCCGGTAAGTTTGACCCCAACAACCTTGGGGATCGTGAATGGGTATGGTTCACCCATCATGACAGCTTCGGCTTCAATTCCTCCAACACCCCATCCTAGGACGCCGAGTCCATTCACCATTGTCGTATGCGAATCTGTGCCCACTAGTGTGTCGGGGAAAGCGACCAATTGTCCATCCATTTGATCTATGGCGACGACACTTGCCAAGTACTCAAGGTTGAACTGGTGGCAAATTCCCTTTCCCGGAGGAAAAACCCTCATTCGAGCGAATGAGGTTTGAGACCATTTCAGTAATGAATAACGCTCAGAATTCCTTTCAAACTCTTTCTTCAGGTTAAGTTGGATTGAGGATTGGTTTCCCCACGCATCAACCTGAATAGAGTGATCAATAACGAGATCTACGGGTACCTGCGAGCTCACAGACGAGGGATCTATTCCGTGCTTTGCTGCGGCACTTCTCATCGCAGCCAAATCAACGATTAAGGGAACGCCCGTATAGTCCTGCAAAAGAACTCGACCAGGCATAAATGGCAGATCCTGACCGATGCTTTTGGGCCACTCGAGGAGGAGATGAGCTGCCTCGGCTGACCCAGGAATCCGGCCTGAGAATCTCAATGAGTTTTCAAGCAGCACCCGTATTGAGTAGGGTAAACGATCTAGGTCGTATCCGAGTTTCTTACTCGAAAGTTCGTAGTAGCTGGCTTTGCCTCTGGGTGTATCTATCTTTGCTTTCGCGAAGTCGAACTTGCTTGACACGATCATCAGATAGATCAACATCCTTCTTCATTATTGCGTTTTCCTTTCAATATCGTACAACATCAGTTGAGCCATTGAAAGGTAACATATAAGAGGTTCAATTTGAAACGCCGAGTCCGATAGACTCGTACATAGTCAGCAAATTGGCGGCGCGAGAATGAAGTTCAATGTTCCCTATTATGAGCAGACATCTGAGTTCACGTGCGGCCCCGCATGTGTATTGATGGTGATGAAGCATTTTGATCCGAAAATTGAGTTGACTCGCCAACTAGAATTCGAGGTGTGGCGGCACTGTAATATGATCGGAACAAAGGGGGCAGATCCCTTCGGTTTATCGGTTCCATTGATTGACGCTGGTTATGAGGTGCGACTTATCACGCAACGTAAGACTATTGCGAATACGAAGCGTTGGAAGCGTCGATTGACTCGGGCAGGGTTCACGCTTCAAGAAGCTGAGTTGAGTTTCTTTGGGATTCGACAAAACAAGCTTAGGGCATTAGCAAGAAATTTGCCCGTCCAGTACAAGCGACCTAAAGTGCGAGATATTGCTGAAGCAACGGGTGCAGGCTTCGTCCCCATAGCGCTAGTCCACATGGGAGCAATACATTCCTTGAACGTACCCCACTGGGTCGTTGTAACTCATGTCGATGAGAAATCGGTCCTGTTCAATGATCCCTATCCGCCAAAGGGTAAGAAAGGCCTGAGGCTCTCTAGAGTCAAATTTCAGAAGATCATCGACGACATTGACGTCAAAATAGGGATGAGCCCATCCGTGCTACTTGTACGAAGTGGATGATGATCACCTAGAGATAGTGATCTTCTTCCGCAAGGCGCGTTTCATTCTCAGATGTTGAAAAACAGACACCACCATTAATGCCACTGACCGCATACCTCGTAGCGGTAATCTTTGATGCGCCAGTTCATCAATGGCGGACAAGCGATAGCTCAAGGTGCTATCTCAGCTGGATGCAACTTCTTCGCAGGATACCCGATTACGCCTGCCACCCCCATCTTACACCACATGTTCCGGGAACTTCCGAAGATCGGCGGTATAGCAATTCAAGGCGAAGATGAGATAGCTTCGATTGGCATGTGCATCGGAGCAGCGATGGCTGGAGCAAAATGCATGACTGCGACAAGCGGCCCCGGGATGAGCTTGTACAGTGAAAACATTGGACTTGCAATTATGGGAGAAGTTCCACTTGTCGTCGTAGATGTCATGCGCCTCGGACCAGCGACAGGAGGAGCGACCACAGTGGGTCAGGGAGATATCCAGTTTGCTCGTTGGGGGACCGCTGGTGGCTATCCGATCGTAGCGTTGTGCCCGACGAACCCATCTGAATGCTATTCTCTCACAATCCGCTCCTTCAAGTTAGCGAGAAGGTTCCGTTGTCCAGTTTTCTTGTTGACGGACCGCGAAGTTGTAGCAACGATGAATACGGTCGAAAGCGATGGCCAGAGCGAAACTGAGACTAAAGCGGAAGATGAAGCGTCAAGGGAGCCTGAACCGTACGCACCGTACTCGATTCATGATCCCAGCGACGTGCCATATCTATCTCCATACGGAGACAAGAACATCGTTAGATTCACAGGATCGACTCATGACGAGTATGGATTCCTGACCAAAGATCCCGGGAAAGTTGGAAGGCTGAATGAGCATTTGGGTGCGAAGATTGAGAAACATGGTCAGGAAATCGAATCGGTATCGGCTGACATACAGAAAGGAGCTCGCACTCTACTGGTCAGTTACGGAATTACTGCTGGCAGTAGTCTTGAAGCAACATGTATCCTCCGCGAGAAAGGAAGCAGAGTCTCTAATCTGATTATTCACTCACTGTGGCCGGTGCCAGTGAACTCGATTACCAAGTCATTGGACGGAATAGAACGGATTGTTGTGTCGGAACTCAACGCTGGTCAATTTAAGGCAGAGATTGAGCGCGTTGCCTGGCGAATTGACAATAGAATTGAAGTTATCGGGGTAAACAGGATTGACGGCGAATTGATCAGTCCTAGGCAGATCGTGGAGGCAGTCATATGACGGAGCAGTATGTCTCATATCGCAATTCAAGACCATACCCGTTCTGTCCAGGTTGCAGTCACTCGATTGTTATGGATTACCTCAACACCGCGTTGATCAAGCTGCAGCTTGATCCGCACAAGATAGTAATCGTCACTGACATTGGTTGCTCAGGTCTTTCTGACCAATACTTCAACACGAACGCGTTCCATGGTCTTCACGGGCGCGCGGTTACCTACGGCACCGGTTTGAAGCTGGCTAATCCTGACCTGAAAGTAATCGTCATCATGGGCGATGGAGGATGCGGAATTGGAGGCCATCACTTGATAAACGCGGCCCGCAGAAATATCGGCCTCACAGTGCTAGTCCTGAACAACTTCAATTATGGAATGACTGGAGGACAGCATTCGGTAACTACCCCTCACGGGAGTTTCACATCAACGACGCGTTACGGCAATCTAGAGCACCCCCTCGACATAGCTGGAACAGTAGCAATGAACGGTGCCACCTTCGTGGCGCGCACTACAACATTTGACAGTACGATACCTCAGCTAATCGAACAAGCGATTCTCAACGATGGTTTCTCCCTTCTCGACATCTGGGAACTATGCGCAGCATACTTCGTTCCCAACAACGCATTCAACCGAGCGCAGCTAGAAGACTCAATGTCCAAGTATGGACTCCGAAAAGGCATAGTTCATCAAGAACAGCGGGACGAATATGGCCACGCCTATCGCAGACTTGCCGCCAAAGCAACGTCGCCTAGAAAGCAAGAACCGCTGAACCCTCTCTTCAAATCAAATCTCAATCGCGCATTACGTATCATCATAGCAGGCGCCGCAGGCCAGAAGATTGCATCAACCGCATCGATATTGGGAACAGCAGCAGTTCTTTCGAACCTCTGGGCCACTAAGAGAGATGATTACCCAGTAACGGTAATGACAGGTCATTCCGTTTCAGAAGTAATTGTGAGTCCTACAGAAATCTTCTACACGGGCATTGAGAAGCCGGACATATTTCTCGCGCTCGCTTCTGAAGGCGTAAAGACCTGCAAGAACCAGTTCGACAATCTTACCGGTGACAGTACGCTTTATGCTCCAAAGGAATTGCTTCCCTTACAAACGAATGCGCAAGTTTCCATACTCGATCTCGGGAAGATACCTCGGAAACATATTGCGCTGGCGGCTGTCGCTGAAATGCTTATGCGAACCAACTTCATTTCGCAAGAGGCATTCAAAGAAGCCATCAGGCGATCACAGAGAGCGCAAATAGCCAATGAAAGCCTCGGGATTCTTGATAGAGTAGCCAGCTTGCACGAAACCAAGTAATGTTCCGCATGCGTTTCTCGAATAAGGCTTAACCGCCTAGTGTTAACGATGGTGGACAGTGATCGCAGGACTCGCCTGGCGGAGTACCACAGATTGTGCACACGGTACAGTCGTCCCCGTACGCGGCTCGGCATTCTACACATCGCCCAATAGTCGTTTCATTTCACCTCCAAAGAGTCCGAGATCAGCTCTTCATGTAGGCTATGTCATCCCATGGATGCCTGTACAACGGCTGTTTCAGCCTATTCTGATCCAAATAGTGTCCCATCAAGCCAATGGTTCTGCCCAGAACGAATAGGCCGTTGAGCGCTCCCATTTTGATGTATTCGGCCGCGAGTTCTTTTCCGAATTCTAGCCTGAGTAAGTCTGCGAAGCAGATTCCAATGCAGCCGTCCACGTTAAGAATCAAATTGTCGCGTTTCGCGGTCGTAATCTTCTCAACTTCAAGCGCGTAGTCGAGTAATGGTGTAGCTTTGAAGTGTGACTTAGCATATTCCTTAATGATCGTAACTCTCATGTCGGGATTATGGATGGATTTGATCCTGTGGCCGATTCCTTGGATGAGGATACCTTGTGATTTCATACCGTCCACGAATTGTTGAGGCGTCAACCCATTGTCAAGTGCTTGGGAGAATTGTTGCGCGGCTCCATCGAGTGCTCCGCCAAATCTCGGCCCGATGGTTAACATTCCTGATACAATTGATGAGATGAGGTCTTTGCCTGCCCTAGCGGCGACTATTGTGTTGTGGGCTCCAGAGACTGCTGGACCATGGTCAGCGGTTACCATAATTGCCATTTCAATGAATTTCGTAGCGTATTTAGGCAACAGTTTCTTGAACCAGAGAATTGATAGTACGCCTCCAATGCCTATGTCCTTCGCGAACACGTCAGAGATCGTCATATTTCCATAGAGCAGTTCTTCACCTCTGTCATCGGAAATTGTGGAAATGAAGTTCGTTGATTTCCTTACGAGTCCTTTCTTCACGGCTGTGGCGTAATCCATTGGCATTGCAGGTACGGCTGGTTCAGGTCGTGGAACAATGACTCCCTTGTCCACTAGGTTCTTGTACACTCTGTTGATGGTTTCAGCATAGTCGTCGAAGGAGTAGGGCACGGCTGCTCCTGCTTCTCTCAGAGCAGAATTCTTCGCGTACGCGCTCTCTGTTTCTGATTTGGCTCTTGCTCCAGCGTGGCCGAACTGTACATCGGTTTTGAACGCTTTTGCACATGTACCTGTTACCCAGATGATTAGAGGTTTCGTGATCTGCTTCTTCTTCAACGCCTCGACTATTGCGTATTCATCTGTTCCACCAACCTCGCCGAGACAGACTAGCATTTTGATCTCAGGATTCTTTTCGAATCTCAGGAGGTGGTCGAGAAGAGTTGTGCCTGGGTAGGTGTCTCCGCCTATAGCGATACCTTCGTAAACGCCGTCAGTGTTTCGTGCTATGATATTGTAGGCTTCGTTACTTAGACCGCCTGATTTGGAGACGAAGCCGACCGATCCGGGCCTGTGCAATTTTGATTCAATGATATTTTCAATCGTTCCACCAGTGTTGCCGATCTTGAAAGCCCCTGCAACAATACCGCCGACCGTTGCCGGACCGATGATGATTTTATTCATTTTCTTTGCTTTGATGGCAAGTATCCTCATTCTTCTTTCGGGGACACCTTCAGCAATTATCACATGGGTTCTCAGGGTAGGGATTGAGAGAGCTGCATCGGTTGATTGCGCCGCGGATCTGAAGGAGGCGAAATTGATGAGGACATCTACATCGGGATGTTTCGCAGCCGCGACCTTTAGAGACTTGTATATCGGTATCAGAACCTCTTTGGCGCCGAAGAAGAGCTTCTGGAAACCGTCAACTCCTGTTGGATCGATTAAGGCAGCCACCGACGGTTTTTCTCTGCCTGCAACGTAGTCGAAATCAAGCATCCTCTGCGCGGCGGTTACCTGCATGTTGTAGATGAATGCTTGAGTGTTCTTGTCGAAGAGAATATAATCCGACTTCTTCGTCGGCGGCTTGACTTCCATGGTTACTGTGCCCATGAATCTACTCTAGCTCCTTTGTTGCCATCGTGACGATCTTTGTCATGTGAGTCTCTGGTCCGTATACTTCGATTGGTACTCCTATTTCGCTTCCCAATTCTCTCATGATCTTCAATCCTTCCTTGTAATTCGGCCCGCCCCTACGAACATAGATCTTAACGTGGTTCTCTCTCAATTGGTCCCTGTATTCCCGAAGTGCGCGGACTATTCCTTTGAATGTTTGAGCTACGTCGGTGAAATTGGCGATCCCTCCGCCTATCAGCAATATCTTTCCCTGCGGTGTCTTCTTTCTAGTCATGAGATCGAGAATCGTTTTTGCATACAAGTATGTGAATTCCTCGTTGGGATCCCCGGAATATTCTCCGTAGTTTGCCATCTCGTCCATGAAACCTAGGTCAGTAATTGTGTCGGCATAGATCACGGACGCGCCTCCGCCAGCAACCAGCGTCCATATTCTACCCTCAGGGTTGAGTACGGTGAGCTTTAATGAGGCTCCCGTCTTCGAGTCGAGTTCTTCGACGTACGCTTCCTCTTTTGTTAGAGTTCTTCCAAATGGCGGTGGGAACTCTATTGGTCCCCATTTGCGACCGCTCTCGGCCTCGGCGGTGTCATCCAGTTCAGCTGCGATGTCTAATGGGAATGCACAGCAGTCTCCGGTACAGGATGCGAGTTGCTCGCACGTTGGTATGAAGGGGTTGATCTCAAGGTATGTGAAGTTCAGGTCAGAGTAGAACTTGTACATCCCTTCGATGAAGCAGGCCATGAAAGGTTTTCGTTGGCTCGGGATCTTGGGCAAGAGTTGGGATTCGATTTCTTGTTTGGAAGGAGTTTCTCCTACCGGTACACGTAACGTCGAGGCTTTCTGATCGACGTCGCCAACATCAATGCCTCCCTTGTGGTAGAACATGATTCGATCTTCGTTTCTAGATGATGTGATGGCTAGGTAGTATTCGTCGTCTGGCGAGTGTGGAACGAAAGGTTCGATGATGAAGTGTGTTAGCACGCCAGTGACATTGCCTATGGTTATTGGTTTGCCTTGCCGCTCTTGAATCCATTTTTTCGCGTTCTGCCAACTAGAGTCGAGTAGGAT
>JBEKGM010000048.1:0-24334 GCA_050012795.1 Bathyarchaeia archaeon | reverse complement strand
ATCAAACCACCGCCGATCGCAATTCTCGATAAAGAATTAGAACCAAATGGAGTTCCCCAAGGACTCCTAACCGTTGATTCGATGGTTAACGCACTCACGGAGGTACAGTAGTTGGCAAGCATAGAATATGTGCGAAAGAATACGCCAATTCACAATCTACAAGCAATCACGAAAATGCTACTGGTGCTCGCAAGCTTTGCTGTGAGCTTCTTTGCTCTAGACTTCGTCCTACTTGGAATCTGGATTCTATTTCTTCTCGGATGGTGGCTCATAGGAGGAATAGAGATCAAACGCTTAGCCGTCATCCTGAAGATACTTATTGGTACATACATCTTCTTCGTTGTTCTCCAGGGCTTCACCTATCGGTTCGGAAACACTGTGGTTTTCCAATTAGGTACACTTATGGTTGGAAACCGGAACTACGCGGCATACACGTTAGAAGGATTCCTCTTCGGAACGCTAGTATTCATGCGCGTCCTCGCGGTTGTGTTCACCCTCCCAATACTCACGATGACCACACCCATGACCAAACTTGCCGCAACACTCGCCAAGATGAAGGTTCCATACCAGTTTATCATGATCTTTGTGACAGGCATTAGGTTCGTTCCGCTTGTTTTCCAGACTTGGACAGGAGTTATTCAAGCGCAGAAACTCAGAGGACGAGACATCGATAGAATGCCTTTCTGGAAAAAAGCTAGTGTCTACACGAGTGTCCTCACACCGCTATTACTTTACCTGCTCAAACTCTCGCAGACGCTTCAAATAGCGCTCGAGTGCAGGGCATTTGGGTCTCCCATTACACGATCTTACGTGGAGGAAGCCAAACTGAGGGTGAGCGACTATGTTACGATCACAGTCATAGTGATCGTCACTGGAACCCTCGTCGCGATGAAAGCTATCGGTTATTCATCTACCCCTCATCTATTCATTTGAGGACGAACTGCTTATCACATAGAGAAGCCATGGAGACCTTTCATAAGACTGGTTAGTTCATGCGGAGATCGTGACATATTCTTGAATCGAAGCGTTGCTGCCTTCGATAAGAGTCACATGCCGAAGTTAGAGTCACTAACCTACAAGGAACTTGTGAAACACCGCGATAAGATATTGGCACCAAGCGTTACTAGGCGTATGTACTCCTGTGGGTCGCATGGACACGCGGTACGGCTGGCACCTCTGACAGTAACACAAGAACAGATCGAAGCACGATTCACTGAACGCGTGAAATCACGGTGAAAGAAAAACCAATTCTGTATCTAGTTCGCACAGTCCACCTTCCCGACCTCGAGCGCATATCGAAAGAGGAATTAGGGGACCTTGCAACTGTAAGAACAGAGCAAGAGAAGACAGGAAGGGAACTGGGAAGAATACTTAGCGACGCAACCGCGATCATCGTAGACGCGGACACTAATGTAACCGAAGATGTCATCGATGAGATGAAAAACTGCAAAATAATTGTCGCAGCAAGTGTGGGATTCGACCACATTGACCTAAACGCTGCTGGAAGAAAAGGCATCTATGTTTCTAATGTTCCAGGATATTGTGCAGAAGAAGTGGCGGACCACACTATTGGTCTCCTGCTCGCTGTGGCGCGAAAGATATTCGTCCTCAACAATATTACGAGAAGTGGAAAGTGGGACGATTGGGAGGCAGCGGAACCAGTTTATCGATTGAGAGGAAGGACCTTAGGAATTATTGGTCTTGGGAGAATTGGGATGGCTGTGGCTCTTAGGGCGAAGGCATTCGGGCTAAACGTAATCGCCTTGGATCCGTACATCCCCATAGGACGGGACACAGCGTTAGGGGTCAAATCCGTGAGCTTCGACATCCTACTTCACGACTCCGACGTAATCTCGATACACGTTCCCCTCACCGACGAGACACACCATATGATCCGAAGCAGAGAGTTTGAAAGAATGAAAACCGGCGTTTTCATCATAAACACTTCCCGCGGCGCAGTAATGGATCATGATGCTCTCGTTAATGGTTTAAGATCTGGAAAAGTGGCAGGCGCAGGAATAGACGTCTTCGAGAAGGAACCTCCAGCCACAGACGACCCGCTGCTGAAGATGGATAATGTTGTCACAACCCCACATACGGGGTTTCTGTCCGTCGAATCTCAACGAGACCGTCAGAGCATGGCAGTGGATGAGGTTAGGCGAATTCTAAAAAATGAACAGCCGCGAAGCGTTGTCAATTTGAACATACTTACAAAGCCCTAGGAAGACAGAGGTAAAGCGGTGGCACTAGACGGCAAAACCCCAGCTGAGAAAGGAGGAACGAGCCCGTTAAGTGTAATTTTCTCAGACTAATTGTCATCAAATTAGCTCAATGATTCTGATTGTGCCACACTATCTGTCATCGGTCTGGAAATGTCAAGGCACGCGAGCCGGGTCGAACGATTCAATCTACGGCAAATTCAAAATCGTCGTTCCGAAGGCAAAAATCGATTTTAGGAAAAGGTCTCATTCTACTTTACTGACTCGAAGGAGGACGAGTGTAACGAAACAAGCACCCTACTGTTATTGGCGTCAGCAACCCACAAGTTCTGTTCAAAAACTGCTTTGTTCGATACGTTTTCGATTACAAGGCCGAATGCAAACCCCTCGGGTAGGCCTAGGCCGCTCTGCGTAGTCCAAATATTTTTTGATTTGAAGTCGGGCTGACCTATCACGAGATTTGCATTCATACCGTTCTTGAACATTGCGTTCATGATAGCCTTCATCTTCGTGGCACTAGCAGCTATCGTCTTTCCGTTCACGCGAAAGGACATCTACTCAACCTCGGTGGCGAAGCTAAGCCTAGGTCCAGTACCATTGATAACCGTCGCAGGTGCCGTATCTTTGATTTGGTATTTGATCATCCTCTTTTTCCTCGTTTCAAACCCGCTATACGGAGCCAACGTACCGCCGATATGGATTGCGATTGCTGTAACAATCCTAGTTCCTGTAGTCGTGTACGCCGGAGCAAATTACTACCGCAAGAAACAAGGACTCAATCTGGGGATAGCGCTCAAGGAGATCCCGCCAGAATAGGAGTCATCATCCTACGTCTATCATGGTTCAGTCTTATCTTAGCTCAGCAGCTTCGTCCCAGAGGCGTGGAAGAATTACTTAAGGGACGCTCAAAACCTCGGACCGCTCGACAAGTTAGGTGAGTTTGGCCTTGGCGAGGCGCCGCTCAACTTCGTGTAACGTATCATCTTTCTTGCAAAATGCGAGGCGGATTTTTCTACCGCCGATTTTTGTATTATGGTAAAGTGCAACTGCGGGGAGAACAGCGATTCCGGCATTTTCCAGCAGAAATCGCGTGAATTCTTGTCCATCAGAGAACTTTTCGGGTGCCTCAGCAAGAATGTAATAAGCTCCTTCCGGCCTATGGAATTGTATCTTGCATCCATCTAATGCCTTCATCATCATCTTCCTCTTCTTATCATACATCTCTGCGAGGTCTTTGTAGTATCGAATCGGGAACCTGAGAGCAGTAGTCAAGGCTTCCTGTAGTGGAGTGGGGGCGCCAATCGTGAGGTAATCATGTATTTTTCTTATTGCGTTTGATAAGTTTTCATTGGCAACCACCCATCCCACCCGCCACCCAGTGACAGAGTAAGTCTTCGAAGCTCCACTCACTGTCACCGTTCTTTCAGTCATGTTACCGATGCTAGCTATACTCACGTGTTGGTTGCCGTCGTAGATTATGTGTTCATAGATCTCGTCGGTTATTGCGATACAGTTGAAATCCTCGCATAGATCCGCGATGAGGGTAAGCTCCGTGCGGCTCAACACTTTGCCGGTCGGGTTGTTGGGGGTGTTAATTACGATCAGCTTGGGATGCTTTTCCATTGCTGTCTTCAATCGTTCTTGACTCAGTTTCAGCTCTTTGCCTTCGAATGGGACGTATACTAGCTTCGTACCTGCAAGAATAGCGTCGGGAACGTAGTTTTCGTAAAATGGGTCTGTTACTATGATCTTGTCGCCAGGGTCGGTCAACGCTAGTACGGAGGCAGTCACGGCCTCGGTTGCGCCACAAGTGACGGTCACATTCTTGTCTGGATCAGCATCAATTCCGTTGTAGTCCTTCACCTTGTGAGCGATTGCGTCTCTGAGACTCTTCTGACCCCATGTGATGGGGTACTGATTGTACCCTCCTTTCAAGGCCTTAACAGCAGCATTGACTAATTCCTCGGGTGGATCGAAGTCAGGCATACCTTGTGATAGGTTAATTGCAGATTGCTGTTCGCTGAGGCGAGTCATCTCTCTAATCACCGACTCGGTGAAGTACTGCAGTTTCTTTGACATGAGTTATCATACTCCCATCGAGGATTAAGTTAGGGTTCTCGACTCTCGTTTTAGCATGATGGTCACGTACTTCTGGTTGCAGGTTAAACGGCGTATTTCAGGGGAAACCAGCAATCTTGCCAACCTGTCCACGCTGCTGCTCCTCAACCTATTTTGAAACCACAGAAAACTAAGCAAAATGACGGTTCATTCACAACTGAAATCTGCCATACCTACAATACCTGCGATTTCCATGAGCAACATACTTCATCAGATGCAGAGTCAAGGATCATTACGTTTCTGATTCACAAAACTCTTAAATCGTGAGCTGAGATTGAAAATCTGCGGATCAACCCCGTGTGGTCAACAGCATGACGCATGAATCAAACCACAACTTGAACTTCGGCCGCTTCGGCCGTTAACTTCCCCCCTTTTTTAGAAGTCTGACTCTGGAGCTTTACCTCCCGCTGAGAAGCTATTCGGGTTCTTTGAGTAGGTCATTCCATACTTTTGCTGGACGCCAGTTGTAGACAATGGTCTTTAGACGCGTCATCTCTTCGATGCTGTACCCAATTCCTTCTCTACCAATACCTGAGTCTTTGTTACCTCCGAATGGGTAGTAACCGACGCCGTGTCTCGGTGCTGCGTTGACTGTGATCTCGCCTTCTTCGAGTCGTTTAGCCACTTTCCGGGCCAGGTTGATGTCATTGGTGAAGACGCATGAGTCGAGGCCGTACTTTGATTTGTTGACGAGTTCGATCGCCTCATCTACATCCTTTACTCTCATGACTGGAATTACTGGGCCGAATGTTTCTTCCCATGCTATCTTTGCATCAAAAGGTACGTGATCAAGCACGGTTGGATGGTAGTAATTGCGCTCATGTCTGCCTCCGGTCAGTAGTTTTGCGCCTTTTTCGACTGCGTCAAGA
The DNA here is from genome assembly GCA_050012795.1 of Bathyarchaeia archaeon. Classification (GTDB taxonomy): domain Archaea; phylum Thermoproteota; class Bathyarchaeia; order 40CM-2-53-6; family 40CM-2-53-6; genus FEN-987. The sequence goes on along the minus strand of JBEKGM010000048.1, from coordinate 19,128 downwards.
ACTAGATTGTGCACTGTTTCCGCTGCACTCTGATCTATGAGCGGACCAATCTTAACTGATGGATCTCGTGGGTCTCCCAGCTTGTAGGCTTCGGTTTCTTTCAGGATCTTGTTAACGAAAACATCCGCAATCTTCTGATCAACGAGTACACGACTTATCGCGTCACATCTCTGTCCGCTGTAGCTTAGAGCCCCTTTCACGGTTTCGGCGGCTGCTAAGTCGAGGTCAGCGTCTGATAGCACTATTGCTGAGCCTTTGCCACCTAACTCCATGTGTAATCGTTTGAGTCCGGCTACTTGGGAAAGTTTCTTGCCGATTTCCGTGCTCCCTGTAAACGTGAGCATGCTAATCTTTCCGTTGCCGGCCATGTATTCGCCGATAACGCCTCGACCTGTAATTACGTTCAATGTTCCGTTTGGGATTCCCGCAAGTTCGAGCACGTGTGAGAAAAGCAGGAATGACAGTGGGTCCTTGCTTGAAGTCTTCACGACCACTGAGTTGCCTGCAAGAAGCGCGGGTATGACTTTGGTTGCGGTAATGTAGAGTGGATAATTGAACGGGGCTATTGCAAGCACCACTCCTAGCGGTTCGCGAAGGACGTCTGCCGAGGTTCCGATAGTTTCCTCGGACCAGTCGCCCGGTATGTGTTCGCCGCGAATCTTACCATACTCGTCAGGGGTTAATTTCAAACGTTCAGCGGTGGCTTTGACTTCACCCTCAGCGTTCGATCTCGGTTTCCCCGCTTCATGAATGAGAACAGTTGTGAACGATTCCATATTCTCAAGAAGCAGATCGCGCGCGGTTCGGAAAATTTCAAGCTTCTCGACGGCAGGGATCGTTCGTATCGCATTCCAATTATTGTAGGATGAATCAACTGCCTGTTCCGCTTCCTTCGGGGAAGAGCTCGGTACTGATGCAATGACAGAATCATCGATCGGACTGTGCACGTCAATTCGTTGATCAAGGGATAACCATCTTCCGTCGAGAAACATGTTGAAATCCAGAATCCCAGATTCTCTCGAAGAATAGACAGGATCGAAGATGGCTGACAGTTTACCAATCCTCGCTGGTGACTTCATCTTACTCACTTCCTTTGTTTAGAATCCACTTCGAACCCGAATCGTCTGACGAATGATAACTGTTGACTCGACCCATAAATTCATTGATTCCAACAGATCAGTTACAAAGAAACAGTGCGCGAAGTTCTCTTACGAGGATTGATGAGACTGTTAGAGAAACCCTGGAGTAAGCATTGGCCGAAGGGCGTTCCTCAGTCCATCGACTATCCGAACATTTCCCTCTATGATATGCTGAAGAGGTCAACTGGTAAAGCTCCTAACTCGACCGCGATCATCTTTCGCAACAATCAGATCACGTATGAGAAACTTGACGACGCCGTTAGTAGATTTGGAGCGGCGTTACAAGAGCTGGGAATTAGAAAAGGAGACAGGATCGCTCTCTATCTCCCTAACACCCCCCAGTTTGTAATCGCGTATTTTGGCGCGTTGCAAGTCGGAGCCATAGTCGTAGCTTGTAGCCCACTCTACAAAGACAAGGAACTTGCACGCATCATCAACGACTCTGATTCACGAATCTTAGTCTACTTAGATCAACTCGAACCTTATGTCAAGTCAATCCAGCCAAAAACGAGACTGAACCATTTCATAATCACCAGCCTCAACGAGTTTGAAGTCGAAGAAACAGTTGAGACAAGAATCAAACCCGGTACATCATCGCACGTGAGCATGAAACAACTTATCCAGAACACAAGAGACAAATCAACACCGCCATTTCTAGATCCAACTGAAGACGTGGCATTATTCCAGTATACCGGAGGGACTACTGGAATCCCGAAGGCCGCTATGCTGACCCACCGTAACCTTGTGGTTAATGCGATTCAATTTGCAAGTTGGCTCTACATGCAACGTCGAGACGTGAACTTGTCAGTCCTCCCTTTCTTTCACATATACGGAATGACTGCCGCATTGAATTCCCCCATATACACGTCATCAAAACTGATTTTGATTCCTGACCCAAGAGATACGAGTTCACTCGTAGACGCTATAGACAGCTACGAACCAACAATCTTCTGCGGTGTTCCCGCATCATACATTGCTCTGATGAATTACCCAAACATCAAACAGCACAAGATCAGGTCAATCCGAGCATGCATCTCCGGCGCATCACCACTCCCACAAGAAGTCCAACGTCAGTTTGAGGAATTGACTGGCGGTCGACTAGTAGAAGGCTATGGATTAACCGAAGCCGGACCCGTAACGCACGTGAACCCTCTTGATGATCCTGAGAAGAACCGCCCCGGTTCCATCGGGATTCCCATCTCGGATACGGCTTGCAAAATCGTGGACTCTGAAAGCGGAGATAGAGACCTGCCTCCGTTGGAGGAGGGAGAATTAGTGGTCAAAGGTCCCCAAGTAATGTTAGGTTACTGGAGGATGACAGGTGAAACGAAACTTGTGTTGCGGGATGGCTGGTTATTTACTGGGGACATAGCCATCATGGACAAGGATGGTTATTTTCGGATAGTTGATCGAAAGAAAGACGTGATCAACGTATCGGGGTTCAAAGTATGGCCTCGTGAAGTTGAAGAGGCATTATACGAACATCCAGCCATCAAGGAAGCGGCTGCCGTACCGATACCTGATATTGAGAGCGGAGAGAGAGTAAAGGCGTTCGTCGTGCTGAATGACAACTTCAAAGGGAAAGTGTCTGGTTCGGAGATTATTGCGTTCTGTAATGAGAGATTGGCTGCCTACAAGATTCCTAGAATTGTGGAAATCCGAGAGGTATTACCAAAGACAGAGGTGGGAAAGATTCTGAGGAGAGAACTGAAACAATCGTCAACGTAAAATGATTCGAAACAGGGACTTGAGAAAGAGGTTGTGGAATTCGAACTAAACAGTTAAGAACTTGCCTCCGAAGACGAAACGCCAAATGTAATCTGGATGCGTAAACAAATGTCACTTAAAGACATCCTTCATACAAACGAGTATATTTTTCCTGAAAATCGCAAGAACATAAAGGTCCTCATGGACGTTCATGCTCAGAGTATTCAGGATCCTGACGGTTTCTGGCGAAAGGTTGCGGATGAACTTTTTTGGTATAAGAAAGATGAAAAAATCTTCGAACGAATGGACGAGCCGCCTTATGGACAATGGTTTGCTAATTGGAAGACTAACCTCTCATACAATGCTCTGGATCGGCACGTTTCAGTAAACGGCAAGAAAGTGGCGTATTACTGGGAGGGTGAAAACGGCGATAAGAAGACCATTACTTATTCTGAACTTCACGAGCAAGTAAATCGTCTTGCTTCAGCTCTGAAGAAGCTTGGAATAAAGAAAGGTGATAGGATAACAATCTACTTGCCGATGATCCCTGAGCTACCGGTAAGTATGCTCGCCGCGGTACGTCTAGGTGCAATACACACGATAATATTCGCAGGGTTCACCGCGAGCGCAGTTGCAAACCGAATAAACGATTCAAAATCGAAATTCGTTATTACAGCTGATGGGTTCTTCAGGAAAAGTAAGATTGTGGAACTCAAGGGCATCGTAGACGAAGCCGTTAAACAATCACCAACTGTAGAGAAGATTATTGTTGTTAAGAGGTCCGGAGCCCCGGTCTCGATGACTAGTGGCCGAGACTTATGGTTCAATGATCTGGTCCAGTCTGGAGAAAAATTCGTTGAACCTGAACAAGTGGAGGGAACTCATCCATCCTTCATCCTGTACACTTCGGGAACAACAGGCAAACCGAAGGGGACAACCCACAGTACTGGCGGCTATATGGTGCACGCGTATTACACGGAGAAGGTAGTTTTTGACCGGAAGGATAACGACATCTACTGGTGTACGGCAGACATCGGCTGGATTACTGGCCACACGTACATTGTGTACGGTCCACTCATCGCTGGTGCAACTTCAATCATGTATGAAGGCGCCCCAGATTTTCCGCAACCGGACAGATGGTGGGACATTGTTGAGAGGTATGGCGTAACGGTCCTTTACACGAGTCCTACGGCAATCCGGATGCATATGAAATTCGGGGAACAGTGGGCACAGAAACACAATCTCTCAACTCTAAGAATCCTAGGGAGCGTTGGTGAGCCGATAAACCCGGAGGCTTGGAAATGGTACTTCAAGCATATTGGTCATGACAAATGCCCGATCGTTGATACTTGGTGGCAGACTGAGACCGGGGGAATTCTAATCAGCTCCCAACCGGGAATCGCCCTCATTCCATTGAAAGCAGGATCAGCAACCCTCCCGATAGCTGGCGTACAAGCAGACGTGTTTACTGAGACTGGTGAGCCGGCGAAAGCTGGTCAGAGAGGTTACCTCGTCATAAAGGGTCCATGGCCTGGTCAATGTATGACGCTTTGGAATGATCCTGAGAAATACAAGCAGACCTACTTCATGAGGTTCCCAGGCGTATACTACGCTGGCGACTATGCGATGAAGGACGATGACGGTTACTTCTGGCTGCTTGGTAGGGCGGACGAAGTTCTGAAAGTTGCGGGACATAGAATAGGGACAGTCGAATTGGAGGATAGTTTGATTTCGCACCCCGCAGTCGCAGAATCCGCAGTTATCGGCAAGTCGGACCCAGTTAAGATGGAGGTCCCCGTAGCCTTCGTTGTGTTAAGACCTGGTGTTGAAGGAACAGATCAACTGAGAAAGGAACTAGCGAATCATGTGCGAATAACAATCGGGCCAATTGCTGTTCCGGAAGCAATCTACTTCGTAAACAAGCTGCCGAAAACGCGAAGTGCGAAAATCATGAGAAGAGTCGTGAAGGCAGTTGTCGAAGGCAAACCGATTGGAGACATCACTACGTTAGACGATGATACAAGCGTTGAAGAAATGAAGAACGCATACGCCGAACTCCAAGCACAATTAAACAAAGGTAAGTGACCGTGAGCAAGGTTACTGAACTAGCGAACCCAGCCCCATTAGGACTAATGGGTTTTGGCATGACTACGATCCTGCTTAACTTGCATAATCTGGGCCTATTCAAACTTAACAGTATGATACTAGCGATGGGTATCTGCTACGGTGGCCTTGCACAGATAATCGCAGGAATAATGGAGTTCAGGAAAGGCAATACCTTCGGTACCACAGCATTCACATCTTACGGACTATTCTGGCTGTCATTCGTTTTCCTAGTAATTTTCCCAATGAATGCGCCTGAATTCGCACCAGACAGTACAGCCTTAGCAGCCTACCTCTTCCTATGGGGCTTATTCACAATGATCATGTTCTTTGGAACACTAAGAACAAACAGAGGATTGCAGATAGTTTTCCTGACACTGACCGTGCTTTTCTTTCTGCTCACTGCATCAAGTTTCATTCCAGCACTCCTCCCAATCGCCGCCATAGACGGCATCTTTTGCGGCTTCTCAGCATTCTACCTCTCCCTCGCAGAGGTCCTGAACGAAGGTCGCGAGAAAGCGGTACTCCCCATCGGTCCTGTGAAATCCTGATCAATTGAACTAACTCAGCATCCCGCTGGCTCCATTCCGATGAGCCAGCAACATAATCGAGTAACCTGGAAGGTTTAGCGATTCAGAAATACGGGATAGTTACTGGTCTATTAAATGGCATCATAAATAGAATCGAAAACCTAACCGAATTTATCAACGGACTTCAGCAATGCGTGGGTATGCGGATACTGCCATCGGGCCATTACATTCTATGCGCGACTGCTGATTGTGGCCGGTTCGGCGCGTTTCTAGTTTACCGTGAGGGTTTGAAGGGCTTGTTTTGTTATGTCTGCACCGAGACATCGAAGAACGAATCAGCAAGCTAGGCCCAAGCAAGATTGACAAGAACCGTAAACCCTTCTACCGATACACCCACCGAGGCTTCGACATAGTGGAAAATAACGCTTGGCGCAGCTTCGTCAAAATGCAACTGACCACATTGGAAATCGCGGAGATTAGAAGCATACACGAGAAACGAAGGCAACTAGGATATGCCTCTTTAGTTCAACCTAGCGACCCGAAGAAAGCTACTCAAGATGAGGAATTATTCAAACGATACGAAGCACTACTTGAAGTCGCTGAACTTCGCGCAGAGGAGCATGAAGAAACCCAGTGGCATAGTTGGCTAAGATACTTCCAAACCTACGTTTGGCCTGAAATGCAGAAGCCTATCCAAGACGAAGTACAGGACGACGAACGAGAGGATTACATCTGGGATTTTGACTTGCGTATGTGGGATGCATGGAAAGCAACACAGGGAGATGAATCGTGAATGCAAAGTCATTATTTGATGCCTAGAGTTCGTGGTGATCGCTTGCGCGCGCTTGTAAGAGAATCTGAAAGATGGGTTTTAGCATCCGAGTGACTTCATGGTTTGTACCGGATTGTGATCACGATTCTGTTTCACAATAGTTCGTGATTGGAGGCGTGGAATCGAAAGAGCGAAGCAAAAAATCCTGCAAGGGATTCGAAGATGCGGAAATCCGGATACTGATTTCTTCGAGAATGACGTTCAACAGTCGTGAACGAACAATTTCAGGAACGACTGACGACATGATTAACCAATAATCTGAGAAACCCATAATCTTGGCATACGCTGCATAATGCGTTGGCGCTTATGCCGTGCTCAACTTGTAAGACGAAGCTACTGCTTTTCAAGCCACCTGATTGGGAGAAAAAGTGTCCCCAATGTGACAAGCTTCGTGTGGTGGATCATGAGTTCGCGTTGAAGATCTCGCACGATCGTATCTCCTACCTCTATGAGTTATTCCTGAAATATCTGAAGCAGTTCAAGAAGATTCATCATTTCTCGATGATTTGAAGGTGTCCCACTGGCAAATCCAGGATTAACAAAAAATCACCTACAACTTTGCTTGAGTACTTCTCATTATCCTTTCAAATTCGTAAATCGCCCTTAGGTTCTCCATCCATATCTTTCGTTTAACCCGCATTTCCCCCTTGATCTTGAAATCTCCGCCGAAGAGACCCTTTAGCAGTTCAGACTCTCCTTTCACCACGTCCACCCAAGTAGAATAGGGTCCGCTTATAGTACAGTCAGGCTTACGGTTCTTCAACGTTCCCACGAGTTTGCCGTAACGGCATTTGCCATCTTCAAGTCTGAGTAGTACGTGCTTTGACTTTGTTACCCCTTCAGAAGGAAGAATCTCAAGAGAGATTAGGCCACTGAAATGCTTCGCTCTTTCTGCATATGCATCATCCGAATTCAAAACTTCAATAAATTTGTTGATCCAGTCAGTACTCAAAATCTCTATCATGTTTCCCTCTTCTCCTCTGAGATCTTCATTAGAAATCGATATCCCTTCCATCGAAGGAATACGTAAAAAGTCTGCTCAATTCCTGAACACTAGGCATCCTTGGTATCGCTATCGCCGAATCGTCTACAAATGTCTCTGCCGCAAGATTCTCCAGTTTGGATCTGAAATCATTCTCGTCAATTCCAAGTTGTCGAAGCGAGCTTGGAAGGCCTACGGTTTCAATCAGTTTCCTCAGGTCGTTGATAAACCTCGTTGCTCCCTCGGCATCAGAGTCAAACTTTTCACCAATGGCCCTCGCCATATCTGCATATCTTCTTGGACAGCTTTTCGCCACAAACTGAACGGAATAAACCTGAAAGACGCTTATGAGTTCACCATGCGGTATTTTGTAGTGTCCGCCAAGCTTGTGAGCCATTGCATGCGCAAGACCAGCTTCTGAATTGGTGCTAGCCATCTGCGCTATCGTTGCGGCGTAATGCATTTTTTCCTGAGCAGTTGGATCGTTGTCGTTACAGGCTTTCGGAAGATATTCAAACACCATTTGGATGGCTTTGATTGCCATAGCATCAGAAAACTCGTTGTTCCATGTTGAACCATAGGCCTCAATTGCGTGAGACAGTGCATCAAATCCGGATCTCGCCCTTAGCTTCGGCGGCATAGAACGAGACATGACTGGATCAACTATCGCGATATCAGGACATAGTTCACCAGAACCGAAGGCCACTTTTTTATGCCCGTCACTTAGGGTGAGTACTACGAAACAACTTGTCTCTGAACCCGTTCCAGACGTCGTGGGAATAGCAATTAGTCTTGCCTTCCGACCAAGTCCGAGACTGTTGAAAGGATTGATGTCTTCGATCCGGAGATCAGGTCGCTCGTACATGACCCTCATTGCTTTCGCGGCATCGATACATGATCCTCCTCCTAATCCGATTACCCAATCAGGGTGGAATCTTCTCATGATCGCGGCCCCTTTCATTACTGTTTGTGTGGATGGCTCCGGTTCGACTTTGTCGAACACTCTAACCGCTATCTCCGACTTCTTGAGGATCTTAGCAATTTTGTTTACCAATCCCAGCCTGCTAATCGACTCATCCGTTACAATTATCGCTCGCTTTCCTTGAATATCTTTCAACGCCAAAACTGCGTTCTTTCCAAAAACTACCTTCGAGGTTATGTACCACCACATCTGGATCACGCGAGCTTAGACGTCTTCATGTTGACGCAATTATATCTATTAATAGTTTGCTTGCACGGGTGTCTCCAATCAGCCTACACAGGTGTTTTTCCAAAAGAGAAGGTTATTCGAATGCGCGTTGCGAAATATCCACTGAAGGCATAGCATGAAAAAAACGAGTAATCAAACCACTATACAGGAGGATTGAGTAGACCCGATTCGATGTGAGTTCAGACTACGATTCTAGTGAATGTCACGCTACTCAGAGGAACATGCTAAGGCAAAGCATAACTGGGGGTGAGTTTATGCTATATCGAACACTAAACTCTATCCTTCTACCCTCTGGTAGAGTTTAATCTTTCCCGATTCCAAATCAATTATGTATCCTCGGAGTATTCCCTGTTGGTACAAACTACCCGGGTTAAGACACAGTGTCCTTCCTATATTTACCTCGCTTGCCGAGTCATGTATGTGGCCATGTAGACCCAGTAGGGGTTGGTATTTCTCAACGGCAGCTCTAACGGCCTTACTCCCCACAGGTACTTCAAGTAGCTTGGTAGCAGTAACCACTGGACGCAAATTCGCGTCCAACAGCGGCGCAACATCTAATGTACTGTCGTAAGGGGGAACATGGAAATTGAATATACAGTTCTTCATATTCTTAACTTGGATCACCATTCCATCAATCTTTTTTTCCAACTCTTCTTCTGAGCATTCTCTTGGAGTCCTCCAGGGAGTGGGATTCGAAAATCCTGAACTAATCATCTCATGACCGTCTAATTCAATTACAAGGCCTTCCGGATTGCATACATAATTTGACTTGCGAATTATATCGTCCGCCTGCTTGAGATCATCATTGCCTGGCATCATTATACATTTGACACCACTATTTGGTAGCTGTTCTTCAGCCATCCTGACCCATCTTTCGAGGCATTCACTCATCAATGATGTGAACAGAGTTTCAAGTTTCGATCGGTTGCTATCCAGTTCCTCCAGTTCACTTTCATCAAATACGTGAGGGTAGAAACCAGCATTTCGTATTCGTCTCCGAAGATCAGCCAAATCATCTTCGGACTTTGCTCTCTCATCCACGCCCAGAATCTTTAAAGTCTTGGCCAAGTACTCGCCGTTTTTCCGAACTATTGGAATAATCGCCTTCCCTGTAAGATCGCCACTCAGCATGACGATGTGCGCTTTGTAGATGTTGTACTTGACCGCGTTAAGGAACTTCACAAAGCAACGTTCTGATCCATGAATGTCGCATGCAAAATAGAGTCTAAGCTTTGGCAATTCTCGTCCTCATGTGAGAGTCGAAAAAATAAGAAAATGAGTTCACTCGGGTGGAATTGTTCTGTAAAGCAGGCTGACGTCGACACCTTTCCTCTTGTTATAGTTGTACGCAACGAAGTACCATACGATTCCTACAACAACGACTGCTATTGTCATGCTTATTCCACCCGTAACGGATGTTAGGACGGCAGCTCCACCGGATATGATCTGAGTTGCCATCGGCAGCATGAATTCCGCAACGTATATTGGGACGGCGAATGCCAACCAGATCACCCCCAGTACTACTATGATGGGCACGCCTGCAATGTTTTTCTTCCAAGTTGCTGGGACTAGTTCGTAGAGGTCTTTCCTTCTATATGGGATTAGAACAGCATTCAGGCCCGGAAAAATCCATACAAGCACCGAGCAACATACGGTAAACCAAGAAGTGTTGATGGGACTCACACCATAGATGGTTTCGTATAACATGAACCACGATATCACCATTACAATTATGTTTAGGTAAATTGGTGAATGAGTCCTCTCGTCAACTTTTGCCCATCTTTTCGGTGTCATTCTATCCATCGCGAACGCGAAAAACATCCTTATACTCGTAGTTGCCCAGACGGGCACCAGAAGCAGGCAGAAGACGCCCCCAACTAGTATTCCTAGCACCGTTAAGGGAGCGCTCAGTTGGGGCATAGCTAACTGCAGAAGCGAGTTCGCGTAAGCAGGTGCACCCAAAGGTGCTGAATATCCGTTCCAGTACAGGTAGCTCCAGGCGTATATGGTGTCTAATCCGGCGATTCTAACCCATGGCAATAAGAAGAAAGCCTGAATGCATACAATCCACAGAACCGCTCCCAAGCTAGCTATCACTGTGTTTCTCTGCACGTTGCCTTTTAATTCCCCGGCCATAAAAGCTGAGTAGACGAAGCCGATGAACAATAGCATCATAAACGCGAGCAATGGCCCAAGTGTACCGAGGTTAAATTCTCCACGATGCCATCCGTTGGCAATTGCACTCTGAATGACTTGCTCAGTGCTTTGCCCGGTGTACTTTTGAAAGTTCGCCGCAAAGATATTTGGATCCGCAAAAAATGAAGCAAAAAGCATAATCCCAAGGGCAGTCATACACAATAGCGATCCTGCCGTCAAGATCTTGTGGTATGTCCTAGTGGGCAAAGTTACCATAATTGATATTATCACAAGAGCTATCGTCGATATTATCAGCATATTCAACTGTGGCTGCATCGCCGCAGCTATTGAAGTCCAAACGCTGTTTGGATAGATGACCGCATTAGTGGCAGCTTGAACGTAAATACCGAATATCCCTTGCCAGGCGCAGAACCCCACAAGTGGGAGCAACGACCATAAAAACGTCCAAGCTTCTATCCATCCCAAGAACGGGTGCATTATTCTAGAAGAATACACATAATCGCCTCCTGTTCTAGGCATTGCTGATGTAAGCGCGACAAAAATCAGACAATACACTACGCAGAAGAGTCCAAGAATTATTGCACCCCATCCATGTGCTGGCAGACCAAATAACATAACCGCAGGAGCCGCGAATACCATGTAGTTGATGGCAACAGATCCTGCGCCACCCGTTTCGGCGGAGATGTTGAAAGCCAGTGCATTTAAGGTGCTGACTTCTCTGACTAGCCCTGAAGCGTCTCTGACAAAAAGATCCCTTTTTTTGTCCATTGCTTCCGAACAGTTATTCAGCACAGCAAGAATATTTAACACTTGTCAACATGGGTGTATGCCAGCTACACAGGTGTTGTCGGTGAATTGAAAGAGGCTTAAAAGAACGAGTTTTCGTACGCCTAAACCGCTTAAACGAAATGGACTAGTCTCGGTCACCGTGCAGCATGTCCCAGGGATTGTTTCACACACAAACTGCACCTGAAATAAATAGAGAGACACATTTCGGCCGACTCTACTATTTTTTCCCATCCATCCCTAACCTCTACTGGTGCGAATCTATTGAACGTATAAATGTCTGCACTGCAATTAGGAATCGAGCAAGCAAGAACTTTGATGCGGAGTTAGTGTTTTGCAGAGAGTTCCTTATTACACGGAATTTGACGGGACCGTTCATGAGATCGAATTTCCCATCTCACGCATTGTTGATCCAAAGGAAATTAGGAACGAACTTGGTCTGCCAGATTACCTCGACTTGAGTAATCCTGTAATGGAACGGGCGGAGATTTCAATCTGGGCGGCTCGGAACGCTCCGACGCTATTTCCGGACCTTGCTCACAAGAAAACCATCCAGCCAATCCCCTCCCTCCTCATAGGAGGAGGCGCGGTAAGAATGCTAAGTCCATCCGCAAATGACCCATCAGGTCCCTTCCAGCGGAGAATTCACGATTTAGACTTCATTGTGCCAAAGAATCAAGGGAGTAAGTTTGTTCTTCTCCTATCACAGCTTGGCAAAGTCGCCGGTACCAGGTATCATTACTTTCTCACTGAGTCAGATACCATGTTTAATGCCCTGCGAAGTGGCGAGCGCTATAGGATTCGTGCACTCGATTGGGACGGTAACGACCCGAAAGTCGTAGAAACAGACATCTTCGTTGAAAGACTTCGTATGAAGCATATCGTTCAAGTCTCTGAGGAGTTTAATGTGGCTCGGGAGAAATTGTACACAATCGGCCTAGACAAGCTGATCCTTTCTAAGGTCCAGCTGATCGCAGATCTGGAAGAGAGCGATCTGCAACGCCTAGAGCGAGCAGGGCAGGCATTCAGAATTCTGCCTTACAAATATAACAAACATGTGATCATAGGCATGGAGGGAAAAGACATTCTCGACGTGTGTGCACTCTTCCATGATCACGGAACTGGCGTTAACGGGCTCAGTCCCGCCAATCTAGTTCATACCATTAGAGGAGATGAGAGGCTCCTCTTAACCGTGCGACTTAATCTGCAGAATATTCTGGACAGAGCAGAGTGGCTGCATAGCAAGGGTCTGACAGAGCGACAGATCACAAAAATCACCGAAGCTGTAACAACGACATTGCATGCTCTCCCATCGGTCAACAAGAGGTGGAACAAACCTTGGTGGAATACCGACGTGGCCACTCCAGTAATCAGCTGAACCAAAGACACATTAACTCTCCTTATCTCAATCTGCTGAGATCCAGTCACGATTTGAACAACGGCCGGAAAGCCTTGTGTCAAACCTACATCGTCTACCGATAGTCCGTTCTGCGGAACTAGCCACAAGTTTGAGATACCTCGTTGCTAAACTTCGAAGTAGTCGAGGGGCATGATGGTGTCATTCGTCTTATACGAGAACCCTGCGATGAGAGAAAGACTTGAAGTCAAACTCCCACTGCAATCATTGGTAAATATCGAAGAATTAGCACGGGAGATGCAAATCCCTGAATATGTGGATTTGAGAGATTTCCAGACAAGGAAGATCGTGGTAGCTCTCTACGCTACACAACATTCCAGCAGAGCTCTCAGACGAGAGCCGCTGAAAATAGGACTCTTCGGAGGTGGCGCATTCAAGCTCCACTGCCCGAGTTCCAACAGGGGGCCGTTCTCCAGGAAGATAGGTGATGTCGACTTTGTCACACTGAAAGAAGACGGACAAACATTGGTTGACATACTACTAAACTTGCCCGAGAAATATGGCACGCTATTCTATCACGGGATTTCGTCGGGCGATAAGAGGTTCAACACCATGAGAGCTCGTATGCGATATCGCGTTCATACTATCAAGGATATTGACGAAAGCGGAGTACCGGTTGGAGGTCTGATGGACATCTTTTGTGATAAGCTAACTTTTTGTCACACGATCAACGTTCGTGACGAACTTCAACGAGCTGACAAAAACCTGTTCACGATCGGACTTGAAAATATGATCATCTCAAAAGCTCAACTGATAAAACGCTTGCCAAAACAAGAGACCGGGTCGATAGACGAGAATAGGATACTGGGAGCGTATGACAAGAACCACGTGCTCGTTGGAATGGAAACAAAGGACATGAAAGATGTTGCCGTAGCCTTCCTCGACCATGATCTCGGAGACGGAAATGAGAAGATCAACGTCGACCTTATTGGCAGAAAGTTGGTACAAGACTGGGGCGCTTGGAAGACCGTGTTGATGAATCTGACCAACATGTCCAAGCGAGCAAGGCTCATTATGTGGGGCTTCGGGGCAAGCCGGGGTGAGACGGAGATCATCGAGGACAGATTAGGCAGAATAGTCGAACAATTAGAAGGGAAATACGCACCCAAGAAGAAGTTCTCGTTCAGCAAGCAATGGTGGGAAGAAGTTCAGGATCAAGTACTGTAGCCTGATCTACCTCAAGAGGCAACGATTTATTACCGCTCCTACTGCGATGCTGCGTGGGTACTACTCAGGAGGGATCAGTTTACCAACGAACTCCAGATTAATGCCCTGCCGCCTTCGAACCGTCCAAATTATGGCGTAAAGGATGGCTCCGATAAGAAACGTTGGAAGTATACCGGTTGCCACAATGTATCCGAAATTCGTTATTGCTGGCAACAGAAGAGCGTATTCGACCGCCACTCCACTTATGAGTGTTAGAAGCCCTAGGATGCTTATGACGGGTATTCCTGATATCTTCCTCGTCACAGCGGGATGAGAAGCTTCGAATACTTCTCTTCTTCTGTAGGGGAAAATCATGCCGGCAATCCCTATGACAATGTACACAACCATAAGCCCGGCTGTCATGTACGTGAGCATGCTTCCTACTATCCCGTATTGGTACGTCACTACATAGTCAAAGAAGATCGCTATGAGAATCATTACGAAGGTGGCTTTGAAAGGGGTACCTGTCTTCGGGTTGACATCTGCTAGTGCGGCTGGCATCAATCTGTCAAAGGACCAAGCAAATAGATTTCTTGTGTAGATAAACAGGATAGCAATCGTGATAATCATGCCTGAACCCATATACGTCAAAGAGTACAGGCTAGATAGGAACGGGTTTGGAACCCAGAAAATAGAAAGCCCCGCTGCCTGAGGAAGGGTTACCCACGGAAAATTCGATGATCCCACGTACCACAACATTGCCATCGCATTTGCAAAGCTTGGCCCCATACCCAGGTACATTACAATTACGATAAGTGTTTCAAAGGCAACAAATATCACAAGTGCTCCGATTTGTCCTAAATATTGGCTCTTACGGACATTCTTCAGTTCGCCAGAGAAGTACACCGAAGCGTTGAAGCCAACTATAGCCAACATTCTAATGGCCCCCCCGAGCAATGTCGAGCCCGAGAAAATGGGTGGAATCCCTGCGTACGCTCCCACCGCCTGTCCATCTTTGATCACCTGATAGTAATTCGCGCCTGACAAAGCATTGAAGTTGGAAATGAACGTGGATTGTCCAACCGTGAGAATCATGACAATAAACACAACCCCAATGATCACACCCCAGTAGGTCCAGTACCTTACGATCCCTCGCGTCAACCGCGTACTGCCAAGAACGATAATCCCGGCAATAATAGTCTGTACAATACTCAACCAGAAAGCTGGTTCGGGCCCTGTAAGGTATTTAGCTAGTCCAATATAGGATGGGCTCCCGTAAAGCAACCCCAATTGGTAAATCCAAGCTGCTGCGCCCCAATTAATACTAACGGGAAAAACAGTGCCAATCATCGACAGCCACATAACCGTGGTCACGAAACTACAGATGAAACCGAGGCTGGGTGAAAGCGTCCGGGAGACCCAAACATAATCTCCTCCTGTTCTTGGCATCGCAATCGTAAATAGCGAGAAAAGTCCCACCATGGGAAGAGCCAAAAGGAGTCCTATCACAGTCGTAATCATGATATTGGCTTGCGGGTACGCAGCGACATAGAAAGTACACGTATCAAAAACATATGTCAGTCCGATATTGGACATCGCCATTGCAAGCGCGTCAGTCGCTGAAAACTCTTTGACAAGTCCCGTTGAATCCCGCACGAACGAAGACTTATTGAACATGTAAGTCATCCCGCACAGTCTACGCATTAAGATATTTAGTATGTATCGATATTTAGTATGTATAGTTTGCTTACACTCGTGTTAGTTGCTATGCTTACACCAGTGTTTTACCAACGATTCCTAGCGATTCCTAGTCGCCTAATCAGTGGGCATTGAATAGGCGTTCGGTTCCACCAAAAACCTCATCAACTCAAAGCATCTTCTTACATTGTGCGGAGTGAATTTTGGGCTTTATTGACGAAGTCATAGACGACATCGCAGAATCGCCAGTTATGTCGAAGAGGGATAGACAAATACTATTCAGGAAGAGAGCAAAATTAAAAGTTTTCATTGGAAAGATTTCCGATGATTGGACAAAACACCAGAAAGACAGTTTGTCAGATACGCTGATACCGCGCCTTTATGCTTTGATGAAGCATACCAAACTGACTCGACTTGTTTCGTTGAACACGCTTACGAAAGTCACCAAGTTGAGAGCCGATACGGGATTAATTTCGCCCCAAGAGACGTACCGTTGGGGAATTGAGTTAAGCAAATTCGCACCACGAATATCAGGGACGACGAATATGGATTTGACCAACAAATACATAATCGAAAAGCTGAACTCATTTGGGCTAAATGCGTGGGCAGAACCAATGAATTTTAGGGCAGTTCTTTTCAAGAATTTTGAATTAAGAATTCTATCACCAGAAACGAAGGAGATAACTTGTTTTCCTCAGAATAATGTTGGGTTTGGTGATGTTACTGCTAAGCTCATTGATGTGGGAAAAGGAGAGCATGATGATTACTTTGGAAAAGAAGTTGAAGGTCAAATAGTTCTAGTAAATTGGGGGACGTTCCGTACGCACGAAGGCCCATGTGCCGCTCGCAAACGATATACGCTGCTTAGAATGTATGACGTAGCATGGGCACATAAAGTCGCGGGAATGCTTGGGTACTTTGAAGATACCCCCGGAAACTCTCTGCGAGTCCTCGAGCCAGGTTTTAAGCCAGTGGGTGGAAGCAATGTGTGGGGACCAAGTGAAATCGGCTCTGATCATCAATATCAGATTCCGACATTAAATATCGGGAGGGAAGATGCGAAGTATCTGAGATCATTATCGAATAGAGGACCAATAGAAGTTCACATGCGCATAGAAGGTATACGGAAAGTCTCAACGACAGAACATGTAGTAGGGGTTCTGCCAGGGAGAACATCCAAGACGTTGTTGGTTGGCAGCCACACGTGCACCGCTTTTGAAGGAGCTATATGTGACACATCAGGAACAGTTGGAAATCTAGCATTAGCCAAGTATTTCTCTCAGATACCTCTCGGAAAAAGAGACAAGACTCTCATCTTCTACTTTGATAGTTTTCATGTCTGGGGTAACTGCCCACAGGCAGGTCTTATGTTCATTAAGAATCACTCGAACATGATAGCGGACATCGAAGCATTGATTTGGCTTGACCACATAGGTGCAGGCGAGACATCTGCTAGAACTGCAGTAGTCTCCGAGAATCCTGTTCTTTGGCCACTATTCCTGATATCCATGGCTAAGAACGGGCGACAGCCCTTAGCTCTTCCGATGGCCAAGATATACACTGGCTGTATGCCAGGCCCATTCGCGAGGTTGGGCATACCCATAGTAACACAGCAAGCTATTGTGGAGGCCTTACTCTCCACCGAAGACACGTGGGACAAGTTTACGCCTAATGATTTCTTTAAGGACATACTAATTCACGTTGATCTGATACTATGGCTGCAGCACATAACCATACCAAGAGATACCCCTGGCGAGTCGCTAGGAGGTTGTGGTGTGCTTTTTACGGAGTCTGATACTCCTGATTATCCTAATGGTGAGAGTTAGTTATGTTCCAGAAGTGGCCCCTCCCCTTTATGTGGGTGGAAAAGATCGTTCAGTTCGAATACTGAAGACACAACAGGAAAAAGACGAATACTTCAAACCACTATACACTAGAACCAACTAACGCCCATTCAGCGTCTTTTCTGGATGACCAAGAAGTGCGGTAGTCAAGATATGTCGTCTGCAAACGAAACCTACCATTGGGTCGCTGAACTATGTCACTTCAGTCCGAGGATACCTGGAACAAGGAACATGGACCGTGCGACAGAATACATAATGAAAAAGCTTCAAGAATTTAATTTGGAAGTTTGGACCGAACCCATCAATTTCAGAGGAGTCTTCTACAGAGATTGGCAATTCAAGATTCTGTCACCAGATGAGAAAATTGTAATATCGTTCCCTCAGGTTTATGTTGGCCACGGACGAGTTGAGACTGAGCTCTTAGACGTAGGAAAAGGACTGGAAGAAGACTATCAAGGTAAGGATGTGAAGGATAAGATTGTGCTTGTTGATTGGGGAAGCTGGTTCAAAGACCAAGAAAGCGCATGCGCGCTAGGTCTCAGATACCCGCAGCTGGTCACGTATGACGTTGCGTGGAGGCATGGCGCCGCTGCTCTCGTGGGCTACGTGACTGACTCTCCTGGTAATTCGCTCCGAATACTGGAACCCGGTATCAACCCTGATGGCGGCAGCAACACACGCGGACCTTGCGAAGTAGGTCCTGATAGGCGAATATTGCTACCTGCCTTGATAATCGGCAAAAAAGACGCAGAGCACCTGAAGGACCTTCTAAGAAAAAGCAGAGTGAAAGCAAGAGTCTTCATCGACGGAACACGAAAGATCTCAACAATTCGGAATATAATGGCGCGATTGCCAGGCAAAACTGACGATGTAATTTTTCTCGCATCACACTATGATGGAGCTTTCGTTGATGCGCTAATTACAGCTGGCGCAGCAGGAGCTATAGCAATCGCTAAGCATTTTTCCCAAATAGAATTGAAATACAGACCGAAAACAATGGTGTTTATGTTCGAGTCTGCTCACGAATGGATAAATTGCAACATACCCGGACTCATTTTCATAAAGAATCATTCTGAACTTGTTCCGAAGATCTCTGCTTGCGTCTGGCTCGATTTCATAACCGATAAAACCGTTAGTAGGTGGCTATCAGCACCAAGAAGTCTGGAACCCATTGTTTCTGATACGTTGAAGAGAAATGGTCGCAAGGTCATCAGTTTTCGAGGTGAACACTCTGAAGAGTATACTTCATGTACAATGGGCGTTCTGAATCGCCAAGCGATTCCGGCAATCTCATGTTCGGCTACCGCAGTAGAATTGCTCCACACTACTGAAGACACGCTTGATAAGATGAGCCCTAGTCAACTTCAGAAGGACGTTAATGTTTTCATTGAGCTTGTGGAAAAACTCCAACACATCTCAGTAATGAGGCTGAAACCTGAAGAAATTCCGAAACTTGGTTGTGGTGTGCTTTTTACGGAGTCTGATACTCCTGATTATCCTAATGGTGAGAGTTATGTTCCAGAAGTGGCCCCTCCCCTTTATGTGGGTGGAAAAGATCGTTCAGTTCGAATACTGAA
>JBEKGM010000047.1:0-26258 GCA_050012795.1 Bathyarchaeia archaeon | reverse complement strand
TTTCACGTGTATAAGCTTCTTGATCTCGCTGATTCAAGCGATCGGTTAAATTCCTCTGAAGTCAATATTGGGTGCATGGTAGAAGCTCGTAGTGCAGAAAAAATCCGTGAAATCATCGAAATGATAGAACATTCACAGCTTCCACTCGATGACAGCAAGTTCTTTTCAGCAATTAGGGCAAAGATTGCTGCGAATCAACCCATAGATGATCGAGAATATGATCGACTCGTTAGGCTTGCGGGGAAAGCTGGGAAATGGGATGCGCAAGTGGAAAGTTCAGCTAGAACGGACCCAGAGGAAACTTTACCAGGCTGAATTGACGCACCCGTCAACTATTTACTATCCAGGAATTTCTCTTTGAACCGTCGTCGTTGGCTTGTGTGTGTGCGCACCAGCATACCCACACACAGAGAGGGCTGGCTGTCGCCAAATTACTGGGTCGACGTGAAAAGAATGAGTTTGACAAACGGACTCATTCATATGTGGCTTTAATCGGTTTCACGCCACTTAGCCTATCCAGTTCGAATAGGAGATCTTTAGCTTCCTGAATTGCCCACTCAAAATCCTTTTTCGCTGGTGCACTTCTTCTATTCGGTTCGAAGCCGCGTCCCCAACTAACACATTTATCTCGAAACGTTGCTAAGCGTTTCCGTAACACTCTTGGTGCAGCCGTAACCTGCAAACCGTACAGGTGTTCGCTGGCACCTCTAAACCATCTCTCCGCTTCAACTACGGTATATGTTGCGTGTAATTCCTTCGCGACCGCCTCTCTGTCCAGTTGTTTGTACGTTTGCTTTTCAGATCGGAATCGATCCGCATGAGCGAGGAATAGGCCGAGGCAGTAGGCTAATCCTTTTCCGAATTCGCTTCTTGTCTCGTCGACCTGGATCTTCATCTCTCGCACCTAAGGACTATACGCTGTTCTCGCGTCATAAGTCGTCTTATCGAGTCGAATCACTGTGAGCTTTTAAAGGCAAAACTATGAACCGTGATGTGTGAAAGAATGCCGAGAAAGATCAGGGTTCGTTGTGTGGGCTGTGGAGCGATAATTCGCGGCCGATCGACTCCAATGATGCTGAAGATTACTCATAGCCAGCAGAAGCTACTAGAGTCGGCCAGAGCGTTGGGTTTCACGTCGTCAACCTGGCGGATTGGAGGCGTCATGGAAGCTCCAATGCATCGCAAATGCTTCATCTTTGCGACCCGCGTGTGGAAGCTTGCTTTTATTACTCGGGCTCTCAGTCCGCGCCGTCACCCGGGCGAACTGACTCATCCATCAATCTAAAATGCCTAGTACTCTAACTTCCCTACAAGCAGTAGGCTGGTCTCCTGAACCCAGCCGGTCGTTGGAGCGTATGCTTGTGTACAGTCTGTTGTGTTCAACCCGATTGGATATGGATATGTGATGAGAACGAGTTTTTCCAAATGCCCACTGTGTGGGAAGCTTGGCATTCCCCCTCTTACCGAGTATCCAAATAGCTACTCGGTGGCTTGCCTACGTTGCGGAAGAATACTGAAAGTAACCAGCCTTCGGCGTAGATTGGATTACGACAAAACCAAGGCTGAGACTAATAGAAAGCCGGTCAACAAAGATGGCGATTCTGAGAGATCTTGCGTTCAATGCCTCGGGTCACGTCCTCCATAGCCTCTTTTGGACGAACATGAGTCCAATGGGGGGCGGGACGATGGGCAGTAATCTCGCCGATCAAATCAACAAAGACTTTGGCAGTTTTGATTCTTTCAAGTTGCAGTTAAGCAATGCAGCAAAGACCGTGGAGGGCTCAGGCTGGGGAATACTCGCTTACGATCCACTATCTGAACAGCTCCTCACTCTTCAAGCGGAGAAGCATCAGAACCTAACCGTGCAAGGATCGATTCCGCTTCTGGCATTGGATGTGTGGGAACACACCTACTTGCAGTACAAGAACGACCGAGGAGCTTTCGTAGACAAGTGGTGGGACGTTGTTTCCTGGTCAGATGTGGAAGCACGCTTCGACAAAGCAAAAAGGTAGAACACTCAACACAGGGCGCATCCTAGCTCAGTGACTTTGGGCCTTCTCTTACTCGGCGGAGGCTATGAGTGGGATACCGATATTCGGGATCGAAGCCGTATCGGCCAGGAAATGGGGTTACTTTTCAAGGAGGCTGGTAAAGAAGTCGTGATGCTGTTCTTCTTCCTCTTCAATCTCTTCAAAGATTTCCTTAGTAGCTACGTCCCCTTCCTTCTCAGCCAGCAGCATTATCTCCTTGTACATGTTAATTGCTTCCAACTCTGCCTTGACATCAAAATCAATCATTTCCGGGAGCTTATCGCCGACCTTTATGGGACTGGGCTGGATCGTTGGTTTTCCTCCCAAATACCACAATCTCTCAGAGATCTTCTCAGCATGCTTCATTTCTGCGATCGCAATCTTCTTGAAATCTTCGCTGACAGCGAAGTGTTCTATGCCCTTCCACTGAACATGTTGCCACATGTATTGAATTGAAACCTGGAGTTCTCTAGCGATAGCCTGGTTCAACATATCCAAAAGCTTGGGACTTGCCATAATTATCAGAACTTGATGCTGGATGAGTTGCCTCAAGCTTTAAGCCCACGTTCCAAATTCAATGATGACATTAACGGTGGTCTTCGCGCGCACACTGTATTGCTTCTTCGTGCGAGAGTTCACGGATAATGATCCTAGCTGGCTGAGTATCGCAGCATCTCAACTACCTTATTACTAACCGTTCGTGGAACTGAGCTCATGGAACTTAGCTTATGTTAAGAGCTAGGCTTTAGGTAGCTTGTCGGCGAATTCTTTCACCTGATACTCATACTCCATGGTCTCAAGTGTGACTTCAGCAGGTTTCTCACTCGACACGCTCACATCAACGAAACCATCAGGAGCGTGGAAATGCAGTGAAGATTCGATCGCTTTAAAGCCGAATTTGTCTTCAACATACTTCGTCAGGTCATTCAACACAATCTTGGAATCATCTTCAGCCTTACCTAACAGCTTGCCCCGCGAAAATCTTATTTCAGTAAACCCTCCTCGACCATGAAGATGCGCAGTAGCTTCAATAAGTGTAAGTCCCTTCTCCTCAAAGTATCTGGTGGCCCTGTCCAATGCTTCCAGCGGATCCACCTTCGTTTTAACAGACAACTTCAACATAGGTCCTCAACAAGGGGTCAGAATGAGCCAATAAAAAGCTTAGGCAGAGTCAGGCCGGTGGATCTCCAAACTCGAACCTTTGATTTTAGTGTGCGGGTCTGCTCGTGCGCACACACACAAATCCACTAAACTAGCGGTTTAAACTAAGAGCGGAATCTACGTTCTCATTTCTCAAACGATTTGGCTATACCATCTGCGAATGCCTTGAAGACTTTCTCTAATTCTTCTTTTGCGATCTCCCAGCTCTTCCATCCGTAGAGCATCACAATCAGTATGCCTATGATCGGCAGAACTACTACGACAACACCTATGCCTGGGATAATGACTAGAACTGGCGCGATCAGCGCCATTAGAATCAGAAGGGATACTACTTTTCCCATGTCTGCGAGTGAGCTTCTGAGTTCTTCTTTCCTTGCCACTGAAAGTCGCTTCCTGCGCGCGACCGCGTAACCGGCGAAGGCGCCCGTTAAACCTTGTAAATCACTGTAGATTCGTGACTCAATAATCAAGGCGAGGATGAGCGCTGCGACACCAACCATGACTCCTCCGGCGACACCAACTCCCGGAAGCACATAACTCGTAACGTACGCTACGGGCATAATTAGGTACAGTACAAAGATGAGTGCAAGCATCGTCGCCAGGTCTGTCAGGATGCGTGGCAGACGCACACGTATCTCACCGGCGAAGGTCTTCGCCATTCTCAGGATGCCTACTTCTTCGACTTCTCGGATTCTTCCACCATTGAAGCGATCTTATCGGAGACCTTGTAAACTGACTTAGCTATCTCCTCGTACAGTAATCGACCTGCATCGTACAGAAGAATGATAACAACCGCCGCTAAGATTAGCGGGATCGCGGCTGCAAACGATGCGCCGATTCCAGGCATCATCACAATGAAAGGCGTCAGCAAGTAGAACAGGATCAGTATCACGACAACTGATAAGAAATCGCGAACGACCTTTCGAATCAAGTTCTGCTGATGATCTTCCAGTCCGGGCACAGCCTTAGCTAGCATATGCGACCCATGGTGCACCATCACAGCAGTATCGCGCAGGACTCGGACGACTAGGATGGCTAGCATCACGAGAAAGATCACTGCCACAGCCAGGCCAACGGACAGACCGACAACGGGGACAATGAGGTTTATCGCATACGCAATAGGAAGGATAATGTAAGCGACGAACAAGATTACGACTATGGCTACGAAATCTAGAACTAATCGCGGAAGCCTTTCCCTAATCTCGTGTGATAGTGGCTTAACTTCTGTCATAACATCCTCTCCCAAGAATAGGCATTGCCTTCACACTAACTATAGGTAGTGGTGACTGATTTGCTTTACGTTTTGACATAACTCCTGGTTGATCGAACGCAAAGCAGCCGGGCGCGTCCGCTATTGAGACCGAACTGGTGTTCGAGGTTAACAAGCAGTTCAAGGTCGTACTATCGCTCTTAATCGCTGTCGATTTAAGCAAGCGCAAAATCAATCCAAGTACAGATTAGGAATTATTTGCCAAGCTCCTAGTATCGTGGAGCCCCGGGCGGGGTTTGAACCCGCGACCTTCGCCTCTTCGATCTACGCGCTACCAAGGCGGCGCTCTTGGCAGATTTTCTACCAGGCTGAGCCACCGGGGCAATGAACGGCAGCGATACGGGAAATCCTGATCTTTAACCTTGATGCCTTGTACCCTTCAACTACAGTTCCTTTACCGTCTTCGTCGTTGTCGATATACTCCATATCGCGTGTGACTTCCCCCAAAGAAGGTCAACGCCTGCAAAAAAGTGTGCGGCAAGTTCAAGCAGCACTGTAGAGAGTCCGCTTCGAACGCTGCCGTGTAACGCGAAGTATTCAACGAGAATTCGGAGAGTCACGACTGGTCGAACCAGCGCGGAGTAGAACAGGAACTGCGAAAAGTGCCCTGTTCGATCATGGACTTGATAATGTCCCGCTATAATTCGCCTTCTCTGCTGAATATAGTCTCCAACCGTCTGGGGACCCAGCACACCTACTTGTGATTGTCGCGTGTACTTGATTTTGTAACCGAGACTCTTTGTCCTGACTGCAATGTACGCATCGTCGTTCACCAGATCAGATGGAATTCCCGTTACGAGCCCCTTTCTGAGGCAGAAAACTTCACTCGCATGCATCAACAATCCAGCATCATTTAGCTTCTCTAACTGCCAATTGTGGAACCCCCATAGTGTATCCACGATACCTCGGATCAACGGGCGGCCTCTCGGTACGGGAACCGGCTGGCATGAGATGCCTACCGAAGGGTCAGCCATTGGTTTGAGCAGTGCGATCAAACAGTTGGGTTGAGGGATGACGTCGGCTGAAAGAAAAGCTATGATTTCTCCTTTTGCTTGGGCAAGAATCAGGTTGACGGCAGACGCCTTACCCAGTCTAGTGGGTTCTTCAACTAGCCTCACTCGTTTGTCTCGCGCCGCGAACTCCTTGACGATATCCGGCGTAGAGTCTGCCTCTCCGAAGCAATGTCATACGCTGCAGTGCTTCAGTTCGATCGGATGGCTCCTCGAAGATCTCAACCGATCATGGTCTCCGTCGGTGGCATGGATATTCCTTCCGTATACTATTCTCCTTCGACTTTTTCACAACTTTTTTCAGGGAAATTTAAGCTTGAGAAACTGATTGGAATACCCTCCATATTGCCGCCTGCGTACCTGAGCGATTATGCCGTCAAATTCATAAGCGGCCTTCTCGAAAAGTTCGAGACCGCTTTATCAGCCCACTTTCCGCTGAACAGACTCGGTGACCAAACACTGTACGTCTTCCGAAAAACCTGAACGAAGTAATGTTTGTTAACGCGCAATAGTCAATGAATCTGCGGAATGACGTGGATGGACTGACCTGCACCGAGGCCCCTCACGCCAGATGAGGAGATGCATCTCCGCTGACCGCAAAAATGCTTATACTCAAAGTCGGGCTCTTGCCCCAGCATTGGTGCCTAGATGTCAGACACGCGAAATTACGTCGCTCCTAGCTGGGACGAGGTCTACGCAATGCTCCTAGACTTGGCGTTAAGGATTCGCAAGTCTGGGTTCAAAGCAGACCTGATAGTGGGCGTATCTAGAGGAGGATGGGCTCCTGCAAGAATCCTCTCCGATCTCTTGGAAAACACTCGCACGGCAAACATCAAGATCGAATTCTACACGGGATTAGCGAAGACAGCGAACAAGCCGATCGTCACGCAACCCATCAGCGACATTATTGCGAACAAGAACGCATTGGTGGTTGATGACGTGTCAGACTCGGGCGAAAGCTTGAAGGTCGCGTTGGAGCACCTTCTGAAAATGGGAGCAGCCTCTGTCAAAACGGTCACAATCTATTACAAACCACGCAGTATCTTCAAACCCGACTACTTTGCAAACTTAACAAAGGATTGGATCATCTTCCCTTGGGAACGTTTGGAGGCAACTAAACTTCTATTAGATGAAGCAAAAGCGGCGGGGCGGGATGTTCAATCGGTTCGTGACACTCTCAGGAAATGCAATTTCAGTGATAAGACTATTGACGGCCTATTTCAGCTTGCAAATGGCGAAGCATAGTTGCTCTTCGAGTTGCTGGACAGAAAAATCTGGATTTCAGCATACCATGGGTCCGTAGATCCCGCGCAACTCACCAGTGTTCAAACGCAATTTCCAAGTGTTACTGTTCAACTGTTCGATCTGGACAGGATTGCGGGATCACGTCACATGTTGTTGGCCACATTCAATGCGTTGAAATCGTATGAATCTAAGCGCCGGATTTCCCGATCTTTGGGAATGGAAGTACTCCTCTTCATCTCGGGAACGCGACAGATATCTGAAGCAATCAAACGGGTAGGAATTACTCCCAAAACAACTCGAACAGCCGTATTGAGTGTACTAGCCGCGGCATCTGACCAATTGAAGGTGTCAGACTCTCTCGCGGAGGTCTTTAGACAGAAGGATGATGATTCTCTCTTGGACAAGTGGACGAGTCTACGGAAGGCTAGGGTACTGAGAACGTTTGGAATTGGCGATAAAGAACTGAAAGCAGCATCGCGTGATGGTGAAGCGATTGAGAAAGCGATCGAGAGACTCGCTATCGAAAGATCAGCCATGCTCGCCATTGCGAAGTGATTACTGAATTCTTTTCTCTTTCTCGACGGACAGTATCTCGTTTGGCGTAATGACTGCCAGACCCGCCAACTCTCCTATGATCTCGATCATCAGGATCTTGTCCGGAGTCTCAAGGCTTACGACTCGATCGATCTTTTTCGCAACTGCATCAATGATTGATTTGCTCGACAGAATTGTGTGTCGCTTCTCAACGGTAACTCTGAACTTTTCTTTCTCAGCAATTTCATTCGCAATAGTGACTGCCGCATTTTCAATCTCAGGAAGCTGTGCGGGCACAACACGCTGGATAGGAACAACCTTTAGCGTGTACTTGAACTCCCAAGGTCTTTCTCGGTAGAGCTCACGCAAACCTTGCACTGCTTTGATAGGGTCCAGCTTTGTTTTGGCCACTACGAGTCCGATTACAGAGGTCGTCTCGATACTGGAACCACGATCTCCAACCTCGCCGAGAAGATACCACATCTCGCTGCAAGTGTTCTTCTCGTTCCCTCTACTCGTGGAGACGACCAGGTTAAATTCCGTTAGCACATGAAACGCTCCCGTTTGCTTCCTCTTTGATGGCCATTTAATAGTGCTATCTTACCTGCCGTTTCTTAGGCAGTTTAGGAGTGCCTCTCTCGAAATAGGTCCTTCGCGGATGACGTTGAAGTTGCTGCTGAGGTCGACGACAGTTGAAGAGACGCCCAGTGGAGCTCTGCCTCCATCGACTACTAGGTCGATTTTATCCCCTAACCCGGCGACGACTTCCTCCGCCGTGGTAGCAGGCGCCTTTCCAGTCTGGTTTGCGCTCGTTCCTACGAGGTATCCTGAGCACAAACCTATGAGAGCGAGACACGTGACATGTTTGGGAGAACGAACTCCAATAGTCCCTGATGGAGCAACCCCTTCGGGCACTATCGCTTTTGCCTTCAGAACCATCGTTAAAGGTCCTGGCCAGAACCGATTAGCTAGTCTAGCAGCTTTCTCTTGGAACTCCGCGATTCGCAGACAATCCTGAAATGTCTTCACCAACACCGGGAGGGGCTTCTTACGATCTCCTTTCGCCTCAATCACGCGCCCCAACGCACTCTGAGAGAACGGGTCACAACCTAGACCATACACCGTGTCAGTCGGATAACCGACAATTCCGCCTTCTGCGATGAGCTTCGCTGCGAGGACGAGACCATCCATATCGGCCTTGACCACACGAACCACAATATCGCCAGCGCACACGCTAGTTGACTCCAAACTGCTTAAAGACCAGTCGGTATTCGGAGCAATGAAGTGGAGAGGAAACTTGACCGCGGTAATTGTCGTACACGGCGGTGCAGGATTCTCACGTCGAGATCTCCGGAGCGGGTTAGACGGAGTTATGGCCGCAGCAAGATCGGGTTCATCTTGTCTCAAGAAAGGTGGAACGGCTCTCGACGCAGTGGAATCTGCGATAGTGAAGATGGAGGATAACGAAATCTTCAACGCGGGACGCGGCTCTTCACTCACCTTGCAGGGAACCGTGGAGATGGACGCTGCGATCATGGACGGCATTGACCTTTCCGCTGGCGCGGTAGCTTTGGTCCGCGACGTGAAGAACCCCATTCGACTAGCCCGCCTCGTCATGGAAAGAACCGAACACGTCTTGATCGCAGGGGAATCTGCAGAGCAACTTGCGAAGGCATTCTCGCTTCCAAAATGCAATCCAATAACGATTAGACGGAGGAGAATGTACTTGAAGCTCAAGAAGGAATCAAAGGCTCAACCCACAAAGAACGTGCTCCTACTTCGCGACCACCCAGAAATACTGACGGATACCGTAGGAGCCGTGGCGTTAGATCAACACGGCAATTTCGCCGCAGCCGCATCAACGGGCGGAATCATGTTGAAGATTCCAGGAAGGATAGGAGACACCCCCCAAATCGGATCCGGCCTCTACGCGGACAACAGAGCTGGCGCAGCAACTGCAACCGGCATCGGAGAAGTGGCAATAAAGCTGGTCCTGTCGAAGGCAGTTTGCGCAATGATGGAACAAGGAATCTCAGCCCCGAACGCCAGTGTCAACGCAATAGGGTCCGCAACGAAACTGTTGCACGGTCAAGCAGGCGTCATTTCCATAGATAAACAAGGAAGGATCGCTGCCGTGCACAATAGTAAGTTCATGCCTTGGGCCTACTGCACCACCAAGATGCCGTCGCCCAAAGGCTACATGAAAGGCAAGATCATCGACTCATCAAGTCTCAAATAACGGCAAAGATACCTTAGAATCAGCCAAAAGACTTAAAATTCCACACCAACGGGGTTACGCTAGCCTTTGGCTCCAGAGATTTTTCTAATGAGCGAAGATGATGACAGCTGGGATGACGGTCAAGAGGATGATTGGACCGACGACGAATGGGGCGAGGATGAGGGCTGGGGAGAAGACGAAGATTGGTGAAAGGAAAGAACGGCCCAAGAAACGCCGACTTTTAGGTTGATCAAAAACTCGTCTTCGACAAGAGCAGGTTCTGAATAATGTTACGAGTAGCCATACTTGACAAGGAACATTGCAAACCGGACGATTGCGGGATACCCTGCTACCGGTTTTGCCCAGAAGTATTGAACAGAAGGTACGCAATCAAGTTCGTGGAAGGAGAAAAGAAACCGATCATCGACGAAGATCTCTGTACGGGGTGTGGGATATGCATCAAGAAGTGTCCGTTTGACGCAATAAGCATCGTGAAGCTCCCTCAAGAACTAGATGGGGAATGCATCCACTCCTTTGGCGTTAACGAGTTCAAGCTGTTCCGGTTACCCATTCCGCGGACCGGAATCGTCACGGGGCTCATAGGAAGAAACGGGACTGGGAAGAGCACAGCTCTACAGATACTATCCGGCGAACTCACACCAAACTTCGGTACCCCGGAAACCCCACGCGATTGGGAGTTTGTAATCACACGATACCGTGGAACATTACTTCATGACTATTTCGGTAAAATCGCAGAAAAACAACTCAAGGTAGTTCGTAAACCACAACACATCGATAAGATCAGCTCATTGCCCAAAGGCACCGTCCGTCAACTTCTCCATAAAATCGACGAACGATCGAAACTGGACGAACTCGTCCACGATCTCGAACTTGATGAATTACTCGACCGTAACCCGAGAGTGCTGAGCGGGGGAGAACTCCAACGCGTCGCGATCGCAGCCGCTATTAGCAGAAACGCAGACGTATACATGTTCGACGAACCATCAAGTCATCTGGACGTATACCAACGCATCAAAGCTGCACGAAGTATTCGGAAGCTCGTCGAAGACAATAAGGCAGTTCTAGTTGCTGAGCACGATCTGGCAATGCTCGATTACTTATCAGACGAAGTGTACCTGGTGTACGGACAGCCCAGCACCTACGGAGTCGTCTCCCATGTCCATCCTACAAGAGGCGGCATCAACGAGTACCTCGACGGCTACCTCCCCGACGAGAACATGCGGTTCAGGGACGACCCCATCCGCTTTCACATAAGACCGCCACGCGAAATTAAGTATGCGCCAGACACCAAACTGGAATGGCCCGATACTCTCAAGACGTTGGGCAGTTTCAAACTGAAAGTAGAGTCGGGAAGCATCAACGCCGGAGAGATCATCGGCATAGTCGGCGCAAATGGAATTGGCAAAACCACATTCATCAAAGAACTTGTCGATTACTACACGAATGCATCCAAGAATCAACTTCAAGTAAGTTACAAACCCCAGTACATTTCGTCCGAGTACGATGGCACCGTAGATGAACTCTTAGCAACAGTAGCCAATGACACTTCGTCCATGTTCGCGGAAGAAGTCATGCGTAACTTGACAATTAACAAGCTGAAAGACAGAAAAGTAGCCGCACTAAGCGGCGGAGAACTCCAAAGAGTCACGATAGCCGCGTGCCTGGGAAAGATGGCGCAAGTTTACTTACTGGATGAACCAAGCGCCTTCCTTGACATTGAAGAGAGACTAACCGTCGCTAAAGCATTAAGGCACATTATTGATTCAAGACAAGCCTTCGCGTTTGTCGTGGAACATGATATTGTTGCACAGGACTTTCTCGCCGACCGCATTATGGTCTTCACAGGACACCCGGGAAGAGAAGGTTCGGCTTCGGAACCCCAGACTCTCCGTGAAGCTATGAACGCGTTCCTCGCAGACATGGAAATCACATTCAGACGTGATCCTGAAACCAAGCGTCCGAGAATTAACAAGCAAAGTAGCAAGTTGGATAAAGAACAGAAAGACGCCGGAGAGTTCTACTATGTTTCTGCTTCAGATTAGCCGACTACAGGTTTAACTAGCGCGATTTAGCCTTAGATTTCGCGGAGAAAATTTCAAGTGACAACGAACTATTGCTTGGAATGCGGTGGAGTACTCTCATACGATACTGCACTCAAACTCTACACATGTCGAAGTTGCGGACTCACAGTAAATTCTCAGCAGCTAATGGAAGGAAGAAATATGATACGTGACCGTGAGTCACCAGAAGAGCAACGGAGACGCAAACAGAACGAATACTTGAAATGGTGGCTCTCCAAGAAAGAGGGCTAAGTCCCGTTCGATCTTGTCAAAAGAAAAGAACTGCAATATCGAGCTTATTTCGATCGGCAATGAACTCCTCCTAGGCAACACCATCAACACTAACGCGTCCTGGATCGCTACGAGAGCTACGGGCGAAGGCGCTCTCGTAACTCGAATCACCACGATCGGTGATCAACTCGTCGAAATTACGAAAGCAATTCGAGAATCACTCAGACGAAGACCAGATTACATAATCACAACTGGCGGAATTGGACCAACATTTGACGATATGACAATCAAAGCAGTCGCTAAAGCAGTTAGGCGCAAATTAGGAGTCAACTCAACCGCACTAGCAATGGTTAAGCAACATTACTCCGACAAGTTTCCGGGCCCAGTGAAAATTACAAAGGCTCGACTCAAGATGGCCATTCTACCCGTAAATGGGATTGCCATAGCCAACCCGGTAGGAACCGCCCCAGGGGCTCTAATCAAAACAAAACGGACATCAATATTCTGTCTCCCCGGCGTGCCCGCTGAGGCACGTGCAATCTTCAGAAAAACCATTGCTGCCCAGATCCGACTCAAAACCGGAAGCAGGTATGTCGAGCGATGGATCAGAGTGTTAGGAGTCATGGAATCGACACTCGCGCCGCTGATTGATCAGGCCATGAAACGTTGGCCGGACGTATACATCAAATCACATCCTAGAGGATTCGAAGGAGAACGGATTCCACACATCGATCTCCACTTTTCGAAATTCTCATCGAACTCCAAACAAACTGGGAACGAAGTAGAAGCCTCGGTTGATTTCATGACGATGAAGCTGCGCGGCTTAAATGCGACAATTAGCATGTGCTCCTAGGATAGAATGTCGCACATTGTCTTCATGGTCGGTATGGCTGGAACGGGTAAATCTGCACTAACTGGTGCGTACGTTGATTGGCTTAGATCCCAGGATCAAGATGTTCTATCACTAAACCTTGACCCAGGAGCAACCAGTTTACCATATAACCCAGACATTGACGCAAGAAACTACGTCGACATCCAGCAACTCATGCTGGATTACAGCCTTGGACCGAATGGGGCACTAATAATGGCCTCTGACCTAATCGCAGATCACCTAGAAGAGATGCGAAAGGAGATAGATGAAGCGAATCCCGATATGATCGTTGCAGACACACCAGGCCAGATTGAATTATTCGCCTTCCGGGAAGGAGGTCGATTCATCGCCAGCAATCTTCCTGACGATAACTGCGCGCTCATATATCTCATGGATTCCCCATTCACTCGGTCGCCACTCAACTTCATTTCAAACCTCTATCTTGCCGTGGCAATATATAGCCGGGTATTGAAGCCACAGATCTACGCACTCTCAAAGAGCGATCTTGTCTCAGATCAAGAGGTAGAATCCATAATAACATGGGCTACTGAACCTGAGACGTTCGATCAAGCTCTTCTCTCGGTTGAGCAGCAGGACATGTCCCTAATCACAAGGAGCCTCGCCGACGCAGTTTTTAGCACCGGACTGGTAACCGAGCCTATTCCAGTCTCGGCCAAAAGCAACCTAGGACTCCTCGAATTGCATGCAGCCGTGACACGCATCATATCAGCCGGTGAGGAGCCAACCTCTTGAGCGTGCAATACATGCGCAAGGCATTAATTAGGGTCCGCGTAAACTCTGCTCAATCTCAAAACGCGGATTGGCTTTGATCACCACTAAGCTCCCACTTATTGGCTTGCTCTCGGAGAATGCGCAGAATCAATCACAAGTACCGCTCCAAGAGCAAGGTACCCTTAGTCCGTCGAGGGGCATCCTACCCTGCAAGATTGACCTAGGAGCATTGTGCTCAGGTCAATTAATCACTGGCAAGTTTGGTGTGTATGCCACTGGTACAAGCACGAGTTCGGGTAAGAAAAACGAGAGACTGTAGAGAGTATGGAATCCAAAACTGTAACTGAAACCTCACCCGACCGTCTATACCGCGAATTGGACAACCTCAGGAATACCACCTCGAGCACGAAACGAGAGATAACTGAGCTGAGAAGGGAAATCGAAATAGCCGTGATGGACCGCGATCACCTAAACGACGAAGTAAAGACGATCGCGGATGAAATCAAAGGACTCAGATCCAAAAGAGACTCCTTGAACGATAAAGTAAAAGAACTCAAACTGAAACGCGACGAGCTGAGAATAGCAGCAACCAAGAAACGAACGGCATTATCCCAATTACTTGAACAAGCCCAGCATGCATCTGAGAAAGTTCAGGGTAACATGTCGGACTTAATGAAGCAGATAACTCGCATGGAATGGCAGATCCAAACAAGCTCACTTTCGCCCAAAACCGAGCGGAGCATCATTGGAAGAATCGCAGAGCTTGAGGTGCACTTGGCAAAGCACAAGGAATTGAAGAACGTCAAAGATCGATTGCTGAAGTTAAGGGTGGAAGTCGGAGCGCTCCGAATTCAAGCACAATCAACCCACGAAGAGCTTACTCGTGTCGCAGAGGAAAGCGAAAAAATCCACAATGAGATGCAAGAGAAAGTTAGAATTCTAAGCCAGAAGAAGAAAGAGGCAGATGCGAAACATACCTCATTCTTAGAAAAGAGCAAGCAACGGATGGAAAAGATAGTATCGCTAAAGGGTGACATTGCTCGAATAGACGAAATCCGGGCGCAAATCGGCGAAGTCAAAACCTCCACTAGAAGCGATAAGGCGAAGAAAGTGAAGTCGAAGTATCGTGAAGCTGCGGAAGAGAAAATGAGAACTGGCGGGAAACTTTCCTTCGAAGAATTTCAAGCACTAATGTCAGAGAATATGACTGAAGGAGACGAGGAGTAACGATCAGCGAAGCGAAGGATAATGCCGAGACTTGCAATAATCGGCGGTAGCGGACTCGAAGGAATTTTACAAGGTTCACGAATTGTACGCATAGGTACCCCATACGGCCCAGCTCCTCCAATAACCGTAGGCAAGACAGGAAACGAAGAAGTCGCCTTCCTCCCTCGGCACGGGCCGAGACATGAACTTCCTCCACATAAGGTCAATTACCGCGGGAACCTATACGCCCTCAAGCAACTAGGTGTGGAACGAATAATCGCAACTAACGCGGTTGGAAGCATAAACCCGGAATACGCTCCTGGAGATCTTGCCATTCCAGAAGACATCATCGACATGACGAAAACGAGACACGCAACTTTCTTCGATAGAACACCAGTTACGCATGTTGATCTCTCTCAACCATACTGTCCAGAGATCCGTGGTGCCCTGATAGAGGCATCTAAGCATGCGAAAGTTAGAACATGGACGAACTCGGTGCTTGCCGCGACGGAGGGACCCAGGTATGAGACGCCGGCTGAAATCCGTATGCTAAGCATAATGGGCGGAGACATTGTGGGAATGACGGGTGCTCCTGAAGCATTTCTCGCTCGAGAGCTCCAGATGTGCTACTCAACGCTATGTTTCATATCGAACCGAGCCGCAGGCAAACAGGCGAAGCTCTCAGCAGTTGAGGTAATGGAAGTGGGCAAGGTTATGATACCTCACATAATGACGATCCTTCAGCGAATCGTTGATACCCTCCCAATCTCAAGAGGCTGCCCCTGCAGCAAATCTATTGACCAGGCGCAGGTGTGAATTTTGCTACCTACCGTGCTCAAGACCATTGGCGTGTACACGTTTTATGAAAAATGGCTTGAAGGGGTGATCACAGCTGGAGGGATGCCGGAGCACGTAGGAATAATACTGGACGGAAATAGGAGATGGGGGTTCGTAAAGTATGGAGATCATCTAAACGGTCACTTTCACGGCGCCAAGACTGCTGAAGACTTCTTGGTATGGTGCCTCGACCTTGGAATTCGAACTATCACGCTCTACGTCTTTTCAACCGAAAACTTTCAACGTCCACGAGACGAAGTGGATACCGTTCTTTCAATAATTGAGAACGAAGCACGAAAACTGTTGAATGACGAGAGAATCCATAACCACATGGTCCATATCAAAGCCATCGGCCGTCTTGAGCTATTGCCTGAATCGCTACGTAACGCTTTGAACGATCTCGAACGAGCGACGGCCCACTACAACAAACACTACCTAAACATAGCCGTTGCATATGGCGGAAGAGCAGAAATCGTGGATGCCGCAAAACGCATCATCGATGAAGTGCAGAGCGGTCAGCTGGACAAGAGATCCGTCGACGAAGACATGTTCACCAAGTACCTCTACACATCACACCTACCGAATCCATACCCGGAACTAATCATTCGAACGTCGGGTGAGGAGAGGCTGAGCGGATTCCTGATTTGGCAATCCGCATACAGCGAATTTGTCTTTCTAGACGTCTATTGGCCTGAATTCAGACGCATCGACCTGCTACGAGCGGTTAGAACATATCAGAGACGAAAACGGCGCTTCGGCTCGTAACTCAACCTTTAGGCGTAGCTGTCAAATCCATGCAACAGGCACGTGCCAAACTTGACATAGTCACATCTATACATTTACGCACGAAAGTGTAACCAAGCCTTATCTTCGCTAGTTCTTAGCACCCGAACATTCACGTAAGACGCTAAAAATGCAATTTCGCGTCATAGTGGCGAGTTTGGAAAATTGGTATACATAAAACGAGTAGACCTGCGCGGCTTCAAGACCTTCGGGAAGAAAACTACGATTCACCTAGGTCGCGGTCTCACGATAATAACCGGTCCCAACGGTTCCGGGAAATCAAACGTCCTCGACGCAGTAAAGTTCGCTCTAGGGGAACTGAGCCCCAAAGAGTTGAGGGGAGAGACCATCGGTGACCTCGTGTACAAAGGAGCAGCACAAACAATACACACGAAAGCCGCGTACGTGGCAGTCCAGTTCGACAATCACGATCGCCGAATACCCATAGACGCTGAAGCAGTAACAATCTCAAGAGAATTCCGTCGAGGCGGAGAAGGCATCTACAGACTTAACGGAAAAAGAGTCTCGAGAAAACAATTAACCGACATCCTATCCTCAGCCGACATTCAAGTTTCAAGCTTCAACATTGTACCGCAACACGCGATCACACGACTCGCAGAAGTGAACACTGAAGAAAGAAGAAGAATCATCGAAGACATGATCGGTATCGCCGTCTATGACACTAAGAGGACCGCTGCTCAAGCCGAACTTCAACAAGCCGACTTAAACCTCCAAGTAGCATCAGCGAAAATCGAGGAAGTTAGACTCCGCGTCGAATCCCTAGAGAGAGAAAGAAACGATTATCTGAAATTCGTACAAGTACGCAACGAAATAAACCGACTAGAAGCAAAAGAAGTTTCAAGCAAGATAAGAAAAGCTGAAGAAGAGATCAAACACCTGGATGACGAGATAGCGGAATCTCACCGGCGAATCCAAGAACTCAAAGAAGCAAGAGACAAGCTCCTTCATGAGAAATCTGAAACTAACACCCAGCGAAGAGAACTCGAAGAATCAGTCGTCGAACAAGGCAACAACAGGCTCTTCGAAATTCAACGCCTGATGGGAGACGCAAGCGCAAGGATAGCCAGCCTCCGAGCCAACGCCAACGCAAATGACGCAAACACAAAATCACTTCAGAAACAGAAAAACGAGCTTACCCAAAACTCCGCTGAACTATCACAGCGCATTCAGGGATGCAAATCCGATCTTCCTAATTTGACCGATCAAATGGATAAGGTAACGTCGATCATTGAACAAAAACAGTCGCAGG
This sequence comes from Bathyarchaeia archaeon, assembly GCA_050012795.1. Classification (GTDB taxonomy): domain Archaea; phylum Thermoproteota; class Bathyarchaeia; order 40CM-2-53-6; family 40CM-2-53-6; genus FEN-987. Next base: position 8,779 of record JBEKGM010000047.1, on the reverse strand, counting down.
TGAACGAGTCGAATGAAGCAATACTCAAACTTAGACAAACACTTGGACAAAGCAACAAGGAAGCTCAAGACATCGAACGGCAAGTCAACAACATCACTCAGAGAATGATTAGGGTAGAGGCCCAGGTTGAAACCAGCACCGCCAAGATAGATCTCTTGAACAAACATCTAATGACACTCTCCACTCGAAAAGACGAGTACGAAACACTCATACGAAGCATTACTGAACGAATTGAGGAACTGAAGAAAGTTGAACAGGACACACTTACCAGCTCGTCGGAGACTGACAGAAAAATCACGGAATATCAAAAACTCAAGGAACAACGGACCATCGAAATTCAGCAGGCAGAGGATGTAGCCAAACGCGCAACATTAGCACTAGTAGAAATTGACACTCAACAGAAGATCGCTGATGACGTCGGCTCAGAAGACAAAGCACTCGCCCTTATCGAAGAAATGGTGAAGGCAGGAGCGCTGGTAGACGTTTACGGAAAAATATCGACCCTAATCAAGTACAAGAATGAACACGCAAAAGCAGTAGAGGCCGCTGCAGCAGGATGGACAAAAGCCCTCGTCGTCAAGGACGTTGAAACGGCAGTCGCATGCATAGAAGTGCTTAAGAAAACCCGCGTCGGCAGAGTAAAGATAGTTCCCACCCAGGACATACGACGACACGTCGCGGCCAAACAACCAATAGGAATAGAAGGCATCCTTGGCCCAATCACCAATTACCTCACCTTCGAAGAACGCTACAGAAGCGTCATCAACCACATTTTTGGCGACACACTCCTAACCTTAAACCAAAAATCCGCTTTCCTCGCATCCCTCAAAGGCGTCAGAGCCGTAGCTTTGACGGGCGACCTGTACGAAGCGGGAGGAGCAATGGAAACAGGCTACTTCAGACAATCAATCGACTTCACGAACCTCCTGCTCAGAGGACAAACGGTGAATGAACTCAAAACAACACTCGCTTCATTGGAGAAGCTGGCAAGTAAGACACGCGAAGACATCACGAGACTGAAGAAGGAGACGGAAGAACTCAGGAAGAACAAAGCGAAAACCCTGACGTTCCTAAGCTCAGTCAAGAAGGAAATTGAGAACTTCGAACTGAACATGACTCGTACAAGACGCGGAATGGAAGAAACCACTTCACGATTTGAAACCATTACGCGAGAAATCACCACTGAACAGACCATAAAAGACGCCTGCTCCCATCTCCAACGGAAAATAAGCGACCAACTATCCCACTCAGAGAAAGAACGAGAAGAGATGACATTCCCGTTCCAGTCAACGGCACTCATGGAGCGCGAGGAAGAATATTCCAAACAGACAAAGGAACTCAACGACCTCATGCGTCAGCGAATTGAGTTTGAAAGGCGACTTCAATCCGCCAACTCAACCATGAGCGTTCTAGAGCCATCACTCTCGCAAATCACAGGACAAGTCGTAGACATTGACGAGCAGATCGAATTGCTCGCCACGAACATGGAACGGACACGCACAGACTTAGCTGACGCTGAAAACCAACTCAAAGAACTGGACGCTTCACGCGGCAATTTATCTCAAGAGCTCAGCGTGGTAAGAAAGAAACGGGACGAATATGATGGCCAGCTCAAGAAGTTAGACTCCGACATAACTGAGATAATTGATCAGCTTGAACCATTAAACGGGGAACTGGCGCAGCAGACTGCATCACAAAAGAACCTGCAGATGAAAAACGAATTTCAACTGAATCAGCTCAAAGAACTGGGCTACTCGGAACCCGTAGAATTCAACCAGGACGAGATTGAAGAGATTACGAAAAACCTGGCATTCCTCAAGAAGGAACTCACCTCAATTGGCGGGGTCAATGAACTGGCCGTGTCACAATACGAAGAAGTGAAGAACAATTACAAGCAGCTCGCCACCCGCATCTATGAACTAGAGAAAGAAAAACTCTCCATCCTCAAATTCATGAACGAACTGGACAAACAGAAACTCGACGCGTTCATGAAGGCTTTCAACCAGGTGAGCCAATCATTCAACGAAATCTTCTCAACCGTTACCGGCGGATCTGGAAGACTCTTCCTCGAGAAGCCTGAAACACCCTTCGACGCAGGTGCAGACGTTAGACTCCAATTCCCCGGAAAAACTGAAATGACAATCGGAAGCGCCAGCGGCGGCGAGAAATCAGTAGGCACAGTCTGCTTCATCCTCTCCCTACAGTCCATACACCCGATGCCGTTCTACATGATGGACGAAATCGACGCGCACCTCGACGTGCTGAATTCACAACACTTGGCAGAGCTACTCAAACGCAAATCTCAAGGATCACAGTTCATCATAGTATCACTCAAAGACGTAACGATAACGCGAGCAGACACCGTTTACGGAGTATTCATCCAAGACGGCGTATCACAAGTGATCAATCTACCAATGCAGGAGGTTAACGTTCCTGGAAGAACTCACTAAACCCTTCTGGCTACGGCCCCCCTACCTAATCCTATTCGACCTACTCCGACTGCACAGGATCAAACCCTGGGACGTTGACTTAGCCGGCCTCTTGAACTCATTTCTAGCAGAGATGAAGAAGAACGGCTTCATCGACTTCTCAGCCTCGGGCACAGCACTCCTCTCATCCTCCGTAGTTCACAGAATGAAATCGGAAGTTGTACTGAAAATGGAGGAACCCCCCAAACCTCCAACCCCTCGACCAGACGTTGAAGTCCCACCAGGCCTACCATTTCCAATCCGATTCGAATACACCTCCACATCCGTCTCTGAAGTATTACGCGTACTGCAGGAAGTATTGGCGAATGAGAAACTCGCGCTCGAGAAGAAACCGTTCGTTCTAACGCCACCCTCAGTCTTCGAACAACTCGACACATTCCTCTCAAACATAGAGGAGAACATTGAAAATTTCTACGCGGAGATAATCAAACTCAGCATTCGAGGCTCACCATTATCCTTCCGCGAACTTGTGGCCGGAAAACCACTCCTAGAAATTGTGAGAGTCTTCATCATGCTCCTATTCCTAGCCAACCAGAACAAGCTCATAGTCACACAGGACGAGGAAACATTAGAGATCTTCATAAAACTAGGCGAGGTGTCACCACCAATTGTCTGAACCCCAACAGAGCGAGCAACAACAGACCGAGCTTCTCGAAAGAAATGTGGATAAAATCGCACTAATCGAAGCCGCACTGTACGTAACCGGCCACCCCGTTGACTTGAAAACATTAGGATCAATCCTAGGAATGCGATCGGAAGAGAAAATCCGAGACACGGCGAGACAACTGAAAGAACGCTACAAGAACACGGGCGCCATCGAAGTTCTAGAATTAAGTGACGGACGATTCGTTATGCAACTGAGACCCCAGTACGCTCCCCACGTCAAACGACTCGCCACAAGACAACTCCTCACTCCAGGACCAATGAAGACATTATCCTTCATCGCTTACAAACAACCCATAACACAATCCTACGTTGCCAAGGTGAGAGGAAACCTCTCCTATTCACACGTCAAACAACTTCAAGAAATAGGCCTCATCAGCGAAGAAAAACTCGGGAGAACAAAGATGCTTAGAACCACACCAAACTTCGCCGACTACTTCAACCTCAGTCAAGACGTACAGGTTATGAAGAAACAACTCGAGAGAGTCTTCGAGCAATTAAAGTCCGAAAAAGCGGCGGCCCAAACAAAAGAACCACAGAAACCATCACAATAGAAGCCTTCAGGGCGACTGCCGATAAGGCGAAGCAATTGTATCAACTAGTCCAGAAGGTGCTTTGCGAAAACCACCAATAACCAGCCCGAGATCAGATCATAACAATACTTAAATGAAGACGCCTTGCCTCGTAAGCAAATCTCAACGTCGGAGTCGATACTTGAATGCCCCAATGGCACGGAAACCTTCACAAACGTAAGAAGAGCGGCGGCAAGAAGCACATGGCGCGTGGAAAACGCGCCTTCGAAATGGGCAGCGACCCTGCCGAGACCATAGTTGGGGAACCCCGCATAACTAAGAAACGCGGACGAGGAAACAACCTGAAACTCCGAGCCTTATCAGTAAACTCAGTAAACGTTACCGATCCAGCCACAGGTAAAACCCAGAAGACTGAAATTCAAAGCGTCGTGAAAAACCCCGCGAACGTCGACTACCAACGAAGAGGCGTCATCACGAAAGGCGCAGTCGTCGATACACCCCTAGGCCAAGCATTAGTAACCTCTAGACCAGGCCAGCACGGAATCATAAACGCGGTACTAATTCAAGGAACAAAATAACCACTGGAACGATGAACCCTCTCCTTGAAGCTTGACGGAAAAATCGTCGTCTGGCCCGCAAACCTGGACTCCTCAAAGAGTAGGCTTGAAGGAAGAAGGATACCTAAAGGCCAGAGCGTACAAGCCCCACGCGTAGATGAGCTGGCTGAAGCCGCACGTCGACTCTCAATACAAGCAGAAATCACACCGCACAAATCCAGACCCAGAAACTGGTGGGAGAAGACGGGCTACATCACCGTTCCCAAGAGTCCAAGGACGCAACTGCTCCGATCATTAGCCAGTGAAGTAAGAAAGATCAGAGCAGCCAAGGATTCGTCCAAGAAGTAAACAGTTTACGTAAGCAAGGTTACATCCACTAAACTTTCCTTTGGAATTATCCCAGTCTTCTCAGGCACGACAACGAACCCATCCGCAGCCACGATGCTCATCATCACTGACGCACGCTGCGAATCTACCGGCCTCGCAGTGAATCCTCTCTTGGTCCGCCTCAAAGCTACGCGAACAAAAGTCCGATAGCCCTTCACACCCTTGATTGGCTCCGAAGTCCGCGCCTGCAACCTTGCTTTTGGAAGCGATTTCCCCCCGGACAGTTTCGCTATCATTGGCGCACCGAAAATTAGAAACGCGAACATGGCGGAGACTGGGAAACCTGGGAGGGAGATAATTGGGACCCCATCTACTGAAGCTAAGCCTGTCGGCATTGCCGGACGCATCGCAACTCCGTGAACCAACATGCCAGGCTTCCCAACCGCGTTGATACAGGAAGGAACCAAATCCTTCTGCCCCACGGAGGAGCCCCCACTAACCAACACCATGTCAGAGGAATTGACAGCCTTCTCTAACGCTCGGATGATGAGCCCTTTTCGATCCTTCACAATTCCAAAATCAATTACGGTTCCACCAAGCTGCCGGACCTTACCGGAAAGCACTAAGCGATTGATGTCCACAATCCGACTCGACGATCTGGACGGGGGGCTATCAACGAGCTCGTTCCCTGTTGAGAGTATGGCCACTCGCGGCCTCTTCATAACCCGCACCCGCTTAATCCCCAGAACCTTCAGCACACCCAAGTCTTCTGAACGAAGCCGTCTCCCTTTTGTCAGGACAACTTTCCCCGGAACAATATCCTCGCCCTTGCGGAGAACATTCTGTCCCCGTTCTACGGTTTCTGTTACAGCGATTCGGCCGCCGGACATCTTGCGGAGATCCTCAACCGGAACAATACAGTCAGCCCCTTTCGGCACAATGCTGCCAGTCGCGATAGCAAATGCTCCACCACTCCTAACGACCCCCCTACAAGGTTCTCCTAGTCTGCTTTCGCCCATGATCTTCAATATGAGCGGGCTGACTTGTGACGCTCTGTTCGTATCAGAGGATTTCACAGCGAATCCGTCTACGATAGAGCGATCTGAGTGCGGAATTTCGGATTCAGCCACTATATCTTCCGCCAATATCCTTTCCAAGGCTCGCGACACCAGGAGCCACTCTGCTTCGACAAATGGCCTACGGGCGGATTGTAGAAAACGGGCTAAGGCGGCATCGACATTCTTGAGCCTCTGGAAACCTTCGTGCGCATGTTTCAACTTAATACGACTCAGCCATGTAATTCGAATATCGAACCTGTACGGTCTCTACCATGTTAAGTTTGATCCTATCCCTTATCCTATTCATCGTCATCATTCTAGCGTTGATCTGGTTTACATCACGACGACGAGGGAAGCGGAGTGAACCGATAATTGAGTTGGAGAAACTAGTACACTGCAAGTCCTGCGGATCCCTTATTCCCGAGACCGCAGGCAGATGCGCCTTCTGCGGAAAACCGCAAGCATGAGGTTAACTGACTGCTGACCAATAACTAATTAAAGTCATTTTACGTGTGGCTCATCAGCCGCCGAGCTAGCACACTAGCCGCCGTACGCGCCTAACCGCGCAGACGACAGCTCAGTGGTAAGAGCAGCGGACCCTAAGCCTAGGGGCTGAAGCTGTTAACCCGTTGGTCGCAGGTTCGATCCCTGCCGGCGGCGCCACTACCTACGTGAATTTCCTAGACTTGGCAATTCCGGTGAGAAGTTACCCGTTTGAAAAGCGGAATCATCGAACCTGTCCGCTTAGCAGTTCCTGTTTGATGGCGCCCATCAGGGCTCGTATGTTCGCCCTTTCCTGTTCTTGGGGATCCAAGTACTTCGTGTCAGGTTCTGAAAACGCGTTCCGAACGAGTATTTCTTCCGTATTCATGCCCAGTCCCCGAACAAATTCTTTGACCATCTCGATCTTAGTTACGTTAGGCGGCGCCGGTGAGAAACGCACACTCAAGATCGGGGCGAAATACGCTGACGTAGTGCACATAATCACAAACTCAACCGAAGAATTAGAGCATAAAGTGGAAGTGCTCAGGAAACACTGTGCCAACGTGAATAGGGACTTTTCCAGCATTAGAATAGCGACTGGCCTAAGACCGCTACTCGACCCGTCCCCGCAGGAGGTCAAATCTCAGGTTGAATGGGTGGCGGCCCGACGAGGAATATCGACCGCTGAAGCCGAGAAGCTCGTGCAGAGAAGTGTAGGCGCAAAGAACATCCTTCACACGATCGGAGAATATCAACGACTCAACGTTGCACTGATCACATTCAACATTAGAAGCGTTGAAGAAGTGAAATCTCTCAACGATCAAGTCATCCCTAAGCTTAATCGGGAGGAAAATCGGGCTTAGCGCGACGTCAGAATAGCCGTTTGAAGGGTCCGGATTGAGAGTTGAAGTCGGAGTCAAGACTTCGCAGGGTAGATTACTCGGAAACTACGATAACCTGCGAAGAATATGGGTGGAAGCTGACAAGTTAGGTTACCATTCAGGATGGCTCTTCGACCACTTCTTCGAACTCCCACTTTACGGACCATCACACGAACAATGCTTGGAAGCCTGGACACTACTATCAGCGCTTTCGAAGGAGACGTCCAGACTGAGACTCGGCGTAACCTGCTTATGCGTAACGTACAGAAATCCCGCGGTCCTTGCAAAAATGTCGAGCACTCTGGACGTGATAAGCGGCGGAAGATTTGAGCTCGGTATTGGTGCAGGCTGGGCTAGGACTGAACATGAAGGCTATGGAATACCATTCGAAAAACCGCGGGTAAGAGTGGAGAGACTAGAAGAGGCAGTTATCATTGTGAAGAAGATGTGGACTGAAGAGAATCCCACATTCGAAGGAAAGCATTACAAGATAAGCGGCGCCGTCTGCGAACCCAAACCATTACAGAAGCCGAGACCTCCCATATGGATAGGAGGCGAAGGCGAAAAATACACATTGAGAGCAGTGGCAAAGCACGCCGACGGATGCAACTTCATCGGCCTAAGCCTAGACGAGTACCGGCACAAACTTCAGGTCCTTGCTGAACATTGCGACCGGATTGGAAGAAGAATCGGGGGGATAAGAAAATCTTGGCAAGGCACCGTCATAATCGGAAGAACCGCTACAGAAGTGAAAGAGAAGGCGCGGAATGCAAGGGCGGCCAGTCCCGTAGCGCAAGAGGATTTTGAGAGTCACAGCATAATTGGAACCCCCGACCAATGCATTCACCGTATAGGTGAATACTCGGACCTCGGCGTGGACAGGTTCATGCTCTCATTCTCAGAAGCAGCTACTGACCTGACCGGCATACGTCTCTTCGCTGAAGAAGTAAGACCCAGCCTCAAATGAGTTATGGGATCCACCTCTCTTTAGAGAACATGAGGGGGAAATCAGAAATCTCTGCAAGACCATGCTCGCGGATGCTTTGTGATGCTTGCGGCTTCCATGAAGACCGCAGATGAAATCTCGTCCATGTCTAGTGTTGAACGTTAAGGTGCGTCTCTAGTAGTGCGCACAGAAAGACCCTCGTTTCAGCCTCGTACACTAAGAGATCATTTTAGGCGGTGGAACCCGTAGCCTATGCTCCCTCGGCCACTATTGTCGTTAGCGTAGAGCGCACCTTGCTGAGTCGTCTAATCTTTGACGTTACGATCTCTTTTAGCTTCTCCAATGATTCTGCTTCAATCCTCGCTACAATGTCGTAAACCCCGTAGGTAACATACGCTTCCCTAACGTTCGATACCTTCCGCAGTTCGCGGGCTACCTCGTATTCTGCACCTAACTCAGCATTGATGAAGACGAAAGCAATTGCCACCAAGGAAACCTCAATGTGAAAATCAACACGGAATTCTAAAAAAGGTTTAGGCAAAGACCGTTTGCGTAGAAGTACATGTTACCCGTCACGAGGTTGTTCCGGCGTCAACGTACAAAACTTGTCCGGTCATGCATCTTGAAGCTTCCGACCCTAGAAATGTGAATGCGCTTGCAACATCCTCGGCCGTGGGCATCCTGCCGAGAAGAGGATACCTCTTGTCCCAGGTCTCCCTATCCACTTTTGCGTACTGGATTAAGGTGTCTGTCATTTGCGTCGCTGCGACAGGCAGGACGCAGTTCACTCTGATGCCATATTGCGCAAGCTCTTTGGCCATATTCTTTGTCAGAGCGATTAT
>JBEKGM010000046.1:0-23429 GCA_050012795.1 Bathyarchaeia archaeon | reverse complement strand
AACGGGCGTCTACATCTTCAAAGGAAATGGCCTTACATTATACGTCGGAAAGGCAAAAAACATCAAGAAACGTGTAGAAGACCATCTCCAAGCAGCGAAGACCGATAACCGAGAAAAAAGAATCATCGACGCGACCGAAGAGATAAGCTACATCGTGACAAGCAACGAAACTGAAGCTCTCATCGACGAAAACATCTTGATCAAAGCACACAAACCACTCCATAACATTCGCTTGAGTGACGACAAAACGGACCCTTACATCAAAATTAGCACTAACGAACAATACCCATCCCTCAGCATTACACGAAAGATCACTAACGACAACGCGAAATACTTCGGCCCATACGGCGACGTAACAGCAATGCGTAACTCGCTAAGCACCATCAGGAAGATATTTCCTATCAGAATATGCGGAAGAAAGACCTACGCCGCTGCAACGAGACCCTGCACGTACTATCACATTGGTCAATGTAGTGCTCCGTGCGCAGGTAAAATCACAAAAGCCGAGTACTGCTCAATGATAAACAGCCTAACTCTATTCTTAGAAGGAAAACTTACTCGCGTAATTGGCAAACTCCATTCCGAGATGACCAGCACATCCATGAAACGCGAATATGAGAGAGCAGCCATATTGCGTGATCGAATTCGCAACTTGGAGAAAACAGTACAACAAGTACGTATAGTGCTACCTGCCAACAACAACCTTGACGCAATTGCAATCTACCGCTCCAAAGAAAATGTTTGTGCACACGTTCTCCAAATTACAGAAGGAAAAATCGTTTCGTCCGAAAACTTCGATTTAAAAGTGGCTGAAGAAGCAAGCGACGAAGAGGCTCTGGAGTCATTCCTGAAACAATACTACCTCAAACGAACATACGTACCTGACAGACTGATCCTTAACAGAAGAATCGATGATGCTGAAACCATAGCAAATTGGCTGTCGAGAAAAAGCAGAACAAGAGTAAAAATCAATAGACCCTCAGATCGAAAGCTAAGAGCAATTTTAGACTTAGCGATCGAAAACGCCAGAACCTACGCAGACAATCTAACGGCAGCAAAGAAGAAAACTGCTAATTCTCTGCTTGAACTCAAGAACTATCTGGGATTAGAAAAGACGCCTGGAACCATCGAATGCTTTGACATATCCAATCTCGGGGAGAGAAACCCAGTTGGATCCAAAATCTGCTTCTGTGATGGAGCGCCAAACAAGAGAGAATATAGAATGTACAGAATAAAGACGATCCTTCATCAGAACGACCAAGCAATGATGGGAGAAATCATAGCGAGAAGATTCAGTCGACTCTTGAAAGAAGAAAAGAAAGTTCCCGATTTGATTGTTGTTGACGGAGGTATCCCACAAGTACTTGCAGCAAAAAAACAACTGGATAACCTTGGCATCACTGCCCCCCTCATCGGCCTAGCGAAAAGGCGAGAACAAATATGTCTTCCCAATGGAAAAATGCTGGAACCAGATCGAAATTCGAAAACAAGCCTTCTGCTTCAACACATGCGAGATGAGGCACACAGATTCGCGATCAACTACCACCGTAGAAGAAGAGAAAAAACTCAACTTTCCTAAACGCATCAACTAAATCGTTTCCAGACGATCGCTCATGGTTACCATCGTTTGGTTCTAGAAACTGGTCAGCTTGTTGTAAGCCTTTGCATGGACTAGAGCTCGCGGTTTGGCAGCACCAGTGGAGGACCACCACCTCGATTTGCTTTGAAGCAGATTTCCTATTTGGAAAAAGCGATTTGACAAGGAAGCTTCGAACCGGGGACTTCTCCATAAGTATCGGCTTTGATCCTCCTGGCACCAATTTGAGAAGATTTATCAGTAAAAAGCGCTGAAGATATCGATTAATTTTCCTTTGAGAAATCCAACCTCGGTTTCATGACCTAAATCGCAGAAGATTTTGGAGCCGGGGATGGGAATCGAATTAGAGGTTCAGATCGTTGGAGTTTTTTTCAATCCTTCTGCGGGCTTCTTCTTCCACGTATTGCATAAGCTCTTGAATTGAGTTGAATTTGATGTCTTTCATACTCAAGATTGAATTTGAAAAGATAAATCCTTGAAACTAGGGCCGTTCGTCTCGCCCGGAAGGTGCATTCAGGGTTTGCTAAGGTTTGGCAGTCGATAGCTGCTGGAATCGTTTCTGAATCATTTCCTCCAATATTTCAGGGGTCAACATTTTCAGAAGTTCATGTTCCCTTTTGTCGTCTTCAAGGGCTGTCTTGAGGTCTAGTGGTCTCCCACAGTTTGAGCATCGGCGTGTTTCGGGCGGGTTTTCGTGTTTGCATATTGAGCACGCTGTTACTCTCCTGTCCATTTCGGATTCCTTCTCTGCCTCCGACACATTCTTGCCAGCAAGTTTCAGCAGTGCGTTGTCCACGTCTCTTCCGGATAGGTGGACGTAAATCGCAGCCATTTCCGATGCCTGTGTCCAGCCGAAGTACTCTTTCATCTGGGCTTCGGTCAGGTGCTTGGCGAGGAAGGTGGCTCTGGAGTGCCTGAAGAGATGTGGGTTGCATCGCTTTCCCAGTCCCGCTCGTTTCGCTGTCTTCCTGAGCATGCTTGCGACGCTTTGGTGCACAATTCGTTCGGAGTTGTTCCTAGAACCAAGGCAGACCCAAAGTGAGGAGTCTGGATGTTTGTTGTTGGGATGATGTTCGAGCCAGGTCATGAGTCTAGGCACTGAATGGATCACCCTAACCCTACGCTGTCCCGTCTTCCCGTTGACAATTAGTACGGCGCCGTTGGCGTCGAATTCCACGTTTCTTATTTTCAGGCTGAGTATTTCGCCAATTCTGCATCCGCTCTCGTATAGGATGCTGACCAGCGCCTTGTCTCTGGGATTCACAGATGCGTTGACGAGTCTTTCCACATCGTCCTTCGTAAGGAGCTGTTCTGGAAGCTTGCAGGGTTTGTGGCTGCGCCAGGGTTTGATCCATCTAACCTTCTCCGGGTAGGCGTCCTCGGTTTTCTCAAGCCACTTCCAGAAGGTTTTGATGGCTGTAAGATGGTCTGAAACGGTTCGAGGCTCGAAAGCTCGCTTCTGGAGTTTTCTGACTAACTCCTCGATGTCTTCTTTGTCCATCTTGTCGAAGTCTTTCTCTGCGAGTCTCGCGATGTTCCAGAACCTGTTAAGATAGAATAGGACTCGAAGGTTGCTCAAGCCGCGGAGACTACAATTGTCGGTGTACCTGAAAATGAGTTCCTTGTTTCGCGGCGTGATCTCTTTCGACTCTTTGATCCGACTTCTCACTAATTCGAGTCTTCTTTCTACTCCGTAGAGGTCGTCTACAGACCGATTCGCAGGTTCATTTCTCACTATTCTATTTTGGTTTCGAACGTATTTATCCATGGGATTCTAGTCTGAAATGTGGTGCGGCCGCCGGGATTCGGACCCGGGTAACCTCGTTGTTTAGGCAACGTTGAGGCTTGGGAAGCCCCCGTCATAGACCAGGTTGTCCTTCACGTTGGAAACTGGACCACGGCCTAGTGGAGGATATCTCTCGCACTCTGATGCCAGCCTTTTCGACCGCAACGGGGAATGCTTGAACTGAGAATAAAAGTGTCACGACTCTCGAAACTATCTAGTCGACGAACACCGATTGCGTTATCATCGTTGCGCCAGAAGTTGCCCCTAAGAAAAACGGGGATGATTGGACCTAATCAATGAAGTCCTGCGCGGTTGGTGGCTCGGGCGGTAAGCCTTTGCGTTTGCGTATGTCAATGATTACTTGGCCTACGAGTGATTGCGGGACCGGTGCCCAATGAGCAAATTCCAATCCCCAGAAGGCTCTACCCTGAGATTGGCCTCGCATCACTTCTGACAGGTCGAAGGTTTCTGCGGTAGGTAGTTCTCCGACAACGTAAACTAAGTGGCCGCGTTGATCAACCGAGACAATCTTGCCCCGTTTCTGGGAGATTACGCTTGTGGCTGCTCCTAGAAGATCCGGCGGCACTTTGACCGTGATTCTTTGAATCGGCTCCAGGAGAACTGGGTTTGCGCTCAGGAATGCTATGAAGAAGGCTCTGCGGCTCATTGGCATAATTTGGGCTGGTCCACGGTGGACTGGATCTTCGTGTAGTGAGACATCAGTCAGTGTAACCTTGATGCCACGTATCTGTTCGTATGCGAGTGGGCCTTCCTTGAGTCCCCATCTGTATCCGCCTATGACCATTTCTTTAACTTCTTGCAGATACTGGGCGCCTTTGGTGGTTTCCACGAACATGTTACTACCCTCGTCAACGCTCCAGACTCCTCGTGCTTCGTCTGGTGGCCAGCCTTCTTCTCTTAGAATCTTAGCCATCTCATGCCGATCCTGGTATTCGCCGATCTTTCCTTCCTTTATCATATCGACGATTTTGTCCGGGAGCGGTTCAACCGATAAGTAGACCTTATTGTGTTTGTTAGGCGACTTTCCCTCAACTGGTCCTGCGCTTCCTCTGACGCTTTCACGGTAAATGACGATCGGGTTTGATGTTGCAATCTCAAGTCCGGTCTTCGTAATCAGGGTCGTGGCGATTTCTAGGTGGAGTGTTCCCATGCCTGCTATCAAGTATTCGCCGGTTTCTTCATTGATCTTAGTTACGAGGTTCGGATCTTCAAGGCTAAGTCGCCGAAGAAGCTCAACTAGTTTGGGCAGATCTCTGCTATACTTAGGTTCGACTGCCATCGTTACGACTGGTTCAGTCACGTAGTGGACGGATTCGAAGGGAGCTATGTCCTTCACGGTTGATAGTGTTTCTCCCGATTTGGCAGCATCCAATCCTAGAAGTGCGGGAATGTTTCCGGCGTTGATGGTCCCAATTATCTCTCTGTAGGGTCCCATGAAAATGCAGACTTGTTGCACGCGTTGGTCAACTCGAGCGCCTAGAAGATGGAATGTTGAACCTTCCTTGATGGTCCCGGAGAATAATCGGCCGACGGCTACGACTCCGGCTTGCGGGTCAACGACGATGGTCGTAATTGCCATAACTACTGGGCCGTTATCATCGCAGTTCATCATGGCTTGGCCAACTTCACTGTTAATATCCCCTTTCCAAATCTTTGGAATACGATACTTCTGTGCGACGTGCGGAGGGGGCATCGCCTCAACTGACATGTTCAGTATTGCTTCATGCAATGGTGCACGTTCACGAAGTTGCGCGATAGTATCGTTTGTGTACGCGTCCACAACATCCTGGAATTTCACGCCTTTCTCCTTGGCTATTTCAGCGTTGAATCCCCAGCGGTCCTTGGCGGAACCCATGGCAACTGTGTTGCCAGCGAAGCTCACTTTCCATTTCTCACGGTATTCAGGCTCCGCGTAAAGTTCGATTAGCCTGTTGAATTCTGTGATAATTCGACCGATTCTTTCTTGGATTTGCTCAGAATTCAATCTGAGTTCTTTGATTAGTCTATCAATCTTGTTGATGTAGAGAACAGGCCTTACTCTCTCCTCAAGCGCCTGTCTGGTTACAGTTTCAGTCTGAACCATTATCTCCTCGACTGAATCGACTACAACAACCGCTCCGTCAATGGCTCGTAAAGATCGCGTCACCCTCCCAGAGAAGTCAACGTGACCAGGAGTATCAATCAGGTTGATGACGTATGAAGTTCCATTTCTCTCATGCAACAAACTAACGTTTGCAGCTTTGATAGTCATCTGGCGCTTCTGTTCTTCCTCCATGTAATCCAGCGCTAACGCTGTTCCAGCCATCCCAGGTGACAGGAGACCGGCTGCGGCAAGGAGAGAGTCGCTCATCGTCGTCTTTCCGTGATCGACGTGGGCGATGATTCCCATATTTTCCGGACGTAGGTTCCCTACGGCTTACGGATTTGCTCCTTGTTCGCAATGATCTTCTGTAATTCAGCTGTGCTCTTGTAACGTGGCATTTTCACTCAACTTTCTGCGAAATTGTGATGGCATCATAACTAAATGTCATTAAAGTATTGCTGTTGAAGACCCCTTGGCAAAAGGATGCAAAGAAAGGAGAAAAAGAGCGGGTATAAGTCACCTGCAGCCTCTAACCAGAAGTCATATTCGAGTTGGCTGATTGTTGGGATTCAACCTTACCCCCATTGTCATCAAACAACAACTAACACTGAACGATCTCTGGGGGAGAGTTCTTGGCGTTGACGCAAACAACATGCTCTACCAATTCTTGGCTCTTATCAGAATGCGTGACGGTAAACCATTTACAGACTCTACAGGACATGTAACATCGCACCTGATAGGCCTCGTATTCAGGACGACTCGATTACTTGCGGAATTTGATATTCGACCCGTGTTCGTATTCGATGGAAGACCACCAACACTGAAAGCATCAACTCTGAAAGAACGACATTTGACGCGTGCCAAGGCTCGGAGAGAGTGGGAGTTTGCTGTTAGCCGCGGCGACTATGCTGCTGCCTGGTCAAAGGCTGTGCGCATGGATTCTTTAACACAAGAGATGACAGGAGATGCAAAGCGGGCTCTATCACTACTGGGCATACCTGTTGTCCAAGCTCCTCAAGAAGGCGAGGCGCAGGCGGCGCACATGGCTCGACGAGGCGACGTCTGGGCTGCCAACAGTCGCGATTACGACTCCGTACTATTCGGTGCACCTCGCCTAATTCGCTACTTGACAATATCCGGCCAGGAATACCTTCCAAGTAAAGGAGCGTCTAGACCACTCATCCCCGAGCTAATAGACCTTCAGAAAATGCTAACTGCATTGCAGATTACGCTGGAGCAACTTATTGACTTAGCAATTCTAGTTGGAACTGATTTCAACGCAGGCGTTCGAGGAATCGGCCCCAAAACCGCATTAAAGCTAATTCAGAAGCACGGCGCACTAGAGAATTTGCCGACCGAAACCAAGGAAAAACTGCCGCCGGATTTCCAAGAAATTCGCACATTGTTTTCCCATCCCGAAGTAACGAATGAGTACGATCTGCATTTTTCACCCATTGATGAAAAAGAACTCGTACAATTCCTGTGCGGAGAACGAGGATTTGCGAAGGATAAGGTCAAAGTCGTGGTTCAGAGAATGCGACTCTTCAATTCTAGAGAGAGTTCGAAACTGAGCTCCTGGTTTAGTTCGAGTTGATGCGCATGTCACAGACACCCTTTTCGGAGTTTGCTAACGTATGTAGGCGGGTTGAAGCGACTAGTAAGAGGACCAAGAAAGTTACAGTTCTAGCCAATTTCCTGCACTCACTGCATGCCGATGAAGTGATTCCGGCTGTCACCTTTTTCTCAGGGCACGCTTTTCCAGGAGCGGACGAACGCGTACTCGACGTCGGTGGCGCAACCCTCTGGAAAATGGACCGGAGAGCCAACCAATCAACGTTAGTCACTCGGCCTGCGACCCTGTTAGATGTCTACGAAACCTTCGACCGGATCGCCAAAGCCACCGGTTCAGGCTCGCGTCAGCGAAAGGAGGCGCTTGTGGAAACATTACTGGGTCGTCTAGGTGCTGCTGACGCTGAATATTTGAGGAGAATTATCTTCGGCGAAATGCGGATCGGCGCGGTAGAAGGTGTAATGCTTGACGCGATTTCTGCCGCTAGCAACATTCAGCTAGATGATGTAAGGCGAGCGTACATGTTGCTGGGTGATCTCGGGCGTGTCGCAAAGTTATCCTTGACTGAGGGCGCAGCTGCTGTTCAAGCAGTCGGCGTGGAGTTATTCGTGCCGATAAGGCCAATGCTTGCTGAGATGGCGCAAGATCCTGAGGAAGTCTTCAGGGAGCACGGAGGAACCACAGCTCTCGAATACAAGTATGACGGGGCACGAATTCAACTGCACGTAAAAGGTGGTGTCATTCGAATTTTCAGTCGCAGACTTACAGACGTAACTGACAGTCTCCCTGACATCGTTAGGTTGGCTAAGGACGCACTAGTTCCTCGAGCGAGAGAGTTTCTCGTGGAAGGCGAAGTCGTGGCCGTGGGGAAAGGTGGTAAGCCGTCTCCTTTCCAAGACTTGATGAGACGCTTCAGGCGCGTGCACCACGTGAAAATCATGACGACGCAGATTCCGCTTAGACTTCACCTCTTCGACATCATATACCTGAACGGTAAGATGCTGATAGACGCGCCTAACGAAGAGCGTTGGGGGATTCTCCAGACCCTCGTCCCGCCAGATCTCTTAGCCACTAGAGTCGTGAGTTCAAGGGTAGAGGATGCGAAGGAGTTGATGCATCAAGCAGTCCTTGCTGGACATGAGGGAATTATGGCGAAGGATTTGAAGAGTAGTTACACGCCTGGCGTGCGTGGGAAGAAATGGTTCAAGATTAAACCGGTCGAGACGCTTGATGTCGTAATCGTGGCTGCAGACTGGGGTTCTGGAAGAAGGAAGGGATGGTTGAGTAACTATCATCTTGCAGTGCGGGACGACCAAACGGGCGAGTATTTGGTGGTCGGGAAGACCTTCAAGGGTCTGACAGATGATGAGTTTTCAACGATAACTGAGAAGCTGTCGGTATTAAAGACGCGGACAACTGAGTACACAGTATATGTTAAGCCGTCAGTCGTCGTCGAAGTAGCCTTCAACGAAATTCAGCGGAGTCCAAATTACCGGTCCAAGTTCGCTCTTCGTTTTGCTCGTATTACCCGTTTTCGAGATGACAAACGTCCAGAGGATGCTGATACTCAGAGCAGACTGAGAACTCTTTATGAGAATCAGTTCAGGTTCAAGGCAAGGGCCGACTTCGAGGTTAACAAATGAAAGTTGCTTCACTATTCAGCGGTGGCAAGGACAGCGCTTTTGCTCTCTGGTGGGCTCAAATGCAGGGTTGGGAGGTGGCAGAGCTCGTCACAGTTCTTCCTGACTCAAGTGAATCATGGATGTTTCATTATCCAGCTGCTGAATGGACCAAGTTGCAGGCTGAAGCCCTGAACATTCCATTAACCGTGATCAGAACCGAGGGATTGAAGGAGAAGGAGTTGAGTGATCTTGCGGATGGGCTGCGGAGTCTGACGAAAAAAGTGGGAATACAAGGATTAGTTTCTGGGGCTATTGCAAGTGAATATCAGCGAACTCGATTGGACAATGTGTGTGAGGAGCTTGGTTTGAGAAGCTTTGCCCCTTTA
Organism: Bathyarchaeia archaeon; assembly: GCA_050012795.1. GTDB lineage: Archaea > Thermoproteota > Bathyarchaeia > 40CM-2-53-6 > 40CM-2-53-6 > FEN-987. The sequence goes on along the minus strand of JBEKGM010000046.1, from coordinate 14,364 downwards.
TGGCATAAGAATCAGGAGCAGCTTGTCCGAGAGCAAATTGAATCGGGATTCGAGATCATAATCACAGCATGTAATGCTCTGGGCCTCACGAAAGAATGGTTAGGGCGGACATTAAACACAACGAACTTTCAGGAGCTAGTACGCCTTAGCAAGAAGCATGGCTTCAGCGTAGCATTCGAGGGTGGTGAGGCTGAAACATTTGTTCTGGACGCTCCGATGTTCCATGGAAAGATTCGAGTAGACCAGTCGATTCCTCATTGGAAAAACGATTCAGGTTATTTGAAACTTGAACGATTGAGTCTCGTGAGAGAATCAAACGTTAGCTTACCAGTCTAGCTGCGAGTTCTTGAGATTTTGCGCATACTGCCGCTGAGTCTAATGACGTGACAATTCTGTTTTCCATCAAGACGCGTCCATCGACAATAGTGGTGTCCACGTTTCCTGACGAGGCTGAATAAACAAGGTCCGAAACCACTGTTTCCCCGCCGTGAAGTGGTCTCAGGTTGGGAGCACTGGCATCGAGTAGGATAATGTCCGCCTTCTTGCCAGGTTCGATGCTTCCTATCTCTCGATCTACGCCAAGCGCTCTTGCGGCTTCTATTGTTGTTAGGTCAAGCGTTTTCTGAGCTGGCAGTACAGTCGGGTCCCATCGATGAGCTTTGTGAATTAAAGCGCAGATTTTCATGGTTTCGAACATGTCTAGGCTATTATTGCTAGCTGCTCCGTCTGTTCCCAATGCCACTGGGATTCCTGCGTCGAACATCTCTGGCAAGGGAGCTACGCCGCCGCTGGCGAGTTTCATGTTTGAAACTGGACAATGAGCCACCTTAACCTCGGATTTTGCTAACAACTTCACTTCTGACTTAGTCAGCCATACGCAATGGGCTGCAAGCATGTTCTTAGAGAGCGCTCCGATCTTGTCCAAATACTCCACGACGCGCATCCCGTGCTGTTTCTGAGAGTCGGCTTGTTCGCGCCGAGTTTCAGCCACATGAATGTGAATTATTGTGTTGTTCTTTTCCGCAAATTCCTTCGACCATTGAAGCATTTCAGCTGAACACGTGTAAGGTGCATGTGGTCCAATGACGAATCTGATTCTTGGGTTCCCCAAACTCCTAATATACTCATGGAACTTCTGAACGTTGGCTCGCTCTCTACTTGATTTCGTAGCATCAAAGAGGTCGATAGTGCCATAAGATAAGAAGCCGCGCAGCCCAGATTCAGCGACGGCTCTCGCTACGTCCTCCATGTGAAAGTACATGTCGACGAAGCTTGTGGTTCCTGATCTGATCATCTCCACCGCTCCTAAGAGGGCACCGAAATAGCAGTCTTCATTGCTAAGTTTCGCTTCAAGTGGCCAGATCTTTTTCTGTAACCAATCTTGGAGTTGCATGTCGTCAGCGTAACCGCGAAAAAGAGTCATGGAGAGATGTGTGTGCGCGTTTATGAGGCCGGGAAGCGCTATCTTGCCAGAGCCATCAATCTCTTTGTCAGCAGAGCCGATTATCTTCCCCACTTGTCTGATGACACCGTCTTCGACAAGAATCGAAGCTCTATGCATGACCTCTCTGCTTGCATTCTGGGTTACGATCCACTCACAATTCCTGATCAGTAAGGAAGGCAAAAGTCGATCATATGATGCATTCCCGAGTGAGGTTAAAAGTCAAGCGATTCCTGTCCAATCAATGATCATAATCGTTTAATCCACATACAGTATTCGAATGCAGAGGGATCTGAGGATGAGTCGAGTCAAAGACCCTTCTCTAGCTCCGCAAGGGCAGCTGAAGATCGAATGGGCAAGAGATCACATGCCTGTGCTTGCAAAGATCCGGTCACGGTTCGAAAGGGAACATCCATTCAAAGATTTGACGATTGGGATGTGTATGCATTTGGAAATGAAGACAGCTGTCCTAGGCCAGACTCTTCAAGCTGGAGGCGCAAAAATCGCAATAACCGGCAGCAACCCTCTATCCACGCAGGATGATGTTGCCGCCGCTCTAGCCTTATCGGGACCAGACGTCTACGCTTGGAGGGGAGTCTCTGAATCTGAGCATCAAGAGAACCTGTCAAGTGTCCTTGCGCACAAGCCTGATATCTTAATCGATGACGGGGGCGAACTGTCAGTCACGATCCATTCGACTATGACCGATCTGAAGAGCAAGATAATCGGCGCCTGTGAAGAGACGACGACTGGTGTTCATCGATACAGGGCCATGGAAAATGAAGGGATACTCGCTTATCCTGTCATGGCCGTCAATGACGCATTCACGAAGTACCTATTTGACAGTCAACATGGAACTGGGCAATCTGCCCTCGAAGGTATCATGCGGGCTACAAACATGCTGATCGCAGGCAAGACCGTTGTAGTCTGCGGTTTTGGCTGGGTTGGGCGAGGAATTGCGCTAAGAGCAAAGGGACTCGGCGCAAACATCGTTGTCACTGAGGTGGATCCAGTTAGAGCTCTTGAGGCAGCAATGGAAGGATACCGAATCATGAGCATGAACGCCGCTGCTGATGTTGGTGACATATTCGTAACCGCCACAGGCTGCAAAGACGTCATACTTCCAGAGCATTTCGAGAAAATGAAGGATGGAGCAATCTTGGCAAATTCAGGACATTATGATGTGGAAATAGATGTAAAGTCTATTCGAAGAATGGCAGCCTCCACTAAAATTGTACGTCAAAACGTTGAAGAATTCAAGTTAAGCAACGGCAAGCGTCTATATCTTCTTGCAGAGGGACGATTAGTGAATCTGGCGGCGGCTGATGGACATCCAGCTGAGGTCATGGATATGACCTTCGCTGATCAAGCCCTTGCTGCTGAGTACTTGGTTAGAAACAAGGGAAGACTTGAACGAAAGGTCTACAGGATACCATTGGAAGTCGATCGAGAGATTGCGTCACTCTGGCTGCAATCGCACCAAATGACTATTGATTCACTAACCGATGAGCAGCAGCGTTACCTAGGCTCATGGCACTAGCTGCTGCTATCCGAAAACCTTGGGCAGCTGGATCGGGATGACCACGGACGGTAAAGGAACACGGAAGTACACGTAGACGGCCAGTGCTAGACCTAGGATCGTGCCAATAATAGTGACGTAATCTGCGAAATGCATCTTTAGCGTAACTATCGCAGTACGGTGTTCTGTTGCACCAAAGGCCCGTGATTCCAAGGCTTCTGCAAGTTCCACGCTCCTTCGTATCGCGGAGATGATTAGTGGGATTAGGATGGGAATGTAATTTCTCACTCTTTTCACTAAGTTACCTTTGTCAAGTTCAAGTCCTCTTGATCGTTGAGCGTCAACAACAGTTTGAGCGTCAACGGCCATAGTTGGAACTAGTCTTACGGCAGTGGTAAACGTGAATGAGATGGAGTAAGGGACGTGAATCTGATCTAACGCGAGCCCTAGATCATCGGCGGAAGTTGTCATGAAGAAGAATGAAAATGCCGACATGATCGCGAAAAAGCGCAGAGTGAACGCTATCGAGAGAACAATAGCCGTGCCGAATATGGAATTCATAACGAAGATGAAGACACCAAGGAACAGTCCTCCTCTCATGGATCTAAGCCACCTGCGGCTAGTCTTTGAGATCAGAATGAGGGGAATTTGAAAAAGAAAGATAATGATCAGTGCGAAAATGTTCGTGAACATGAGAGCGGTTGTGAAGAGTCCGATGGTTAGAACGAACTTTGCTCGCGGGTCCATCCTGTGAATAGGGCTATCAATCTTGGTAAACTTGAATCCTTCAACGAAACGGAGAGACGTTGATTTCACCCTCGGTCGCTAGTTTGGTCTGCTTTTCGAAGTCTGGTGGCGAGAAACTCTCGGGCTGCGTAGGCGTCTATAATTCCCGGATTCTCTCCTAATACTGGTAGTTGATGCATTAATTCAGCAATTTGTGGTCTTACGAGAGAGGCCTTCGCAAGCATTTCATCGTTCGTTAGAATCTTCGATGCAGTATCATCAGCAATTACAGTTCCTTTTGAAAGCAGAACTATACGGGGTTTGCATTCGGCCACGAACTCAACGTCGTGCGTGACGATTACGATTGTCTTTCCCTGCGAGATTAATTGTACGATGAAATTTCTGAGTCGATCCTTCTGGAGATAGTCTTGTCCAATGGTCGGCTCGTCCATAATGATGTGCTTCGGATCCCATGCTAGAACCGCCGCCAGCGCCACGCGTTTTCTTTCGCCACCGCTCAAGACAAAAGGAGAGGAATCGATGTACCTCTCAAGGTCCAGAGCGGTCGATATGTTTGTGACTCTTCGCTTGATGACTTGCTCATCGAATCCGAAATTGCGTAACGAGAAGCTAAGTTCTTCGGAAACTGTCTCTGCGAACAATTGATGGTCAGGATTCTGGAAAATTAGTCCAACGTCGCGAGAAAGCTGAGCCACTGACTTTTTTTGAGTGTCTACGTCATCTACGTACACGTTTCCAACTCGTGGCTTCAGTAATCCGTTGAACATCTTCACGAGGGTTGTCTTACCTGCTCCATTCTCACCCATGATCGCAACGAATTCACCGTTCTGAATTTGGAGGTTCACGTTGGTAAGAACGTCAGATGACGTACCGGGATATCGAAAACTTACATTATTGACTGAAATCATCGTTGAAGAACCTTTCTCAACTCCGCGGACGCCTGTTCGACCGTTATTGGATTGGTCCAGAGGGGGAAACCGTCACGTCTTAACATGTGGAATAGAGTCGTGACTTTTGGTAAGCCAATGCCGATTAGACGTGCCTGATCGTTATATGTTTCGGATGGAGATCCATCGAGCACTACCTTTCCGTTATCCATTATGATGACACGATTTGCGTAGCGAGATACTATGTCTAATCTGTGCTCGACTAGAATCGTGGTCAATCTGTATTCTCGATTCAACTTAGCAATAACCCCCACGATTTCCTCGGCGGATCGGGGGTCGAGGAAAGACGTTGGCTCATCGAGGACAATTATGTTAGGTTTCATCGCCAGTACACCAGCGATGGCTGCACGCTGTTGTTGGCCGCCTGAGAGTTCATATGGAGCTTTTTCTCGCAAATCTTCAATTCCAGTTGATTTCATCGCCCATCTCACTCTCTCCAATGCTTCCTCTCTTGGGACTCCCAGATTTTCCAACCCGAATGCTACGTCTCGCTCGACTGAGAGGGAGAACAGTTGATTCTCAGGATTCTGGAATACGAACCCGACGTGTTTCGAGAGTTCAGCAGTTGACTTATCAGATACGTTCACTTCATCTACGAAGAGCTCTCCTTGGAGTTCGCCAGAGTAGAAATTCGGAATTAGCCCGTTCAAGCATCTGCAAAAAGTCGTTTTGCCGCATCCACTTGGTCCCGTGAGTATTACGAATTCGCCCTTCTCAATTGAAAGTGAAATTTTCTCCATCGAGGGTGTGCTAGCTCCCGTATACGTGAAGGATAGGTTGCGTGCCAATATGGCTGACATCGCTTGAATGGCACCTTTTGATCGGTTACCTGACGACCTGTGTTTGAGCTGAATCAACGGCACTAATCTTGTCTAGGGAATTTGATTTGTGATCCAGAATTTCGCGTAGGATTCGGATTGAGCGTTTCAGTGCTTCATTTGGTTCTCCTTTGACGTTTGCTCCTGCGGCTGTTGCATGGCCTCCACACATGCCACCCATCTGTCGCCCGATTTCGCTTGCTAGGTCAGTGCCAAGATGTACTCCTGACTCCTGAACGAATTCCCGAGTGCACCGAAAACTCACTGTTAAGTCGTCGTTCCGTTTCCCGGCTACTATCGCTAAGTGTGCTCCTAGAGCAATGAGTCCTCTTGCGGCTGACGCGTGGTAGGAACCGACGAGGGATGTGGCGATTAGCCAACGATTAATCCTCTCTAATCTGAGTCTCTGGGCTGACTTGACTCGGGCAATGCGTTCCGATTCTTCCATTACTTGCCTAGTCAACGCGACTGCCTCTTCTGGATTAGCTCCAGTGCTCATTAGTTTGCATGCAGCTGCATACGTCTTTCTAGTGCCAATCGCTAAATGACCGGTTTCGACTAGGATTCCGATAAGAAGTGCTTGTGAGACCCGTCTGTCTGGCTTGATATGCATTCTTGTGAACATCGCAAGCGTGATTTCACAGGTTGAAGTGGCATTTTCCTCGCATATGATTATTGTCGCTGCTTTCGCGTTTTCCGCGTGGGGGGCGTGATGATCAATCATCACAATGGGCTTTGACGAATGTTGAACAGCCTCGCGCAGTTCGCCTAATTGTTGGAGGGTGTTTGTGTCGACGGTTACAATCAGGCTGAAATCATCTAGGTTAGGCTTTTCGTCAATTGATAATGGAACGGCAGTGGAAAGTATTTGCTTGGAAAGTTTGCTGACTCCACCGGGAGAACAAAAGGATGTTCGTATCTTATGATTGATTCTTCGAGCAAGAACTGAGAATGCATAAGCGGAGCATACCGCGTCAGGGTCGGAATTCTGATGTCCTAAGATCAGAACCGAATCGACTTGATGGAGTAACTTGACTAAGTTCGAGAATCCTTGCAAAGCCTCAACTCACTCACTTTCGTCTCTGCGGCTTGGAAAGCGGCATCTGTCGCTTTGTCAACTAAAGGTTGTAGATCTTCGTCGCCAATTAGGAGCTCTACTCCGACCTCAACGGTGAGGAGTAGTGGTTTGTCTCCAATGGCTTCCACAGTGACATCTAGGTCACTTACTTGCTTTACTGAGATCTTCGAAAAAAGGACTTGTCTTGCTGCCTCTTCCGCAGCCATGCAGATCTCTTCAATCTCATCTGCTGTGGGCTTCCGTCTTAACTCAATTTCCATTGGGTCTCCCTTACTACTTCGAGGTCTGGTGAGGAGGGAAGCTTATTGAGAGGGTTGTTTCGGTCCCTTTAACCTCTCCTGTAACTTCTCCTGAATCTCCTTTAACCGTTCTCTTGTCCTATCTTCTTGCTTTCCCAAAACGGTAACTCGTGTAGTCATCAGCTCTTTTCTTTCCTTGAGCTCAGTAAGCAGTGTTTGTCTATTCGACTTGACGAGTATGCTTCCGACGGTTTTGTATACTGGAGTATCGTCAGTCGACTTCTCAAGCTCAGCAAGCGCTCTATCGGTTTCACTCAGCTCAAGTTCTACTTGCTGTCGCTGAGTCGCAACCGATTGCAGAGTCTGCTGAAGTTGCTGGAGCCTAACCAGCTGTTCCTGAAGTTGTGGCGGTAATTCGACTTCACCCATTTTCGACGCCTCGAGACCTGAGAGTCTGCGTAGCCTTTAGAGGGCAGCTAATTAAGAGTTGTTGAGTTGGAAAGACAGACATTTCATGTTAGCAGAGTCACCAGGATCTGCAGAAATAGTGGAAGAGCCGACGCCGAGAAGGAACATGCAGGTTGTGCCAAAAGAATCCCCGAGACATTCACACAACGGAGGAAAACGCCCTATAGCCAGATATCGTACCTTAATTTACGACGTCCGTAAGGTCCCTGTGGAGCCTTCATAATGCCTGAGTTATTGAAGAAGGGCATCGAGTTCGACGATACAGCTCGCGTAGCAGCGGGCTATCTTTCATATGCCAACGCGAAAGTGCCGCTTCCAAACAAGTTTGCAACTACTACAGAACTCAACGCGACTCGACTCGTAGGCCTGAAGCAGGATTTTCCCACTGAAATCGTCGTTGCGGGCAAGCTGATTTATCCTGAGACATTAAAGCGAATCCTGAAAGAGGAAGATTCTCTGAAAGAGTTTGCTCGCCGTTTAGCTCGTGAAACATCTACACACGAAGACGCCCTGAGTACTCTATTTCTTATCTTGAAGGGAGACGCGGCAATCGTTGAAGCAAACGATCTCAGGACTATACTTGATCTTCAATACTTTGCGGATATCGACATAATCACGGTGCAGCAGAGTCCTGGACTCTCCACACCTGATTTCATATCCCACCTCAGATTTGCTGAGAGATGGCTTGACAATCGGGGTATTGACAAGCCATTGATGCCGGTCTTGGCTCCATCGTCTGATGATTTTGATAAGACGTTGAAAGCAGTGATGAAACGGAAACCAAAGTTACTTGGGTTTGACATGAAAGGCGGGTTCTACTATCATGCATTGCGTTCGTTGGAAGCTGTCAAGGACAGGGACCCAGAGCTCTGGGTGCATGCGTTTCAGGTCCCTCCGAAGATAAGGTTCGCTAGAAGTCTGCTGAGATGCTCGGAGGGAATGGTGCTGCCAATCTTCGGGGTAGACAGTTACAATAGGTGGGTTGTGCCCCCGCCACCAGTACCTTTGACGAAAGACAAGATCAACATGTTCGATTCCACTAATTGGGGAGTGTTCAAGCGGAAAGAATGGGACAAGGAATATGGTACGAAGCTGAATTGCACGTGTCCGATGTGTAACAAGCATCGTCTACCAACCTTCTTCCTGGGTGAAGTGTTAACTGTACTAGGAAGAAGCAAAGTTCATGATCACTATGCTCAACGGGAGCAACTCTTCGAACTCGCCAAACATGTGAAATCAGGGAGGGCCAAGAACTTCATCTCTAAGAAGCGATATCCGAACGAGTTCCTTAAGGCAGCAGATTCAGAAGAGGCTAGAGTTTGACTTCCGCCATTCGTGTCATTAGTGCTTTCAGGTCAATTTCGGATTGGGTCCGCCATCCGAGGGATATGACGCCTGCGTCATCTTCTTCGAGGTAGCCTGTCCTTAGGAAGATGTCGACTAGAGTAACTGACTTCCATCTGCCGAACTTGTTGGCGAGCAATTTCTCGAGATCCTCTCGCGGAGCTTTTCCCTGCTTTGACATAAGCAATGCCACAGTGGCGGCTAACGCGGCAAGGTTGTCAATCCGCCAACCAATCATCTTTGCTTCTTTCAAGCCCAGCGTTCCCTTTAGTGTTATGTAATATCTACTCTCGTCTGCCGGTGTCCCATCTTGCGATGCGTAGGCAGGAGTACGTTCCTTGACTTTTCTTATTTCAAGGTCGAGTTCGGAAAGCAGCTGGTTAAGTTGTTCGAGTACTTGCTCGAAATTCTTCCCAACCTTCTCCTTAAGCTCCCATTCCTTCGCGCCAGGCATTTTGCCTCTGCGAAAGAGAAGCAGATGCATAGCTCTTTTCAGCTTATCAGAGTAGAAAGTTTGAGTTTGCGTTGCTTCTTTATTCTCCATGCTCAATACTCCTAGGTATGGGGATTGGGAATGAAACACTGTTGGGTGCTGCTTTCCCAGTAGGTTGATCAACTGGTGCGAGTGATAGGTTGCCGTCGTTTGTCTGTAGTTTGGCGAAACCGTAGGTTACCAGAAAGCTGACGAAGTACGCCCTCCGCACGGTCTCTTGATAATTTGATCTACGAACAAAGGCCCAGTAATGCGTAAACTTCGATCCCTCGCACGAGTTTCGGAGTTCTTCATATATCTGGGCGATTTGTTTGTTGAATTCTTCTCCTTGTATTCCTAGTCCCGTGAGCGTCTCGGCGTCGGTTGATGATGGAGGTTTTCCTTCGATGAATTGTCTCTTCTTCCATCTCTCTGCAATTGGAAGGAGAGTGTCCCAGTAGTTCAGTGCATCGGTGACGGTTTCCTCCGTTAACTGTTCGAGCTCAGCGAGTGGGTGCCAGCTGTGGAGGAGGACTTCAACGAGCCTCTTCTCACTCATCCGCTCCACTTTCCTTGCGATGAATTCAGGGTCTGCATAAAGGGCGCTGGATTGGAATTTCAGCTGAGTATTTTGTAGTCGTACCACTTCCGCTAGGCGATTGAGCGTGTGTGCGTCCATGCAATGATCCTGAAATGTTTCCCATAATGGAAAGAATTGGCGAAGGGTCTCTACGCCAAGTTTCACATCTAGGAAGAACGGATTGAATTTTCGGTCGGCGATTGCGTCGCATGTGTCGGCGAGTTCCTTTAGCTCGCGTCTTCCAGCAGCTAAGCTATGCTTTCCTGCTTTCTTACTCATCCGTCTTCAGCTCACTCACTATTGAGGATCCTTCGACATTCTGGACCACAATTACGTGGCTATTGTCTGAAATGTTAATTTGTCCGGGCGTAATCGCGACATATTGCCCCTCCTTCATCGCTTTTGAGCTTGAGACGATTAGTTGAGTTACGAGTTCCCTGTTCTTTGGATCCATGTGCACGTCAAATTCATCTATCGCCCTAAACGGAGACGTTATGTGTTGTTGGAGGGCAAGGAGAAACGCCATCATGGCTATGCTTCTTTCTCCGCCGCTCTGTGTGAACGCATCTAGAGGAGTGGGCTTGTTTCCTTTGAAGCCTACGAGGATCTCGATGCCGCATTTTTCTATATCCCGCGATGATATCAGCCTAATATTGCCCGTTGCCCCTACGCTGGTTAGTATCTCATTGTAGCGGCTTGTCAATCCTGCTAGGAAGTTGGTTAGTACATCACGCCAGCGTGTGAGGCGTCTTTCGAGCTCGCTCAGCACTTCTTGTCGGCTGGCCGCAACCTGATCAGTTTTTTGACGCAGTTCCTCGTATACCTTGGTGTAGGACGAATACACTTTTTCCACATCTTCGGAGATGCTTGAGAGTGGGCGAATTTGCTCTTCTACTGCTGCCATTTCCAGCATTACTTCAACGATCTTCCTAGGAGTATCGGGCGCTGGTCCAGACTGTTCCGCTTGCGCGAGCATCGGGTCAATTTCCTCTCGTGCCAGTCGAACTTGGGCCTGCAGGTCTGCTATTTCTTCGGAGAGTAGTTTCTTCTTGAATCCTGAGACTTCGTATTCGACGTTCGTATCAATGAGGCGAGTAAGTGCGTCTTCAAGACGACCACTTGTGTCTGCCATTTTTTCGCTGAGAGAAGCCATTTTCTCTTTAGCCCTAGCTAAGCTCTTTTGTGATTGTTCGACAGTTGCAGTCCACGACTGGCGCACTTTGTCGATACTCTCAAATTGTGTATGGCTTGGGTTTTCCGTATCAAGAGGAAAATCGCGAAGTAGATTCGTTGCCCATTCCAGATTCACTTCATAGGTTGTGGCTTCCTTGACTGCCTCAAGCCTTTTTCCTTCCAGTTCTATTCGTCCTAGATTAAGCTCATCGAATTTGGCTTGGCGTTTTTTCTTTATTTCTGCGAGTTCTTGGATCTTGTTTTCAAATAGTTGTTGTGAGCGCGATTTTGATTCGATGCGAGTCTGTAGATGTGTCAACGCTTCCTTCCGTTTGTGAATTCGAGCCCAGAGCAGCTCGCGCTTTAACACGTCAAGCTTCGTTTCCAATTGTTTCTTCTGCAGAAACCTATCGTATTCGCGTTTCCAATAATCATGAGTCTCTTTTGTTGATTCCAGCACTTGGGCAAGGGATTGTTCTTCACTTGCTACGCTCTCTAATCGTTGTTTCGCGTCCAGGACATCCTCTCTGTAAGATTGGAATCCAACTGCTTCCTCGAGCATTTTGAGCTTATCCTGGACACTTACGGCCGCAAACCGTCCTACCATGAATTGATGCATGATGATCAGAATGTTGTCCGGATTAAGACCGAGGGTACTGAAGACGTCCGTGACGGAGGATTTTGGCACTGTCCTGTTTTGAAGGAGATAGTAGTAAGTTCCATTATGCTTCAGCACTCGTGTGAGCGTCACTGTGTCAGTATGAAACTGAGTGAAGGGGCGCTTCTCACCGGAATTCTCGAGGATCAGTGTAATCCTCGCTTCTTCTGTTCCCCACTTTATGAGGTCGCTTAGCCTCTTTGATCTTTCAGTGTATGCTTGACCTAACACGACTGATATCGCTAGCAAGATGGATGATTTTCCGGCCCCGTTGGGTCCACAGATGAGGTTCAGCCCAGGTTCTAGGGGAACGTACGCGTTCTCGTATGACATGAAATTTGTGAGAACTACTCCTTTTATCATCTAGTCCGAGCTACCGTTCGGAACCTAACATTTTCTCGATGCGTAAAAATGTTCAGGGGCCATAAACCACGATGCCGACACTACCTCATCTCGATGGTGATTCTGTATATGATTAACATGTGAGCGCGCAAACATAGTCACCATCGTGTAAGTTTATATAAGGAGCAAAGCTCACGGATGCTTGCGGCGGGAGTGACGAAGAGAGTTTGCAAAGGCTCGGCAAAATTCTTCATTTGTCGAAAAGCCGTAGCCTCATTGTAAAGTGCGGGACGCCGTGTTTCGTGAGAATGGGAAGTAAAGCGTGTGACAGCAAGCTGAAGGAGATTGGAAAAGTTCATGATATCTTTGGTCCAGTATCTTCACCCTACCTGTCAGTTAGGCCGATCGTCTCTTCACCCGCCAAGTACGTAGGTCGCATCGTGTACTCTCTAGATTAAGGCAGATGGAATAGTGTCCGAAGATTCAGACTCCGAAGTAGGCGAAGCGCTACAATCCCCAAGTAAAATCCGGGTCTGCCCCGAATGCGGCGGACCTAAACTAATGAGGGACTACGAAGCAGCTGAAATTGTCTGTATGGCATGCGGTTTCGTAATAGATGAGAAGTTAGCTGATACGAGACCGGAATGGCGAGCGTTCGATGATGAGCAGAAATCTAAGCGAACGCGCGTAGGGGCACCTTTGACCTATACTATACATGATAAGGGACTATCTACTGTGATAGATTGGCGCGATCGTCGCGCGTTAGGAAAGCGAGCTACTGCAACTCAGAGATTAGACCTGTATAAACTTAGAAAATGGCAAAGCCGCGTGCGAGTATCGGATGCGACGGAAAGAAACCTTGCAGTCGCATTGGCGGAACTTAGTAAGTTGGCGTCAGCACTCAACCTGCCCAAGAACATATTGGAAACTGCTTCTGTCATTTATCGTCGCGCAATAAAGAAACGACTGATTCGCGGAAGGTCGATTCATAATGTGACTGCGGCTGCAATCTACATGAGCTGCAGACAGTGTGGTGTTCCGAGAACATTGGACGAAATTGCTGGATCCTCCAGTCTTAACAAGAAAGACATTGGCAGGAGCTACCGTTTTATGGTCCGGGAGTTAGAGGCGTTCGTTCCTCCTTCTACTAGTCGGAATTATGCTGCACGCTTTAGTAATAAACTCGTGATCTCTGGTAAGGCTGAAGCTATCGCGATAAGAATTTTGGAAATTGCGAAACAGATGAAGTTGACGAGTGGTAGAGGTCCCACCGGAATCGCCGCAGCCGCGACGTACATCGCTACAGTGCTGACCAATGAAAGGAAGACTCAGAGAGAGATCGCGGAGATTGCAAACGTGACTGAAGTGACTATCAGAAATAGGTACAAAGAGCTTCTGGAACGACTGTTCATCGAAGTACCCGTCTAGAAAATGAAAGTCGCTTGAGCTAGGCGCGTTCAAGCCCGATTTCCATTGTCTCACCTGAGAGGCTGTATTGTGCCCGATGAGATGTAGACGGGATTTCTTGATCCGCCATTTTCTTTGCTAACGTCTCTGCTGCGATGTACACGGCAAACTCCGTAAACACTCGGGTGATTCGCGGACCTGCTTTGAAATAGACCATTATCTCTTCGGAAATTTCGAAGCCGGCTTCTTTCCTCTGGTTTTGTATTCTCCGTACGATGTCATGAGCGAGGCCTTCATTCCGCAAATCGTCTGTAATTTCTGCGTTAAGCGCGAAGGTTATCGGTCCTTCTTCTACGACTTTCAATCCTTTGCTAGGGGTGGACGTAACTTCAACATCGGCCGGTGTAATGATGATTGGTTGATCGTCAGTTTCGAATTCTATGTTTTGACCGTTGAGGATCCGGCTTGTGAGTGAGCTCTGATCCATGGATTCTATTTTGGATTTAATGGCAGGGTAGGCTTTTCCATACTTGGCGCCTAGGAGTTGTGGGCGTAGTTTCAGTTTATGCTCGAGGATTTGTTGCTTCGAGGAGGCAAACTCAAGCTCTTTCACGTTTACTTCGTCCTTTATGACCTCCTTCATGGTTTCCAGGCGTTTGAGATTTGTTTCATCTGATACTATGATGGCTTTTGAGAGGGGTTGGCGGAGCTTGATTCCTGCGTCGTTTCTTGCAGAGTGGCCGAGGCTGCAGGCCTGCACCGCAAGATCCATGGAAGATGTGATGTCATTATCGATAAGTGATTTATCGGCCGTAGGCCATTTGCAATGATGAATGCTCACTGGTGCAGTCGGGTCAACGGACCTGACCATATTCTGGTAGATCTCCTCAGTAACGAACGGCGTAAAGGGGGAGAGTAGTTTGACTAGCGTAACCAGTGAAGTGTACAGGGTTGTGTAAGCGGCATTCTTGTCCGAGTCAGCTTCACTTTTCCAGAATCTGCGTCGCGAACGTCGTAAATACCATTTTGAGAGCTGGTCAACGAACAGCTCAAGTTGGAGTGCTGCACCGGCTGGGTCGTAGGACTCAAGAAGGTTCGTTACGTCTTGGATTAGCATTTGCAGCTTTGAAA
>JBEKGM010000045.1:0-24421 GCA_050012795.1 Bathyarchaeia archaeon | reverse complement strand
TGCCCCCAAAGCGGCATCATACAAAAATCCTCTATAACATCATTCTAAGATGTCTATTGATCAATGTCTCGCACACCTGGTTGAAGATGACCACTCAAGGTTAGAATGCTCACAGAGTGCCCATCTGGAAACCACTAAGAGCCTGCACCACACAACTCTAACCTGCAGGCTCAAAATTTGAATACAATTCAGAATTTTCGTTCTGGGCAGGCTGTGGGCAGCTTGTGGGCACGGAGTGGGCATTGAATGAGCGAAGTGGGCAAAAACCCGCCTCGAATGGGCATCGAGGACATTCGAGCCGTTGATAACGCGCTAAGCCAGCTCGGGGTCGCGGTTGATCTTCCCCAACGCGACCCACGCCGCGGGGAGGCGGCGGTTGCGTTGAGAAGGGTCGGCTTCGACACGTCGCAGATCGTTACATTATCACGCGGGAAGTGGACGCGCCAGAGTGTTGATCGCTGGGTGGAGGGAGCATCCGTGTCGACAGGCGCACCTGCGGAGCGAGCGGTCGAGATCATTGCCGACGGTGTCAGCCGGGGGAACACCTTGGAGCATCTTCTTTCAGGTCTGGAAGTTCAGTTGAGCATCGCTGCTGCGGGAGCAACCGTTGAGGACATTCTTGTAGTCACGAAACAACTCAAAGACGAAGGTTTGCAGCTCTCCGATTTCATTGAGCATTATAAGATGATGATCGGTGCAGGACTAACGTTCGCTAATGTCAAGGAGCACCTAGCTTACAAAAAATCGCTTGAGAGCGCGGGACTTGGCTTAGATGCGTTAAGGCTGATTCAGACGGCAGCTGCGAAGTTCCATTCAGATCCGAACACCGTCCTAACCGCGATTGACACTTACGGAGAAATTCAAGCTCTCACTGCAGAACTTGACAGGTTGCGCGCGTCAAAGGAGAGTGAGGAGGAGCGACAGACTTTCCTGAACACGGCAGTAACCGACTTGGAATCGAAACAGAAGACACTCCAGAGCACAATTAACGACAACGAGAATACCATCCAGCAACTAAACAAGACTTTCGAATTAGGATTCAACCTAGAAACCCTCAGAAACCTCACGCAGCAAACTCGCGCGCTAGGCGGCGTGGACCACTTCCTAACCGCCCTCGCGGAGTTTGAGAATCTCGACCGGCTAAAGGGCACAGTCACTGAGACGCAAACGTCAATTGAGAAGCTCAATGCGGATAGGGGTAAGTTGAGAGCGGGTAATTTACAGTACGAGGCTGAAATTGAGACCACAAGAAGACTCATCAACGAGCATAAACTGGGCCTCAACGCGTTACAGGAGCTGCTACAGTTATGCGAGAAACATGGTGCACCCGAAGGAGTATTCAGAATCGTCCGTGCCTATGACAATCTCCAAACCATCGAAACCCAACTCGCCAATCAACGCGACAAGGTTGCAGAACTCACGAAACAAGAACAGCAACTCAACGAGAAATTGAAGGAGCATATTCCGGAAATTGAAAAGACCATGAAGAGTATCGAGACCGATTTCAGGACCGACGTGGACAAAACAAAAGTCGAGTTGAAGACGGATTTGGATTATGTCCTGAAAACCGCCAACGAGGCCGGTCGATCATATCAGGACCTGGTAACCCGAGCAAATGAAAGCGCACCCTACATGGAACTTCTCCAACTCGTCAAAGACCCGAAATCAGTTGACAATCCGAGAATACTGGATACGGTTGAGCTGATTCTGAATAACCTAAATGAATGGGTACCCCTCAACGAGAAGTACCTAAGGGACTCGAACGATGGCCGCTACTTGCTCGTTCCCAGGATTAGAGATCTCTTGGAGGCATTCAAGCGCGCGGAGCGCGTTCGCCCTTGAGCAACTCACTCCGGAACATCAAGAGCCAATTTGAAGACCTAAGTCTGAAACTCCGTGCCCTAGCTGGCCTCTTCCCAAACTTTGAGAGTGAAGTGGTGAATGTTCAGAGGAGAACAGTGCGATCTTTGACTCATAAGCATCTTAAGAAACTGAGAGTCGACATCGACAACGAACTATCCAAAGCAATGGCTGGGGATACTGGTAAACTTGTGGCCGGAATGATCGAAGACGTGACAACCGCATGGACGGGAAAGTCTGTACGCTCTAAGGAGAGAACGATGGAGGAGCCGCTCTGGGTTGAGCTCACACCTAACGGCCAGGTCTCAATTACTCGAAAGCGCTTCTCCGATGGCTTGCGAATGAGCAAGGAGCAATTCGATGCTTGCATCGACACAATTCGAAGTCAGGTCGATCACGACCCAATCGACGTTAGCAAGCCGCCGGAAGAGATCGCAAGAGTCTACCTGGTCAAATACTGTGAAGAAGAGAGAAGCAAGCTTCCAATCTTCAAAGGTGCAATCTTCAAGGGTGCTGAGTAGCTACTTGGCCAGGTAGATTCCAAGTGAGCTTAGAGCGCACTTAAGATTCAGCACACTAACGACTATTGCGGTTAACGAACGAGCCCGCACAAAAGCCCTGCGGGCCTTCAATATGGTGAGTAGTAGAAGCCTGGGGCCCTAGGAGGCGCGTAGTAGACGGGTGCGTAGTTTGGAGGAGGCGGTGCATAGTAGACAGGAGCGCTGTGAGGAGGAAGCATCTGGTACGGGTATGGATAAGCTACCGGATAATAGTAGGCAGGTCGACTTGCGTAGTATGCAGCTCCAGCTATCGTGGCACCAGCCAAGGCGCCCACGCCAATACCAACCCACGTTGCAGTAGAGGTTCCCACGGCTGCCGCGCCGATTGCTCCACCCGCAGCAGCACCCAATAGTGCTCCAGCCGCTAACAGGAATATTACCATACTAATCGGAAGGTACACACGCCAATTCGATTAATAGCCCTTTCCTTCCGTAAACCTACATTTCAACCGTGCATAAATAAATCGGGGGCATTTACTCGGCTACAGCACCCATGCGAACGCGTGACGGAGATTGAGCATTCACGTCTTCAAATGAGAAAACATCTGAGCTGGATAGGCCTACGGGTTCTACTGATAAGAAGGCTGAATCGCCGCAACTAACCACTCATCCGGGGCGGAGATCAATTCAAGTGCTGATCTTCGCAGCCGGTCTTCTGATAAGTCCGTTGCTTTCGCTAGGCAGTACAACCATCGGCAGAATCAATGCTATCAGGCCGCTGTGGGAAACGGGTCTCCCCCCAGCGAACATGTTCGCCGCCAAGGACCCGGCGACGATGAAAGCGTACCTCGATTATTACTTCAGCCTTCGGGGACTCCTGACAATTGTTCCTCTCGACCTTACACTTTTACTGTACATCGCGTCCGTGATGATAGCCATCATCACGATCAAGATCCTGGCGGAGGCGCAGTTGACTGATGACCCGCAGCGAGCGGACGGGCTGATCCTGAAGGCGGATAAGTATCTCGGATGGATTCTGTCTCTTCTAATCTTCTTCATGATCTTGGAGTACAGTTCATCGTTGGAATTCATTCAAATCGTAGCGTCAGGCAACTTCCTGATCCTCCTCGCCGTCGGCCTAATAGCGACTCTTATCGTGAGCCGCTTCATGACTGAGGCAATAACGAAGATGGAGAGATCTTACGCAAAACGCGAACGGTGAGTACTGCTATCGCTCCGCGAGGTCGCTGAGCATGGATGCGGCATCCCACTCTTTGCCTGCGTGACATTTACAGTCGCAATCGGCTGAGAGTTCTGGGGGAAGGTTGTAGTGAGTGATCCCTCTAAGGGCATGTTCATTCTCCAGCTTATCGCAATGTTCAGAATGCCCCATAGAGCTTCATCAACAACCTAGCCCGCTAGGGCCGGCTATATGAATATTAGGAAGAAGGGTAACGGCATCTCTAATACAAATGCAAGCAAAACAAGTTAGAAGCAGTTACTTCTCAGCCTTAGTTTTAGGCTTACCATTGGTGGCGAGCAGTTCAAAGAGTTGCAAATCTTCTAAGATTACCTCTCTGATGAGGCTCTCGTTAGGATTCTTCGGACGTTCCATGCTCAATCCACTCTTTAACTTCTTCAATATTCACCTCATTTACAAACTTTGCAAGCTCTTTCATCAAGAGTGCGGCTTGATAAGCTAAGCCTTTGCTCTCCTCACTCTTCACTTTATCAATGATTGCTTGAATACGTTCGTGAGACCCTAGTATCTTATGAGGATGCTTGTCTCCCGAGAGATCGAGCGCATTGATGTTCATATCAATAACATCATCAATTGAAGGATACCAAACCATACACCGAAACTGTGTCCCAGATAGCTAAAGCCCTATCCGACGAAAGGTAACGACGAGAAAATCCGACAACAACGAACCGTTACCGGAAAAAGTGAACGCTCACTTTTTCAAGCGTCTGAATATTACGGTTGAGGTTAGCGCTATGATCAGGACGAGCAGGGTCATAGCGGGTTGGAATTCTGGAACGGGTGTTTGCGTTTGCTGAAGGTAGAAGTTGATCACGCTGGATGATCCTTCAGAGACTGTGACGTTCATGCTGTTCAAGTAGAAGTTCAGGTTTGTTGCTGAACCTTGCGTGACCGTCGCATTCGTGACGAGAGCCTCATAGCCCGGAACGTTAACCGTCACACTGTACGTTCCCGAGGGGAGTCGCATCTCGTAAAACCCACTCATGCCTGAGAAAGCTTGGAAGGTTCGTTGAGTGCTTCTGGCGTAGATGGCTGCCCAATCAAAAGGCTGCTTGCCGGCACTGAACACGTAGCCGCTTATCTCACCTCCGTCCCCACCGTAGTATTGGAAGGGTTGGGGCCGCGCAAGCACAATTCCGTTCGTCGCGAGTATCGATACTACGATTAGCGACGAGATCAAGAATAATCGTACATGCTTCATTGCGGGTCGAATAAGTAGGGGGGATACTTGAAGATAATTCTTGGGGCCACAGAGAACACTAGAAGTAGGGGGGTGGGCAGCGCCTTTCGCGCTCGCTCCGTAATGTTACCTGCGTCTTCTTCTCAGGATGTAGAGTGATGCCGTTAGTGCCGAGAGTACTGCTACCGCTAGGCCGCTGAATTCTGGTACTGGTATGTTTGATTGTTCTAGGTACAGGTTTTGTCCTTGCGCGTTCATTCCCGCCGTTAGGGCGACGGACCAGGATTGAGGCGCGTAGCCTGGTGCGGAAATCGTGAACTGGTACGTGCCCGGTGGCATGTATGCCTGATAGATTCCGTCGTAGGTGTAGAAGTTCCAGCCTGCTCCGCCTTGTGCGCCCACTACGTTAACTAAGCCCCAACTCAACGGTCGGAACTCGTTACTCCAAGTGAACGCCAACGCGTTCCCGGTAACTAACCCGTTCAGGTCGACTTCGAAGATACCACTAGCCTCACCCGACAAGTGGGCGTTAGAAATCTGCCAAACACCCTCCTGCGAGTAGGGACCGAGATGGTTCAAGGCCATCGAGTGGTAGAGGAATGAGGTTTGGGCCGCGTCCTCTGTTAGGCTGATGCCGGATGTGGCTGTGGTTCCTGGGATGATGTGGTATGATTCACCCATGAGTAATCCTGGTACTGCTGGGTAGTATTGCGCGAAGGTGTTGTCTTGGGTTGGTGTTTGACCATGATGATCCCCGCTTAGAGGTTCCATTGTGTTCGTGTTGTTGGCGTACCATGGGACGAAATCTGTCTCAGCCGTCCACCCACCCTGGTAGTCTGGGGCACCCGCTATGCCAGTGTATGGGAACGGGTAACCCACCGGGTTTCCTGGTATAGGGGTCACTGGCGGAATAATGCCAATCTGCCCGGTTCGAAAGTTAAGGCCAAGCCTTCCCGAGTAGCATGCTTGCAAGAAGGCACACGCGTAAGGAAGGAAGACTGGGTCGCCTTGGTTGTAGAATACGGGTATACCCGACGGCGCGTTTCTCGTTGCCGCGGGTACTTGAGGCAATCCTGCGATTGTAACGTGAAGCAGGGTTGTTCCTCCTGGTATGTAGTTGTAGCCGTTCAACGGCAATGGCTGAGGGACAGTTGCGCGTAATGGTCCGAATGGGTATTGGTTCGTTCCGTCGGCGGCACGCGCGAACCCGTTGCCAGTTACGTATGTTCCTTCACTGGACATCCATTCACCGACCAATTGACCTTGATCGTTGAATATGCGGACTCTAGCTGACATGTTAGTATCGGTCGGGGTGATTATATGTTCCTTCTTGAAGAGAATATCCAACGTGATGTTCACGCCTACCACCAGATTGATGCGTATGTCAGCGATCTGCCCGTTCTGCGCGTAGACTGAGAAGGGGTGATCTTGCACGTAACCATACGTGAACCCCGCGAACTGATAGTTGCCGGGCGTAAACGCAGTTGGCAACAAGAAGTGTGGGAGTAGGAATAGGCTATTCACGTTATGGAACTGCCCCACGGTGAGGAATGGCGCTGCACTGAAGGGGAATGATATGAAACTGCCAAGCACTCCCCCGACGCTGCCTGAGAGGAAAACCTCGCTACCAAACCAAGTCTGGTTCGCGTTAAATGGAAACCCTGCTGGGTTTGTGATGTCGAAACCTCCGCCGTTCAACGTAACATTATTCTCAAACTGGTTCTGGAACAGGTTAGTGGTTCCTATGGACGAGGCGGGCACGACTGCTTGGTCATCCCCGGTCCAATCAACCAAACTGCCGTTACTGTAAGCGCCTAGGTCGATGTTGAGTCCGACACTATTGCTGTTGATGAATCCTGTTCGAGAATTACCGCTGATATCTGAACCCCACAGAGATGTATCCTCTAGGAAGTTCCAGCCTTCAGGGTTACCGAACTCCCAAGGACGTGACACTAGAGGCCGTTCCCAGTCAACGCTGTAGATTGTTACGTTGAAGCCTGGGCCGCGAATCATGTGATCGCTGACGCTGGTGGGGTTGCCACTCAGCGTTACGGAAATCTGCTCCGGCGGTCCTTGAGGTACGTATCCCAGCACGTAGGTGAAGGGTGAATACGTTCCGGACGGGAGGCCATAATCTTCTCCACTCCAAGTCTTATCAACACCCCAGAACTGAATGTTCGCACGTCCTGTTTGTATGGCGTTACTGTTCACTCCGTACGGGTCTAGGTTAGCTCCCGTAAGCAGGCTGTGACCAAATACTCCATGCGGAATAGCGGTGAAGCCTCCATACGTCGGTTCAACCACCTTCCATCCATTGCCTCCTCCTCTCTGTGGATAGAATACTCCTGGAGGGCTGAGCATTCCCGTGCCGGTACAAACGACTGAGGGGTTCGTGTTACTGACGCAGTATAGACCTAGGGCCGTTTGGTTGTATGAGTAAATGTTCCCATCGGCACCCATCAAGAAACCTGTCATGAAGCCGCCTCCAGTGTTGATTGGATCTTCGACTAGGGTTCCGGGTTGATTGTGGAAGTGAACCGTCTTGTTAACCCAACTGCTTAGCCGAAGGTCAATGGGTAGCGTCACGTCGCCAGCCCACTCGTTCGGCGTCACGTCAAAGTAGTACTCCTGGAAGGTTGAACCGTCAAGAGCCGACTGAACGTAACGGAAGACCCAAGCCCTCGCGTAGTATCTTCCAGGCGTGAGACCGTTAATCCAAGTCGCGTAAACTTGCGGCACCATTCCGTCCAGGTCCCTGGGTGCACCATACTCGCCTTTCACGCCGAACTCATAGTGGAATGGAGTCGTAGTACCGCCCTGAACAAACCAATTCTGAGGTGGACCAACACCCTGAGGATCCTGGGTCAAAAGCCCAGGGGTGGATGTAAAACAAGTAGGCACTATTCCTAAGTAACCAAAACATGATCTAGAGACTTCCTGCGCAAGGTAGCCATTGGATGTAGTGTACTCATGCCATGGAAATGCGATCTGGCTGCCCATCGTGGGATCACCACAGGGTACTGCACTCCCTTTTGGATAAAACAGATCCTGCCCCCCTGCCACACATGGAAGCGGAGACCACGAGACTAAGCCCGCCTTCGCATCAGGAATATGACTCAATGTCGGCGCATCGTAAAGTTCAATCTTAACGTACGTGTTAGGTCCAAAATCTGTAAGCGACTTACTACCACCAAGTATTACGCCGCCGGTGTCTTTAATCGGCCATGGCTCATCACCAAACTGATGCTTCGTGAACACGTTTCCGTGAATCACTGGACCAGGTTGCAGGTAACCATCAAAATGCAAAGACTGCCCTTTCAGAACCGTGAAACCGGACTCGACGAGGGTCTGCGGGTAACCAGCCGCTGACGCGTACAGGTCGTATATTCCTGGCGCTAAACCTTCCACCTCATAGTGGCCCATAGCTGTAGCGTTAAAGTATCCAACCGCGTCAACGAGCGGCAAGTCCGGACGTTGTTGACCAGTGTACGGATCGAGTCGCGTAGTCATCTTCGCGTATACGCGGCCAGCTTCCTCAACGGGTTTGCTGTACAGGGTTTGATTGTAACCCGCATACCGAATAGTTCCAGTAATAATCGCTGGATCAATCTCACCCTTCACAAGCATAACAGGCCAATTCTCAGTTGGGATGAATTGAGTAGGAGCCTCGCCTAAGTTGAACGTCACGGACGGCGGAAACTCATGACTTACGGTTAACCCAATCGGGAACGAAGCCGTACTGTTCCTGGCCGTTCCTTCTGGTCCAGCCAGATAGTTGCTGTCACCGCTTAGAAGCATCTTGAAGAAGTAGCGGCCCGCGATTGCTGGTGCGGTTACTTGGTTGATTCTGAAATAGTACCATTCACCCGCACTTGTGAAGTTGAGGTATTGATGATTGTAATACGAGTTACCTCCATTCTTCACTGCGTTCTGCCCTCCGTCAACCCATATGTTAACAGCAGTCCACCCTGGGGCGTACCGGTCGTACGGGGAAACTTTCCAGACCTGAATGTTCGCGTAAGAGTTCGTTATCGTCGTGACTATGTTGGAGCCGTCCATGGTTGGCATCGTAAAGCCGGGCGGCAGGTAGATCGTTATGCCACTCCAACCAAGCCTGTCGTTAGGATTGCATGGACCCTGCACCGGCGAACCACCTGGACAACTGTCCGCGGTGGCGTTCAAAGCGAAGATCAAGTCACCCGTCGAGTTCGTCAATACGGCTCCGAACGGGGCGTAGGCGTCTCCTTCAAGCTGATACCAGCTTGAACTTGGTGCATTACCGAACTGGTTCTGTCCCGCCGTCGCAGGAGGTTTCTGTCCCGGATAGGGAGATTGATAGCCCGGCGCATTATTGACGGACGCAAAATTGGGTGAACCTCCCCAAGTATTCTGTCCACCCCCAGGCCACACGTAACCAATCACCCCAGACACATGCGGGTCAAAATCATTCAAATGATAACGAAAAGTCCCAGTCAAATCACCAAGAGTGAAATGAGCCTGAACTGGGTTCACTACAACAACCATACTAAAGATGAAAATCCCGATCACGAATAGTGCGGAAAATCTTCGATCCATGAATCCACGCTCAACCTAGCTATTGCTACGAGTTTGCGTATGCTCTCCAGACGCTTTTTAAAAGCATATGTCCACTTCCGCACCGTTCCGGAACCAGAACAGTAACGTCACGACCATTAGGGGTACAACATCAGCTAGCATTCAGAAGAAATGAGTGAACGGCCGACTCACAAGTCTCTCGCGTGCACGTCTCCGGAATCTTGCTTGCTGTCGGGCCGTTGATGTTCTACTGGGAGTCTTTATTCACGTGCCAATATTGCGGCTGCTTTCTTCTCCAAGTCGATGTACTGGTCCTTGCCGACGCTGACTTCAACCTGGATTATTTTTCCGTTCTTGAACGGGAATTCAGGTTCGTCCGCATTGTATTGCTTACTTACCGCGTCGCTGGTGTCCCTGCCGACGCAGAGGCCTTCGCCCGTCAACGCGAATGCACCAGTCTGCGTGCGCATGGGGCCTTTGGCAACCGGTTTGTCATTCACGTATAGCGTGGTTGTTCCGTAAGATTCGCCGTATTGGCCGGTCTTCTCCTTGTTGAATTCCATTCCAAGCACGTACTTGCCGGGTTTGAGCTTGTCTGACACGAACTGCTGCTCGGGTGGGATGCCTAGGAAGTTGTAGACGTACCAGAGCTTCTGGTCCTTGATGAATAGGGAGTGGCCTCCGAACCTTGAGCCGTGAGCAAAGATCACTCCTTCCGTGGAGTCAGTGAGCTCGACTTCTGCGAGGATCTTGTATGATCTGCCACGAACGACAACCGCAGACGATTCCGGCACCTCGGACGTGTTTGGATAGTATACGTACGTGTCACGTGGCGACGTATCTTGGGGTCGCGGGTCCTTTATGAACTCCAATGGCAACCTGTCGTCGAGCGGTAGAACTTGGTACTTGCCTGCTTCCACAAACCACTGGGTGACGAGTTCTTGGAGTTTTTCCTGGTTCTCTGCGGCTAGGTCATGGGCTTCGGAACGGTCGACGTCGGTGTGGAATAGCTGCCATTTGTCCCTTTCAAAATGGCCGAGTCCTGACATTGGACCGTGGACCGTTACCGCCTTCCAGCCTCTATGCCAGATCCCCCGCGTCCCCATCATTGCGTAGTACTGTGTCTCCTTCTGAGTGGGCGCGTTTGGATTGTCGAAAGTGTACTTCATCGAAACCCCAGGAAGAGGAACTTGGGTGTATCCGTTCACTTCTTGAGGAAATTCTAGGCCGCAGCAGTCAAGAATCGTTGGAATAATGTCTATAACATGATGGTACTGTGACCTTACCTCTCCTTTCGCTTTGATTCCCTTCGGCCAGTAGATCACTAGCGGATCGCAAATGCCGCCTTGATACGCGTACCGTTTGAACATTCGGAATGGCGTGCTGAAAGCCATTGCCCAGCCGTTTGGATAATGATTGTAGGTGTTCTCGCCACCCAGCTGGTCAATCATCGTCAAGTTCTCTTTGATGTCGTCCGGCACACCATTGAAGAACTTGTTCTCGTTCACGGACCCGTTAGGCCCGCCCTCTGCAGAGGCCCCGTTGTCAGCGCAGTAGAAGATGAGCGTATTATCCAATTGACCTGACTGTTCAAGATATTCGATCAGTCGCCCTATCTCGTGATCTGTAAATTCCGAGTATCCGGCGTAGACTTCGGCCATACGGGTGAAGAGTCGTTTCTCGTCACTGGATAATGAGGCCCATGGGCGAACCTTGTCGAGTTGAGCGTTGTAGGTTTCATCGGGCATAGGATTCATGGGAGTCAGTTCCGTTCCCGGCGGAAGAATCCCCTTCTGAATCATGCGAGGAAGAGCCCAGGTTCGGTAGGCCTCGTAGCCGTCGTCGAACTTTCCCTTGTACTTATCCGCCCACTCCCTAGGAACATGGTGGGGTGCATGGTTAGCGCCAGGACAGAAGAACATGAACCAGGGTTTGTCTGGGGCAGCAGCTTTGCTGTCTCTG
Source organism: Bathyarchaeia archaeon (assembly GCA_050012795.1). Lineage (GTDB taxonomy): Archaea > Thermoproteota > Bathyarchaeia > 40CM-2-53-6 > 40CM-2-53-6 > FEN-987. Next base: position 13,104 of record JBEKGM010000045.1, on the reverse strand, counting down.
ATATACCGGATGGCTTTATCGACTAAGTCTTTTGCGAGATGGTAACCTTCCTTGGGCGTGTAAGGTTGCTGCACGTAGCCATTATCCTCAATTAGTGTTGGGTACCACTGATCGCACTCTCCGCCAAAGAAGCCGTAGAACCTGTCGAAGCCTCTCAAGAGGGGCCAGTTCCGCTTGGACGAGCCCAAATGGAACTCATCTGGTGCGACGTTATGATTCTTCCCTAGCCAGTAAGTGTTCCAGCCTCTCTGCCGCATAACCTCACCCAGGTACGCGCATTCCATAGGAACGTGGGCATTACTCCCTGGATATCCAGTCTCGCACTCAGCAATGCAGGCGAATCCGTTCTGGTGATGATTGCGACCGGTAAGGAGGCAGGACCGTGTCGGCGAGCACAACGCCGTCGTATGCCACTGCGAATATGTTAGACCGTTGTCGGCGAGCTTCTGCATAGTAGGCATCTGAATGCGGCCGCCGAACGGCGACCACGCCGCGACGCCGGTGTCATCGTAGAGTATGATTAGAACGTTAGGCGCACCGGTCGGAGCCTTCGGAGCCAAGTAAGGAGTCCAATCCGGAGTCGAATCGCGGACGTCAAGATTCATGACACCTTTGAAGTTAACCATTTAATCAACCGGGCGCATCGTGGCGGGCAAAAGCAGATAACACTTTGTGTAGTCAACAGCAAAATTTAGTCCGTAAGTCATAACCTGATTTCACGTGCCGTTCTTAAATGAAATGTCGTGTTGGCATGCGTAACACTCCGTCTAGGTTGTTCATCAATGCGCAACTCATTTGTGTGGGTTGCATTCTGGGATTGCAAAATCGCGTGGTACAATCGCACAAGTCATGGGATCTTAATCGGACCGAAATCCTACTGAGTGAAGTACATTGTGGCGCTGCTGAAGCCGTTCGTTACGAAGACTAACGCGTATTGACCATCTTTGGGCGCAGTCCAATTGATGGCGGAGGCAGGGGCGATCTGTTCCCAATAGCCGACACCACAGTTGGAATTCTCAAAACCGTACAGCTGATAGGGTGAGCTCAGAATCATGTAGTAGATCCACCCAACCGTACCACTCGCCTGTAAGCTTCCCTGCAATTCCTGCCCGCCCTGAGTGTTGAAGATGAAATAATCATACATCACGCAAACTTCACCGTTTCCCGCATCATCGGTAAGCTGTCCGCTTAACTTGAAGGCGCCAGATTGATTATTGTAGCCATTAGGCGTCCGCGAGAACGTGATTGCTTGCCGCGCGCCGTAGACGTTCACCATTGACGAACCCATCGGCATAGTGAAGGTGCAAAACAATAGAAAGAATAGTGAAGCGCCAAATACTTGTGAACTCATTCTCCGTCAACTCATTTGCAGATGTTGCGGCTTAAACGCATTGTGCACCGAGCGATGAGAATTCTTCCATAATTCCCCGTCACTATGCGTTAGGCTCTACTAGGATCGTGAATTGAATTCCGGTTGAAGATCCGGCGAAATTAGTTTGTATCGAAAGTGGCCAGTAGCCTGACTGATTCCGCGTAATCGCACCGTTGACTAGCGGCGGACTTACCGGGTTGCCTAACGGCTCATAAAACCAAGAGGTCCTTGATAGCAACTTGTTGCTTTGCGAATCAACAAGGTCGAGTATCACGTGGCTGGAGAAGAAGCAGCTTGCTGTAACGACAGAGATTACCTGTATCGGCTCGCCCGGGTGAGAGGTGTCAGGATGGTGGAGGCGAATGTTAACTACGCCGCAGGACACTTGGGCGAAAACTTGCGGCTGCTGCATTGCTAGGATCATGATTGTGAAAAGTAGGATGTTGAGGGATTCTCTTCGAGTCATTTAGGGTTGTATTGTTTCCATAAGGCTATTCAGCTTTATGTGTCCCTGGTTCGATTAATATTCGGGTCAATTGGCTGACAGTCGGAATCGTGTTTCAAGTGAAAGTTTCAAACAAATCCTATTAATGCGCATAACGGGTCTATAGGTTAGGATTATGAGGGAAGGATGGACAATGTCGATCCGTTCTAGGATCTTAATCTTGGGAGTAGTCCTTGTCATGATGTGGTTGCCGGCGGTGGCAGCCTTACCTCCCTGCCTCGTCCAGAACATTAACTACACTTACCCATCGACCCCTGTCGGTGTTGGACAGCAGATCACGGTTAAGACGGAAGTTCAGGCGACATGTGTACAGTGGCCTCCGTATGCGACGGCTTACAGTATCCGCGTGGACCTAACGAACGTTGCGACGGGCGTCGTTGGTTCAACGATCAGTTATCAGGTTGGGTACGCTCAGACGTACATTGATCAAGTCTTCCCTAACACTATCACTGCACCGAACTCTCCTGGCACCTGGAACCTCAGGGTTGACGTTTACATTTGGGGTGGGAGTGGACAGCTGCTCGTTCATGCGGCTGATTACGCTAAACTCCAAGTGGGATAATCCTTTCCGACGCGCGGAGACCGCCCTGCCGGTTTCATTGAAGCAAGTAGTAGGCTTACAGACTTTCGAAGGCCTTATTCAAGTCCTTCCGGGGCTGTTTCAAGTTCACCGCGTCTTTAATGCTCTCAATCGATCCCGCCGGCACCTTACCTTTCGCGTGACGGATAACAATCATTTTACCGAGGACATCCTTAGCAGCGTCCTTCTCAAACTCAACTATGAAGTTCGTAACCTTCATCTCGGACACATCAAACTCCAAATCTTTGACCTTTCCGAGCTCAACCATATCTTTACTGTACACTTTCAAATCCTTAAGGAAACTTGATAGCATGAAAACACAACCCGCTACAAGCTAGTGGTCACGGACATAAATATGATTAGCTGACCCCCGCAACAAGGGGACAGTTTGCGGCGTAAACCGTTCCGTTTGCTCACTCGTCGACACATTGACGTGAATGGATTAAGCCAAAAGATGCTTGAGGTTTCTAGTCATTGAGGGACGAAGTAGACAGTGTTGCTGTAGGGTGTTGTTGAGAAGAAGATTATTGCGTATTGACCGTTTTGAGGTGCCGTCCAATTTAGAGTGTATGGAGTTGAACCGAACGACTGAATCTGACTCAGCAAGTTCACGTTTCTTTGTCCAAGATCACTACAACTACTGGGACTCTCGTACTGCGATATCACCGCCATGGGGACAATGAGGAAGTGGACGGGCGAACCCGTTGTCCATACTTGAGCAGATATTGACTGTCCCGCCGGAGCATTGAACTCGAAATAAGTGAAGTAAAGGCATGGGTTGTTGTTTTGGTCATATAGCGTTTGACCGAGAGTAAAGGATCCGGTACTAGCACTGTAACCAGTGCCATAATGCCAGAATCCCATTCCAGGATACCAATACTCAGGGCCCGGTATACCCCAACTCGTTGTAGTCATGTAAGTGAAAGTTGGACTAAGCGTGTAACTGGTTTCAAAAGTGCGAGTGAAACTGATCCCAGTCCATGATGACCGAGTGAACGTAAAACTGGTGGCGAGGCTGCGTGTGAAGCTGACACTGACAGTAGGCCGGGCGGTAGGTAGAGCTATGGTAGGTTGAGCCATCGTTGGTCGAGCCGTAGGCAAGTTCACATTGGGAGGCGGGTTCACATTGATAGGTGGGTTAGGTCTCGGCGGGTTAGGTCTCGGCGATGGCGGACGCGGCCCACCGCCAGTAATTCCTCCACCACCACCGCCTTTAGCACCATTAACAACTCCAACCTGAATAATCGGGATAACTAATACACAGAGCAAAAGAAGAATAACCGACGCTTTAGTTATAGACATGGCCAATTTACTTCAATACCTAAAAACGGTAAGCATGCATGCAGCTATAAATCGCTTATCTCATTTAACAAAACATAACTAACTTGCTTTTAGATGGAATTATCGTCAGTTATCTCTTCATCATGATACGTTCTCGAGGGGTTGGAATTCACTCTAATAACGCCATATTTGATGGCATCCTTTCAATCTCATGCGGATGTACTTAGGATGAAGTTGCTTCTGTGGTTGCGGATTAGCTCTAGATTCATAGTTGCGAGTTCTGCTCCTTTCCTTCCGGTACTTGCTATCCCTACTCCGCATTTCAGTTGAAGATTCTCAGACATGTAGCCCTGGAGGAGAGTGCTAATCAGGTCTACGCTTACTCCGTTGGCCAGACCCATGAAGTTGTCTCCGCCAACGTAGAAGAGTAATGCTCCGTATTGTTTGAAGAGCCTCATTAAATCCGTGTATATGGACATGATTTTCAAGGATGTTTCAAACGCTGAGGCTTGATCCGTCATCTTTCGAGTTATGCCGTCGACATCAACATGGATGATTTGGGCGGACGCTTCGTTGAGGCTTAATGTCCTCTCGCAAGCCAGGACGTTTTTCCTAGCGCTCGATTGTGCGCTTCCAGCGTTTTGAAGAAGTTTGGAAGCTTTCGCTTGGGCTTCAAAGGGGGTCTCAGCTACTCCGACCCCCATGCTTACGCTAATTGGGAACTTGTCCCGTACTTGTTCCTGAATTTCAAGATGCTCCTCTTTCGTTATGCCGTTTGTTACAGCTAACATCTCGTCAAACCTGTTGAAGAATACGAGGCCGCTTTTTGCTGCGAAGTTGTCTTCGAGTTCTGAGTATAGATCGGATTGGAGGATTTGCAGTTGATGTTCTCGATCATCGCCTAGCGTGTGTGTCCATGGACCGTAATTGTCTATCTGAATTAGTGTCAGTTGGACCTTTTTGGAAGTCACTCGCTCTACCACCACGGTGCACGATTGTCAATCATCTTTGGCTAGGTGCTGTTGGTCTGATTTCTTTGAAGTCTTTGTACCTGTAGGCGTCGAGTTTTATGAGGTTCTGGTAGGAGCCGAACTTTTCTTCGCTGTAATCTGCCACGTCTAAGGGGTGCTGTTCTTCCTCTCTTCCAGCGTCGAATTTTTTCAGGATTCTGTATGTGGTGTTCCTCTCTGCGGGTGTTCGCCCTATCTCTCGGATCATGTTTCTGAATTCGGACGGTCGTACAAGTTGTCCGTGGCTTGCTCCCGCCGATGTCGAGATGCTTTCGTTAATGAGCGTGCCTCCGAAATCGTTGGCGCCTGCGTTTAGGCAATACTGGGAGAACTTGGGGCTCTCCTTGACCCATGAGACTTGTATGTTCTTTATGTGATTGTTCAGCATTAATCTTGAAACCGCGTACATTTTCACGACGTCGACGCCGCTTGCTCCTTTCCTCGTGCCTTTAACTAAATTCTTCTTGTGCATTGGTGCTTCCCAGTACATGAAACTCAAGGGTACGAATTCAGTTATGCCATGCGTCTGCTTCTGAATGTCTCGGAGGAGTGCTAGATGTTTAGCTTTGTGAAGGGAGGTCTCGATGTGGCCGTACATGATTGTGGATGTTGTTGGGATGCCTAGCTGGTGGGCGGTGATGATCACTTCTATCCATTGTCTCGTCGATATTCTTCCGGGTGAGATTTTGTCGCGAACTTCGTCGTCTAGGATTTCGGCTGATGTTCCGGGGAGGCTGCCAACTCCTGCTTCTTTTAGTTGTTTCAGGTAATCGCGGATTGAGGCTTTTGATCGGATGGCTCCGTAGGCGACTTCCTCGGGTGAGAATCCGTGGATGTGTATCTTCGGAACTTCTTCTTTGATGGCGCGGCATATTTTGATGTACAGGTCTCCTTCCATTTTTGGCGGTAATCCTGCTTGGATGCATACTTCCGTCGCGCCGAGTTCGTATGCTTCTTTTGCCCGGCGCGTAACTTCCTCGATTGGGAGGTAGTAGCCTTCTTCCTCTCTGTGGCCTCTACTGAATGCGCAGAATCCGCATCGCTTTATGCAGACGTTTGTGAAGTTGATGTTCCTGTTCACAACGTATGTGACAACGTCTCCTACTGTTCTTCGCCTAAGCTCGTCCGCAACAAGGACTAGCAGGTTCATTTCGAGGCCATTGCAATCGAATAGTTTGACGGCGTCCTCAACTGAAGGGTCATGGCCGCTTAGTGATCTGTCCAGTATGGTGGCTATCTCCGCATCTGCCGAGCGCATTAACCGATCGAGGTTCGGGCTGGTTGGGTCCGCGTGGTTGAATGTCCTAGTTGTTGTCAATTACGTTGATCACTCCATGAGAGGTAGCCCGCCTCGTCAATTTTTGAGCCTATAAGGTCCCTAATCGGTTCCGGAACGAAACCATTCTTCTTGAGAATGAATTCTGGGTAGATTGGTAACCTTGGTTTCAATTTGAATCCGAGTTTTTCGCATGCTTCGTTCACCGCTAGTATCTGGGGCCAGGGCGCTTCGGGGTTAACATGATCTTTTGTGACGGGTGAGATTCCTCCCCAGTCGTTGATTCCGCATGAGATGAAGTCAGGGTATGAGGTTGAGGATAGGTTGGGCGGCACTTGGAGATTCATCTCCCCTCCGAACACCAAGCGTGACACTGCGACTACATTTTGCATGAATTCGTGTGATGGTTCAGGGTTCTCCTTCATTGGCGTATCTGGTTTGGGTTTGAAGTTTTGAATTATAACTTCCTGAATGTGACCGTACTCATCATTGAGCTTCTTAATGGCATATAGCGAGTCAACTATTTCCTCTGACGTCTCTCCTATCCCAATCAGCAATCCCGTTGTGAACGCGATCTTCAACTCTCCAGCATTCTTGATAGTTGCAAGTCTCAGTTTGGGATGCTTGCTAGGCGCATGTGCGTGCGGGCCGTTGCTCATGCAGAGGCGTTCGCTAACGTTCTCCAGCATCAGGCCCATGCTGACGTTCACGTCTCGCAGTGAGCTCATTTCCTTCTTAGTCATCGTTCCCGGGTTGGCGTGTGGAAGAAGCCCCGTATTCTTGACCACCAATTCGCTCACAGACCTCAGGTACTCTAAGGTAGTTGCGTATCCTAGATTTTGGAGAAAAACACGTGCCTGTGCAAATCTTTGTTCCGGCCTTTCGCCTAGAGTAAAAAGCGCTTCCGCGCAGCCGGATCGTCGGCCTGCTTCAGCGATGGAGAGAACCTCTTCCGGAGTCATCGTCTTGGCGTCCTTTTCCCATGGGTCTTTTTTGAACGTGCAGTATCCGCAATCGTCGCGGCATAAGTTAGTTAACGGAATGAATACCTTTCTTGAGTAGGTTATGGTTCTGCCCTTTCCCCTAACTCGAATTGCTGCAGCAACTGACCTTAGCGATCGGGCAGTTTCTCCAGTGCAGGAGATCAATCTCACTGCCTCTTCAGGCTTTAGAGTTCTACCATCCGTCAATCCCTGTAAGACGTCATCTGCCTCGTCGAATGACAAGCCGCTCAGAGCCCAGACCTTAGAGTTATCTCGCGCATCATCGCAACTCAAGCTCTGTCGCTGGTCACTCACACTCTCACTCCGCCGCAAGCTGAACTGATCAAGTTCACGTACAGGGTAAACATCACTGAACACGGCGGCCGTAGGCGTTAACTATTAAAATCTTCCTTCGTTCACCTCTATTCGGTTCATCTGGTTGTCGTCGCATAACATAAGACTGGTTTTCTAGTGTCCGCCGTAACGGGCATTGTCAGGTTGTCAGGTCGCCTGGTCAGCGTCGTCCTTGGGAGGCCAACCTTTCCATAATTTCTTGATATTTTCCCATTTTAAATCCTCAGGCGACGTTGAGGATGGTTGAAAGTGTGCTCCGCGAAATTCATTGCCCGGTGTCATGTAGGTTCCTCTCTCTATTAGTCGCTTAATGTTCTTCCTGTATACTGTGTCAACCTGTTCGTGGCCCCATGGTTCTTGACGTAGCCACAGATTCTTTGGATGAATGGGTTCGTCATACATCTTCTTGAAGATCTCCGTTCTTAGATCTTTTAGCCAGTTGCTATTCAGGTTCATCACCCTGAATTGGCGTAGTGCTTCGATATCGATGATGGCTGCGACGATTGTGTTGGCTCCTGATGGTGAATAAGATATTACGTTTCCTAAGTAGTCGACTATGTGCGAGTTTCCGCCAGCTACATCGATTGGGTGTTTCATTTTAGGATGAACGTAAACTGGTCCAGTGTTAGGGCAGAGCATGTACACTGAGTTGAATTGTGCATGTCCTTGGTTCTGTATCATCCAGGTACCACCGCCTGGGTACCTGTTCCCGGTCATGGGTACGGCCTCGCTTGGGCGGTACACTACTTCGGCTCCATTGAAGGCTAACGCTCGAACGGCTTCGGGGTATTCACCATCGCTGCAGCAGATCGTTCCAATATTTCCAATATCGCTTGTCTTTAGAACGGGATAGAAAGCGCCAATCCCGTCTCCGAACAATTCGACCCAGCGATCATAAACGTCATGAGGTGTGCAGGAGCGCTCTCGACACCACAGGTGATTCTTTGCTGCTTTGTGCACGATTTTGCCTTTGGGGTTGATGATGAACAGTGTATTGAAGTATCTGTCTTCAATGACTTCGGGCCAACGGGCTTTGCATTGACCGATGATGTAAAGTCCGTAGAGTTCAGCAAGCCTTCCAAGATAGTCGGTTTCCTCTCCGGGGATTTCGATGAAGATTTCTCGTGCTGCCGTAACGTGTGGTACATTGAATACTTCGTCAGTAAATCCGGTTAGTGCGCCCTCTGCAAGTGCGATGATTTTGAGTGGCATGTTAATGTTTGTTGTGCCTACTGCTGCGTGTATAGCGTCTTCAATCATCACTAGGTTTTGTTTGATTTGTGATCGTTCGCTTACTCCGTATACGACTGTTGATAGGCCGACCGTGAGGTAGGGGGCCGTCGGTTGGTGGGAGTTAATGGTCATGTGTGTGGTCACGATCCGTTGCTATCCTGCGGTGAGGAGAAAGTCTGTTACTTTATCGTCGTCAATGTCAATCAGCGCTCCACGAAGTATGCCTTCGGTGTACTCGCTTCCGGGATTCAGGCATAACGTTCGGCCTATCTTGATATTTCCGCGTGATTCGTGTATGTGGCCATGCAGACCTAGCAGTGGCTGGAACTTTTCTAAAGCAGCTCGAACTGACGGGCTGCCTGTGGGCATCATTCTAGGTCCACCTCCTGGAGCCAGAACTGGTTTCAGGTTCTCGTCGATCTCAGGAGCTAGGTCAATCACGGAATCGAAGGGCGGGCAGTGAAAACAGAAAATGCTTGTCTTGAAATTCTTGACTTGACAGGTTAGATCCTCAATCTTCGACCGTAACTCACTCTCCGGTACGTCTCGGGGGCATTTCCATGGAGTCATATTAGTATACCCTAGGGTTATCATCTCATGCGATGAATCAAGTTGAACCGCTTTGCTCTCAGGGTTGATCACGTAGTCCGAGTTGGATAGGACATGATCAATCTCAAACCTATCATCGTTTCCTGGGGAGATGAAGCATTTGATTCCGGTTTCGCGGAGTCTTTCTTCCGCGATTCTTATCCACTTCTCGATGCTCTCGCACATGAGCTTCGTCAACAGTTCGTCTAGAGCCTGACGGTCGCTTCTTAGTCGCTCAATTTCCGCGTTCGTGGTGACATAGGTGTAGTAACCCATGTTCCTGATTCTCTTCTCCAAAGCGCTTAATTCTTCTTTAGAGTTGGCCTCTTCTTGGGAGTTCATTAGCGTACAGAAATATTTCCCGTCCCTCTCAACGATCGGGATGAGTAGCTTTCCCGTAATGTCCCCGCCTAGAATCATGACGTTCGCGTCGTAGAACTTGCCCGCATTAACGAACTTTATGAAGCATTTTTCCGATCCGTGAACGTCCGTTGTAAAGAAGACACGGAACTTGGACGAGAGTCACCCACTCCTATTTCAGAACGAACGGCTTGCCAAATTTATTCTGGCGGGATCTCCTTGAACGTAAGTTGGATTGGTATCCGCTTCCTGTGGTAGATCGTTGATAGTCCGTAGATTAGGAGGGCGGCAACGTATGTTCCTAAGATTACTGCAAGGTAAGCCGGGTTCAGCGTACCCACGAATGCCGGACTCAGAGTAGCATATGCTACGCCAGCTGAAACTAGGAGCGTTACTAGTCCCAGAAGTGAAATAATGGGTATTCCTGCAACTTTCGCCCTAACCATCTTCGGTGCAGCTTCGAAGATCTCCTTTCTTCTGTAAGGAAAGAGGATTCCTGCAAATCCAGCAATCCCGCTTGCCAAGTACATTCCAGTAATAGCGTAGGCCATGTAGTTCATGAAAGATGTGTAGAGCCAAATCATCTGTCCAATCATTGAAAGTACAATGACAATTGCGATCACTACGTAGGGGGCATGATAACGGCTGTCCAACGCAGATAACTTAGATGGAACGACTCTATCGAAGGACCAAGCGAACATGTTGCGTGTTATTATCCACATGCCGGACACTCCGGCGGCTAGGATTGTGAACGCGTAGCCAAGTCCCACCAGCACAATAGGGACCGGATTCGTAGTCATGTAGGGCAGGAAATATTGTGGGTACGGGCCTATGAAGGGTAGGTTGTAGGCACTACTGCCAATCGTAAAAAGGTACGCAGCGGCGCCAATGAATTCTCTGCCAAAACCGTAATTCGTAACCGCGTAAACCGCATACAGAACTACTCCGAACACTAACGCCGCTCCAACAATCGAGATGAGTTGAGTCTTCTGGACATCTTTCACTTCTCCTGCAAAGTAGGAACTTGCATAGAATCCCCAAAGGTTCATGAACGTGTAGATTCCGCCAAGCAAAGTCGCGCTAACCGTGACCTGAGTGACATAACCTGCCGCAACAGCACTGTTCACAATAGTCGCCACTGTGGTGCCGCTTATAGCGTCAAATCTTTGCTGGAAAACGGTCGGCCCAGTTAGCCCCACTGTTGCAACGTACGCAATCGTTGCAACTAATATTGCAACAAACGTCACCATCATTAGCCGAGCAGTCGTCTTAGCGCCTTTAATCATAACGATACCTATCAAAATGAAGTAGACGAGCCCAAAAACCTGCACAACAACTGGCGAGGATACCCAACTAGCCATATTCGAGAAGCTCGGGTCATTGTATATTATCCCAAGTCCACTGAAGATTGATGCGATGCCATACTGCAAAGCCCACGCGGGTACTGACGCAATCAGCGCAACCAAAGCCATCATTGCAAGCAATGAACTCATGAATCCGACGGCAGGGTGAATGACGCGGCTAACCCATACGTAGTCTCCCCCAGTACGCGGCATCGCGGCAGAAAAGAAGGCGTACAGAAAAGCAATTGGAATCGACAAAGGAACAGCAATAAGCACCGTTGTCGGCAAATCGACACCGGGGAACAACCCTGCTGCCCAAGTGGTGTAGACTAAGACTAGGAGTACACCCATCGTGTTAAGATTCCAAACCAAAGCTTCCTTTACAGCTATCTCACGAACTAGCCCCGATGAGGTTCGAGCGAAAACTTCAACGCGGTCGGAAGTCAATGGATTCACGAAGCAAAGTCAGCCTAGGTTTACTATAAATGTCCTTTCCTATCTAATTATAACAGTCCTAAACCAGTACGAACCCATCCGGGATTTACAGGAGAATAATTCTGACCGTTTAGTACGATTTCGTCATCCAATCACTTGACGATCAGGTAGAGAACTCGAAAAAATACTGCAGGCGTTGGCCACATGATTAGGGCGTGCGACTAATGGATCATTCTGGTCCTGGAGATAACAAATTTCTCATAGGTTTGTGGTCTGATGGTGCTCCCTCGCTGAAGAACGAGTGAACGGTTAGTGGGCTCTGCTGTTTGTGGTTGTTAGTCGTTAGTGTGGTAGTGGTGCGGCATCATCGACGGCGTTTCACTCTTAACATGATGTAGCCGAGAGTGACTGCTAGGATGACGATTAGGATGAGCGCTGCGTAGTAGTCTGCTGAGGGTGGTGGTTCGGAACTCGAGCTAGTTAGGGTTGATAATGCTATTTGGTTGCTCTGAAGCGTGTAGGTTGCGGTTGTCATTAAGGTCTCCGTTGAGCTCTGAACGGTTATACTGTAATCTTCCGCCGTTATGCTGATGAAACCGCCGTAGTACCCTCCTGAAAGGAATAAGAAAGCATACCGGTCGGACTTGGGCACAACCCAATCCAAGTCATAGGACGACGCGAACGCGTGCACATACCAACTCCAATTCCCATAACCGCAATATCCAAAATTCTTCAGTTGAGAAGTACTGAGAATGAAAAATTGTATGTTCGGCCCTTCTTGGGTTAGTTCGTAGTGTGCGTGGATTTCATGCCCAGCCGTGGCGTTGAAAACGAAATAGTCGTAGTAAATACAGGGCCGGTCCACCAATGCAAAATCCGTCGGTACCGTATCCACCTGGTTAAGCGAGAAGAGGCCGGTCTGGTAGTGGTAGTCGAATGGCGTTGATTCATAGTGAACCGGCAGTGTGCTGGTGGTTGTAGCCTCGACCGTTGAGTAGACGGTCGCTACTGTATTAGAGGTGAAGTGTTCCGTACTAGTCTCCGTTACCGTCTGACCGTTCGCTAGTAGAGGAACGGTTAACAAAATTAGAATCGAGCAGGCGAGAAGCAGGTTGAGCAGATGCTTAGAGGTTACCAAGATGCGTGAAGTAGTGTTTTGGTCTAAAATAAGTTTCACGCTACGGAATTAGAAGCAATTGATGAAGATTTTGAAAAGCCTCGAATTCTTCGACATGAAATGAGGTTCAACTGCGGTCCAATTGCGGATTCTGGGACTACATGGACCTAAATGCGAATCGCTGTTTCCTTAACCTGGCCTGCGGGTCTAACGGCTATGCTGTTCTAAATCGTGAAGGCGCGGTGGAAATGCTGTTTTGATTCCGTGAATGAACAGAAAGTGCGGTTTCTAGTTTTAAGGAAAAAGAAAAAGAAGGGGGTTCTACGAGCGCTTTCGCTTTCGGGCAGCGTCCCACGCTGTCCTAGTTGCGTCTGCGTCGTAGTACGTATAGTGATGCTGCTAGTGCTGATACTGCTACTACTGCGATTCCGCTGAATTCTGGTACTGGAATGTTCGACTGCTCTAGGTACAGGTTCTGTCCTCCACCGTTCATACCTGATGAAACGGCGACGGACCAGGACTGTGATGCTAAGCCTGGACTGCTTATGGTGAACTGGTATGTGCCTGGTGGTAAGTAGGCTTGGTATACACCGTCGTAGGTGTAGAAGTTCCAGCCTGCTCCGCCTTGTGCGCCCACTACGTTAACTAAGCCCCAACTCAACGGTCG
>JBEKGM010000044.1:0-25244 GCA_050012795.1 Bathyarchaeia archaeon | reverse complement strand
CCCGTGTTCACGTAGGCATGAGGATGCTCCGAGCCGTTCTTCATCATGGTATAGGTGGCTTCGGCGGCTATGTCAAGCTCGCTTGCTCCGACTTTGATCGCGTTGAATGCTGTCTCCATGGCATTGTCGGTGGCGCGGGCTGCATGCCTAATACTCTCTATTTCCGTTGTGTCTTTGATCATGCGGAGCTGCATTATCAATGAGTGGACGTCGACTATCTCCGTTTTGGGGTTGAGGTTTTTGAACATGTTGAAGAAGAGTTCGTAGGCGTCTCTTTCAACGCTCATGTCAAAACCTACTTTTCTGTACCCATTGTTTCTTATTGTGCTGCTTACGCCTCTCATCAACTCGTCGACACCCATGTAGGGTACAACGTGTTTGATGCAGCTGCTTTCAATGAAATCGTCCACTTCATGTTTGGGGATAAACGCGACTGGGTCGCCTTCTGCTGGGATGATCAATCCGGGTCTTAGCCACTGTACATCCGTGAAGTACGTGAACGATGAGACGGTCTTTATCATTGATGCGTCTATGTGATCCGACTTCATCAAATCTTGGAATCGACTAATTCTTTCTAGAGTCACGGTATTGCCACTACTATCGTCAATTAGATTGAGTCAATATACCCGTTTCCAGTGAAATCCAGGTGAGAGTTCAGGACTGAGTGCCTCTGGATTCACGCGTCCAGTACTGGAACACCGCAAACCAAACGGATCACACCATGAAGAAACGTCTGGCTTTCTCCGAGCGAGGCAAGCGGCGTTGAAAAGTGTGTGTGGGTCTAATGGTGCGCACCCCCCCCCCCCAGAAAATTGAAGGCTAACCACGGTTCAAATTTGGTTGCCCGCACCAGTCATACCACACACACTTTTCTAACGACTGACAAAATCCTAGTGACAACGATGCGACCAACCGAAGTTGCAAGAATCAAAAGCTGGGGAGAGAACAAGTGGATAACGATAATACAAGAGACGTACAATCATTCAGTTAATAATCTCTAATTCAGGTTGCTTAAACTGACTTGCTCGGCGGTCTATGCAACACTTCGTTCCAGGGTCATACCAGATGTCGAGTGGGTCTAATTAGTTTCCAGTTTCTGATTTGACTAAGCAGACGGATTTTTGGTTTATACTTAGAGCCTCCTCTGAGCACCGAGGGCGGAATCGCAGCCATGTTGACGATTGCAAGCCAGAAATATGCCGTGTTGAGTCCTTTCATGAAGAGAAGTTTGTCCGCAGCCGTTATCATGACGGGATTGATCGCGGAGATCACGAACGTTATCGTTTGATAGGGGACCACGAGCGTCATTATCAACACAGCAGCATTGAGGCTAATCACATAACCAACTTGAAAGAACGTTGCTCTAAGCGCGGAGGCGATTCCTCTGCGTCTTTCGGGTACGGAACTCATGATCGAACTTATGTTTGGAGAAACGAACAACCCCATGCCCGCTCCAACAAGCATCATATGTGCAATCACGGTTGAAACAGGCGTAGCGATTGTCAATGTTGAGAAACTGAAAAAAGCAATGCTCGAAAGAGCAAGTCCGGATGTGGTGAACGGTAAATGTCCGAACCGATCAGATAACCTACCACTTATTGCTCCGAATAAAAGAAACGTTATGTCGAATGGCACAATAGAGATTCCGGCAGCTAGAGGACTCATGTCCAGAATGAGTTCAAAATACAGACTGAGCAAGAGAAGGAAGGCTCCCCACGCTATTGCGTTGAGCAACTGTGCAATTACTCCTCCAGTAAATTCCCGAATCCTCAGCAGACTCATGTCAAGCAGCGGGTGCGCTTGGCGTCGTTCTTGGAGAATGAAGATCGAAAAGGTTGCAATGCTGACGATAAGAAGCACGTAAACAACTGCCTTCTCAGACAGTCCATAAGCATCGTAGGTGAGTGCGAGCAGAAAGCTCGTGATTGAAAGCGAAAAGGACGCAAAGCCCACCCAATCCATGGGAGACTTCCTTTCGACCTTAGCAATTTCCTTGAGTCGGTGATGTGCCCAGAACGTTCCGAAGATTCCAATTGGGATGTTTATGTAGAAAAGCGCTCTCCAATCGAAAAATGAAAGAATCAGGCCACTCAACGTTAGCCCGGCCATTGCTCCGAACCTGAAAGCAATCTGGTTGATGCCGAGGGAAAGGCCAAGATCCTTTTTTGGAGTGGAATCAACAATCATCGCGACGCTATTTACGAAGAGCATTGTGACTCCTAATCCCTGCACCCCTCTGAATAAAATGAACTGATTCGGATTCTGAGAAAGACTGGCAAGGGCTGAACCGATTGTGAAGATTATAAAACCCGTCGTGTAAATTCTTACCCTTCCCACGATGTCAGTAGCTCTGCCTATTAGAAGCATGACAATAACCCCGACGAGCACGTAAGATTGCGTGAACCAGATGGCCTGCTCCACATCCGCGTGCAAAGCCGCAGCGACTACCGGCAGTCCAATGATAACTATGCGTGAGTCAATTCCATCCATTAGCACACCGACGGTAGTTACCGTCAGAACTACCCATTTGTACTGCGTTTAGCACCACTGTTCCGGACAATTTGAGTTCTGAATCTTCGTTACGCGCCTCAGAATGCTCGCTTCCTATTGGCCTGAAGTTTCTTATTTAGCCTGCCTCAGAATTATCTAAGGTCTGTCACTTGATGAGCAACACGGGGCAGGAGGCTTGTTCCATGACCTCGTCAGCGACACTTCCTAGGAATAGCGTCTTCAAGCGACTGTAGCCTCGCGACCCGATAATGATGAGGTCGAATTTTTCACGGACAGCTATCTCAACTATAGTCTCTGCAGGGGAACCAACTTCTATTCGCGACGAAGCGGAGACGTCTTCAGCAGCAGCTTTTCGCCTACACTCTTCCGGTATCCTCGTGCTGTTCTCCTTCTGCTTCTCTAGTTCTAATGTGGTAGCGGGCTCCACGTTTACCACATATAAGAAGGTCAATGAGGAGTCCGTTTTCTTTGCTATCGCTATGGCGTGCGCCACGACGCCAGACATATAGCGCGAGCCGTCAACTGGAACAAGAATTCTCTGAAACATTTTGTTCATCGGAACATATCTTCCTGCTACGGTCTAAGAATCAATACCGAACAAGAAGCGTTATGGGCGACCGTATGACAGACGCTTCCAACCAATATTCCAGACGCCTTTCCTCGGGTATGCATCACGATAAGCGTGAACCCTTGCTCTTCTGCAACTGCCACGATCCTGTGACCAGCATTTCCGCCTTCCTGCTTCAAAATTATATCTGCCTTCAACCCATTCTGTTCAACCTGTTTCTGAGCAGTCCGTAGGATCATTTCTCCATCCTGTATCAGAGGGGTAGAATCAAACATCAGATTGGGTTGAATCATAACTGGCACGTCCACAACATGAATCAAAGTTAAGGATCCCCCCATCACCTTAACGAGGTCACATGCGAATCTAACCGTCCGTTCCATCGTCTCGGAACCATCAACAGCAACCAATATCTTCTCAACCATGGTCAAGTCAGTGTCCGTGTCGAGAACAGATCGGATAAGCCTCGGCCTACAATAAAAGAGCGTCTGAGAATCCCGAGCACTCAATGGAGCATTGCAGGAAATTGGCATCGTAGAAAAGACAGATCGGCTTTCAGCTGAGCATGTGAGATGGCGGACTAATACTCTGCTTTTGTTGAAGGATGTTTTTGGTGAAGATTCGGTCGTCTATACGACATTTGCTTCTCTCAAGTTTAGGGCCTCTGGAGGTTTCGTGGCCGATCCATATGACGAGGATATTAACAAAATAATTGACGAGAAAATGCACGCTGCATTCCTATCAGATCTGGAATCAGCGCGAGGAATTCTGCAGTCAGCTATTGACCAGATCAATCAGAAGGGAATAGACAACGTTTTTGCAGGTGACAAAGTCAAGGAATCAAATGAGATCGTGAATATTCTTTCATTGGTTGACAATAGTCTGAGAAAGGTTGTACGGTCAACTCCAAAGAATGAGGCTGAGATTCAGGACGCTTTGGAAAACCTCTTTATCGGAGCAGGTCTGGAGTTCTCAAGAGAGAAAGAAAACATTCTCTATTCCTCCAAGACATACGTTCCCGATTTTGTTTTCAATCGGGTAAATACTGTTGTCGAAGCAAAACTGTGTAACCGAAAAGAACGCGAAAAGGAGATTATTGCAGAGATTAACGACGACATTCTTGCATACAGAACCAAGTACGGTAACCTGATTTTTGTTGTATATGATATTGGCATAATCAAAGACGTTGATCAATTTAAGGGCGGACTGGAAGCTGGAGATCATGTTCTCGTTAGGATAGTAAAGCACTGATTGAATGGGCATCGTGTGTGTGCGCACCAGCATACCCACCACCAAAAACGATGGATCAAATTCAGGTGCTCGTACCAAGAGTACCACACACAATTATTCCCGATACATGTCGGTGCTTAGGTAACGGAGTCCGGAGTCCACCATAATCGTGACTACAGTCGCCTTGGGTCCGAGCCTTTCCGCATATTTTGAACGGGGGTGAGACCCTATGGCCGCCATTTCGGCAGAATGAAATTCAGGACATTTTGATGCCCGAGTAGACAATCGTCATCCCCACAGCAAGGACTAGAGGAAACAGAGTTCAAATTGCAGATTTCGGAAGCGACTGATTGGATTAGGCTTAGGACTGAGTGACGACATGTTGCGAGACATTTCTGGGCTCCACAAGTTGCGCGCTGCGTGGGTAACTACTCTATATGTGAAACAATTTTAAGCGAATCAAAGCCCATAAGGAATGGACACCAATGGTTTCCGCAAAGGTTTTTGTAAGGGACGCCACCGGGCTCATTAGAGCGTTATCTCCATTCGATGTTTTCATCTTAGGGATCGTAGGAATTACACCTGGCGTAAACATGACCTTGTTCTATCTTTACATCGCATATCTTTATCCGGGCGCAAATGTGCCGTTGGCTGTCCTCGGGGCGATTCCAATAAGCTTGATCTTTGGAGCGGTCTATTGGTTGCTCTCAATTTCAATGCCCAGGACCGGGGGGGACTACGTGTATGGGAGTAGAATCGTACATCCACTCTGGGGATTTCTTCCCAACTGGATCTATACTTTCGTAAACGTTACAGCATTAGGATTTTACGCCGCAACTATTGGAGGAAGTTTTCTCGCGGTCTTCTTCGCCACTCTAGGCAACTTTTACAACAACGCTACTCTGTTATCTTGGTCTTCGGCTGCTTCCAGCGTTAACGGCGGGTTGGTGATCGCATTAATCGCGATCTGGGTTAGCGCACTGATTAACGTCATGGGTATGAGAACATACGCTAAAGCTCAGTTGATAATGTTCGTCATTGCGATGGCAGGAATAGTAGTGTTGCTCGCAGTGCTTGGGGTCAACAGCAACCAGAGCTTTCAAACCGCCTTCAACCAGTACGCTTCTTCATACAACACATCGTACCAGGGCATAATCAATCAGGCAAAGAGTTCTGGTTGGGCTCCACAGGGATTCGATTTGTCGCAGACCCTGCTCGCATTACCTTTCATTCTTCTGAGTCTTGCAACGGTCTGGCCAGTCATTGCAGCCGGTGAGGCGAGAAGGCCTCAGCGATCGATGTTATACGGAACTGTAGTTGCTATCGCAATCTCTGGCGTCATCCTCTGGGCTACAGCTGTGCTCTTTTATAATGTGGCAGGAGAGCAGTTCTCCAAAGCCATAGCGTACGTCAGCAACTGTGGTTGCACGACCTACCCGCTGCCAGTCGGAGCGTACATCCAGTACCTGTCAAGCATATTGACAAACAACCCTGCCGTCATATTCTTTCTCGGTTTCAGTTTCTTCATGTGGAGTCTAATCCTCTTACCCGCTTTCTACGTAATCACAACCCGGTCCATCTTCGCTTGGAGTTTCGATAGGCTCATCCCAACTTCCATGGCGGACATTAACGACAGATACCATGCCCCAATGAAAGCCATTCTAGTCGTAGCGATAATCGCCTCCGCATCGGCAGCACTCGCACTCTACACAACCGTAGTAGGCGTCGCGTTCAACATTACTCTCGCCGCAGTCTCTTCGTTCATATTTGTAGGAGTCGCCGCAGCAGTCTTCCCATACAGCAAGAAAGCGCGTCCAATATTCGACCAATCCCCGTCCATCGTCAAGAAGAGAATCGCGGGAGTGCCAATAATAACGATACTTGGAGTGCTTGAAGCCGCGATATTTACTTACATAACGTATCTCGCAGCAACAAGCCCAGCCCTAAGTGGACCAATAAACGGGATGTCAATCGGGGTCATAGCTGTCATGTACGTTGCGGGGATCGTCATCTACTTCGCATCAAAAGGCTACCATAAACGACGTGGGCTAGACATCGACTTGGCCTTCAGAGTGGTCCCACCCGAATAGCATGGAACGTATCGCTTCAACGTCTGTTGCGCAAAATCACCAGAGTTAATTCAGGATCACAGGCTTGCGACAATTCTGAAGTCGTGTTGGTGAGAGGTCAGGTTTGTGAGTATACGTTTGGTCCGAATGCCTTGTATGCTACCAGCCAAGAACTGCCTGTGTTTTTGACGGTATATCCGACTTCAGCGGTTTCCTTCGTCACGAACACTTCGTCCTGACCTAGTTGGGCGCGAACTTGCGTCTGCACGATCACACCTCTACCTTGCCAGATCAAGACTGGATGAGCACCTTCCTCGTGGCACGTGACCGTTGTTCCCGGTTTGACTCTGAGCTCCTTACCGGAATATTTTCTCGTGGTACGGGGACTGTAGATCCATCTCTCAGAACAATCTCCTTCCGGTTTCCTGCTGACCGGTTCCGGTAGCAGGTGATACTTCTGGTAGTAGTGTGGGCCTGTTGAGGCTTCGAAGTTTATGAGCTTCACGACCGCCTCCTCGTTCGGCAAATCTTTGATGAGAAAGTTTCGCTTCGAGAACAGTTTACCCATATACTCCGCTTGTAGAATGTGATATTCGTCGGAGGCCTCTCCCAGTTCCAGCGTGAGGGCTGTTCCTGGTGCGTGCGGTACCCCAGCTCGTGTATAGAATCCCTCTCCTGTGTTCAGACGATAAGCGGGAGACAGATCCAGTGCTTTGTCGTCCCTCCAACGCTTGAGACAGTCAAGCACATCTGACGAAGTAGTTCCAGGGTGCAATCCCAAGTGCGAGTAGGGGAGCGGCCCAGAAGCTTCCGGGTGTTGCAAGAAGTAGTATGACTCATCCCTTGACGGATGGATGTGTGAAAAGATTGGATAGCCCACGTCAAGGATTCCCAGCATGAATCCTAGCGTGTTTTGATTTGCTTTAGCGAAGTTCTCACCCAGCATGCGAGTGGGGAAAAGGTCGAAAGCATCACTCAACAGCATGCTGTGGTGCGATGTCTCTAAGGTAATGATACTGAGGCCAGCGTTCGGGGCTTTCGGTTCACTCGGAAGTCTACGAAGTCTCCCGACGCAGCAGGCGATCCATCTTTCAGAAGCATAACCCAGCTTCCCCGCCCGTGAGTTCCTTACGCCTATACGATTCAAACCAGGATAAGCCTGCGGAACAAGATTCGGTCTAAGCCGAAGAATCCCATTCTTGCTGTCCAGTTCTTTCTGTAATTTCTCCTCGTCCGCCATCAGTTAACACTTGTCGTATGAATATGTCCGAACTAGTGCTTGAATTCTTCTATACTCTCCTGCGACTCAATCACAGCCTATAGGGAGCGGCTTGCACCAAAGATTGGTCCGAGTAGGCTCCTGAGCAAAGAGTTGCCGGTTTGGAAAGAAAGTGAATTGAGTATCTCAACGAAGGAACTCAGAGACGCCTTCTTGAGTTACATTTACCTTCCAATGATTCCTTCAATCGACGTTCTCAGAGAGATGATCGCTCAGGGTGTCGAGGACTGGGTATTTGGATACGCACGAGGAGCAGAGGGAAAGTTTCAAGCAGTGAAGATAGGGACCGCCCTTGAAAAAGACGCCATTGAGTTTGCTGAGAATGCTTTCCTTCTGAAGGCGGTCGAGTTCAATGTCGCTAGAATGCAACCCAGCTGCCTCCACGACGTCGATAGAGGAAATGATTCGTGCTGTTCGCTGTGGCTTCTGAAATTCCGAATTTCAGCATTGATGCTATCTGCGTGCCAAGTCGCGCTTCAACAATCTCTTTGATTTGTTCACTGCCACTCAGAATTGCAGAATTATCGTTCGGCACTATGATGACACAATCAATATCGATGCTCCTTGAGGGTTGAGATGACGCGTAGTTGACGTATGCGCGCAATTCAGCTTGTGCGCCAGGTAAACGTGGTTTCCAAATGGCTGTGGTTGCCGGTTCTGTTCTAGCTGGAACTTTGATTGGGCGAATAGGATAGTATTTCCTGCCGAGCTTTGCGATCTTTCTCTTATGCTTTGCCTGATCTTTGTGAAGTTGGCGAAGATAACGGTTTATCTGCCTTTTTGAGAGGCGTTCGCGTGAAGCGATTTGTCCAACTGAAATTCCTCTTTTTCCTGCTTTCTTGATGCGGTTGTAGATTCGAGATTCGCGTTCACGTTTAGTGAACCTGTGACGGCGCTTCATCTATTCTCCCTCAGGAATGCCGGATGGCGATCAACGCGGTGGGTCTGGAACCAGCTGTTGGCTTCCTCCACGACGTTAGTGACTACCAGACGAAGCAAGCTCTAGTCTACGATTTGCAGGAACCCTTTCGTTGGTTGATTGACCTCACAGTACTTCAGGCGTTCGAGTCACGGATTCTTGACTTGGGAGCGTTTCACTTCAAGTTTGACGATTACAGATTCCGGTTCAATCCTGAAGCTAAGGAGAGATTCATTGAGCTGTTGAAGCAGCAATTCAACAGAGGAGTAAGTTACAGAGGTCAACGGATGAAGTGGGATACAGTAATCGAACAGAAGACTAACGAGCTAGGGCGATTCTTGATGGGGGGGTTTTCAGTGAAGATACTCTACGGCTTGGAGATGTCGTTGAGATCACAGGAGAGGGAAAGGACCGGGTTGTGAAGGTGGGGCTGAGGAATGTCTGGATTATGAGTGAAAGCGGAGCCCTAGCAACAATAGAGAATTCCAGACTTCAGCAAGGTCGGCTTTGGAATTATTCCGCGGCCGAACGTCTCAAGAAAAGTTTCGAGTCAAAGGACAGCATCACTTAGACCCAGACTAGTTAGACATCTTAGTTCTGGTTCGACTGGGATTATCAACTAAGGGTTCAGACTTCGTAGTCACAATAGTTAGTTAACCATCTAATGGCTGACATTTTTCGGTTCAGGCAGCAACCCGTTTCGTCCCAATTGAGTTGGATTGCCGTGACACTTCTTGACCTTTCGTCCACTTCCGCACGGGCAGAGTTCGTTCCGTCCTAGTTTCGCCACCGCGCCCATGAGGATCGTGTTCTCTGCTGCTAGAATCTTGGTGACTTCGGCTGCGGCGCGGCCGTCACGAATTAGCGTAGCCATTATCTTCATGGCGTGGTCGGCGTGGTTGAAGAATGCCTTGTACCCTGCGCAGAGGTAGTTTAAGCCTGGCTCTCCGTCGGGTGTGAGGATGAACCTGTTCTTAGGGCATTCTCCGTTGCAGGCAAACCTGACTTCGCACTCCTTGCAGTACCGTGGCAACGTATCTAACTTGTCCTGGCCGAATTTCTGCTGCTGGGCCGAAGCAACCAACTCGACCATGTGCTGTTCCTTGATGTTGCCCAACAGGTACTTGGGTTCGACAAAATGATCGCAGGAATACATATCCCCATTATGCTCCAATGCTAAGCCACGGCCACATGTCTTGTCAAAAACGCACATCCCTGATGACGGCAACCCCACCCAATTGCGTACCGCGGCCTCGAACGTTTGAACGAATACTCGCCCGACGTCGTTGTGCACCCATTCATCAAAGATTGTGATGAGAAAACGGCCGAACTGATCAGCGCGAACAGACCGCTCGGAGACCGTTGTGCCTTCCTGGATTAATGTTAGGCCGTTTGCGTTGATTCGTTCAACTACTGGAATGAATTGAACCCATGATGTGCCTGCTTCGTCGCGCAGGAAACGGTAGACCTCAAGCGGATGATCCCCATTGACACGGTTCACGGTGGTAAGAATATTGTACTCAACCCCATGTTTCTGCAGCAAGCGAAGCCCGTGCATCACTTTATCGAATGTCGGCTTCCCGTTCCGATCAACACGGAACGCGTCATGCAATCCGCGTGGACCATCAATGCTTATGCCGACCAAGAAATCGTTCGCTTTGAGAAACTCACACCATTGATCACTGAGCAACGTACCATTCGTTTGGATTGTATTCTCGAACGTCATCCCTGGACGCCTGTACTTGTTTTCGTACTCGATCGCGCGTCGGAAGAAATCGAGGCCCATCAGGGTCGGTTCGCCGCCCTGCCAGGCAACTGTCACTTGATTTGTGCGATGGGATTCAATCAGCTGCTTAACGTATTGTTCGAGGAGTTGATCATCCATGCGAAAACGGCTGCCCGGATACAGCTGCTCCTTATCCAAGTAGAAGCAGTACGCGCAGTCTAAGTTGCAAATTGCACCTGTCGGTTTAGCTAGTACGTGGAAGCTTGGTGGACCGGTATTGCTCATTGCTTCCGCGCTCAACGACTCCACTTCTCATTACTCAACAAGGTAGGAAATTATGTAATCCATTACTCCGGTTCCATTACTATTGCCGCGTTATGACATGAATCACGTTAGCGAGCGAGGCCGTTCCAGTAGGTGAACATCTGACCTCCAGAAGCAGAGAGGATTTCTCTGGCTGGAAGGTTTGGTTTGCCGAGGACAGTGAACTTAGGTTTTGAAATCTTCATCAACTTTGGTAAAATTATTCCCACATGGGTTATGTGAGCACGGAGGGCCCCTGCGTTCGGATACTCCTCTACGAGAAACGATTTGCTCTGATCCTTATCGAAGTAGCAAAGGTATCTGAGCGTCTCTGGTTCCTTTTCCTTCACAACCGCTAGGAGTTCCTGGAAAATTGACTTAAACTCTTCAATTTTCCCAGGCGTGATCGTAAACTCCGTAAGCACGTAAACTCGAGTATCCTCGTCCATCATATTCACTTCTTGAATAATCCTAGTCACGGCAAATTAGCCTTTGCCTTGAAGGTTACGGGCGATGCAACGAAATCCCAGGTGCGACATTCCAGAATCAATCATTTGTGGCTGTCGCGCGGCGGGCCTGTAACGTAAACAGTAATTTGGCGCGCACAAGTGCGAA
Organism: Bathyarchaeia archaeon; assembly: GCA_050012795.1. Lineage (GTDB taxonomy): Archaea > Thermoproteota > Bathyarchaeia > 40CM-2-53-6 > 40CM-2-53-6 > FEN-987. The sequence continues at coordinate 14,027 of JBEKGM010000044.1, read as the reverse complement.
CCTCCCTTGACCACTTTTCGCGGTATCCTGAATTGTGGTTGTCCTGGATCGTAGCTTGCGTCGGGCCGGATTATGCGAGGATTCTTTGCAGGCGTGCAACATGACTTGAACCCCTCTGCTCGTTCATCGAGATGGGGGACGTACCAGTCGGTGGTCCATTCCCATACGTTTCCAGCCATGTCATACAGTCCGTAACCGTTGGGTTCAAAGGATCCTACGGGTGACGTGCCTTCATATTTGTCTATGAGCAGATTCTGCCAGGGGAATTCTCCTTGCCAAGTGTTTGCCTTAGGTGCCGTGGTCTGCACATCTTCATCGCCCCACGTGAATTTCGCTCCGTTTAATCCTCCGCGGGCAGCAAATTCCCACTCGGCTTCGGTGGGCAGATCTTTACCTGCCCACTTTGCGTAAGCCTCCGCATCTTCATATGCGACATGAACAACAGGATGCTTTTCAAAGCCTTCAATAGAACTCTTAACGCCAGATGGGCGATGCCAGTATGCTCCAGGCGTCCAAGCCCACCAGTTCGCGTAATTCTTTAGATCAACGGGACCAGTTGACTTTCGAAAGACCATGGCGCCAGGCACAAGATTTTCAGCGGGGGCTCCTGGAAAATCCTTCGGATTAAGCGGCCTCTCCGCAACGGTAACGTATTGGGTTTCATTTACGAATCTTTCGAACTCCTCGTTTGTGACTTCGTATTTGTCCATCCAGAAACCGTCGACGGTGACTTCATGAACGGGTCGCTCCTCGGGATAGAAGTCGTTAGAACCCATGAGGAACGTGCCTCCTGGAATTCAGATCATGTTCAACTTCTCAGGTTTGATACTTGAAGACGTCAATTTGCATCAACCGTATAGAGCATTAAGGATTCTACACTGAATATGTTCAGACAGAAAGAAAAAGAAAACTGGAGAACGCGCCTAGATCTCGGCGCGTTCCTTCACTTCACCTTACCGCTAACGAGCTTTACTTGACGCCGCCACCGGAAGCAGACGCAAGGAGGTCATGCTTTTGTTTTGCCCTTGCTAGAGCGTCGCCGATGCTGAAGCTTGAGGGTGATTGGCGTGGTGGGAACTCCTGGAAGGTTTTCAGGTACATACCTACTAGGGCTTGAGCCGGCACTAGTAGGAATGCGCGATCGATCCACCATTTGTTGAAGTAAAAGTTTGCATCCTCCGCGTCCATCTCAAACGGGTTGCTCCTGAGGTTGATGATCTTCGGAACACGAAGATGGACGAAGGGCTCTGTCCAGACGTTTAACCCGTGGGCTCGCATTTCCATGAAATGTATCTTCCAGTTTCCGTAGCGCAACGCCATGAGGTCACCGTCGTCGCTCCAGTAGAGGAATCCTGGTCGCGGATTCGCCTTCACTTCCCCTTTCCAGAATGGTATGAGGTTGTAGCCATCAAGATGGACTTTGAAGGTCTTATTGCCAGCCTTGTAACCCTGTTTGAGTTTATCAACGATGTTGGGCTCGCCTGCTGCCGCAACAAGCGTAGGCAGCATGTCGTTATGAGCGAAGACCTCGTTGGACACGGTGCCAGGTTTGATGACGCCGGGCCAGCGGATGAAGCATGGCACACGCCAGCCGCCTTCCCAGTTAGTGTCTTTCTCTCCGCGGAACGGGGTAATACCTCCGTCGGGCCAGGACATTTCTTCGGCGCCGTTGTCGGTGGACCACATAACGATGGTATTATTCGCGATACCCAATTGATCGATCTTGGCGAGCAATTGTCCGACCATGCCATCATGCTCGACCATGCCGTCCGCTTCGACGCCAAGACCAGTCTTACCAACCGATGCTGGCTTGAGGTGAGTGAAGATGTGCATGCGAGTTGAGTTGAACCAGCAGAAGAATGGTTTACCTTCCTTGGTAGCCTTATCAATGAACTTCATTGCGCCGTCGAGGAACTCTTCGTCAATGGTCTCCATGCGCTTCATGGTCAGAGGACCGGTGTTCTCGATCTTCTGAGTACCATCCGGCATAGCCCAGCTATGCAGCACACCACGCGGACCGAACTTCTTCCTGAACTCAGGATATTCTGACTCCTTCGGGTAATCAGGATTTTCTGGTTCTTGTTCGGCGTTCAGGTGGTAGAGGTTACCGAAAAATTCGTCGAAGCCGTGAACAGTGGGCAGAAATTCGTCGCGGTCACCTAAGTGGTTCTTGCCGAACTGGCCGCAAACGTAGCCCTGAGGTTTAAGCATCTCCACGATTGTGGGATCTTCGGGCCGCAGGCCTAGATCGGCGCCCGGCAATCCAACCTTCGTGAGGCCGGTGCGGATTGGTGATTGACCCGTGATGAAGGCGGCGCGGCCGGCGGTGCAGCTCTGCTGCCCGTACCAGTCAGTGAACATCGCCCCTTCATGCGCGAGGCGGTCGATGTTAGGTGTACGATATCCCATGAGGCCGTGATTGTAAGCGCTAATGTTGAACCAGCCAATATCGTCTCCCCAGATAATCAAAATATTCGGTTTCTTATCAGGCAAAATAGATCGGAGGATATGCATTTATCTAGTAATATAAATATGATTCTCGTGGCGCGCGCACACTCTTCGCCGGTACGGGACCCATTCTCCGCTTCGAGTTTGTTAGTTATGATTATAATTTTCTCAATGTTTAATTACAGAGCTCGCGATGCGTTTAACAGTGTTCGTATATGTCGAAGATGGTTGAGTATAAGCCAGGAACGGCGTTCCCCGGTGTCATCGGACGTACGTGGGATCAATCTAGTCCGGCTTGGCCGGCACCTCTGCGCGCTAAACCTGGCGCGCCTAACGTGCTGTTCATAATTCTTGATGATACAGGTTTTGGGCATCTGGGTTGTTTTGGTGGTATCGTCCAGACGCCGAACTTGGACGCGCTTGCCGCGAACGGCCTGCGTTATAATAATATGCACACGACGGCGCTATGCTCGCCCACCCGAACCTGCATCATAACTGGACGCAATCATCACTCCAACGGAATGGCATGCATCACTGAAGGATCCACAGGTTATCCGGGTTACAACGGTAACATCCCGTTCGAGAACGGGTTACTGCCTGAAATGCTATTGCAGTATGGCTACAACACCTACGCCCTCGGCAAATGGCATATGACGCCCGCCGACCAAATATCTGCGGCCGGCCCGTATGATCGCTGGCCACTCGGCCGCGGCTTCGAGCATTACTACGGCTTCCTGGGCGGTGACACGAACCAGTGGTATCCGGAGCTTACACGCGACAATCATAGTGTCACGCCGCCGAAAACACCAGAGGAAGGCTACCATCTAACACCTGACCTGGTGGATAATGCAATTAGCTTCATAGTCTCCGCCAAGCAAGTAGCTCCGAACAAACCCTTCTTCATGTACTTCTGCACAGGCACCGCACACGCTCCGCATCATGTACCGAAGGAGTGGGCGGACAAGTACAAGGGCAAATTTGATGACGGCTGGGACGCTTATCGCGAGAAAGTGTTCGCAAACCAGAAGAAGATGGGGATCGTTCCCGCGAACGCTCAACTTTCACGCCATGACCCGGACGTTCAGGACTGGAACAGACTCAAACCGGAGGAGAAGAAGCTCTATGCTCGCATGATGGAGGTCTTCGCAGGCTTCCTCACCCACGCCGACTTCCACATCGGTCGACTCCTCGACTTCCTGAAGTCAATTGGCGAGTTCGAGAACACGCTCATCATGGTCCTATCGGACAACGGGGCGAGCGCAGAAGGTGGACCCACCGGTTCGATCAACGAGAACCGTTTCTTCAACAACGTGCCGGATTCGCTCGAGGATAACTTGAAGGCGATTGATAAGATCGGCGGACCCGAAACATACAACCATTATGCATGGGGCTGGACCTTTGCGGGCAACACGCCGTTCCGCCGCTGGAAGCGTGAAACTTACCGTGGAGGAGTGAGCGATCCATTCATTGTTCACTGGCCCAAGGGCATCAAAGCGAAGGGCGAAGTACGAACACAGTACGCTCACGCAATTGACATGGTGCCTACGGTTCTTAATGCGTTAGGAATCGAACCCCCAACTACCATCAAAGGTGTCACCCAGTCTCCTCTTCAAGGCGTCAGTTTTGCTCATACTTTCGATGATGCGAAGGCGCCCAGTAAACACATCACACAATACTTTGAGATGATGGGGCATCGTTCCATCTATCATGATGGGTGGCGCGCTGTCTGCCCATGGCCGGGTCCATCATTCACGGAGGCGGGCAAAGGGTTCGGCGCACCTATCCCAGCGGATATGCTGACTGAACTGGATGCAAAGCATTGGGAGCTGTATCATGTGGCAGAGGATTTCGCCGAGAACCATAATATTGCTGAGGAGAACCGACCAAAACTTATCGAAATGGTAAGTGCGTGGTACGTTGAGGCGGGCAAGTACAATGTTCTTCCGGTGGATGGTCGCGGAACTTTGCGCATGGTTGACCCGCGTCCGGAAATCGCGGTCGATCGTTCAAGCTACACCTACTATCCGAACTCAGAGCCAGTGCCAACCAATGCGGCTGTCAAAGTGCTTAACCGTTCGCACACCATTACCGCGGACGTCGAGATTCCGAAGGGTGGAGCGGAAGGAGTACTCCTTATGCATGGTGGTAGCGACGGAGGCTACTCTGTCTACGTGAAGGATGGCAAGCTGCACTACGTCCACAACTACGTATCGAAGACTCGTTATACTGTCTCGTCGACTGCATCCGTGCCAGAGGGCCGTCACAAACTCGCCTACCAGTTCCAGGTTACCGGCAAACCTGATATTGCGCACGGTAAAGGCACGCCTGGTCGCGGACAATTATTCATCGACGGAAAGCAAGTCGGACAAGCCGACATACCAATTACGAGTCCTCTCGCCCTCGGACTGAGCAGCGGCTTAGTCTGCGGAGAAAATCCAGGATCACCAGTCACCCCTGACTATGAATCGCCGTTCAAATTCACGGGCACAATCTACGGCGTGACGGTGGACGTGAGCGGAGAACACCTTAGGGACCCAGAGGCCGAGCACCGCGCAATCATGGCACGTCAGTAAACCAAGGACAAAACCCTACCTAACATCGACCGTACAGGACCAGTGGAGAGGAATCAACTAACCTCAGCAAGGCACGCGTTAAAAGTCTCCGACGACGGACAATCGATATCCAGCAAACCATATAACTTGCGGAACGCAGCACTTCGCGTACATTCTAAAGGATGTGGAATCGTACGAATTTCTGGGATCTCCCACTCTTTACTATCACCTTTGGAACCTTCACCATAATCGACCTGTTGGCTGCGTCAACAAACGCGTTCAACGGAGCACTGCTCGCTCGAAGCCCCTCTCATTACCGCAATTACACAGTCATCGGAATAATCCTGATGGCTTTCCTAGGCGGAATCGGGGGAGGAGTATCCCGTGACGTTCTCCTGAATAAGATTCCATCAGCTTTTACGAATCCATTGTACGTTGTGCTGTGTGTCGTAGCAGCAATCATTGCGTTACAGATACACTATAACACGGGCCAAGCGTTCCGTGATGGATTGTTCACGTTCATGACCGCATTCTCCTTGCCCTGGTACGCGGTAGTTGGCTGTGATGCAGCGTTGAGAGCAGGTCTCCCAGCCTTGGCGGCGATCGTTATCGGAGTTGTGGGACCTACAGCTGGACGATACTTCATCGACATAACCTCTGGTGTTACGCCGGCGCATTTCGTGAGAGGGGAATGGTTTGTGGGCACAGCCGTCCTAACAAGCGCTGTCTACGTTGTTTGCTATTGGTCTGGGCTTTCTTTAATTCCTGCAAGTCTCATCTCCTTCGCCGTGGGCTTCGCGTTCCGCATCACCGCGCTGCACAAGGGCTGGGAGGAACCTGAGCCGAAAGACCAGCCGCAAAAACCCCCACCACCCCCAACACAGACCTTAGGCACCGTAAAGGAAGAATTGGAAAAACTAGAGAAGGCGAGAAAGGAAGAGCTAGAGAAAGAGAGAGCGTCTGGATAACAGGAGAAGAATTAATGAGTGATCCTAACGCGAAGTCAGAAAAGGGGCAAAGGAAGAAATGGTTGCCCTATCTCATTCGCGGAATACTGGGCATAATCATCGCGGCTAACTTGATTCAGTACGTTCTCACCCCGACAAAGGGGCCCAACTTACCGATCTATATGGGACTTTTCTTCCTCTTCAACGGTATTCTGAGCTTCAAGGAGGCTCGAGCAGAACCAGTCAAGGGTACGGGTCCGATTTTGGCTGCATTAACTAGCATTATCGGTGGGCTCGCGTTCATAATTATCTACCCGTTCAGTCCTTACCGTCAAACATTAGTGGGAACTGACTTCGGCAGGTATTTGTTCGGCGCGATTGTGATCATTATCGGCCTGCTACAATTGGCAGGGACCATTCACATAACCCCTGAACCAGTATTGAAACATGCCCATCTCGTCTTCGGTTGCTTGGAAGTGCTGCTTGGCATCATCGTGATGGCATCCGGCGCCGATTCGTTAGCGCTTACTGTTGCGTTTGTGTGGGTAACCCTTGTCGCAATATACATGTTCTACGTTGCACATCGACTCCGCAGTAGTTTGATAGGCTAATCGGAATCGTAAATCACAATTAATCGAAAGGTCCCCCCCGCCCATCACCACTTGACAAGGGCGTAAATGAAGCGAAAAATAGCTAGCAGAGAGTGTTTTGAAGTCTTCCTGATGCTACCTGAAGAACGTACAGGTGAATGGATAGGGAACATTACATAGCGCGGTCTAGTATTACGGGCTGTGCTCGCGGTGGTGAATTCGAATGGCAAAAAGTAGTTTTTGGCATTGGCGCCGCGAAGGTAACGTTCAATACTCAAAAGAGGAAAAATCTGCAGAGAATCATTAGGTTTGGGGGAAGCCGCTGCCTTCCACAACTTAACTTCATGCGAGTTTAAGGTTCAATAATCTACCCTCCTCGAGGGTCCTATCATTTTTGCCTGGACGTAATTCTTGCTGGATCAGATCCAATAACTCACGGTTCTGGAATTTGCGAACCTGTAGGGGCATCTATAAGTCGGGGCCACTATTGTAGCTCATGTCGGATCGAACATTTCTGTGCAATTGTCAAAAATGCGGAACCGAATTTGAATTTACCGGAACCTATGAGAAGTTCAATGAATTCATGGACTCAAAGAGCTTTAGTTGCCCGAGTGGCCATAACGAGAACAGTCGCCCGCGAGCTTTTCTCAAAGTGACGAAGATGAGTGAACCTCTACCAACCGTAGAGTGGAAACCTGTTGAAGGTAGAATTTACGTAAATGTTCTCGACTATCAAACCGCTCGAATTCGTGGAATGCAGTTAGATCATCTTGGTTCGGGTCTGTACATTGATCGGCGAACACGAAAGAAATATGACTACGAAGAGGATGCGAAGGGAACCCGGCACTACTTCGAAGTGACAACTTGATCAAAGCGTTCGAGAACCGATTGATCCGAATATTGTCCGGTGACTATCGCGTCCTTCTTGATAATTCGCATCAGTCACCCATTTGAATTGGCTAAACTACACCATAGCGAGTCATTGCCGTTTATATATGAGGTATATAGTAATTTATTCCTGCGTTAGGAATTAATTTGGTGAAAGTGATTGTTCCAGCTCGATCTTGCTGCAAAGATTCTTTCGTGTTGCAGTGAAAGTGACTTGTCTGTGTCTGACTTAATCAGAAAAGTGAGCGGAAATCACGATAAGACAATGGCCCTCATTAAACAACTCGAAGAGCGAAGTCTTTTGCTGCCAGAAATATCGAGAAGCCATAGCGTGGGTCGACCAAGAATATACCTACGGACAACACCGATTGGCAAACAATTCATAACAGAATGCAATCATCTCTATGATTTGTCTCTGCGTAGCAATGACAATGATATCAAGAATGCATTGCATCAGGCGGAACTTGCCCAAAGACTAGTCGACGACGGTGTTTCCCCTTACGCAAGATTCCAAGAGATAAATGAAATTGCCCGGAATATCGCACGCACTGCGAAGACTCAGCACCACTCTCGATAAGCTAGCCATACCGCACATGTTGATCGGAGGCTATGCGCTCATAGCATACGGACAATTCCGAACTACTCAAGACATTGATTTGGCAATAGCATCAAGTTATGAACGAAGCGCAAAATTGCAAGTGCAGCTAACAAAGTTAGGCTTTCAACTTGGATCACCTAACCCTGACGTTCCCTTCTTTTTCGTAACCGACGTCAAAGGGAGACTGGAAGTCGAAATCTGGACGAAGCCCGATGGGGTTGTCTTTGATACAGAACTTCTGCGTAGACGCGTGAAGGTGAGGCCGTTCGACGATAACTTCGAAATGTTCGTAATAGGCCCCGAGGACTTCATCGTAAACAAACTTGCAAGACAAGATAGAAGAGTCCAGGATGAAACAGATGCTCTCTCAGTCCTAGCTCGGCAAAAAGGTAAACTCGACTATGAATATCTCAGAAAGAGAGCAAAAGAGGCGAATGTGACTGGACTACTAGACACCCTACTAGAAAAAACAGGAATGGATTCAAGCAATCCGCCGATAAAACGGTTCACATCTAATTCGAGCAGGAAAACAACGAAGAAGCATTGGAATCTTCGAGACGTTCGATCAAGTCCCTGCCATACGGATGTTCAATCTTCGAGTATCTGCACCATTAAACCCACCCACGAAGATAGGCTAGGAGGTGATGAGAGGAATCTCATCACTGTAGGGAGATGTGTACGCGGTATCGCGTCAACTTCGAAGTGACAACTTGATCAAAGCGTTGGAGAATAGAATATTACCCGATGGTTACCTACCGCCACCTTCTGAATAATTCAGCCTAGCCATCCATTCAAATTGGCGAACCACACTGGCCATAAACTGAAGAGCGCTATCGAATTGCTTTGAGTTCCTTTGCGGTTACGTTGCGTAGTGTGATGGTGAGGCAACGTCAATCGTGACGCGGATTCTTATTCACAAACGAAGAAACCAAGCCTAGAACGATTGGAGGTGAGGCTGCAAATGCAAAGCGTAGGTACGGTTGCTGTGAGCCTTTTAGTATTCCAGCCCCAACCCAGATCACGTAACTCATATCCGTAGCGAATTCAGACAAGTCCTTGAATGATCCGTTCTGGTAAGAGAGGAGTATTCCTCCGTGCAACCTTGAATAGCCGCCGAAAATCCATGAAGAGCGAGCGAACGCAACTGCAAGTATACTCGAAGTTTGCGTTCTGACGTATGATGGAAGCGAAGGCGAGATGTCTGCGAATCCGAATGGTGAATATGTTACCACCCATGCTCTACCCGGAAGGAGTTGAGCTACAGGGGGACCTCCAGCCAGTATCCACTCGTAACCATCCCACGCCATCGCGTTAACAGTAAAGTCCGCACCCAGCCGCGAACTCAGCCCGGACGTTAAATCGACGAAGTTATGGCCGTCAAAGCTGGCCAGAAAGTCGACGCCGCCAATTAACCAGTACCGCCCATTCCATCCAATCGCTTGGACAGGCCCGAAGGTTGGGAGACTCTTTACAGCTTGAGGGGTCAGATCAGTAGCGTTGGCGCCATCGAACGAAAACAGCACTCTGCGGAAGCGACCGTATCCGCCGCCCACTAACCAATACTTGCCGTTCCATGCGTTCGCGTAGAGGATCGCGTCGTCCTGCCTTGGAACTGACGCGGATAGATCAGTGAAGTGGTAACCGTCGAATGTTGCTAGCGACATGTGATTGAACGCCTGCGCTGACACACCGGGAAGAGCGTCAGAGCCTAGGCCTGAAAGTAGCCAGCGCCTGCCGTTATAACTGGCAGCGAATACGTCTCCGCCATGCCATGAGGATTCAGAATCATACAAGTTCAACGTTCCAGCAACAATCTGGCGTCGGCCATCATGCAGGTAGATGTACGGGTTGGATCCTTTCCCTCCAGGGTCCGTGCCCCAGCCCGAGATCAACCATTGCGAACCGTTCCAGCTCCCACCCCACACAGTGCCTTGACTTGACACGGGAGTCAGGTTTGTGACGGAGTAGTTTGGGAGCAGGATCTTATACAGCCTAGGCGCCTGACCGCGCTCGAACCAAGTTCCATTCTGACCGCCAACGAGAACATATTGGCTTTCGGATTGAATTGCTATTCCACCGGATAAATGACCTTGAGGGATTGGGAAAACGCTTACTGTCGTTCCGATAAGAAGAATCGCAAGGATCAGGAGCATGAGAGATGGAGTTGACCGCGTTTATCGTACACCTGGCTCGCATCGAGATTAGCGATTGCTCCTGCGATTCACATTTAGTTCTTTCCTTAAGGCTAGCTTGGCTTCCATTTGCTCCAGTAATCTGAGGCGACAATTATGGCAATTATGCCGCGAACAAGATAGGGCAACAACTTCTTTCTACTGTCCATGTTACGCATTTAAGGAAAGGGGAGAAAGGGCGCTACGGGACGCCCTTTCGTTAATTCTCACTCGCCTACTGTATTGACATGTGTATGCGGAATCGTTCTTCTGGCGTGATCAGGTGATCATGGCTGTCGGAACCCACGTCAATCTGAACCCAGCGAACCTTACCGGTGAAGTCGTTTCCTCTTACGCCGAAGTCTTTGCAGATCGGGGCACCCGTCTTGTTCCCGACCTCGGTTACTGAGTCTGCCGAGAAAACTACAGCGTGCGTATGTTCTACACGACCGCGACCTACCTGCTTCCCGTCAACGTAGAGTGTTGCCATGCCTCCTTTCCCGAGCCCGCCGCCATCGTACTTAAACTCCATGCGTACTTGGTGTTTTCCTTCGGGCAGGGTTTCAGATGCTTCCACCATGTAGGTCTCCATGCCGAGGAAGTTGTAGACGTACTTGAGCTTCCCCTGATGCGCGTATAGCGCCCATCCTCCGAAGTTTCCGCCCTGAGCAACTATCACTCCCTTAACACCTGGAGCCAATCGAGGGAGGCGTGTCGCTTTTGGTACCTCGATATTGGCTGTGACTTGATGCGACTTATTCTTGATGTCGATCGTAGTATTGTCGCCACCGAAGTATGCTATGCCCGGAAAGAGGAGCTGAGTGTTTCCGCTGATCAGTTGAGGTCGGCCCGCCATTGCGGGTATCATCCGCTCGGCCTTCCGGTCATCTAAGGGTAGCACGTTATGGCGCGTAGCCTCTATCAACCATAGTCGCTGGAGTTCGTGAAGCTTTTCTGGGTTCGTCTTCGAGATGTCCTCCGCCTGAGTCCAGTCTGTTGGAGCGTACAGTTCCCAGACATCATCATCGAATGCTCGCAATTTCTCCGCTGTGAGAAGCCAGGGGGTGCTGTGCTTGGTGACTGCGGTCCAGCCTTTGTGGTATATGCCCCGGTTACAGAACATTTCAAAGTACTGAAGCTCGCGGTGCTCAGGGGCTTTGGGATCATCGAACGTGTACGCCATGCTCACTCCCTCCATTGGGTGCTGTCCGACGCCGTCCACGGTGCGTGGTTCAGGGATTCCTGCCACCTCGAGAATGGTTGGAGCAATGTCGATCACGTGATGGAACTGAGTCCTGATTTGGCCTTTCGATTTAATGCGGCTAGGCCAGTGAATTATAGTACCGTTCCTTGTGCCACCCCAGTGGGAAGCCACTTGCTTCGTCCACTGGTAGGGTGTGTTCATGGCATGAGCCCAGCCCACGGCGTAATGATTGTAGGAGTCTCTCCCACCAAAGTCTTCCAGGTGCTTCATCAAGTATTCAGGAGTCTCGAGTTCTCCAGCGCCGTTGAAGTTATCCATCTCGTTGAAAGTTCCGTTAAGTGTGCCTTCAGCAGAAGCGCCATTGTCGCCAATGATGTAGATTACGAGGGTCTCGTCAAGGATTCCAAGGTCCTTCAACGTGTCAATTAATCTGCCAACATGGTGGTCGGTAAACTCCATGAAACCTGCGTACACTTCCATTTCGCGCCTGAGTACAGGTTTCAGGTTTTCTGGCATCGCGTCCCACGCGGGTATTTCTTTGTGTCTCGCAGTCAGCTTCGCATCACTGGGGATGACTCCGAGTTGCTTCTGTTTTGCGAAGGTTCGTTCGCGGAGCTTATCCCAGCCATCGTCAAACTTACCCTTGTACTTATCAGCCCACTCCTTCGGAACATGGTGGGGTGCATGTGTGGCACCGGGGGCGAAGTAGACGAAGAAAGGCTTGTCCGGTGCAGTTGCCTTCTGCGCGCGCATGTAGGAGATCGCCTTATCGGTCATATCAGGAACTAAATGATATTCCGGATCGTCGGGAAGCTCAACTCGAGTCGTATTATCGAGAAGCTCCGGGAACCACTGGTTAGTCTCCCCAGCCTGGAAACCGTAGAACCGTTCGAATCCACCGCCGCCTGCTGGCCAATGTTCCATGGGGCCGATCACGTTATTCTCCCACACTGGAACTTCGTGGCATTTGCCGAACTGAGCTGTTGAGTACCCGTTTAATTTCAGGATCTTAGCAACTGGCGCCATATTATTCATACGCATAGAGGTGTAGCCTGGGATAGCGGTCGCTGTTTCAGTAATGGAGCCCATCCCGGCTGTATGATGGTTACGACCGGTCAGCAACGCTTGACGTGTTGGCGAACAAAGAGCAGTCGTATGGAAGCGTGTATACCGGAGACCTTCAGAAGCAAGCCTCTCCGCGGTAGGCGTATTACACGGTCCACCAAACGCGCTAGATGAACCAAACCCTGCATCGTCAATCAGAATCAGAAGCACGTTAGGCGCTCCAGGAGGAGGACGCAGCGGTTTAATGGGTGCGAATTTCGAATCCGGATCCTTAGCGTCATAAAGAATAGGCCCCGCGTAAGCGAGGTCAGGTATAGGTAAGCTCGATCGGTAACCTGCCAAAGGATCTTTTGAGGTTGACATGAAATATCAAACCGATTGTGATAGTAGATAAAAGTTTGCATTATGATTCAGTGCAGAACAGTCTTACCCCATACGTCATAGCTTGATTTCACGCCACGCTTAGTAGCTTGTGACCCTTCAGGAACCACGCAACCGAGAATCATCAACACGTGCATGACGATTACCATTCTCATTCTTCCCAGCACTAGCCTCATAGAGCTGAGAAGGTGCTTCTTTAATTCTTGAACCAAAGGTGTTTTCAATAGTCCTCCTTTCTTAGTCCTGTGCCACTCTTGACCGAACTTCGAGATGCTCAAAGGCGTTGGCCGATAGGTATGGGCATTCTCCCGATGGCCAAGTCAGAGTTTCCGAGGGACATCCTCGCCGGTATTACGTTGGCGACGCTAGCGATTCCTGAAGTTATGGGTTATACGAGAATAGCAGGCACCCCTGTGATTACGGGTCTCTTCACGATTCTCCTTCCGATGGCACTGTACGCGTTCTTCGGGTCATCGCGTCACTTAGTTGTTGGCGCTGACTCAGCGACGGCCGCAGTCCTAGCAGCTGGGCTAGTAGGACTCGCCGCGGTCGGCTCTCCTGAGTACGTGGAATACGCGGGTGTACTTGCCTTGATGGTTGCAGGAATGCTAATCTTGGCGCGTTTAGTAAAGCTAGGATTTCTAGCGGACTTCCTCTCCCGGACGGTTTTAGTTGGTTTCCTTGCAGGCGTGGGTGTCGAAATCGCTATCAAGCAAATTCCGGATATGCTTGGAATCTCGGGACAGAGCGGCGGAGTAATTCAGGAAATAGCCACGGATCTTCTCTCGATAACCAAAACGAACGTCTACTCAATCACAATCTCGATCGCACTTTTGGTCGTAATCTTCGGAACGAAGAGAATCTCACGAAAAATACCAGTGGCGTTATTCGCCGTTTTGGCTGTGATCATTGTAAGCTACGCGCTGAACCTTTCTTCGCACGGAGTTCCCGTGCTTGGACCGCTTCCAAGCGGATTACCTCACATCGCCTTCCCCAGCCCACCAATGAGTTGGGCCATAATCCAGCAACTGTCACCCACAGCCGCGTCCATGTTCGTAATCATACTTGCACAAAGTGCCGCGACCTCACGGGCCTACGCAGACCGCTACAATGAACACCTCGACGAGAACATGGACCTAGTTGGGCTTGGGCTTGCGAACATCGGCGCTGCTTTGTCCGGCAC
>JBEKGM010000043.1:0-27566 GCA_050012795.1 Bathyarchaeia archaeon | reverse complement strand
CAAAGTAGTATTCGACGGCTTGAACGTTCTCGAGAAGGACGTTGACGTGAACGACCTGCGAAAGAAGATGGGGTTCATAGCACAAACTCCAACCCCCCTTCCCATGTCCATTTATGAGAATGTAGCTTACGGCCCAAAGGTGCACGGCGTGCAGGACAAGAAAGAGCTGAATTCCACAGTTGAACGCTGCTTGCGAGCTGCAGGATTATGGGATGAACTTAAGACGAGATTATCTGAACCCGCATCAAAACTCTCCGTAGGACAACAGCAGAGACTCTGTCTGGGCAGAGCTCTGGCGGTAGAGCCAAGAGTCCTGCTTTGCGACGAGCCCACATCCGCCCTAGACCCAATCTCCTCGAAACATATCGAGGATCAACTGTCCGCACTGAGGAAGGAATACACAGTCGTCCTCGTGACGCACACTCTGAGACAAGCAAAGAGGCTCGCTGACTACGTCATATTCGTGTACTTCGGGAATCTGGTCGAGCAAGACTCCGCAGAAGACATCTTCAGCAATCCGAAAGATCCTAGAACTAAAGCGTACATTGATGGTGTCTTCGGCTAAGAGACCACAGTTGTATACGAACTAGTTTAGCTACGAAACGTTAGTTGAAGGATCTCTGCTTCAGCATCTTCATAATCCTAACTTCGCTTCTCTTAATTACAAGTGAGAGGGTCCCGACTATGAAGGCTTGACCTGCGCCGATGATCAAGACCATTCCGAGCAATGCCCAGCCACTGTAAAAGATTCCCCGCATTAACCACATCCCCAACACCCAGGCCAATACGCCAATTCCCGGCAGAATAACTAACGCCGCAATCAACGCGAAGAGGAAGACCGGATTGTAAACTCTCGCCAAATTCAGGATCGTATACATAATCTGGGAACCGTGCTTCCACGTCGACAGCTTCTGTCTTCCCATTCTTGCACGGTAGTTTATCGGGACCTCTGTAACCTCCCCGCGCATAGACATCTGAGCAATAATCTCAACCTCCGCCGCGAATCCGCCCGTGTGCAGTTCAAGATCCCTAGCCGAGTCTGTCCTTAGCAGGTACATTCCCGAGCAAACATCTGAAGTAGTGGTGTCGAACATGAGGTTGAAGAGCCTCGTAATCACGTGGTTTCCAATTCGGTGAAGAGGAGAGATGTTCGCGCGCGAGCGGGCCCCGATGATCTGCTCGTAATTTTCGGCATGATCCAAGAACCGTTCAACGCTACCTGCGTCATACGTGAAATCGCCATCCATAATGAGCATGTAGGGTGTTGAGACGTTATCAATTGCCGTTTTAATTGCACCCGTCTTACCCCTACCGTGCTGGGAAACTACCTCTGCGCCCTTGCTCTCCGCAACCTGGACCGTCTGATCCGTTGAATAACCATCCACGACTAGAATGTGACTGTACCCGTGAGCGGTTAATTCGTCCAATACCATGCCGATCCCAGCTTCCTCGTTGAGAACGGGGAGAACTATGGTCACATTCTCCTTAGTGGCAGGCTTTGGTTGAGTGACACCTAGGACTGTTCGGTCACGTTGCGTGTCATTCAACTGCATTTTAAACCCCTCAAGCAAAGCCCAATTCAGCAGGTATCAGCATCATACTGTACTATATATAGAGAGTTATGAACGTGAGGACTAGAAAAATTGTCCATTACTACGCAGAAACATGTTCATTCCTCGCGTAATACGATGAATGCAGGTAAAATCGTGCGTTTCATGCTCCGGACCAAACACAATTCGCAATTGCAAAGAGGGCGTCGGGGGGTGTTCTCGTAGAGAAACCAGCGTGAATCAAGCTGCTCCGGAGATAGTGCAACCCTGCGGATGCGTTTTCACGGGCGTCAGAGACACAGGTATATGAAGCAGGCGTTGCGCATTGAAGCCTGTGTGAATTGTCAAGAGCAGCAGTATATCTGCTCTCTTGACTGCGTTATCCAAATTCTTTGAGGATGACAGGATACCATTTCGCGTTTGAACGGTCTTCGGAGATACAAATGAAAGGAGTTCTGTTTGGATTATCAGCTGAAATTCGCTTATCTGCTTCTCGGTTGAGCCGCGCCATAGTTTCTCGTGCTGTTCTCAACGCTTCACCGGTTTGACGCATATTATCAGTTACACTTGCTTCAGCGGAGTCGAGTTTCGCTTTTGAATCCTTAAGATCATTGCTCAATTTTCGTTTCTCCTCCTCGAGTTCATCAACCTTTCCAATAATCTCCTGACAACGGTCAAGAAGCACCTGATTATCAGCGAGGAAACCTTCAAACTCTTCCCGTTGTACCACAATTCTTTCGTTCATCGAGAACGCTGGGCTCATTCCGCTAAGCGGAATATGGGGACTGTAGTTTGTGGGCGGGTTCAGTTTTGGGAGGGGCCCTCCAGTGACTAGAATCACGCTCAGCAATCTTGACGCAAAACCCAATCGTGGCCCCAAGTATCTTTCAATAAGCTCCACATCATGCCTCCGCACAGCCTTCAACATGCGTAGGAGAATCAAGTAGACAAGTGCGCCGAGCACCATGTAGATTGGAAGTAGAATCCTATTGTAGACCACCATCTGTGCAAATACGAGGACTGCGGCCATCACGGCTCCCGCTACAACGGTCTTCCATATTGTCTCTATGTCAAGGAGAATCGCTTTGTTTCGACGCAAGATAACGATCGTCAAACCTAGGGAAACCACCATTGCAACACCGCGAGCAATTGCCGCTCCAATGATCCCGAATATTGGCAGGAAAACATAAGCCGAGATGAGCGCGAGAAGCACAGATGAAGCAGTGATCAATAATGCTGAACGCGTCCGCGACAAAGCCACCAACATAGGACCCAACGCTATGCCGAATACTGTTAGACCGAGGACGCCGGACAAGATCATAAGAGGCTCAGTGCCATTCACGTAGGCCTGACCGACGAAGAGGGTGAGTGCAGGTTTAGCGGTGGCTAGTAATCCGAGCGCTAATGGGACCATTACTAAACTTGCGTAACGTGAAGCTAACCAAGTAGCCCTTCTGCAGCCCTCAAGTCCCTTACGACCACTCAGATCAGAGTAAGCTGGAAGAAGAGCATTGTTCACTGAATTGGAAATGTTGTTAAGAGCCGTGAACGCTGTTAACGCGGCGTTGTAGACGCCGAGAGACGCTAGCGGAACAAATGCAATCAGTATCGCGCGGTCAAACCAGCTATACGCGAAGGTTATCACATTCCCGATGCTGAGCGGCCATGAGAAGTTCAGCAGCTTCCTGAGCGGAAAAGGAGTCTTTGGCAGGCCGAGCACACGAACCACATATAACCCATAAACAGTAAGCATGGTAAAGTCAGACAAAACCATCGCGTAAACCAAGCCGATGAAATCCTTCAGCAATAGAATCAGAAGAATGATCAAGCACTGTCGCAGTACCGCGCCGCCCGATCCGATTGTAGCAGCTGCCTTGAATCGTTTCGCTCCTAGGATAGCGCCAATAGCTACAGGGAGCGCTCCCGCGTACGCCAACACATCAACCGCCAGAAAACGGAATAGTCCGGCCTGCGCAACCGTGCCTAGCAGAGTCGAAGACAAGACAGTTGCTCCAAAGAAAATGAAAGCCGCTAAAGGCAGTGAGAGAATCAGGCTTACGCGAAAGGTTTGATAGAATACACTAGATGCGATTTCTTTCTGCGTGCCAGAGAATTCTCCAACGTATTTCATCGAAGCCTGCTGGAAGGCGCCACCGTTAATTGCCTGCGATAATGCAGTTATGAGAGATAGGATTGCGAGAATTCCAACTTCACTGGGAGTTATGATGCGAGCCAGGATTGCGAAGGATATCACTTGGACAATACTGGTGACTACAGTTTGAATAACTAGGTAAGAAGCCCCACGTGATATTTCAACCGCTGAATCAGTATTATATTGAACCGACATATACTCAACGCCATTACCGTGTCGCACAAATGACTCTCATTTTTCGGTGCTCCACTGCACCGCCTCAAATGTCAGGGTTACAAGCATGAGAGTTAGAGAGATAAAACGTCCATCCACAAATAAGTCCCCTTCACCGATTACGAAACCGGATAATCACAAAATCTTCAACATTATGTTTGTAGGACGATCCGCGAAAAAAGGTTGCACATTCTGCTGAAACGTGGTCCCAGCACACGTCGGAGTAGGTCAATGTCGGCCGCACTCATCGCCTTTAAGGCCCGTAGGACGAGAAGGTAGGCGGCGAGTCCGACCAAAAGGTAAACTGGGAGTAGAAATCGGCTATAATACAGCAGCTGGAGGGCTTCCATGACCAAAGCCATAGCTACGCTGGCCACTAGGCTCTTGAGGATGGCTTTGGAATCAAGTTTGACAGTGATTTTTCGCCGCACGAAATACCAAGTCAGTAAGAGGCTGAGCAGCATTGAGAGCGCGCGAGCAATAGAGGCGCCCGATACGCCCAGCACCGGAACCAGGATGAATGTAACGGCGACGCCGAAGGGGATTGGGAGCATCGAGGTCAGGGCGGCAAGCGTTGTCTCGTTCAGAACGATTAGTACTGGGCCGAACGAGAGTGCAACTATGGTAGCGATGGACCCAAGTGCCAGAACGGCAAGTGGGATAACCCCTCCTTGATACGAATTACCAACAAGCAAGGTCAGTGCGGGCCGGGCGGTTGCGAGTAAGGCGAATGCCAGAGGCATCGCAACAATCGAAACATAACGGGACGCCGTCCTAATCGAATCCTCCAAGACCTCAGGCCCTTTCACTGCATACACCCCCGAGAAGACCGGAAGCAAGACCCAGCTGAGAACATTAATCAAACCGTTGTACGCGGTGAAGGCAGTTACCGCGGCTCCATAAACCCCCAGAGCAGTGAGTGAAACTAGCGGGATCAAGGTCAGCCGATCAAATGAGCCGTACAGGAATGACGCGACGGTCGCAAGATAAAGCGGACTGGAAAGTTTCAGAAGATATTTCGTGCTAAACCGAAAAACGGGCGGACCAAGCCTCCGCCAGAAATACAGAAACACGCAGACTGCCAAGACGGTATCAGAAATTACCCACGCTTTCACAAGCCCGACCAAGGAACCGGTCTCATAGACGAATAAAACAACCATAATTGGCCTGACGCTACCGTAGATCGTGTAGATCAAAGCATAGTCTCTGAATTCAAGTAACCCATAGAACACCGCCGCCGCGACTGGCCCAATGGTCGCGATAACATCAATCGCAAACAATATGCCGATGGATGAAATCAGCGGTGAATTCGGCAGGTTTGAAACGCCTGCAGGAAACTTTGAAAGTAGGAACCCTACCGCGACGAGGATAGAGGCCAGCTCACTCAAGAGAAGGGACTTATAGTAGACTGAAGCCGCCGCATCCTTCTTCCCTTGAGCAATATTTTCCGCAACGAATTTCGTCGTGACGCTTGACACGCCGAGCCCAATGAGCGCTGATGCTCCTCCGTTCGCCAGGTTCAAGATCGTGAATACGCCCATCTCATCTACAGATATCAGCCGGGCGAAAAAAGCGAAAGCTAGAATTTGAGCAACGGACGTGGCAATGATCTGTAACCAGAGATACGATACACCCCTGCCAGCAGAAACCGCATTAGACCCTTCCCCCAAGCTGCATACTTCCGAATATAGGTCGGTTCGATCATCAACTGTTATGTATCGACTGATATAGCGAATCACCGTATGTCCCTCTATATGAGATATACCGATGATGTCTGACGAAATTTTTGTTGTCTAAACTTTTTGCCTGCCTTTTCTGGTTACGTTGTCGTTAGAGGTTTGAACATAGCAACTCATGCTTTCATTTACCTGCGCACGATCAAACCAAGTCTGCCCGAAATTAACTATCTGCGCAAATTCCAAAGGCAAATAAAAGTGAAATAACTTCGAGAGAGGAAAACCGAACTTTGGGGGACCCAACGCGCGCAACGGGAGAAAAGTTATTTGTGCAAGTGCGACGGACAGACTTACGAGCCTTTAATGCATCATTTAAGAACCTTAAGCGAGAACATCCCGTTCCAGTGATTAAAAAGAAGCCTGAGCTTATGCCTGAACAAAAGTGAAATGAGAAATGGAAGGATTTGTGTTCGTGAAACGCATATCCTTCATGCTATTCATATCGCTAATCCTCATCTTTCCTCTAAGCGTAGTGAACCATGTTATTCTACCTAAAGTGACATTGTCACCGTTAGCAGTCAACTACGGTACCAAAACCACCGTCACCACAGGTATTCAAAGCGCATACGAATCCACAGGTCACCGTCTGCTCACCCAAGACGACGATCCAACTAACTCCACCTGTCAAGATTATGGAACAATCCCATATCCACCGTTCCTCTTGAGCAGCACAACATGGGGGGGACATTACAGATCAGCATAAAGTATGCTTATGGATCGGTTTAGGTGAGGGATCAGTTTTTGGATGGAATTGGACTCGTACCGGCGGCACCGATGTCTATTATGAGGAAGCCATTTACGCCTGGAAGCCTGATGAGAGTTCAAGCCGCTAGATAACCTGAAAGTTCAGTGAACTCAGATAATACTAAAAAGAGGTCGTTGTCACAGATACAAAGACGACTCGGAGAGTCTAGAAGCGTCCGAAACGACTATGAAACGACTATTAATTGCTTCGACTGGGCTTCCCCCTATTGCGGGTGGAGCGCAGCAAGTCGCTTGGGAGACAGCTAGACGGCTTGTCCCGGATTATGAAGTTCACATACTTACCGCCGGAACAGCACAAACGAGTCTAAAGGACGGCGTAAGGATCCATTATGTTCCTCCTGCCCGACCATACACCTTATTGTACTCTACAATTTTGAAACCCAAGATTCAGGCGACATTCAGAGAGATATCGCCTAACATTCTGCACTCTCACATGGCCCTACCTTGGGCGTACGTCTTTGCGAAAGCAAAGTGCGCAAAGATCCTTACTTGCCATGGATTGGGTTTCTCGGAGTCGTCCGAATATCCAAGGCAAAGACACTCTGTCCGCCTCTTGCTTAAGCGCGCATTGGAGAACGCGAACATCGTGACAGCACCTAGCAAGTGGCTGACAGACTATGTCGAGGAGAAATATCATGTTTCTTGCCTGATTCTTCCTAATGGCGTTGACACACATGTCTTCGCTCCCATGAAAGACGTAAGCCCACGCAGCAATGTCGTACTCTACGTGGGGAGACATTTGGCAAGAAAAGGCATCGGAGAGCTCGTCGAAGCAGCTAGAGCATTACCGGAGTACGAGTTCTGGCTTGTCGGAGATCCAAAGGCTGATCTCATCGGGAAGCCTCTTCCAAACCTAAGAGTGTTGGGATTCGTTGACAATTTGCCATTGTATTACAATCAAGCTTCGTTATGCGTTTTTCCGTCACATTGGGAGAATTTCCCAGTGGTGGGATTAGAAGCCATGGCTTGCGGAAGAGCCATCATTGCTACAAAACTAGGATTCTCAGAGTACGTGGAAAACGGTCGCGACGGATTGGTAATTGAACCAGGTTGCCCCAATGAGTTAATTCAATCAATAAAGTACTTGATGGAAAATAGAAGCGTACGAACGGGACTTGAGCGGAATGCCCGCGAGAAAGCTTTGCATTATGACTGGGAAATCATAATAAAACGGTATCAGGAACTGTACGAGAGATTTCAATGATTGCAGCTTCTTAGAAGCTTTGTGGGACGTGCTCTAGTATGAATAAACGTTTTCTTTTGGAATCGTTCTCTATGTTGCAATGGGCCGCCCTTCCTGCTGGACTTGCTTTATGTATGTCCCGCTGCAGAATTATGAAATTGTACGCAATTTTTCGTATCCGGTTGTTTTGGGGGTCTTAATCGAAGTGTTGCATTTTTGGATGACGATGGGTGATCGTCAAAGAGATTGGGACGACGGACCTCACATTCCTGTGTCTTTCACGGGAACGATCGGAAGGCACCGATATACAATATCCTGCGAGGGTGCTAGGGTGCGATCGCACGGAATGGGTGACAATCATTCGGAAATGTCAATTAGTTTAGGAGGTTTCCGGAGCGGCAGTGCGTCCCAGACCGATGTCGTTATCGAAATCAGCCATTTGACGAACAGAATTGTAATTCGCCTTCCCTTCACGGCAGTGACTGGGATCTATTCAAAGGCTTATCCAGACGGATTAGAGCTGACAACAGACCCGAGGCTGTTTTGTCGACCCGGTATGCAGATTGATAAACGTGCACTCTATTCGTTGTTCCAGTTTGGTGCACTGATTCCTCCGCTGACACCTTGGTGTCAGATAACGCGTCTGGTTCCAGGCAATGTCTATGAGGTATCTGGCAAGGACCTCAGTATCGGTTGTAGACGCGCAGGGCTATGTCTATCGCCTACCAATCCTACAGATCTCACACTTCCAGTTCATCGGCAATGCGAAGAGCTAGCTGCTGAGTTAGATCGAACGCTACAACAGCTTTGCCCTGACCGCAGACCGGTCATCCTCTTTAGTGGAGGTATCGATTCAGGCCTCTTAGCAGCTAGAGCTGCAGCAATGGAATGGAGAGAGACACTATTAGTCAACTGTCAGATGGGATCGGATGACTCCGAGTCTGTCCATGCGGAGGCGATGGCTAACCAGCTTGGTTTATCTTTTGAACGAATTCCATACTCCACGGACAAGCTAGAAGAGTATTTCTCGACGCTGGGAGACTCCTATCTGTTGCCTTTCGGCGACCTATCAACATATCCAACTTTCCTCTTGGCGAAAGAGATCATTGATCGACACCAAGATCGTCGAGTTGCTCTCGATGGTACCGGTGCGGATGGGGCGTTCGGTTTAGTCGGCAATGCAGCTTGGTGGCGGAGGATATCTCGCATGCCGAGATTCGTATGCAAGCTAGGTGGATTTGTGTACAAAGCTAGCAAAATGTGGATGAGGCCGGATTCTCGAGTCGGTCGGTTGTTGCGAATTCTATATTCGTCCGCTCAGATGCCGAGCATGCACGCCAGTATAGCTAGCAATCCGCTAAACGATATTGCGTATCATGTTCCAGGTGTGGTGCGCTATGAAACTCAAAAATTGCTAGCCGAATGGTTGGAAGGGTGTCTCCCATGGACAAGGGACTTATCGTCCCAGCGCTTGAGCATGATGGATCTTATCCTGATTTGTTGCGGTATCTTTGCGCAGAAGGACAAAACCATTTTCGACGCGTCGCCAATTGAGGTGCGTTACCCCTTTTTAGAGCCGAGCATGGTAAGACTTGCTCTTGAAAGGGCGGTCTACTGGCCTGGCGCGGAACATCCGAAATCCCCGTTGAAGAATCTCCTAGCCCAACACGTTCCACGGGAAATGGTGTTTCGGCCCAAGAACCCATTCACGCCCCCAATCAAGGAGCTCTTTCAATCAGCAGCTTTTCTCAAGGCTGTTGATCATATGCTAGAACCGACTGCCTTAACTTCGTTTGTTCTCGATCGCGACTGTATTCGCAGTCTTCACCGTTGTCTTAAGCAAGGGCAGCATTTGCCGGTTGAAACGTCCAACTTTATCTGGACAGCCGTATTCACCAATCTTTGGCTCGAACAAGTCTATCCAAGGGAATCGAGAACATAGCTTACTCGAAATGCAATAGAAATTCCAAATCGGATTACACTGAAGACGCGTGTACATCACAGGAGGACGATGCTCTAGGTGCATAGCCTATTTCATTCTGACAAGGTATTTGATTCCACTCATAGCGAGCCAAATACGAACGAAGATATGAACACATAAGTTGAGAGATTATCAATATTAGGATCCAGCCAGCAACACTTTGAGGTTTGGAAGAGATGACTGGAAGCTGATAATCAATCGCTATCGGAGCCTCTATGGCGAGATGCTGTGATTGCTCATGCTACGAAAAGGGACCTGAATAGAAACAGCGCTTGTCCATTATCCAACGGGTGGTCGCTTGGAATCTTCGGGCGGATCAAAGCAAGTTTCGGATAGCAAGTACGTTGTCGATCTGCTAACGTCATATTTGCATGGTAAGCCACATCATATGAGGCACTCCGGATACGAGGCCATCGTAGACTTCTTGACAAACTCCAGGGTCATTTACGCGGGAGATTTTGCAAAGCTAACAAAACTTTCGTATCCTTTGAGATTGGCTCATATTTTGCCGAAGTCGTATGCGTCATTAGATGCTGAGTTAGCTGCTCTCAGAAGCGATGGCAAAATCCTGCATCATCTCTACGCGGAAGACACGCTCTGGATATCGATGTTTCACCGATTCATAGGTTCACGTACTGTCGCGGCGACCTTTCACAGACCGCCTCATGTTCTTGAAGCCACGATGCCCTTTTTCTGGAAGAAGCAGGTCCGAAAGTTGGCGGGGGTCATTGCCCTGTCCCCTCGACAGTACAATTACCTTCGATCTGTATGTGGAAGTTACACCACGGTCTCTCTGATACCACATGGTATTGACACAAATTACTTTACGCCTGGGAAGAACGAAAGATCTCGAGAAGTCATACTTAGCGTGGGCAACTATCTGCGTGATCCCACAACGCTAGTGAAAGCCATGAATATCTTGTCCCATAAGGCTCCGGGCCTTCGGTTGACCGCGGTCTCTAAGCAACCACTGCCCGACACCAAAAACCTCATTCGTCTCACGAACATAAGCGACGAAGAGCTGCTAGCCTACTACAGGAAGGCATCTTTCGTCGTTCTTGCATTTGGAAACTTGACAGCATCAAATGCGATGTTAGAGGCAATGGCCTGCGGTTTGCCTGTCATATGTCCGGACTTTCAGTCAGCCCGATTCTATATGGGGGACACCCCGACAACATATGAACCTGGTAATGCGAATGACTTGGCGGACAAAATTATATGGTTATACGAGAATGACGATGAACGTCGTAAGCTAGCTTCCGAGATGAGAGAGCGAGCCCAACTTTTTTCCTGGTTCAGGATTTCGTCTATGATGCGCAGCTTCTATGAGACAATTCTTAATTGCTAAATACGGTAATGCCAGTTTCTATCAACAACAATGCAGTGTACAGGCGATGGAGTAAGATAATGAAGGATATTGCGTTAATAGGTTGCGGTGCCGTTAGCAAAGAACACTATGTTCCAGCTTGCAAACTCATGCCTGATGTTTCAATAACTTGGTTTGTAGACAAACATCAAAACAACGCAAAACAGTTAGTGCACGATTATGGCAAAGGCGCGATTGCCACCGACTACCATTCTGTAAAGGATGTTGACGCTGTTATCGTAGCGGTCCCGAACGCTCTTCATGCCGAAGTCACGACGTATTTTTTGGAAATGGGTGTTGATGTTTTATGCGAGAAACCAATAGCAACGAGTCTGATTGACGCGCAGTCTATGCTCAGGTCGCGTGAACTAACAGGAGCACGGCTTGCTATCAATCATCCGAGACGTCGGTTCAATAGCTACCGCGTCGCCAAGTCGCTTATTGATCAGAATAGTTTAGGCCCGTTGGCAGGTATAACCTACGAGGAAGGACAAGTGTTTGACTGGCCGTCGAGCAGTTCGTTCCTGCTTAATCCGCGTATGTCAGGCGGGGGGGTTCTGATCGACACAGGCATTCACGTAGTTGACCTCATCCGTTGGCTCTTCAATTGCGAAATGAACCTGATGCATTATGAGGACGATGGTTTAGGTCGAATCGAATCGAATTCGGAGATACAATGTTCTATCACGAAAGACCAAAGGGAGATCCCTTGCAAAATATCGTTGAGTCGAACTAGAAGACTCGACAATTGCATGGTTATAAGTGGACAGGATAGCTCAATCAAAGTCACTCTTTCCGACTTGAACGGCGTCACTTTCCAAGGATCAGGATTCAACGGTAGAATCGAGTCCTCGGCCAAGATAACACAAAACGAGTGTTTCGCAGATCAGATTTCGGCCCTGCTCGACCCAACACGCGATGACTATACTAAAGGGGAAGAGGCTTTAAACGCTCTTGCATTCATCGAACAATGCTATGCAAGCAGAGTGAATATGAACCTGGTGTGGGATACTTTCAGATCAAATAGGTACTTCAGTTTTCCGTCGCGCTACAACAGAATCCTCATTGTCGGTGCGTCTGGGTTCTTGGGCACACGCCTTTCGGAACGGATGAGTTTGGATCTGAATCTTAATGTTAGAGCGACGGTGCACAGGGCCTATAGGGGCGTTAGGCTCGGGCGCCTTCCCATCGAACTAGTCGAGTGTGACATACTCGACTTTGATCAGGTTTCAAGAGCGGTTAGGGATTGTGATGTAATTATCAACTGCTCTAGGGACCGAGGACTAAGAAAGAAAGAGGTCATCGACTTTTATACCAAAGGGACGCGGAACCTATTAGAGGCAGCCTGTACGCAGGGAGTAAAGAGGTTCATACACATTAGTACAGCCGCGATACATGGATTCAAGCATGACGAGAACTTCGTCGACGAAACTTCTCCTACTGCGTCTACTCGGGATACGTACATGCGGGGCAAACTCGAAGCTGAGAAAATTGTGAGTAAATATGCCGGGGTTATTTTAACCTCAATTTTGAGGCCCACATTGATCTACGGTCCATACTCTAGCAACTGGACGGTTCAAATCATTGAACTAGTAAGAGACGGACAAATCACTGGAATCGGCCCCGATACTTTAGCAAATCTTGTATATGTTGACGACGTAGTGCAAGCGATCCTTCTTTGTCTTGAACGAGACGTGGTAAGCGGAGAGCCCTTCATAATCAACAACGATTTGAAATTAGTCCACTGGCTTGAATACCTAAAACCTTTTGCCAACCAACTCCATACCCCTCTGCAGATGACGAGGGAACCGCTCCTCGTACAAAAGGCGCGCAAATCCCTAATGCTTCTGCGAGACTCATACTCAAGCTTGCGTGACGTATTGTCATCTCCTGAGGCGTTGGGATTGGCAACGAGGATTCCAATTGTCTTAAAGATCGGGCAGCATTTTGTGAAAGGCGAAAAGCGACAAAGGCTGCAAGCAAAAGTGTTAGCGCAAGCTCGCATGAAGAAACCTAACCTGAGCATATTGAAAAAATATGAAAGCATTCCAAAGGGTCTGTATGAAGTGTTTGCTTGCCGATCATCATTCTCGTCGGCGAGAGCTAAGTCTGTATTTGGATTTGAACCAGAAGTGTCGGTCCGTGATGGCGTGCAACTAACGTTGGAGTGGGCAAAGTGGGCTAGGCTGCTTCAAGTAGAAACGGAGAATTTCGATTAGTGAGGCTAACTAAACCATCGAATAGCGGTTGCTTTGTGGGCAGTTAATCTTGCAGCAGAAAGAATTTTCTAAGATATATCTTGCGTCATTTGTTGTTGCTAAGTGGTAGCTCGATCGCTAATACGTTTACATGAAATCATGTAACGAAAACCTTGGATAATCCACTTCGTAATCATGTTGGTGTGCTTTAAATGACGATCTGGCCCGCATTCTAAAATGCGAAGGGCCGGTCTGATCAAGCGCCACCATTCCCATCCACCTGAGTACATTAAGTTAGACGAAATGAGTATACCCTTGAATCTAGACATTCCAGTCTGCTTTCACAGGTCAGAGAGGAAGCTCAGAATATACCTTAGTCATCATTTCCGCGGTCCTTTCCATTGAGAAGTACTCAGCTCTGGTTCTGGCCTTCTTTCCCATGTTCTTACGGAGCTTCGAGTCGTTAATGAGAATACTCAGCTTCTCTGCTAAGGTCCTTGGATCATCAGGAGGTACAAGGAAGCCAGTCTCTTCGTCAACCAGAACATCTGTGATCCCGCCGACCGATGTTGCTACGACCGACAACCCGCATGCCATAGCTTCGAGATTTACGATGCCAAAAGTCTCTTGCAAAGATGGACAAACAAAAATATCTGCTTTCTGGAGAAATGCAGGTAGGTTCTCGACAAAACCGAGAAATCTGACACCGGTCAACTGCATTCGGTTCTTATATTCAAGCAACTCGATGTAGCATTGATTGTCCCAAACCTTGCCGGCTATCAAGAGTTCTACTGGCGCAGGAGTTGGACTATTCTGAGTGATTGCGTGAAAAGCTTGCAGCAGTGTGATCAATCCCTTTTGCCTCTCAATCCTCCCAACCCAGACGATGTTGACCTGACTTCGCCGACCCTGTTCCCTAGCTGGCAGGAATAGATTGACATCAACTCCATGAGGAACGATTCTGATCCGTTCGTTTGGAACGAGCCTGCCGAGCGCCTGCCTATCCTTACGGGAGAAAACGTGAAACAAAGACGTGGATCTTACCAGTAACTTAAGCGCTATTGGATTGCGACTATAGTAGCTCAGATGGTAGGGGAGAGAGTGAAATGAGAAGACTCTTGGCTTTTTCAATCCGAGACAGGCTAATGGAAAAGAGAGATCCACGTCATCGTGAAAATGCAGCACGTCAAACGATTCTAAGTGCTTCCTGAGAAGACTAGGATTGGAAACAAGACAATGAGTTTTCAGTGGCATTGACAATGCGTTTGCTATTGGAGAGAGACGATAGCAAGGCCAGACCAACACGCGAAGTTGGTCGACCGATTTACTCTGTAAGATTGTTGAAGGCTTCCATTTCTCTCTGTCGCAGAGTGTGATTATCTCGCTAGAAACACCCTGTTTGTTAAGAAAGACCGCCAAGTTCCGCACATATATCTCCGTGCCCCCGACTATTGGAAGGAAACTTGGAGTAAGCTGAGCGATGCGCAAAGCCTTCTACAACTCCATCAGGTACCTAACGGTTGCCTGCAATAGATTGCACATCCATCTCATTTGAGCATTTGTTCCCACATCTAGTGGAAAGGCGATTTGTAGAGAATGCCAATTAAGAGGCGTCTTCACTATGTTGCTAAGCTCCAAATTTTCGTTGCCAGTGCCCACACCGGTGTCATCGGCAGTCACTTCAATGATTACCTTCTCTATAGACCTCTATATTGTGAGTTTCGACAATCTGCCTAGAGGGAACTTCAAACTTTTCAGATGCGACGAAGAACTTGCTCCTTCGCATCGTAGAAGGTGATCTCATAGATTTGCACCCCGCTCTGGCTCATGTGCAGGGCCATTCCACCTCGGAAACGATTCAGCTACTAATGAAGTGCGGATGCTGCAGCTTTATCTGGCAATTATGTTTTCTCCATGGAAAGTCGATCGGTTGGCACAGGACTGAAAGAGCGGATTATGGGCGCGTCATGATTCAACATCAGACTTCGTTTGGGAATTGTTTGGTCTATGGCAGAGAAACGGAGGATTTGGCTCTTCGGTTCGAGAAGACAAGCCGTAGTTCTAGGTCCTGTTTCCCGGCTGATTTTCTGCCTGCTCTCTCAGATAGCTTCAGCTTCCTACCTGATTTGATAATGGAGGCAATCGATCAATGCTGCCCTTGTAGTTTGGGATCACCAATGACACATCCCCACTCAATAGGCTACCGCCTCTGACTCAATCCTCGGTTGTGAGGTAATCTTCTGATTTCAACGATGAAATGCGTGTGCCGCATCCTGCCTGCTCAACTCTCAGTAACTAGTATTCGCAATCTCTTCCCTGCTAGCACTGAAGCTTTATTTCCCGATTGTGCTCGTCCTACCGCAGAGGACCATCGACTTGCGGTTGGTCATTGAGTAATTGTTCTTGAAGCAGAAGAAACTTCCCACGACATTTTTCTGGCTTGTTCTGGTTTTACCATTAATTGGCGTTATCTCTTCCTACTCTGGCAACAGGCAGTTGCTGCTCGCGGTTTTTCTCATCGCAGCGTTGACGGTATTTAGCGTGATTGGAATATCTGAAGAGCCTACCGGAAAGACGTACGATCATCACGTTATGATACTACTTCTTTCTATTAGTTTGACGCTCCTTATGTCGCAATCCGTAGCATCAAGTTACCCTGTGGGTGCAGATATTCAGCAAGAGTACAACGATTTTTCGCAAGTGTTAGCGGGGGGTTGGCATCCAGGTACTGGTACATTGTACAATGATGTTCTAAGCGTAACTGTATTTCCTACGGTTTTGAAAATCGTATCAGGACTTGACGGGATAGTGATTTTTACGATTGTCTTCCCACTGATGTTCTCAATAACGCCTGTTCTTCTGTACACACTATGTAGGAGATTCCTTTCTCCCACAGGGTCCTTCTTTGCGGCCTTTCTGTTCTTAGCCTACCATGCTTTCTACTTTGAACTCATTGCTTTGGCGCGTCAGGAGATAGCTGAGATTTTTCTGTTGCTATTGTTGCTGCTTCTCCTGTCCTCGAAGTCTGCCGGAACAGGGGCAAGGTTGGTGTCCATGCTTGTGTTAACTATTGGCATTGTCACGGCGCACTATTCGATTGCATACGTCTACCTCTTCCTATTGGTGTTCTGGTATTTAATGGGCCTTGCTTTCCCGAGGACAAGGGCAGTCATGTTGGAGGATGTCGGTTTGACGATGATAATCACTGTAATTTGGTTTGTCTTTCTGACTGGCGGATTGTCCTTCGCCAGGCTGGTTTATTTTATTGTGGGTATCAATTTGGGGGATTTCTTCAGTCTCACCTCTAGGCCTGTGATAGTCAGCCAAGCTTTGGGGATCAATGCGTTGTCTGGTCCACTGCACCTCCTGAACAGAATGACGTATTATCTCGTGAACGCTGCTCTTGGTCTAGGTTTCTTGGCTGCTCTGTTCAAACGTAAAATGAACGACGCAGAAAGAAAGATACTTCCAGTCCTGGCCTTTGGTGTATTATTTATTGGTGCCACTGTAGTTCTCCCTAACTTTTCTTTCGGACTGGACTTCACCCGAAGTTACCACATTGGGCTTCTTTTGGCTTCGCCTTGTTTTGTATATGGAATTATCTTCCTGAACTCGACAATTCGGCGACTATTCTCAGCGCTCACCAATGTTTCTTTGCGAATTCCCACAATAAAGACGCGGTTTATTACGAACTGGAGACTCTCAGCGGCTACCCTCCTATTTTTGTTCTTGCTTTTTGATTCGGGATGGGTCTGGGCTGTTAGCTTGGATAATCCAACTTCACTTCTATTAGACTCCGAAAGGATCTTGCATAATCCAAACCCGGCTGTAATCGCCTCCTACTATGGTTACTATATATCTTCGGAAGATGTCGCCGCTGCTCGCTGGTTGAGTCCACAATTCGGTGTTGTCAGATTGCTGTGCACAGATTACTGGACGCGGAACAATGTACTGACCTCTTACGGAGGGCTCAGCAGGGAAAATTCACCCATCCCCACTTATTTTCTTCCAGAATGCAATTTCCGCGAAGGATATGTGTTTCTCAGCGTGTTGAACACGGTGCACGGTATTGGCATTAGTGTTGGTGGAGGTGCTCGGAAACCTATGTCAAATTCTACCTGGCCTATTTCGCAGATCTCGTCTGAGCTCATGTCAGACAATATGATTTATTCGAATGGTGGCACAACAATCTACACATATCCGGGCCGACGCATATGAATCTGGACCTGAATCTAGACGGTTGGACTTCGGAGCGAACTCTTATCCCCAGGCGTTGAAGGCATTACTCGTCGATTGGATTCAGGTGCAACATTTCAGGATATTCGAGACAACAGACTATCGTGCGTCTTCTTCACAGAACAGAGTAACGAGCGGGAACTCAGACGGCTGGCGAAAATCACGAGGCCTAGCAAACGAAATCACAACTTTCAAAAGCAATAGCCGCAAAAGCATAAACGCCGTGAGGCACATGCCCGCAGATCAAGGGGTCGCGAACTTATTATCGCGACTAGGCAAGCGTTTCCTAGTACCAGGGCGTTGGAACGTCGGCTTCGTTCGCGAACCGATAAGTGTCTTTCTCGAGTCCAATGCAAAACATGACATAGTTTGGTTTCCTCAAACTGACGGGTCAAAGTTCCTCGCTGACCCATTTGGGCTTTCTAAAGAGGGGAAGATACACATCCTCTGCGAGGAGTACGATTACTATGCCCTCAAAGGAAGAATCGTCACCATAGAGCTTACAAGCGATGGGTTCCTTACGCAGCCCAAGGTCGTGTTCGATTTCCCGTTTCATGCGTCCTATCCATATGTATTTGAAAGCGAAGGGGGAACTTACTGTGTCCCTGAGACCGCGCAGGCAAAGGAAATCGTTCTCTTTCAAAGCGATGAGTTTCCGAGCACGTGGAAAAGGGTTACCACGCTCGTAAGAGAGTTTCCTGGAAGAGATAACACTATCTTCAAGCATCAGGGGTTGTGGTGGCTGAGTAGTTGTGCCGGAGACAATAGTAGCTTGTATCTTTGGTACTCAGATGAGTTGCTAGGGCGGTGGAATCCCCATTCAGCGAATCCTGTCAAGGTTGACATAAATTCATCCCGACCTGCGGGAACGCCGTTCGTTTGTGAAGGGGATCTATATCGCCCATCTCAAGACTGCTTCAGAACATATGGCGCACGGATAGTTCTGAATCGAGTAACGCGATTGACACCTTCAGAATTCAAAGAAGAGCCCTCCCAAATCGTAGAACCGGACCCGAACGGACCGTACGGAAATGGTGTGCACACGATATCAAGTGTGGGAAATATCACTCTCATCGATGGATTTCGAGCATCGCTTGTAAGAAAACTTATCAAGGGATCTTAAATAGATTTGAGGATGCGTCTATGGTTCCCATTTGGCTCGGATTGGACAGAGATCTACAAATATCATTTCTTACGATTCTCCGACAACAGTGATTAGAAATGAGAGGCCCTAGGAAAAATCTTGCAATAGCAGGATGCGGAGTCCAGTCGAAAGAGCACTTTAGGGTGCTTACTAAGATCGACAGTATCAATCTTATCGCGCTGTGTGACATGAATGGAGAAACCGCAAGCAAAACCGCAAAGGAATGGAATGTCAAACATTACTATACAAACTTCTCAGAGATGCTCAAGGGCGAAAACGTCTCCATTGTGTCGATCTTAACTCCTCCTCAGGCTCACGCAGCTATGGCAATCGAGGCAATTCGAAGCGGGACCAACGTGTTACTCGAGAAGCCTTTCGCGACAACCATTGAGGAAGCAGAATCGATCTTAAGAGCTCTCAGAGAGAATCCAGTGAAGCTCACACTAAACTATAACGCGTTGTTGAACGACACAATGATGAAAGCGCTTGATATGATCCAGGAATCTGAAGTAGGACAGGTTCTTGGTGCAATGGTGAGAATGCTGCATACGCGGAATGATCCGATGGCCTCAGACGCGAAACATTGGTGTCATAGTCTTTCCGGCGGGAGGTTCGGCGAAATGTTGGCTCATCCGGTCTATTTGCTGCAATCCATCATAGGCAACAGCATGAATGTCGAAAAGGTTCTTGCAGATAAGCGCGGAACTTATGACTGGATGCGCTACGACGAGTTGTATGCGATGTTGCATGGAAAGGGTGGAACAGGGCAGATCTATGTCTCATTTAATGCGGCAAGACCTGCATATCTGCTGGATATTTACGGTACGCAAAAAGTGTTAAGTATTGATCTAATGAACCAGACTCTTGTCGCACTAGGAACTCGAACTCTAAGTAAGACAAGTTCCGCAATTGACTCGCTAAGTACGTCTGGAGAATTATTCTTCCAAACCATACGTAACACTGGCCGCTATCTCTTTCGTGAGAGAGGGCACAACGCACTGGCAAGAGCTTACACCTCGCTCATCGACAGCATAGATGGGAAGAAGCAACTCGTCGTCACTCCTGAAATGGCTTACCACACGGTTAAGATAGTTGAAGAGATCTGCAAGTCAATATGAAAAGTCGACACATACGTATTCCAATTGACAGAGACAAACCGTCTAGTTCATAATTAGAGCTTACCATCTGCTGCACTCGCAACGCGTGTGTGATAGGAAGTCCCTTACGCAGAAATTGTGTTGCAGTATTCTGGTGGTTGCCTCCGCAAGTGATTTATTTGAAATGAGGGCGTGTAAAGATGTGTCCCACCGTTGCCGCGCCTTTCGTCTTTGCCTTTAGCAACGACCGAGAACGCTTCAATTGGACCTTGGATTAACTCTTTGAATCGTGATATTAATGCCATCACGCATTCATGGCTGGTTGGATTGCGACGTCGAGGTCTACGGAATGGAAACTGGCGGCACTTCAATTCAGGACAGAAGGCTTCTCCTCCGATGCGCTGAATGGATATCCAAAGCCAGAGGCAAAATACACAATACTCAGCTGCTGGTGCAAGTGCTAGAACGAGCGTTGAAACTTGTTGAAAGTCCGAGGCAGGAGATATTCAAAGAAGGACAGAAGGTAACGTCAAGTCTACGACTGCTGGGACGGTTTCTTCTCGCTGTAAAAAAATGTCTGCCGATTACTCTGTTTCTCTCGCTCGCGACTCCAACTGCACCTGAATACTTAGATAGCCCTCATAATCAGTTCCTATTCGTTTGAAGTCAGCGAGCAACCTTCTATATTCAGGTTGGTGTGCATCGTCAATGATGAGTAGACCCTTGTTCCGGCGATGTACAAATTGCCTAGTTAGAAATTTGTTGAAGCGTGAGCATACATCTTGTAATGTGTCGCGCAGCACCTGTTCGGCGTCTTGAACCATACTATAATGAATACATGTGGCGAATGCTATTATGGAAAAATCTCTATCAGGGAAGAACTCTGCTCGTATTTCGTCTAGTTGCTTACTCAGTCGGTAAATCTGTCCCTCATGGATTGCCACAGCACCTAGATGTGAGAGTAGAAACCCTTCGAAATGGACATTACGCGATTTTCCAATATGAAGATACGTTCCAAACTGGTAGTTTGGTAGTGACGCTGCAATCAGAAGGAAACTTCTACACAGATAGCAGCGACGCAGAACTCTAACTCCAGCTCTAGTCCACTACTGAGCGAACAGCCTTCCGCTAGTTCACCTAATGCGCTGATGAAGTTTCTGATTAGTTCGAACATTATTCAAACGTCAGGTCTTAATATACCATTTTTCTCTTGATTAGCCGTGTTCAAGTTTAGTCGTTCCAAATTTGTAATTGTTGTTGTGCTAGTCTCAGTTCTGACGATTCCAATCTATGAGGCCGCCTATGCGCAGCCAGGTAGTTTTGTTACGACTCAGACTGTTCAGGTGGGTGCTGCTGCGCTCGTTAAGCCTTGTTCAATTCAGATTTTCTCGGATGGAACTTACACGTACATGCAGGGCTGTTCGACTGGAGCTTTACTGTTTAATTCGACGCTTGCAGCGAACGTGATTGATGACGCTATAGGGAATCTGACGGCTGGTGGTAAACTCTTCATTAAGGCTGGAACATACACGTTCACAACGACTCCTATCAATATGGGTAGCGGTAATGTTGCCGCCGTTGGAACGACCAGCGTTAGCAACATTGAACTGTTTGGGGAAGGTAACTCCACAATTCTGAGCGCAGGAGTAAACATGAACGGAATGGTAATTGGTGTGCATGGTGGTGGGGGGTGGTACATACATGACCTGCAAATCAACGGGAACCGCGTCTCCCAGAGCGCTAGTGGAACTGGCACACCGCAACTAAACGGAATTTATCTTGCGCTCAGTAACAATGATGTGGTCGAACGGTGCTATGTGCATGATAACAAAGGTGTCGGAATAGCCGTTGGTGGCACATCAGAAAGAATCTTGAACAATTACATCGCGAACAATAACGCTAATGGAATCATACTCAACAGTGGATCAGATTATGTTATTCAAGACAACATTGTGAACGGTGCAAGTGATGTTGGCATAAGCATTTCTGGATTATCCTCCGGGCCGGTTTCAAATGTGATTTGCACAGAGAATATTGTTAGCAACATTAATCTGGGAATTTCCCCCTGGGGAGGAGGGTCCGGTATCGGAATAACCGTTGGAGACCAAGGATATGGTGTAAATGTCACTATTTCACTAAATCGGATTTACGAAACTACTAATGCTATTGAGTCCGCTCCGCTTCTTTCTCCCTTTTACGGAAACGACGAACATGTTCTAATTTCAGGTAACCAGATTCATTCTGCATCGAGCCACGGTATTCACGCGGAATCAACAACTGATCTAAGTATCTTGGGCAATGTGATTGACTATGTTGCCAATTACGGTATCTGGACGAGCATGATAACTGGTCTAAGTATCAAAGATAATACAATTACCAACATCACTTTTGCTACTGGTACGGGAATTTACATCGGGAGTTCATTGACTGAGTATGCTACGGTTTCAGGAAACCTCGTGATCGGAGCCTATTATGGTATCTACGATTATCAAGTCGCATACGCACTGATCGGTAATAATCACGTAGAAGGCGGTCAAAGCCAAATTTACACATCTGGAGGAAACACCAGCATTGTCCGCAATAATTTGTTAAACGCCTTAAACTACGCGATAAAACTCGATACGGGATCAGATCATAGCAGTGCAATTGGCAATACCATTTATCTTGCCGCAGGAAATAAAATTGGAATAGTCGTTAACGGTCTAAACTGTGTGGTGTCGGGCAACACTATATTATGGTGCTGGAACTACTGTCGATGTAAAACAGCGATAAGCGATACAAAACAAGTACCATGACGATCTTCCCGAGTTGGAAGATAAGTTCGACGTGGCCGTCAAGATGGCACAAACGTATGTGGCGAACGCTGAAGACTTTGAACACAGAAGAAATGAATTTAAACGCAGTGTTAACGAACGGGAAAAAACCGAAGGCTTGTGGGGCAAGAAATACGGTTTCGTCACGATTGAAAGAGTGAATAAAGATAACTTCTACAATCTACTTAGTGAGTTTCACTTAAGGCCACAAATTTGCGATGATACTTCACTGGTAATTGCCTCGGACTTGATAACTACACTGCTAAGCTTTTGAAGAAAATCGTCACACACCGTATCGAGATCGTATTTTCCCGCCAAACGATTAGCTCTCACACCGCATGCAGTTCTGAGTCCTAAATTGCCACCTAACTCCACCAAGAGCCGTTCAAGTGCGTGAAGGTCAGTCGGATTGAAGAAGAACCCCCAATCGCTGCCCAGGATTTCCCTATTGCCAGGTATATCGCTTGCAACGATAGCTTTTCCGGCTGCCATTGCTTCCAAAAGAGCGTTTGAATATCCCTCAAAGAAGGAGGGGATTACGAAAATATCTATTGCCTGCAGTAATGCAGGTACATCGTACCTTCTGCCTAGGAGAATAACCTCACTTTCGATCCCTAAGTTTCTTGCCAAACGCCTCAACTCGAGATCCAGTGGCCCTGTTCCAACAATCACCAGTTTGCTCGACGCCAAATACTTACGCGCCGAATTGTATGCCCTTATCAATCCTCCGACGTTTTTCCCACGGTCCAGTCTCCCAACGTATCCAATCAACACAGTATCGCTACGCTCGCAGAATTTTCTTCTCATTTCTTGCCTAATCTCGACAGGTAGCTTATACTCCTTGGTCTGGATGGGCGGAGGGCTTAGCTGAATTTTGATGCTCTTGCCGATGTGAACATAAAGTGAGTGTCTCCCCTCTTCACTTTCGCACAATACAAGATCGGCTTTCCTAAGAACAAGCAAGTTCAGAGGGTACTCTAACCTGCGCAGGAATCTCTGGGTCTTACTGGGCAATAGATCCTTGAGGTGAATTCCAGGGCCCTTGATATGAACTGAATATGGAGTTCTGATTATTCTACTGGCGATCAACGCGGCCAGCCCGTCAAACCGGTACCCAAAGGCATGCACGACGGAGAACCGGCGTTTTCTATTTGCTGATACAATTTTCAAGGAAGCTGCGATCGCCCAGAGACAATAGGCTATTTCAGTTTGTGGGAGCCGATCCAATGAAGTGGCCATCTTCGGACTGGTGATCATCTCCACGATTTCGGATGACGACAGTTCCCCAAGAAGTCCTCTCAGCTTTGGGAACACTAAGTAATAATCAATCCGTTTCTTTCTGAACCAGCTCATCATCCTCCAGACACTTGTTTGGACACCACCAAGCGTTTCCTCAAAACGTTGTTGTGACACGAAGCATAGTGAAAGCGCGCTACCTCTACCGTTTGGCTTCATAGGGAATACCAATGAGTCCTTACAAGTACCCGAGCCTACGTAAGTGCTCTGTCATTTTTTCTTGCTCCTCTTTCGAATAAACTCTCCTCTCTTTTTCCAGTTCCGTCTCAGTAACCGAGAGAACCTGGGAAGTGCGATTTGCAAGGAAATTGGGTGAAAATGCCTCCTGAACTACGCGCCCGTCCATGTCTGACGGCGGATCAAAACCGAAAAGAAACAGTACTGTTGGGGCGATGTCGGTCAATGCCAACGTTCCCAGATCCGCGTTCGGCTTGACACCCTCACCAGAGATGAAGAACACACCGTCGGGATCTGACTTGTGGGATCCTCTCAGGTAAGGTCTATCGAATCTGGCGTCGAACGCGTTCTCGTACAAGTTCGGGTTAATCATGAAACGGGGTGACGGAACAGGAACCAAATCTGGAAAACTCTCTAGGAACGGCCCTTGGAATAGTTCTTCGCGGTAGTACACACGATCGAACACTTTGTAACCGCTGGGGGATACCATCGAAAGCAGTTCTTCCTTTAGCTGTCTGCGCTTTCCTTCATAGTCCTCACCTGCCCTCATTTCACGAGAGAAGAAAATCCCCCACTGGCTAGCATATAGCATCGACTTGTCAGTGTTAATTTGCAAGCTAGCGTATTTCGAAGCCGAATGCTTTCGCGAGATAACGATTCTCCTGATTAACTTGTTTCGCTTGGATAATCTGACAGCCAATCGAAACGCCGCTACCCAGAACCGCCCTTTTAAACCACTTGCGCTTGATAGAAGCCCCTTCTGTCTAAGCCAAGTGTTAATGTAGAAATATTCCGACTCCGCCTCGTGGAAACCGTGGTCCGACATAACTATAATGTGTGATGGCCTTAACTCGTGTGCCAATCTGCTAATCGATGAGTCCACGAATTTCATAAATGCCAATAGCGTTTCATCGTCATCCCACGAGACATGTTGAAGGGTGTCAATTTCCTTGAAATTCACCGCAACCAATCTTACGCTAACTGCGCCCATGATTCTGATCATCGAATTGGTCCGACGGTCCACGATCATAGTTAGTTCTTCCACCAATCGTTTGATGTGAATAGTTTTGTCTGGAAGGTATTCGAACTCGCTTTCGATCTTGTAATCAGAAAGATACGGTCCAATGGATTTTGGGTAAAAGAAATCCTTCGCTCCGGGCGGAGTCAAGTACCCGGATATCATGAAACCGTTCTGAAGCTCCTCGGGAGGGTAAGTTGCTGGTATATTGACGATGCCGACCGGGATCCCTTGGTCTGCGAGAATCCCCCAGAAACTCCTCGACTTGACTGCAGTTGAATCAATAACGTGCCATGTACTCGTCGACTCTTTGAGGTCTTCGACATGGCTCAAGGCGAACAGGCCAAGCTTGCCGGGACATTTCCCCGTATAGAAGCAAGCCCACTCGAGTGGACTCAATGTGGGGAAAAAGACGCGAAGCTTAGCATGACAACCATCTGAGTACAGTCGTGATAGAAATGGCAGCTCCTTACTCACGAGCCATGGCGTGAGCTTCTTGAACGTACCCCCATCCAATCCAATTATGAGGACTCGTGTTTCAGTCAAGATACTCTCTCGCAGTTTGAGTGAAGCTTGGCAAACTCGATTATCGAGCGATATAGGATTGACGCAGGTGACGATTTATCGTCGATCCGGTGCTCTGTGATTGGACAGATCCTCATTGAATGTGTGTCATTGCCTATCGATATCCAGGACATTTCATGGCTTTCCATGGCTAAACTTGGAATGCAGGCAGAAGTCAATGTGTGAACATCTTCTCTCCCATATCGCAAATCGTGACATCATATCTATTTCGCACTCATGCCACCCATTATTTTCATCAACGTTCCATAAGCAGCTTATCTAGATTCGCTCTGACTTGATCAAGCACTTTGTGAGTGACGTACCAGTTAATGGTCTTCTTGAAGCCTTCTTCGTATGATACCTTGGGGACAAATTCTAAGACTGTTTTTGCCCTCGATAAATCTGCTGCTCGCGATGCGACTCCTTGCGGTTTTGTTGTGTCACTGATGGTCCGATCCGGTTTCCAATTGATGATCTTGAAAACTAAGTCACGGGCTTGATTAATGGTGATCCTGTCTTCGCGTCCAGCATTCACTGGGGTTCCATCTTCGATCTTCTGGGCTGCAAGAATCAAAGCATTCACAATGTCCGTGACGTAAGTGAAGTTCCTGTCCTGTTCGCCTGTTCCCCATATGACGTAGGGATCCTGTTTCACGAGTGCTTTGGCGATCAGCGCGATAATGGCATGGGTCTCGTTCTCTCTCGGCCCATAGGCTGTAAAGATCCTCACTGATGCGGTCTTCAATCCATACTGGCGATGGTAGGCTTTCAATGTCATTTCGGCCATCAGTTTTGCCCAACCGTATTCGAGATCCGCCAGAGCCTTGTCGCGGACAAATGGGTCTGCATCCTCTTCTCTGAGAAGGTAGCGTGAACCCATTTCTTCCTGGAGATATGAGGGGTACACGCAAGCAGAACTCGCGAAGCAGATTCTATCGACACCCGCTTCGCAGGCTTGTTGGAAGACCTCTTGATCCAACATCATGTTAGTACAGCATTCGACTGGATGTGTGTCAATATACCCGCGACCACCATGTGCTGCCGCTAAGTGAAACACCACGTCGATGTCTTTCATAACTGATTCTGTAAAGTGTTTGTCACGAAGGTCACCTACTTTGACCAACAGGTTGTCTGAGCGCATCGCGCTAGGGTCGTCCTTTGTCAGTGGATATTCAAGGTTCTCAATTTTCCCACTTGATAGGTCATCAGCTACGACAAGTCTCGCACCTGATGATAGCAGATGGTCCACCAGATGACTGCCGATGAACGATGCTCCACCGGTGACAAGCACATTCTTCTCCTTCCAAAAAACTGAATGTGAATTCAAATTGCTCCTACTCCTATGCTCGATTTTCGCTCAGCTTGACGAGATGACACCATTGTCATCGTGAAGGTTGAATGATGTATTGAGTACTCCCCCAATACTTGAAAAGTCATGACATGATCAGCCCGCCTCAACCTCTAGATCTTTATCATGATGGACTGGTATTGATTCGGATGTTCTCTCTTCAGTTCCTGAAAAGGGGTCGCTAGCTATTCTCCTAGTCGAGGCCACTTTCTCTATCATGTCGTGGACCCGACGCGTGACTAATATCTCGTAAATTGCTATCAGGAGGCTGTATTCAAACTCAAAAAACGTCGAAACAAGCGTTCGCGAGTACATCGATCCTATGAGAAGGAGGCACATTATGATGGTCCATATCGGAATAGAAGCGATTGGATTTACTATCGACAGCAACCCGAGGAACAATACGCCTAGGAACAAAGAGACCGGAACAAGCGTGAGCATCGCGAAGTCCATCGGGAGCACTATCCAACCGAATTTTCCGTATTTGCGCCGGAAAAACATGAATTTGAATTTCCATAGTATTTTGATCAGGTTTGCGCCTCGAGTGACCTTTTGCTGTACTCGTCCTTGTCGTGTTGATGGTGCATATTCGTAGAATTTGACCCGGCTATCATAAATGGCTCTATAACCCATTTTGGCAACATGAAAAGCAATGCCAGTGTCCGCCGTGCCGGGGCAATCATTCAAGTCTTCCAAGTCTCTTACCAAGTCCTTCCTGACTGCCGCGGC
>JBEKGM010000042.1:0-27686 GCA_050012795.1 Bathyarchaeia archaeon | reverse complement strand
CTCAACCTTCTCGGTTTTCTCTACGGTTTTTTCAGGAATCTTTTCGGTTTTCTGCGCAGACTTGTCAACTTTCTCCGACAATGATGATCAACTCAAGCTTCCGGTTTGATTAGTAAATAACAAGACGGGGTCACGAATATATGAAGGGAGAGACGCGAGTGTAAGTAACCCGCAAGTAGGCACGGTTCAAGTTACGCTGCCCGCGGATCAGACTACCACCCTCCACTTTCGCGAGTTCTCTCGAAACGCGTCTTGCCTAAGGTAGCGCCGTTCTAATCCGATGAGAGCGCCTGCATTACGGAGAGCAA
Organism: Bathyarchaeia archaeon; assembly: GCA_050012795.1. Classification (GTDB taxonomy): domain Archaea; phylum Thermoproteota; class Bathyarchaeia; order 40CM-2-53-6; family 40CM-2-53-6; genus FEN-987. Next base: position 27,378 of record JBEKGM010000042.1, on the reverse strand, counting down.
TTTGAGATAAACCCACTGTGTCCTGAGTATCGTGGGTTCAAATCCCACCCCCGGCGCTTACGACTACACCCCCGTGGTTCCACTCCAACAAATTGAACCCCACGCCCTATCCGAGATCATTAACTTCGGATTATGGATGCAGAAACAAGGTTACCGCCCCTCCACCACTCAATCCAGCATCAAAACCCTCAAAGCCATCGCCCGAAAAACCAGCGTACTAAACCCCGACCGGGTCAAAGCGTACCTAGCCACCGCCCAGGTCAGCGAATCTAGGAAAGCGAAGACAGTCGAAGACTTAGACCGCTTCTACAACTACAAGCACATCACTTGGCAGAAACCGAACTACAAACGAATCGAGAAACTACCCTTCATTCCCCTGGAAAGCGAAGTTGATCAATTAATCGCAAGTTGCCGAAGAAAGCCCGCCGCACTCCTCCAACTAATCAAAGAAACCGGCATGCGGGCAGGGGAAGCATGGAACCTCAAATGGACAGACCTCGACCCCATACACCAAACCATCAACATCGCCCCCGAAAAGAACAGCAACCCACGCCAACCCCACATCTCCACCCAACTCGTCAACATGCTCAACGCCCTACCCAAACGCTACAAACTCATCTTCCGCAACCCAACCGTAGACCCCCAAACATCAATGGAGACATTCCGCAGAATCCTAGCCGCACAAAGAACAAGAACAGCCCAGAAACTGCAGAACCCAAGAATCGAACGAATAACCCTCAAGACCTTAAGGCACTTCAAGGCAACGATGGAGTATCACAGAACGAAAGACATTCTTCACGTAATGCGGTTGTTGGGGCACAAGAGCATCCGAAACACGCTGGTGTACACGCACCTTGTTGACTTTGGTGCGGATGAGTGGATTTGCAAAGTCGCATCAACCAAGGAAGAACGCACGAAGCTTATCGAAGCAGGCTTCACCTTCGTCTCCAAACAGGACGAGGAGTGGTATTTCCGGCGGCGAAAATGAATGACGAATGAACGATGGCTCAAATGGGCTGTAGCGCGTCATTTCAGAGAGAGAGGATTCAAAGTCGAGATGAGGCACGTCAAAGTTGGGAACGCGGCAATCGATGGTGAAGTACTTTGTTGCTTGGAGAATGGCGCTGGAGATAAAATCAGGTCACGACGATGTAGTCCGAGGTTTGGGACAGTTAGCGGAAGCGAAGGCAGTGGGCTACGACACAGTAGCTCTTGTCACCTCCCTTCGAAGGGCACGGCATGTTGAAGCGCCGGTGTTTAGGAAGCTTGGTTTCGTCTTGCTCGGAGTAGACTCGAGGGGGCGCGTTCACCAAGTCTACCCCTAATAGTGGGAATCGAAACGCTCTGGAAACTTCCAAAAAAGGGTAGGAAATGCATTAGCTTCCGAAAATGTATATGCTTCTACCCTCTCCAAAATAGGATTCATACACGTGTTGATAAATAAGGTCGCACTTGCGTTCATACAGATCACGAGTAAACACTTCGGGCAAGTAGTCCAATTCCTGTGCAATGCATAGTCGAACCGCTGCGCGGGTTTGTTGCCTTTTGCGCCAGTCGAGTACCAGCTGCTGTTTTTTCAAGGTCTGTAGTAGTTCTTCAGCAACTTTCTTCACTTGAAGCTCTTGGGCTCGAGTTAGTTTCATCTCAGGCTTGATGAGCAGATCGAATATGACAAGCTCCTCTTCTGACAAATTCTCTACTATGTGCCGCTTCTCTTCGCCTTGAAGTGTCTTAGTAAATTCTAGGAGTTGGTTGAAGAATTGATCAACATTAAGACTTCCTGCGTTGTATTCGTCGACTGTTTGCTGGAAGATGTCGAGAAGGTTGAATCGCGACCGGTTGAGCAGAACCATTCGTTGAAGTCTCGTTGCAATTTGGGCTTTCAATTTTTCTGCTTCGATATGCTTTCGTCCGCTTACGAACTTTTTGTTCAACTTTGCGAAATCAATCTTGGTTAGGTCGAAAGTTTCACTTGGTTTTCCAACGTAATCCTTGGCGAAGACTGATTCGTCAAGAAGTTCTTCAACGGCACCTCTCACAACTGATATGTCTAGGGAGGGAGATAATGACCTAATCTTCGCGTATATCGCGGCTAGGGCAGCACAATAACCAATGACTTCTTTCACTACAGGATCGGGTCTTACGGCTTTCAAGAGTCGAGCGACGAAAACAGCATGTTCGGCAAATTTCTCCTTTGTATCATCACTGATCAAGATAGACTCCACCGCGTCATCAAGCAATTTTACTCGTTCGAATTTCGTACTTCCAATCAGCGTGTCAAGATCGACGTTGTGTTTCTTACAGAACGCTTGGGCCTCTTCAATTGCTACCTTAAGAGATTTCACGAGTTCTGACTTGCTCTTCACCGGGGACATTCCCAGTCGGTGGGCTGCATATATTGCTAGAGCCTTCCGCAGGTTTCGAAAAACGCCGACATAGTCGACAATTAACCCGTTCACCTTATCTTCGAATACACGATTTGCGCGAGCAATAGTCTGCATCAAAGTGTGGTTCCGCAACGGTTTGTCAAGGTAAATTGTAGAACAGCTCGGAACGTCAAATCCTACCATCCACATCGCACACACGAACACGATTCGAAGTGGATCCTTTGGATTCTTGAACTTCTTATCGAGATCTTCTTTGACCATCCGTTTACGATGCGGAATTATGTCAACATGTTTTTTTCTCAGAGTTTCAATTTCATTTTGAGATTGCGAAACTACAACTGCCATATCTGTAGTTCGCATGTACTGGATAAGATTCTTGAGTTCCGCCTCTTTGTCCTCACTAGCTTTCTGCAGTTCTCCCCGCAGTTTTTTCACGTACGCGATCCAATGTTTCTGCACCTTGTCATACATCTTTACGGCTGTAGCCTTGTCGATCGAAACGACCATCGCCTTTCCTTTGTAGCCACGGTTGACGAAGTGGATCACAATGTCTTGAGCAATCTTTTCCAGGCGTCCGTTTCGAGTAATTACCTGGTAGTCCCTACGGAACTCACTATCTAGCTTCCTCTCCTCTTCATCGCTTAGTCCCGCAGTGTCCACGACTTGCGCTAATGCATCCCTCACATACTGTTTGAGCTCAACTTCGGGAATGCGATTTTCGTAGTAAAGGGGAACTGTTGCTCCGTCATCAACTGACTGTTGAAAGTCATAAACGCTCACATAGTCCCCAAATACTTCTCGAGTTTTCTCTTCTCCAAGAATCAACGGAGTGCCAGTGAAAGCTATGAAAGCTGCCTTGGGTATCGCATCTCGCATGTTATCGGCAAAGGTGTCATATTGTGTCCGATGCGCTTCATCCGCAATGACAATTATGTCCGAGCGATCGGAAAGCTTCGGATCCAACGCTTCTTGGCTCGAGTTTCTCGTTTCGGTAGAGCCTGACAATGCTAGCCAAGAACTCAATTTGTTCGGGAGCGAAATCGCGTTGGGCTCGATCTATCTGTCGGTATATGTTCCTAGCATCAATGAACAAGACCTTATCAAGCCGTTGACTCGATTTGCCTCGATCGAAGAACCACAATGTGCACGGCAAGTTTACAGTGTAGAAGAAGTCACGGCTGATTACAACTATAACGTCCACTATGCCAGATTGTATTAGCTTCTTTCGGATCTCCAATTCTGCCCCCCGCGCGTCAGTGGCCGAACTCGTCATAAGAAAGCCAGCCCGGCCTGTGCTGTTCAAGGAACTGTGAAAAATCTGAATCCAGATGTAGTTTGCGTTATCGGTGCTGGGCATTCCGAGGGAGACGAAGCGAGGATCATTTTTGATCTTCTCTTTGTCTACACCTGAGACGTTGAATGGCGGGTTTGCCATCACAAAATCAAATTTCCCAACGCTATCATGAATATCCTCGTAGTAGGTGTTTCCCTCGCGAATATCGCCAGAGAGTCCGTGGACTGCCAAGTTCATTTTGCAGAGGCGAATTGTCTCAGCTACCTTTTCTTGACCATAGATGGATATCTCCGCGCCAGGATTTTTCTTATGTTCCTCTACGAAACGGGCGCTTTGCACGAACATGCCGCCGGAACCACATGCAGGATCATAGATCAAACCGTGAAATGGTTCAATGACTTCGACGATTAGTTTTACGATGCTCGTTGGGGTGAAGAACTCGCCTCCCTTCTGTCCTTCTTTCATTGCGAAATTACCGAGGAAGTATTCGTAGATTTTTCCAAACGCGTCACCTTCTATGTTCGTCGGTATTGACCCGAGAATGCGTAGCAACTCGATTAGGGTAGAATTGTCAAGTCGGTTGTAGTTCGTGGGGAGAACGCCCTTCAAATCCTCATTTTCTGCCTCGATAGACTTCATCGCATCGTTGATAGCCTTAGCCATGTCTCCGCCCTCTGGTACATTTTTCTGTATGTTGGAAAATCTGGCGTTCTCAGGAAGGTACAAGACTCCCTGAGCTTGGTAGTCGATTTTACCAATTTTGTGACGGCCAATGGTTGGATGGTCAGATTTGTTGGAAAGCTTAGCCTCTGCCAAACTGAATCTGTGATCCGCATAGCGGAGGAAAATCAAACCCAGAACAGGAGTAGAGTATTCTGAAGGTCTCAGACTTGAATTTGCCCATAGCTGATCTGCGGCTGCCCACAACCGCTTTTCAACATCATTGGTCATTGACATTGATCATGTCCTCTATTCGACCTGCACAACTTGACTTTGTCCTTCGTTGTTCAGCGTGACCTGGAAGCGTGTGTCTGCAGCCTCAAGCAGTTCGGCGTGGTGGTCGACTATGATGAGTTGTGGTACACGCCTGAGCCTCTCGAGAACGTTGACGAGTTCGTTTCTTCTATTTGGGTCAAGATGCGTGGTAGGCTCATCGAGTATCAGGAAGTCGAGTTGGCTAAGCACATCGCTTAGAGCCATGAGGAATGAGATACTTGCAAGAACCTGTTGACCTCCGCTTAGTCTGCGTGCATGCCGCCTGTATCCAGCCCGAGTGACTATGAATTGATAGTCCTCTGTTAACTCGAAATTCTCGAGTTCGGCTTCTCCGTACAGTCTTTTGAGGTAATCATTTGCGCTCTGCGTGATCCTCTGAACGAAGCTTCGTCGCATGACGGGTTGTATCTCTCTTAGCGCTGTCCTTATCGTTTCGAGCATTGTGATTCTCTTTTCATCAGCGAGGATTTCTGCGCCCAGTTTCTGAGCATCTTCGCCTGCTTTCTTTGCGTCCTCTACTCGTTTCCTTTGCGGGTTAAGAAAGTCACGGTCGAACGAGCTTAAGGCTTCGAGTGATTCTTGTGTCGTCGGCAGCATCTTCAATTGGGTTGTCAGAGAGGAGGCTTGTTCCAAGACTTCTTGATCAGATGCTGCTACGTCTGGCGACAACAAGGCTCGGAGTGTCGATAGTAATTTTGTTCTGGTTTTCTCTAATTCGGGGTCATGGCTGGTTTCTATTATGTGTCGTTGCTGCTCCAGTTGTTTGACTAATGGGATAGCAGACCCTAGCTTCTTGGCTTTGTTCCGCGCCCCATCTCTTAGCTGGCGATATTCATCAGCCTGTTTCTTCTCCTTTTTCAGCTGTCCTTCACATTCTCCAGCTAGCTCCACAAATTTCTTGAGCTTTACTTGCTGTTCTTCCAGGTGCTGCGTCCACGCTGTCGTGCTGAGCAAAGTTCCGCATCGGTCGCACACTATGTTGGGTTGTTGAGCCTTTCCGGCTAAGTAATCCTGAACATCCTGAAGCTCCCGTTTGAGAGTCTCGTAGTCCTCATTTGTTCTGTTGAGCTGGGATTGGATTCCGGCGGCTTTCTGGAAGCTCTGCTGATAGGCGAGCTCGAACTTGCCCTCTTCTTCCGTCGCACCACCGAGTTCAGTGTTGAGACCTAGAATACATTCGGCGATTTGTTGAGATGAAAGCTGTTGAAGTTGGATGCATGTGGATTGTGGGAGTAAGTGTTCTAACTCGGCGATGGTCGTTTTGATCTGTCCCGTAGCGTTCTCTGACGCGATATGAGCTTCCTTAATGCTTTCCTGAACTTTTACGAGGTCGTTTAGAGGCTGCTCCGTTTTCTTGACTAAGTCTTCAAGTCTTTCTCGGTTCTGCTCGAGCTTACTGATCTCCTCTTCTTTCTTCTTTCGCTGATCCTCTATGCGTTTGAGGCTTGCTTCTTCTTCAGAGAGTTTTGCCGCTTCCTTCTCGAAGCCTCTCTTCTTTTCTCTCATCCGCGCCGTTCTCAACTCGATCTGGGTTTTGGGTGCTTCTCGACTTCCCAGTTCTGAGTGTGCATTTTCCAGTTGGGATATTTGGAAGAGCTTGTCGAGGGAATTTGTTCTCTCCTGCGTTTCGTCGAGGATGTCTGCGAATTTCCCTTGAGCTACATGTAGGACGTATCGCCATACAGCTGGGTCAATTCCAAGTGCTTCCAAAGTCCTTTGCGTAGGATCTGGGTGTTTCGCAACTGTTTCACCGGTTCCCAAATTCGTCAAAAAGCAATCATGATCCGCTTTACCATTTGGCAAACGTGTTAGGGTGCGATGAATTCGATATGCTTGTCCACTTCGCGGATCGTCATAATCCAGTATGACCTCCGACGATTCCGAATTGTCTGCTATCAGTTCATGAAGGGTTGTGCCAGGAACGACGCCTAGAAAAGCGAAGTCAATGGCTTGTAGAAGATTGGTCTTTCCTGAGCCTGTGCCGCCTAGTATGATGTTCTTGTTGTTTCCGAACTCGATTTCTGTATCTTCATGAGTCGCGAAGTTGTGAAGTTCTAGGCGTCTAATCATTTGGTTTCCACTTATCGATCACGTTCAGTGCTTCTTGGTGAGATGTTCTACCCTTCTTGGAGTAGATTGAGAGTAGTTCCGTTGCTATCTTCGTTGCGTCTTCGGGTTTTTCCAACCGCGCCGCGAAGTGATGCTTCAAGAGTTGTTCGATGTCTGTTTCCTCAATGCTTTGTTCAGTCCCCGGCGGGGCGAAATTAATCGACGGATAATCCAAGTAGAGAAACTTGTCTCGGAGAGCCATTACTTCTTTGATATCGATTTCACTTCGAGATGCGGACGGATGCAGAGTGCCATTCAGAATGGGACGGACAATCGCCGAAGTTGATGCGTTTTCAGCAACGGCATTTTTCGCGGCATCCGAAACCTGTGAAGCGGTAGCGTTGTTGAACTGAATTTGAATATTCTTTACTTCTCTCACCGGGACTGTTTGAAACTTGGCATTTGTAATTTCGCCGGTGACCTCCACAAGGTAGTAGCCAGGTTGCGGATTGTCTCTACTGATCTCTTTGACGATAGAATCGTTGGCTTCGTAACATATGGTCGGGGCATCAGCGAAATCAGTGAATTCAGCTGATCCGGGATTGTAGACTTGTAGGGTCGGGTGTTCCCACCGTCTGTGATTGTGACCAAGGGCAACATAATCAATGAAACCTTGACTGAGCAGGTCGCTTACTGTATCAGACTTTACAGTTGGCCCTTTCATGGGCTTATCAGAGACGGAACCATGCATCAGTAGGATCCTAAAATCTGAGTTAACCGTCATCTTGGCTTGGAGAGCTTCCAACCATTTTTGCTGATCAGAACCATGATCCCCCAAACCATAAACCGTCACAGTCTTTCCAGACGCGACCTTGAAGCTAACGAATGGTTCACGTTCAACATCAATCCTCTTGACCCATCCCCCTCGTTTATCAAGAATCTCCAGGACATCGCCGCCCGCCTTGTCGAAGTAGGTTTCGGATCGGTCATGTGATCCAGGAACCACAATGAACGGTATCCCAGCATCCTTCAACCGCGGTAACTGTTCGAGAAGTCTATTCCAAGCCGCCGTCGCAGGGCGAGGGCGCTCGACCAAATCCCCTCCATGCACAACAAAATCCACCCGCTCACTTAGAGCAACGTCGATAATGGAAGTGAAAACCCGACCGTAAACAGGGATTTGAATCCTGTCGCGTCTGGCGATGGATGGCCAGTTTAGGCCGAGGTGGGTGTCGGCGAGGTGGATGAATTTGAGGTCGGGTTTCTGTTTAGTAGACGTCAAAATAGTCACCTGTGGGTTTCGCTATGGGTACGGGGGGTTGTTCGTCTGGTTCGGTTACGTTGCTGAGGTTGGGGGTGATTTGGATTTCTTCTCGTCTCCGGTATGTTGGAAGTTTTATGTCAAGCTCTTCTGCGGTTACGTGCTCTACTCGAGTGTTGGGGAGGGATTGGATTCGGCGTAGGATTTCGTCGAATTTTTCGTATCCTTGGTATGTTTGCATGTTTGTTAGGATTATGAGTTTTTTGCGGGCTCTGCTGAGGGCGACGTTTAATCGGTTTGGTTGAAGTGTGAAGCCGACTTCTCTGCGTGGATTGGCTCGCACCAAGTCTAGGACGATCAGGTCTCTCTCTTGACCTTGAAAACTGTCGACCGTTCCGATGCATTCGGTTCGTCCAATTGCTTTCGCGAGCAGGCGTTGTTGTTCCTTGTACGGTGTGATTATTCCAATCTGGTCTAGTGTGAGCCCGGCTGATTGAAGCGCTTTGAGCATGCGTAGGTCGACGGCTAGGTTTGTTTGATTGTAGGTGCTCATGCCGCGGTATTCTTCGATTCCTTCCACGTCAATGAGCCCGATCACTACTGATGGGTCTAAGATGCGGTTGAGTTGGGCTGGTTCAATCGGTGTGATGTTGGTGTATAGTGGTGGTCTGTTGCGGATCTCAGGCGAAGACGCCAGTTTACCGTCGTAGAATGTGCCGTTGATGAGGTTGCAAATTTCTTCACGCATCCTATATTGAAGTCTCAGGTCTCGGACGAGGGCTGGTCCAAGGTTGTGTCTTCGAAGCGTTCCCATCGCTATGTCGAGAAGGCTGTTTATCTGCTTGTTGAGTTGAGAGACTGGCGCTAGCTGCTTGTCGTCTCCAATTATGACCAACTTTTCACCCTGCGTCAATGCGGCAAAAGCATCCTGCATTCTGATCTGACTAGATTCCTCAAAGATCACCACGTCAAAGTGCCCGGCCCTCACTAAGTCGAGGGAAGCGCTGCTGCACGTGGTTAGTATAGCAGCAGCATTTCGCATTTTCTCCACGGCCGCTAGGGCTAGGTCTTCCTCCCCGGTTAGAATGTTGATTAGGGCAACTTGCATCGCTCGTTGTCGTATCTTGAACCAATTTCCAAATCTGATTTCGAATTTGTGACCTTGATCCAGTAGGCGTTCCACGATATTATCCACCGCCGTATTGGTTATGGAGACTGCGAGAGCACGTTTCCCTGAGCGTGCTAACTGTACCAAGAGTTCGACGATAACCGCTGTCTTGCCTGTGCCGGGCGGCCCCAGTATGATTGCGTAGTCGGGTACGCCTAAAGCAACTCTTACCGCATCCTGTTGAATAGCGTTCAGATTTCCCGCGAATTGAACCTGCACTAATTCGGTTGCGGTTCTCGGAGGCTCGATTCCTAATATGCGACGGGCAAGTTCTCCTGATCTGCCTTGCGCCCGGTGCACCGCATCCACGGAACGGAGCTGCCGACGCGTCAAATCAACGTCATATTGGTCAATCGTTAGGCCATCGTCTGGCAGCCCCATTGGCAGGTCACCGTATGGGGCAATTGTCACAGAATCTTCATCCAGCTCTGAAACTTCACCCGTAAAGCTAGGAGTAGTCAACGGATTTCCGGCGCTCACAATCACCGTGTCGCCCGGCAGAACATTCGGTCGACCATCTTTGACCAAACGTACTCTCTGAGAAGCGATTTCGGAAATCCTGTAATCACCATCCGTAATGCCCAGTTCGGCCCTGGTTTCGGTTGACAGCAGCTTGCTCTTCCACTTCCATCCTTGATTCTGTCCCTTCTCCTCCAACGTTTCCATCCTCAACCTCCAAAGGTACTTCCGGACGTTCGGCGGCTGAGAATCATTGAAGTAGTATTGGCAAGCCTGATTCACCCCACACACCGCACATAACTGTGGAATCGGCTTCGCACGACCCCGAGCATTCTCGTAAACCTCAGTAATTGTTTGAATCCCTTCTATGAGGTGTTGGCGTCTCTTGTCGGTCATTCGGACTTTGACGACGTCGTCTCGTGCGTAGACTTTCAGTTTGAAGTCGGCGTGCGGGTATAGGGTTTCGAGTAGGAGTTGGTATCCGCATGCTTGAAGTTTGCTTGTTTCGTTTACTTTGGCGCCGCCGTAGCTCTTGAATTCTCGAACTTCTATGCGTAGGGGGTTCTGGTAGATGCGGTATTCATCCGGGACACCTTCAAGGGGTAGGTCGAGGTTGATTATGTGGTGTCCGGTGATGATTTCGTCGGGTTGTTGGTAACCTTCTTGGATTTCTTCGGCTAAGTGGTGGGAGAAGCCTCGGAGGTTCCCGAGGACTGCATGTCGTCCTTCTTGTGCGCTGATTTGTGCGTCCGCGAAGATTCTCCATGAATCGTTGATTTTGCTTTCTGCTGCTTCCACCCAGGTCTTGTAAACCTGGTTTACGATCACATCCAATGCGGAGGTGGGGTTGGCTGCTTTGACTACTTTTGATTCGATGCGTCCAAGTTCCGCTAGGACTGAGTGTGTCACCGTTCCGATTGCTAGACCGGCATTGTATTCTCCGGATGCTCCGTAGATCAACTTGAGGAGGGAAATTCGCGGGCACGTCGCAGCCCCTGCAACGTCAAGAACAGTAGGAACGAAAGGTCTCCTCGGCATGAGTTGCCGTAGTTGAGCAGGATCAACGCCCAAACTCATCTATCCCTTATCTGGCTGCAACTGATCCCTTTGAACTAATACAATTAGTGGACGACAAACCAATGACAGAGGGCTGAAACTATCAACACCCGGATCGCAACAAGGGGGTTTACGTTCTCCGTGTACTTGCTAAATTTTCGATTCCGTAAAAGTTCAATTCTTTGCGTTGTCGCTAGCCTGCGTCTCATTTCTTGGCGGTGTCACAGGGAATTCATCGATACGGTCGGCCGGTGACCTGCGGTCAAACAGCGATATCTGATCTGAACACCGACATTTTCCGTCGTTGCCTGTAGTCTTTACCAAGATTGGTGACCGCGGGTGACACGAGACTCTTGTATTGAATTGCAGTAAATGGAGGTGAAATAATTTTGAAAATTGCACATCCATTGCTTCATATTGTAAACTAAAAACGGCGCTTCCACGCGATTGAGACTAGCATCCTGAAGATAGCCGACAGCCTGATCCAAATCGATTGGGCTGAGCAATCCTGTTGGCATTTTTGCCGTTCCTTCAATTTGGACAAACTTGGAAGCGAACAGTTCCTTCGAGTATAGGTTGCACGCTTGCAGCTTTTTCGCGTACTCTGCAATAGTGTTCAATATGTTTAGTACTCGCCTAGGACCGCCGACGAAGCAGTTTCCGTTCTCATAGAGAAGCACGGTGATTTCACCGTCATCAATGCGCAGTCCCTCGATCGGAGCGGAGACGAAACCGTTGTTGTAACGAGCTCTAGCAAAGACTTGAGGGTGACTCTTTCTCCATTCCGAAATTAATCTCGCCTTGGGAAAGACTTCCAGAAGCTTCGAAAAAGGGTTCGGTTCTAGTGGAGTCAGAGCGTCCGAACGGTCGACGTTGATCTTGAATTTCTTGAACTCTTCAGAATCTTGCGACGACATTTGAACGTAATTGGATACGCTATTAACATAGGATTTGCACGAGTCGCAAATTGAACCTACGGAAACGCTCGCCTTACACGCTGGGCAGGTCTGCCCGCTTTTCAAGTGTGATCGTCACAGAGTTTCTGGCGGTGTTCACTTAAGACTTTGCAACCTTCAGATGACATAAGAGTATGATAGTGTAGAGCCTATCGATTCGTTTTCAGTACGCGCCTGATCGTGTGATGACAACTAGGTCCTGCAGGAATTGAGAACGCATCAGGATTCCCAGGCGCAGGCCAGTACTTTGCGCGATGCCCATCATAGACCTGCTTCACTGGATAGATTTGGTTTTCATGTTTGCTACATTCAGCGGGCTCCCATTTCGGTGGTGCCGCTCGATAGACTTGGCACTCGTTTTCTCCTTCGTCCATTAATCGTTTGGCTAGACCTCGAACGTACCAAGTGTTGAACTCGGTTAGGGCAAGGCGCTCAGCAGCTTGCTGCACGTTCAACGATCTAGTGCGCTTAACTCCATTCCGAGTATACGTCTCATTTGGATTCCAGAAATCTGATTTCGCTAGAGCTGCTGTCAGTGTCTCCTCTGTGCCTTGATTTATCGCTTCTCGTATGAGACCGGGAGAAGCTGCTTGCCCTGCAGCAGAGAGTTCTCTTCCTCGGTAAGGTTTTCCGCCGGATTCCTCTGCCTCAAATTCCGCAAGCATGTACTTGCGAGTCTTGTCGTTCAATTCTTCAAAAATCATACCCACACTGAATTCCCCTGAACTCTTGGCTATGCACAATCTTTCTTTTGAGATTTTTCAGTAATAACACAAGAGTATTGATCGGAATCTTTCGTTTTCAGTCGCCTTAAAGTGGGGCAGAAAGCATAACAGAAGGGTGACCGGGTCGCGGGACATTCCAGTTATGGATCTCTATCGATTAGGCAAACTTAGATGACTCATCTCAGCACCCAATGCCAAGACATAAGGCATTGGTCCGGCGAAAGTGTTGTCGCTTTCTCGGAAGTGATTACATTGGTTAAGCTCACGTTCTATGGTGGGGTCGGAGAGATCGGCGGCAACAAGTTTCTCTTGAAAGACAAGGACACTCAAATTCTCTTAGACTTTGGGGTGAACTTCGCTGAGCGCTCCAAATTCTACTCGGAACCTTGGCTTTCACCTCGCGATGAGAAGGGGCTATTGGAATTCGATCTCCTGCCGGCAATCCGAGGCGCTTACAGGTTTGAGGACCGAGACTCTGAATTGGATGCGGTGTTCATTTCGCATTCGCATACGGATCATTCAGCGTACATCACATTCCTAAACCGTAAGATTCCAGTTTACTGCGGCGAAACAACTGCACTCATCATCGAAGCGTTCAGTGAGATTACGTCGAAGAGCTTCGACAACGACTTGGAAGGATTACAGATCAGAACCTTCCGGACTGGGGATAAGGTCAAGATTGGCTCCCTGGTGGTAGAACCGATTCATGTGGATCACTCGGTACCAGGAGCGTATGGGTTCATAATCCACACGACCGAGGGAGCAGTTGTCTATTCTGGAGATTTTCGCCTTCACGGCACAAAACCTGAAATGACACAGGACTTCGTGAAAGCTGCTTCCAAGCATAAGCCTCTAGCAATGCTCTGTGAGGGCACGAACCTGATTGGAGCCGACCTTTCGACTGAACAGGATGTTGAACATAAACTGGAGAAGGTAGTTGGGGCTACTCGGAACCTGGTTCTAGCTACTTTCAGACATACCGATGTGGATCGTACTCGAACCTTATTCGATGTTGCCAAGCGGAACCATCGAAAATTGGCGATCTCAATGAGGCAAGCCTACATTCTGAACAAGTTGAAGAAGGATAAGCATCTTCAGATGCCAAGAGTTGACTCCGCTGACTTTCTGATCTTCAGACGTGAGAAGAAGAACTACTACAAGTGGGAGCAGGAAATAATCGAGCTTGGAAATACTGTGGATGCGCGTGAAGTAAACCGAATGCAAGACAAGGTCATCCTCGCAACTTCCTTCTCCGACTTGAAAGAACTAATCGAGATCAGACCCAGCGCAGGGAGCAGTTTCATCCTATCCTCATCAGAACCCTTCAACGAGGAAATGGAGATTGAACATGACAAGTTCGTTAACTGGCTAGACCACTTCGGCTTACCAATGTTCCACATCCACTGCTCAGGCCACATAATGCCCACGGAGACAAGGCAAGTTATCTCCATAATCAAACCGCGAACGCTATTTCCAATTCACACCGAGCGCGCTGAACTCTTCGGTAGATTTGTCTCGGATATCACTAAAGTGGAGCTGCCGCAATTAGGTAAATCGGAGACCATACACTAGAGTCAGCGAAGTTGAACATTATGTCCAAGATTCCGGACGCGATTCTAATTATGCTTAACGCAGCAGATACACCTGCTGCAGTCTTTCCTCCAACAATTCTATACAATGAAAGTTGGATGCTGAGACTCGCGCTCTCCGCAAGCGCCGAGGGCATTTCATGTTTACCGTTCTCGTTCTTGAAAGGCGCGAAATGGTTCGCTGAAGGTGAGTTACCCTCTCCGTTTCATTCAAGATCCCAATCTGATCCGTTGGCGGAGACCCGGACTCGTGCGGATGGAGTCGTAGGACACTTTACGTTTGCGTCAATGACCAAAACTGGGCTGCTACTGGAGAAGGATGCGAAACAGTTCGTAGTCTTGGAAGCGAAGATGTACAGCCCTCTAAGACGCGGCACAAAGAATGCGCCCTCCTACGATCAGGCTGCTAGAACAGTGGCTTGCATGGCAAAGACGATTGAACAGGCTGAGAAACCCATTGAAGACCTCACCTCGGTAGGCTTCTACGTGGTGGCTCCCGTAGACCGGATCGAAAACGAAGTGTTCGCGGAACAGATGAAACGTCAAAGCATTGAGAACAAAGTGCGAAGCCGCATGGATGACTTTGAGAAGAGTGATACTCAATCAGATTTCAAGAAGTATCGAGAAGTATTCGACGAACTAGTGCAGCGAATTGACCTCCGTTGCTGGTCGTGGGAAGAAACAGTCAAAGCCATTACCACCGCCAGACCCTCTCAAAGCGACATAATCAAGAGATTCTACAAGCAATGTCAGGATTACAATAGGAGACCACCAGCGTCTTCCCATCAATTTCAAGGAGACATCGAATAGAACTGGTAAGAGCGTTCAACTCAACAACGTCCGATAAAGCATTGAGAGAATTTAGAGGCACATAGCGTGCAATTCAGGTTCAAGCTTCATTGACGCTGCAACGACGACGCATAACAGTTAGGACAAGAAGCGAAGGCCCGCCTCCCCGGCAATGTCAGTTGAATGAGTTGGAATCCACATTTCGGGCATCGCTTGTTGAGGGGAGCTATTGTTCCGGATTGTGCAAGTGGTAGACTGAAAGTGCATCCGTTCGTTCTTCCCAGGCAGCCTATGAACCGTTTTCCACTATTCTTGCTTCTAACGATCACGAGTTTAGAATTGCATTTAGGACAAGGGACAGCAAGGTTACCCTCAGTATGACGATTGGCATCCGTTCTTTGCTGTGCTTTGCTTGCGGAAACATTTATCACTTTTACAGAATTTGCCGGTTCTCGAATTGGAGGGATTATGGTCTCCTGCTTTTGCGGGGCTAATGGAGCAACGCTCTGAAGTTTGTCTCGGAGCGAGTCGTATTCGTCGTTCGTGAAGTTCTTGACGCTGTAACGCTGTTTCTCTTCATCGCCTGCATATTCCTCTACCCATTCAAGGTTCCTGCCTTCTGCAGGCTGAAGGGTTTCTGGTATGTGAAATTGAATTATCTCTAGATGCTTTGATCCTGCGCGTAGGTCCAATCCCTCGGGGCTTTCGTCGAAGAGGTCTAGGACTAGATTACGCTCGCCAATGCTACAGATCGGCAAGACTCCTTTCAACCCGTTCTTTCGGGTTTCGACAAGAGTTGTAGGTACGCCTAAGGAACTGATAAGGGAACAGACCAGCACGGCTTGTCCGAAACGATTTGTCTCCTTTTGCCGGAGTATGTTCAGGATGGGTTCCGGTTCTCTTGTGCTTTCTACGATTCTTACTTGTTTAATGGCGAAGTGGCCCACTTCGAGAACTCGCATCATAGGTGTAGTTGCGTGTCTGGCAAGAATCTCAGATGCCTTCTTAATGATAGGTGTATGTTCGACAAAGTCGTTTGCGTAGGCGGCGTACGAGAATTGCTTCTTAATGGTTCGAATGAGTCGGGTTAAGAAACTGGTTGACCGCACTTGGGGAAGCTCCCTGGAAACCATCAATTCCAATTCTTCAAGCACGGAAGGATTCCATGAGTTCGGCAGCACAAGTAGCTCGCAGAACGTCTTCGCATAATCCCATCCAAGTCTGTTGAATCCGAATACTTCGAGCCAGAAGCGTCGGATCCCGACAGTTTCAGCAAATTCACGAAAAGTCTTCGTCACACTGACATAATTCAAATCTTTTAGGCTGAACGGATTGTCCGACCCGGTTCCTGTTGGCACGCAGTAAAGAGTTGAGTTTTCCGGCAGCTCGGGGAACAGGAGTTTGATATCTTCACCAAGATGCTTTCCGTCAATCTTCGGCTTGTCAACGCGTGGAAATGTGCTCATGATATTCTCGGATAATGCTGCGGGCACCTGGATCTTGGATTCTCGCAAGGACTCTTTGAGTTGGCGAGGGCTTTGAACTCCATCTCTTAACAGTTGGTTATAGGTGGCGCGGACGTTTCTCTCCTTCTCATCATTGTTGGCGGTTGAGTACCAGATCAAGTTTAGAATTTGGCCTGAGCCGCGAGTGTGATGGTACTGTAATCGTTTCGCCATGTCTCGTGCTATTACGTAGCCGGAATAGTTCTGTTTCAGTATTCCTATCTCTGCTACGTAGCCCATGATCTGTGCAGCTAATCTTACTGTCTGATACTCTTCCTCTGGGAATTCTTCACCCCGCATCGCCTTGTAGAGAATCATGGCAACTTTGGCAGTTTCAGCGTCACAGTCAGCGAACGTAGGATTAGTTTCGATGAAAGTTTGAACTTCTTCTCTCTCCTCTAATGATCTGAGGACTACGGCGAAGTCCTCTTCGCTTTTGGTTATCAGTTTCAGTAGGTACTGTTCTGCTCTTTCACTGTCGCCGTATGTGTGGAAGTCGAATTTCGACAGACCTTCGAGTATGTTGATTGCTGTTTTAACGTGTACGTACCAGTCGCTTGTCAGTTTCCCAAGGGGCGTAGTAACAAGGGTGTCTTTGTCTCGGGAAACAAATCCTGTCCGCACTAGGAGACTTAACTGCTCGTTCAGGAAGTTCTGCCAGTCGGATCTGACTCGGCCTTTCTCGTAATACCAGAACGTTGCAGTGAACCATTCTCTCAGAGTACGATCGTCCTTGATCATGTTAAGGTTGATTTCGGCGTTGATGTGGTCGAGTAGGTATCTTTCCAGTTTGGATTCTATGTCTTTTCCTTCGATGAGGGCGGTTTCAACGAGCTGGCGCTCTTTGAAAGGAACGAGGATTATGGCGTAGGCAACGTTCTCTTTGCCCACTCGGCCTGCTCTGCCTATCATCTGTTTTAATCCGATGAAGTCAATTTCCTTTTCCATGCCGATTCTTATGTCACGTATGATAACGGTTCGGGCTGCGACGTTTACGCCCCATGCTAGGGATGTTGTGGAAGCAAGGACGTCAATTGGGCCTTCGTCGAAGGCGTTTACGACCATTTTTCGGTCGCTCGCGTTCAGCCCTGCGTGTATGAAGGCTACGCCTTTCTCCATGAGGCTTCTCAGTTTGCGGTTTGATGCTTGGCTGAGGAATGGCGTGTCTAGTAATTTGATTGCGCTAGCGATCTTTGCCGCTGCCTCCTCTGCTTTTCTGCGGCTTCCAACGAAAATGAGAATCTTGCCTCTTTTTCCTGTTCCTGTATCTTCGCTGAGGAGAGTTTGAACTGATTCGATGACAGTCTTGTCTTTCGCTTGTTCGGATAGGTTGTAGTAGCGTGTGTCTGGAATGTCTTGGAAGGCGAGCGTTAGCGGGATCGGCCGGTACGTGTTATTCTTGTAGAATTCTCCCTGCAACCAGCGGGCGAGTTCCTCAACGTTCCGCATTGTAGCGGAGAGACCGATTATTCTAGCTTTGGGGAGTGTTCGTCTAAGCCTAGCGAGCAAGACCTCAGTGGTCGGCCCTCTTGAATCCTCGTCGATGATGTGAATCTCGTCCACGATTACGAGGTCGATGTTCCTAACGAACGGAAAACGCCCTGGTTTCCGTGTAAGGCTATCCCATTTCTCACCAGTCGTCAGGATGATGCGGGCTTTCCTAGCCCTCTCTTCATCGACAGTCTCCTCATCTCCAGTGATCTTGTAAACGGGCATGCCCGCTGCCGCGAACTTCTGCCACTCCTCCTCTTTCTCCATCGTTATCGCTCGAAGCGGAGCAATGTACAGCACCTTGGCTCTCTCGTTCTTCGATAACAGCTCCCAGATCGCAACCTCGGCGAGGAGGGTCTTTCCCGTACCGGTTTCTGTTCCTATGAGGAGGTTCTCGGAGCGGTGAAGGACAAGTTGCATTGCCTCAGTTTGTACAGGGTTTAGTTTGGGATATTGTTCTCTGAAGAAGTCAGCGATACCTGGGGGCAGGATTTCGTCGATGTTTGCTGGTTTGAAATCAGAATATTTGAGAACGTCAGCCTCGACTAGCCTGTTGAAATCCGCCTTCGCCCTTTCTACATCTTGCTTCGCTGTCGTGAGTATGCCGGTATTCATGTTTCTGAAGAGGTCAAAATCGGTAAGGTTAGCGGTCATAGCAAGAAGCGTCGCTTCATTGAGAACCATCTTAGTGTGAATATGTCGGATGATCTGCTTCTTCGAAAAGATTTTCACGCCGGCGAGGTTAAGCTTGTTCACGGTTTCATGGTTACTTACGTCAGGTCGAATGAAAATTCGGATGTCAAGTCCTCGCTTCTTTTTTGCTGCTAAAGAGTCGATTATCGAGATGATCCACGGATTTTGGCTGGAGGTGTAGAACCAGGGAACTGCAATCCAGACGAGTACCTTCGCGTTATTGACAACCTCTTCGACCGCAGAGGTAAGCCCGTTTGGCGCCCGTTTCTCAACGTATTCAGAATTGGAGACGTATCGAGACTCTGAGCGCACCGTGTCCACCGAGCGAGACCAGAACTTGCAAATAGCACCTCTGGAACGTTACTTATGACTTTGGGCATTGGCCTTTGAAATTTTACTAGGTCTCGCAATTCTCCTGATTCTGGGAATCATCTACTGGCTGTACTCCAGATCGAAATTCATTAAGATACGAACAGCACGCAGATATTGGGAACCTCGAAGTTCTGCGCCATCTTGGAGGCAAGCCCCCACTTCGTCTTGGACCAATCAGGACGCTCAATCGCGCTATGAGGAATCCTACCGATCCAACATGCGTAGGACGCCACGCATATCCGAATATCGAGGAAGACTTGAAGGAACTTGGATAACGGTAAAGTACAGTAATTATTGTCTGAAATGCTCGAAACTGATAGCGGAGGGAGAAAGAGCCCTGTGGAAAGAAGGAGCGGGAATTTGGCACGGAAACTGCCGTAAACATCAGAACGACTAGTGCCCCAGTTGTACACCAACTGAGTTGTGATCCGTCTCATCTACATGAGCTGCGAACCTTAAGGTCACCACGCTTGGATAGCGTTTGGAATGCTTGACAACTGCGAGTCAAACCCAAATCCTCCCTGTTTCCGCAATTTCATGACTTCAGGTTTCTTATTTCGTTCGGGCTAACTAGAGGCGGATCAACTGTTTGGTCTGTTCCATGAACCTCAAGTATTGAGCAAAACTCCGGGTCGTATCCAAGGCTATCAGTAATCAATTTGCAATTCTGGTATTGTATCCCTTGTCTTGTTTCTCCTTCGTATGAGAAGGCTTTTGCGGCACCATAGACGCCTACAGTGTGTGCTCCTCCAATCATGACGAGTGTATTTTCCGGATTGTTCGGGTTTTTGATTTTCAGAAAGAAACCAAAATCTTTGGTCATTCGGTGCCCTGATTCTTGGCTGAATTCAGGAGAGTATAGTACTTTCGTCTTCCTGTCGCGTAGATAGATATCGTCCTCTCCTTCACCATACTCGTATTCCAAGGGGGCAAGCTTCTGGAAAAGCCGTGTTGTCGCATTGTAGTCCGGCCCGCCTATCAGTACTAGATTCCCTGTATATGGAATTCTGCGTTCCCTCGCTTCCTCTCCTGTGAGAGGAAGAATTTCGGCCTTCGGGTAGAGTTTGTTGAGCGTGAGCATCACTTCCATGAATGTATCAACGTCCCCGTACTTGCTTAGATAGATGAACTCGTGTTCCTCGGGATACATTCGAATCTCAGGTTTGTCAAGCTCAGAACAAATTACAATAATCTCGTCGTTATCATCAAAGCCCCAAATCTTTTTGAAGAGATACTCAGACTTCTGCGTTTTTTCCATATACGTTTTGAATCCGACGATTAGTTCGTTAAGAGTATTTGAGCTGTTCAATTCTGACTTGCCACGATAGGATACATAGACGGATGGGACGTCTGAGGGCTTAGGATAATCTTTTTCGGACGTCTTGTTTTTCAACATGAATACTTGTCTCTCCAAACCCATCGCTAGACCGACCTCCATCATGACATTGGGGTTATTTTCAGAAATATCGAATATGCAAATGTCGGATCGCCGGATCGCATTAGTGATTTCATCCCAAAGAATGCTACCGGCTGGAAACTTGCCGTATTGTATGCTCAAGGAAATGTTATGTTTCGTTCTCAAATCATCGCTTAGAGCATTCATGAGCGATTGGATGTCTTCGACATCGTGGAAGTCAGATTGAAGCCTGAACCCCACAAAGACCTTCAACTTCGCCGGTTCCGCAGGCATTCATATTTTCCCTCGGAAGATCGGTGATTTTCTCAATTCGCCTTTCCATTTAGTATAGTGGATCCGATTACGGACATTCCATGCAATGAACCTAGGAGAAACATTCTTCTTTCTGACTATCGCGCCTGCGCATACATAAGACCTAGGACCCACGAGAACCCCTCCAATAACTAACGCTCCGAAACTCACAACGGAATCGTGCCCTATCTTCGGTGATGGTTCTTCTTCGGCCTCGTCCCATTCGTCCATCGCATAATGGGCGTGCACTAGACTCCCGAAAGTTCTCACATTGTCCTCTAAGATTGCTCTTTCACATACAAAACCCCCGATTACGCAGCCTCTTCCGATCTTAGCCTTATTGCAGATATGGGAACCGTAGATCACACGAGTACCTTGACCGATGAAGACGTTCTCTTCAATTCGCGCGTAATTGTCAAGAATGCACCCGTCAGAGATGATAGCGCCTTTGCCGACAGTGACGTAGTTTCCTATCCAACAATTGCGTCCAATGCGGGTTTCAATTGATTGTGAGTGTTGACCTCTCACTGGTCTGTAAGGTTTTCCAATAGTCGTAAACTCACCGATTATTGTGTTCTTTCCCACTTTTACGAGAGGGTAACGCTGGACTAGTCTGGGTGACCTATTTGGCAAGCCTAATCAGTTCTGAGATTATTTTCTGGAGATTTGCCATTGATCTTGGCCCATTGCCCTCCTCGTCTCTGTAGTCCGGATAGCCGTGGTCAGCATTCTTCAAGGTCACAAACCTGATTAATTTGTTCGATTTCGCCCATTCGAAGGAAACATCGTATGGAACCATCGAATCTTTGTCGCCATGTACAATAAGCGTAGGTATCCGAATTTCTCTTAGAAAGAGGTACGGCTTGATTACCTTGAATTCTTCGATTAGCCTCGCGCTCAGTCTAAATGAGTCGTCAAGAACCAGGTACCCGGTCTTTTGCAGACTCTTGAAAGCTCGTGGGTTAAACGAGGCTCTAGCCCAGGCGGTCTCTGGTTTTAGGAATGTTCGATCGTAGTCGATGACTGGGGCGATGAGAAGAAGGTTCCGGAAGTCTTGAGGTTGTTCGGAGGCGACGATTAGTGTCGGCCCGGCACCGAAACTTGTTGCTACCAATGATATAGGTCGTTTCCAATACTTGCGCACTTGAGCAATGCTTGCCTTGATGTCAAGCACGTCTCCAATTACAGATATGTCGAGTGAGGAGCCAGTACTCTCTCCGTGTCCCCTAAAATCAAAACGGAGAGACGCAACTCCATTGTCATGCAACGACTTCGCCATTTTAGAATAGAATCCGAGGTACTCATCTTTGCTTTCAGTGATGCCATGCATCATGAGAACGAATCCGTGCGGATTCTTTGGGATACTAAGAATCCCAGCAAGTTTTTCCCCGTCGAGCGTTCGATATCTAATTTCCCTGAACATAGTTGTCCCCCTCATTCTAATCTCTTCATATGTGCGCGATAGGTTCAACTTCGATTTTTCTGTTATTGGCTTTGGTCAGAATAGTCCTCCAAGGCTCGATACTTCTTCGGTACTTTCGGTAGAATGATACAAAGGAGGCTGGTTGTAGGCGACTATGGTATTTTGTGAGAACATTGAAGGGGTGACTGCTAGAGTCAACGCCATGTTGAGTTTGAAGTTTCGCTAATTCGCATAGTTCTTCAATCCTGTCTCTCAGTATCACGGACCAGAAATCAGATTGCAGCAGCAAACTCTCGTTGCCTCGCGTAGTAGCTTCAATCGCGCCGATTAGAAGGATCTCCCCCTCCTCTTGGAACATCAGTGTTGAATCAAAGTTACCAATCGTTTTCTTAGTTAACTGCCTGACTGTGCCGCTTCTAGCAAACTCTTTTCCTTGACCTTGGAAAGCATAGAAGATCAGGTCTTCATTGTATACATTTGGGAAGTAGTAATTAATAGAATGCAAGTTTAGGCCCGCATATTGGCCGGTTATATAGTCGTATTGCACCTCGCCTAATCGACGTGCAAGATGCCCAATAATTGAGTCATCATACATCCCCACAGTCCGAGTTCCGACCACTGCATATTGACCCAGCAACCGAAACGACATATCGACTGTCCGTTTATCTTCAATAATTATGTCATCATCTACCATGAGCAGCAAATCCGCGCCCAACGCCAGTGAGAGTAGTACGGCGTAGTTCCTGCAAAACCCCAGTGTCCACCCTACCTTACCAAGAGGTGAAGTAAATCTACTATGGTGTAATCCCAGTCTTCTTAGAAGTCGTGTTTGTTCGGCTCTACCGTGATAACTCACGCTTCTCCTGAATTTTGATACTACTAATCGTCTCGTCAGCTCAGTTGTCGAATCGTCGATTAGAATCACATCACGTGAGAATCTTTCGTAATAGGGAAGAGTTCGAAGTAATCTGGTTGGATTGTCCTTCGTGAGGATTACAATTAGTTCATGCTTTGACGAGCTTCGATGTCTGTCTACGTCTTCTTTCAATAACGGAACTTCATTCAGTTCAGCTGGAAAGTGGAAGACTGCTGACAACAGGTTTCCACTTACGCACCATGTGACGACAGAAGTTACGTCGGCTTAACTTTGGTTATTATATGACGACAGTTCGCATGTAGCGGCACGGTTGGATAGGTGACTGTCTTACCGTAGTTTGCATAAACATTGTCTTGTATCATCTTGATGGGGAACTTCCTATCGGCAATCAGTGTCGCACAGTCATTACTCACGTCAAATCCCGTATGGGGGATATAGCATTCGGTCTCTCCGATCGATAGCAAATAATCTCCATATCCTAAAGTGAAAAGCTTCGACGCCTCGGATCTGAATAGGCGTTCATCCCAGTCTTTCACCAGCTTGTATCCAGCTGGGGGAGTTATCTTTGTCCCAATTCGGTCAATTGCTTCATCCATTTGCAATTTACCTTTGAAGAACTCTTCGAGTATTGAGCGGAATAGATTCTTTGAGTCGTTCGTCAAAGATTTGACGAACTCGAATTTTTCGACCTTTAATCGCTCTAAGATGAATGGTACATTTGTTGAATCCAAAACTTTCGGAATGTCATAAAAGCTCTCCACCATCGCTTGCCTACCCACTTACGGTTACAGCACATGCAAGAGATAAATCCAGGAGACATTGGCCAACAACACCACGTATAGCATCTAAGTAGCATTGCAACACGTCTTCAGCCACTGCGCTCGAGAGGAGTGTGCCATCTATGTCGAAGAGAACTCCGAACGTAACCAATTGGCTCAATCATCTTTCAATTCGGTAAGATTACGAATACTAATCGGCTTCCACGGGTCATCAGGGGCTTCGTCTATTATTATGCTCGGTATTGTCCGATATTGACCTAAACATTTTCTGTAAGGTATGTGATATGCAAAGCGTGAGTCAAGTTGTCTGACGAGAAACGCTCACCCCCTGAAGATCATCCGGTGTTCGTGGAGTCAAGCACGGGAACTGCGGGGGGTTCAAATCCCACCCCCGGCGCCATTTACCGAACCCACGGGGTTGCTGGGTGAACTTGTCTCATTCGGGCTATGGATGCAAAAACAAGGCTACAGACCATCCACTATACGTAGCACCATAAACACCCTCAAAACCGTCGCCAAGAAAACCAACCTCCTAGACCCGGAAGCCGTCAAAACGCATCTCGCCTCCGCGGCCGTTAGCGTCGGTCACCCAATTCTAGCTAACGTAAGAACATAGGTAAGTCAAATTCAAAAGAGAATCAAGCCGCCTCCCGCTAAGGTTCTAGCTGATCGAGGTGAACCTCCCTCGGGGCCTCGTCCAGTCGACTAGGAACCTACCGTGGAAGGTGTGGTAGCTTACGTGAAGCTAATTCTAGCTAAGGTTAGCGAGATCGCAACCCACACCCTTGGCCTACGACAGCATCATCTAGTAGCAGAGGACCTCTATCACAACCCTCCAGTAGTATGATCGTAGCCGTCTTGAAGCTACCCGGCAGTACCCCTGTAGTATGATTGCAGTCACATTGAAGCTACCTCGACGCTTGGGAAAAGGAGATTTTGTGCTCAAATCTGAGGGATACTAGACAGTATCTTCAGGGGGCTTCAGCAGGTACTAAGCAGGGGCTGCAGCTGGAGCTACTAGAAGTTGAAGAGAGCGACATGGACGACCATAGCAGCGCCAGATTTGCACCTCCACGTAGTAATGAGCCCGCCACTATAGCTGGCTTGATGCCGTTTCTACTGACATGAGCCCGCTTTTATTGTGTCGTACGACACAAACGTCCTAGTTGAACAACCCACCAGTCAATGGCCTCCTGACATCGTCAGAAGTTGACTGGGCGCAACTGGCCACAGATTGACTGCACCTCGTTCCATGGTCATGAGCACTGTTATCGCGGTAATTTCGCGTTTGTTTTCGACTGCTTTGCTCGCAAATCGGGTTCAAATCCTGCGCTGAGTGCGCTATTATGGAGACCTACATGTCATGGAGGTGTTCTTAGGTTAGAATAGTCTTGTCATGACGCCGTTGTCGATTCGTTTGCTGTGTGTGACTTTATGAAAGATGTTTGTCGTTAACGCTGGTTTGGGCTGGCTAGTCCGCTGGTGCGTTGGTCCCCGTGTGGGCGACCGAGTGTGTGACTGGACAAGGGATCCTGAGCTGCTAGAGTACTGGGCTCTGCGTCCGGATGAGTGAATGCAGCCTGAAGCCAGCTGGGAGGTGAAACTGGAAGTGAGGTTCGCGGGAATAGACATAGGCAAATGGAAGTGCAGAGCTGCAATAATTAATCGGGAAGGAACCATCCTTGACGAATTCAACTTCACAAACATCCACGAAGGCATCCAAACCCTAACCTCGAAGCTCACCCTTCAAGACCACACCAGCCTAGCCACACACAACCCTAAAGGATGTCTGAGCCTTCTTCCAGAGTTCTATGAGTCATCCTGATTGTGTCGTACGACATAGTGCTGGACCTGCTTTCCCGACTATCGATAGGCGGCTGATTGGTTGGAATCACGGTAGCTTTCGGCCTTCCCAGAATTGGGTAAACTCGTTCTTAATCCCCTTTTTCTTTAGAAGGAGGAACCTCGCCCTGCGAGTAAGGTCCATTAGCTTCGTATCTGTATCATCGTTGTTCCAGCCGCATTCACGGCACTTCGATAACCCCTTTAACGCGCTGTATTCTATCTCATTAGACAGGCACAAGGGGCAGAACTCCGTCCGTTCTATGGGGAACTTCAGATAGTATAGAAGCGTTACGAGGAACTCTTCGCTATTGATGTATTTGTTCATGTCTTTGCGGAATTCCGTTCTCATTAGAATGCCCGCAACGAGCTGTTCTGTCTGGGTTGAAGTCAGTTTCTTGCTTACTACTTCACCCATTGCTTCCATAAGCTGCTCAGGCGTGCTTGAAAGTCTTGTGAGTGCCTCTCCGTGGCTGGGAGTGATCGTTCCCTCTAGTAGGAGGTTCTGCACTTCTTTAGGGAATTTTAGAACGCGCAGAGTTTGCGCGACCGCGTCCCGCGTTCTTCCTACGGCTCTACCTATCTCCTCCTGCGTCATTTTGCAAGTGTCTTGTAGAATTTCGTAGCCTCGAGCTGTCTCGACCACATTCAGGTCCTGGCGTTGAATATTCTCCATCACCCCGAGCTTCGCTTTTTCCGCGTCGGAAAGGTTCCGTATCAACGCAGGAATTTTCTTCATACCGGCCATCCGGGAGGCTAGTACTCTCCCCCAACCTGCACAGACCTCAAAACCATTCTCGACTGGGCAGACTATAATTGGTTGGATTACCCCGTCCTTCATGATTGAGTCTGCGAGTTGCTTCAACTTCTCTTCAGGGTAGGAGATACGCGCCTGGTAACGGCCAGGAACTAATTTATCGACAGCAATCATGCTTACGGTGGACGGTTGTCCCTCGTCAGCATGCTTAACTGGCTCCTTTTCTGACATATTTGACCCTCAGTAGAAGGATTGGGTAAGGAAATGGGGTCAGAATTATCACCAAACCAGTTAGCAGCCGCCGCAAAGTCACTGCTCGAAATCGAGAAGCTAAACAGAATCATCATCCGCCCGACAACGGGGAATATCAACCATATCGCTAAGGGATTGTTCGGCCTCGTTTTGTTGTATTTTATTGAGCCAGCACTCCGGGTGGATTTTCGAGCACTCATGACACTGAGCGAGATTACGCTTGAGGGTGAATTCGATCAACGAACTATGGAACGACTCTACGACCCCGACCGACCGAAAAGGAAAGCTCTTCGGAACGTTATCAAGAATCTGAATGCGTTAGAAGTGCTCAAAACCAACAAGGGTGATTATGGTGACACTCGGCTCTCTCAGAGCGTAGTCCTTGAGCGTGTTCCGCACGAAGGTACCGTTTGTTGGGCAGGAGCCGAACTGTACGTCAAGGATAAACAAAGCGGCCAAAGGCCGAACGTCTTCGCATTCAAAAAACCTGAGGCCAGAATAGTAAACTGGCAGGAAGTGCGCCAGGTTTTACCCGAAGTTCACCCGTCACGCGTCGAACTGTACACTAATCAACTGAATTCAAGTCTCAATTTGATACAGCGCTTGTTAGGAAAGAACAAGATAGGGAATCACGAAATCATGAGAAAGCTAGATCAAATCAGAAAAGAGCCCGACTGGCTCCAGCCACGCCTAATATACCTCTTAGCTGCAACCGAGAATACTCAAGGCAAAGGAAAGAGCCTCTTTCTCCTCCCAATGCTACTCGACGAAGGAAATCGAAACTAGAGCATTGAACAACAGTTCAACTATGACTGTTCTTTATCGGCAACTTCACGGATGGGGGCAACCGCTAATGCTTCAACCGAGTCGAAGCCTGCGTCTGTTAGTTTTCCAGCGGTGATTGGTCCGACGCCTTCCAGGTCAGTTATGCTTTCAACTTTTTCAACTTC
>JBEKGM010000041.1:0-28032 GCA_050012795.1 Bathyarchaeia archaeon | reverse complement strand
CCTCTATGAATGTGTACTCTCTAACTGAGAGAGTCTGTGACATGACAACTCGCGCGGTTCCCGTCCAACCGACGAGGCCGATTGCTAAGATAACGCTAGTGAGTCCTGCTCCTAGGATTGATGCAAGAACTATCATCAGGACGAGTGATGGAATTACTATGAAGAAATCAGTGAATCTTAGAAGAAATTCTCGGATGAGCCCAGTATAGTATCCGGCGAAGATTCCGATTATTGTGCCAACCGCAGTCGCTATGATTGACGCTATGAAACCTACAACGAGTGAGGCTCTTGTGCCATAAACAACTTGGCTGAACAGGTCCTGGCCAGCCTCATTTGTACCGAAGATATGCTGCCAACCCGGCGGCCTAAGCATTTGCCCCATGAAGACTTGGTTGGGGTCAAATGGGGCTAATTGCTGTGCGAAGATCGCAATGAGAATGAAGATGATTAAGATCGTTAACCCAACCATTCCCGTCCGGTTCCCCTTGTACACCCGCCAAAACTCCTTCACGGAGCGATAATTGGACGCGAGTTCAGGGTGTGAACTCGAAGTTTTCTCAGCCTCGCTCATGACTCTCCCACCCTAGGGTCCAAGAACGGATATAGTATGTCAGCGGCGAAGTTAGCAATGATCACGGCTAATGTAACAACTAGAAACGCCCCTTGGAGTATAGGGTAATCGCGTGCGAGGATTGCTCGATAAATGAGGAGCCCCATCCCAGGCCAGGAAAACACAGTTTCCGTTTGGACGGCGCCGCCGATGCTCAGTCCAAGATTTAACGCGACTAAGGCGACCATTGGGAGTACCGCATTCTTGAATCCGTGATCCCAGAGAAGTTTTTGGCTTGAAATTCCCTTTGCCCTTGCGGTTATCATAAAGTCCTGTGTAAAAACGTCAAGTAATGCTCCTTTCATAACCAGCACGTATTGGCCTACCAGCCCAAGAACGAGGGTTAAGAGTGGAAGCACCATATGCCGACCTAAATCAACGACTTCTCCTAGGGTACCTGGAGTAACCCCCGTGAAGGATTGCATACCGGCGACGGGTAATCCGAAGTAGATTACGCCTACAACCATAAGCACCAACCCCAACCAGAATGTTGGCATCGAGTAAAGGACGAGTGTGGTTGCGGAAGCTCCTACATCAAACTTTGACCCGCGCTTCCAAGCCGCCAGCATGCCGATCAGGATTCCAATGACGATCGAAATTACCGAAGCGACACTAAGCAAGATCGCCGTGTTGATGAGAGCTGGGATAATCAAGTCCGTGACGGGGGCTCTAGTCTGGAATGATAATCCCAAGTTTCCTGTTAGCGTGTTGCGTAGGTAAATTATATATTGAATCCAGAGAGGCTGATCGAGGCCAAACTGTGCACTTAGACCTCGGACAGCGTTAGCTGAGAGTCCTGCTCCCCTGAAGAGGAGCGCAAACGGGTTCCCGGGAAGTACTCTGAATAGGTAGAAGTTGAACGTTAGAACCAGAAAAATGGTTACAACCAAACTCGCTAGCTTTCTCGCAACGTAAGCAACGTTCACCAAGGAAGCGTCCCAGAGTTTAAATAAAAAATGGGAAAGAGGAGGTTACTGAACCTTTTCAGGTCCACTTTTCCTCCGCTTTAAGAGAACTGCCGCCGCAGCGATTACCACAATTATCACTGCGGCTATTGCCGCTAGAGTATCACTGCTAACTCCTTGCGTGGCTACAGTGGTTGAGTTTGACTGTGATGTTGCCATAGTCGTTTGGTTCATTGCTGAGACCGGTGTGACGCTCAGGAAGAGGTTATTTGAAGCATACTGGTTTAGTGGGGGAAGTGTTCCGCCTGGAATACCTGTGAACTTGTCACTTCTGTACCCTTGAGCAGCAAACGGGTCATAGAGAGGTATGTAGACTGCATTGTCATGGACTATTTGTTGCATCTGCCAGATTATCTGTTGACGTTGTGCTGGGTCAGTTGCTTGTTGCTGCTGACTGAACAGTTGATCGTACGTAGCATTCATGAATCCGGAATCGCTGAGACCCCCGTTAGGGTTCGGTTGTGCTTCCGTACTCTTGAACATGCTCAGGAAGTAGTCGGGCCCAACAATTTCTCCTACGGACCAAACCCAGATGAAGGTATCGTGCTGCCATGCACCGACTTCGTTTCCTAGCGTGCCCGTGTCGGTAATTTGCGCTTTTGCTTCTACCCCGATCTGTTTCCACCAGCCTGAGATCATTTGCGCTGCACGGTACTCTTCAGAATAGTCTGATGGGACTTCGATCTTGAAAGATAGTCTTACACCCTTCGGGCTCACTCGAATTCCGTCACTCCCAGGTTTGTAGCCTGCGTTGTCTAGAATTTGTGCGGCTTCGGTTAGGTTGAAGTCGTAGGCTTGAATGTTCGGATTCACCCACTTAGCGAAGGTAAGCGGAATGACGGTATTTTGTGGAGTTGCGTATGTCCCATTCCAAACAACTTCGTTCAACGCCGTGTTGTTGACTGCGTGGGACAGTGCAAGCCGAACCTTCGGATCGCGTAGAGCTGGATTACCTGTTCCGTTAAAGTATCCATTGAAGCAGAAGTAGTAGTACCGTTGATCAGGTCGTGTTATCACTTGGACATTATTCGTTGATGATAAAGACTGTGCTAGGGCGGGTGGAAATAGCGGACCCGCATAATCTATCTCTCCTGACTGGAGAGCCAAAGCCATTGAATTGTACGATGTGAAGTATCTTACGACGAGTTGATCAATGTGCGGGGCTCCAAGGAAGTAGTTCTTGTTTGCGTCTAATTGCACATACGTGTTCACGCCGCCCCAACTCGTAAACTTGAACGGCCCAGTGCCGACGGGGTTCGAGTTAGTGTAGGACGTGAAGTTCGAAACGTTCTGCCAAATGTGTTTGGGAATAATGTACATCGCAGGCAGCAATTCGCTTATGAACGTTGCATCTGGAGTTTTCAGGGAGATTTGAACCGTATAATTGTCCATGGCCGCTATTGATTGCACGTTCTGAACGTACAATCTCATGATCGGGAATTCAGAGTGAGCTAGGTAAGTATTCACGGTGTACACGACGTCGTCCGCAGTGAAAGGTTGGCCATCATGCCATGTTGCGTTGTGAACAAGGTTGAGCGTTACAGTCGTGGAGTTTGAATAGCTCCAGCTTTGCGCGAGATCGGGAATCGGGTCGCCATTCACATCCGCTCTCACTAGAGTATCGTAGATAAGGTGCATGATTACGTATGCTCCACCGTCGTAGAGCGTGACAGCGGTTGGATTCAGAGTGTCCATAGGGGCTGCGCCCCATCCGACTGTGAAGATGACGGGTGCAGTCTGTGCTCTCACTGGGAGAGCGATCAGCGCTGACGCTGAGATAGTTAACAGGAATAATACGGCAAGAGTCTGGATTTTTCGCATTTTCTTTTCCTCGAATTTTTTATTTCTATTGAATGTCTTGTATTACGGTTTACGTCGAACGCATAGTAAATCGGTTCAGGTCAATGCACTAGTCGACCCCTTTGGGTAATCCAAGACATTACCAACAACCCGCAGAGCAGCAGGATTAATCGACCAGTTCGATGGTGCGGCGATCCGGAAAGACTGTTTGTTACTCAATTGTTTCACCGAATTGTTGAGGAAACCGTATGAAAAACGCCTATCCTCCAAACTTTCCTTAATAAACTCTAGGTCCAATTTCAAGCTTCAGCGGATCTGGCCAACAAAAAGGTCGAATGAATGAAAGAGTTTTGTCTCCGCTACTCAAAGGCTTACGCGGCGTGGAGCTGACTATCTCTCGGGTTTGAGGAGATTCGACAAACCCGGACAAGGTTGAGACAAACTTCAAATTCTAACACCGAATTCCTCTTTGACGGTTCTCAACACGATTATTGTTTCTGTTCCAGCGATGCCCTCAACCGCGCCTATTTCATCTATTATCTTGCCAAGTTCATCAGTTCCACTCGTTCTTATCTTGAGGATTGAATAATACTGGCCGGTTACGTCGTAGATCTCGTGGATATCGGCAAATTTCTTGAGAGCGTTCAACATTCCTGGGAATGTTTTCGGGTAGGCTCGAACAAGTACAATCGCGGTTAAGTTCTTCCCAACAGCCTTCGGGTCAACCACTGCCCTGAAGCCTTTGAGCACACCTTTCTCCTGAAGCTTTCTTACCCTAACGAAGACCGTCGCCTCACTCACGCCTGCGTCTTCGCCGATCTTCTTGAATGACCTGCGGCCGTCGCGTTGGAGTTCCACTAGGATCTTACGGTCAGTTTCGTCCAGTTCGATTATCTTTGAAGCGTGGCTTGTCAAAGCTGCTCAATCATCCTATAGCAGAAACTCTCAGAGATTTCTACGTTTTGGCAAGATTAATTGATGATTCCACAAGGAACTGGCGACTCTCATAAAGAATCTTTAGCACCTCCATGAAGGAAATTCTGACCCCATTTACCAATGGATACGTATTGGAAAGTGTGAAAAGGAGAAGGCTGAGGTTGAGTACGATTGCGCCTTGTTATCAGCCGACTGTCAGAAGGTAGTTTCTTACGCCCTTCTCGTCTAGCTCAACCACGACTCCATGAAGCATACCCTCTGTATATTCACTGCCCGGGTTCAAGCAGAGCGTTCTACCTAACTTCACGAATCCCCGTGACTCGTGGATATGCCCATGTAGGCCGAGCACCGGTTGCTGTTTTTCAATCGCCGAGCGGACCGCCGTACTTCCGCCTGGTATCAGTATAATCTCTGACCCGCCATACACGGGCTTTAGATTCTCATCTAACTTCGGGCATGTGTCAAGTCCAGAGTCATGTGACGGAACATGCAAGTTGAAGATGCAATCTTTCATGTCCTGAACTTGCTTATCGTGGAATCTAGCTTCGCGGAGCGCTCGCAGAGCACTCGTGAGGGGTCTTCAGAGGAGTCGGGTACTGACCGCGAAGACAGCGCTTGTTCCTTCGTTAGGTCTCTGCCCGACCACGTAGATGTAATTGAGTCACATGTTAATCCGGTGAAAGAGAAATGACGAGACAATGCCAACTAGAGACAGAGCCATCCTCCATCCACGACGAGCGTCGTTCCATTTACGAAGTCTGCGTCGTCTGAAGCCAAAAAAACGACGGCGCCGACAGTGTCTTCAGATCTTCCAATCCGCTTAGCAGGAGTATTCCTAATCAGAAGCTCGGTCACTTCAGGATGGCCGTCAGTTGCCTGCCGGAGCATTGCTGTATCAATCTGCCCCGGGGCAATAGCATTAATGTTGATTCCCTTAGCCGCGAACTCAACTGCAAGCGCGGTTGTCAGGCTCTTGAGCGCTCCCTTTGATGCAACGTAAGGAGATGAGTTCTCTTCTGCAACGAACGAGTCTATGGAGGCGTAAATGATTATCTTACCTCTACCTTGATTCAACATCAGCGGCATCACTTTCTGAGTGAAAAGAAATGTACCTTTCACGTTCACGTCCATTACTCGCTGGAAATCCTCTTCCGTCTGCTCCAAGAACGGTTTGAGTATCATGATGCCCGCACAATTCACGAGGACATCGATTCTCCCGAACTTTTCTATAGTAGAATTAATACAGGTATCAATATCTGAAGCCTTGGATACGTCGCCACGAATGGCGATTCCATCAGATCCCAATTTCTTGATCTCGTCAACCGTTTCTTGTATCTTGTCTAACGCTTGAATATCAAAACAAGTAACACGAGCGCCTTCTTGAGCAAATCTCAACGCCGTAGCCTTACCCTGACCTTGCGCAGCACCCGTGATTATAGCAACCTTTCCATTAAGCCTCTTAGAATTCATAGTGGCTTATCCTTCCGCGCAGCGCCAAAAGCATTTCGAAACGCGCAAAGGATGAATGAGTATGATGGTTCATTTTGCGACTGAGTTCAGTTTCACCCAGACATTCAGACTGATGTAGTCATTCCGACGTTTTCAACATCGTCAACGTCAGCATACCATTTGACCTTGGGACCCGCCTTGGCACGGAACTTCCATTTCATAGATTTGTTTTCTTTCTCAATCCTCTCAGACAGAGTGCTGATTCTACCCTTGACAATTTGCTTCTCGTCGGAACTTAGCATAGGTAGAGCATCCACGTAGTTCTTCATTTTCTCAAGGTTCGTTGTGACCGTATAGTACCATCCCCAATCATTTGCAAGCAATTTCGCAACATATTTCACATTCACTGTTCCGTTATCGGATTCACCCAATTCGTGTTCCAGTAGGAGAACAATCGTGTCCTTAATGTCCTTCTCACCGATCTTGACTATTTGCATCTTCTCGAGGAAGAGGTCCGCCAATGTCAAGGTTGTTGGATCAATCTCCAATCTGCGTGTAAGGTCAAGTTCGTGACAGAAGGTTAGTTTGTCGACGAAGATGTCCACATGTCTGCCGTTCTTGGGATCATCATAGATCTGCCTTCTGAGTCCGTACAGTGTATTAACTCGCTCGTTTGCTTCAAATCCGAGGCCCGAGAAGAGCTCCGGAATGTGTTCGGCGTACTTGGATAGCGTCATGAAATCTAGGTCTGTGAGAGGCCTGTTCATAGCTTCCGTTAGCTGGCGCGATTTGGGACATTGGTAGTAAATAGCTGTCGCTCCGAGAAGTCTAAGTTCAACATGCTTCGCCTTTGCGGCGCTAATGATGGTTAGGGCATCATTGAAGAAATCTGTCAGGCCACCATGTTGTCCCAATATTCATCGCTTTGACGTTTCGGTCGTGTGGCAATTATTCTTTGCTCTCTGCCCGGCCCTTGGCGCAATCTGGCAATCGTTAACATGCGATGGCTTGCTGATTGACGTTCATCCACAGAGGATCATGCGAACTCGCGGGTGCTACTTTGCATATTGATGAGCCTACCTTCTTCCAGAGATATCACGCTCTAGAGTAACACGCGTTCACCGCTCACAATCGTTTCACAACAAATTAGATAGTCTCTTCATTATGAAATTCATGTCCACTGGCGTTCTGTCCTTTCCCTCCCGCTTCGAGGGGCTTCCCGCGCCTTTGTCGCGCTCAATCCAGAATGCCCGAGAGTGCTAGCACGGGGGGCCTTTCTTCACTTCAGGTATTTTGTCAGCCTTGCGTCAGAAGGAAGTTCTTCACTGAGCCGTTCTCCAAAGTCAAAAGTGCTCCGCGTAGAATTCCTTCGCCGTATTCGCTTCCAGGGTTTAGGCACAGCGTAGGACCAATTCTTACAAAACCTTTCGCCTCGTGAATATGCCCGTGCAAACCCAGAAGCGGTTGATATGTTTCAACCGCTTTTCGGACAGCGGTGCTGCCGCCAGCCATCATTTCCATTTCGCCGCCCCTGATAACGGGTTTGAGGTTCGCATCTAGCCTCGGGCACGTGTCGAGTCCAGAATCTATCGGTGGAACATGCAAGTTAAACACGCATTTCTTCATGTCGTGAACTTGAGAGGCCATTTTTTCAATCTTTGTCCATAATTCATCTTCGGAGCATTCCCTTGGGGTTTTCCATGGTGTCGGATTGCTCCAGCCCTCGCTTATCATTTCATGCTTATCGTCCAGTGTCACAACCTGGTCTTCAGGATCGATCACATAGTCTGATTGGCGGAGTACATCCTTCATCTCAGGGAGGTCATCGTTGCCACCTGTTATGTAGATCTTGATCCCTGTTCCTTTCAGGCGTTCCTCTGCAAGGTGGATCCAGTTGCTGAAAACGTCCAGCATTGCCTTAACGAAGACATCGTGAATCTTTGTCTCGTCTGTCTGCATTTGACGTAACTGTTCGGAGTCGGTAATGTAGGGATAGTATCCAGAAAAACGAATATCTCTAAGCAGGTCCTGGAGCTCTTTCTCACCGTTGGCCGTATGTCGACTCTCAAGGAAGGTCGCGTAGTACTTGCCATTGGGTTCTTTAATTACGGGGATGAGTAACTTTCCCGTGACGTCTCCTCCCATTATCAGGATATTTGCCTTGTAAAACTTCCCTGCGTTTACGAATTTGAAGTAGCACTTCTCCGAGCCGTGGAGATCCGTTGCGAAAAATAGCCTCGTGCTAGCCATGAACTGTCACAGCGGACACTGCCGTTCTTAACTAATTAGTGTGCGCCTTGAATCGCGTTAATAAATTAGCGTGCGCGAACACTCTATAATGCATAGCGTTATATAATCTTCGAGACGAGAATGCTGAGCGGATGTTGGACGTTTTGGAACAGAAAGAAAAAACTTTCTTCCCTAGGACATCAAGCGGTTTAGTTCGAGAATTCGGGACCATGGACGTACTTCTAATGTCGTCAGCTGCTGTATTCGCCCTATGTTTCACGATACTGCAGTTTCCTTGGTACTATGGTTTTAACCCTGGCGCGAACCTTGCATTATCACTGCTGTTCGGAGCCATACCGTTCCTTCTGCTGATGCTCACATACTGGGCAGTGGGGGTAATCATGCCGCGATCAGGCAATGACTACGTTTGGGTAGCAAGAATTATGCATCCGGCAGTGGGATTCGCGTGGTCCTTCCTTTACATGTTCATGGTTTTTACTACTGCTTTCTGTTTGACTGTCTTCGCTCTCGCTTCATCAGTTGGCGCCTCTTTGGTCGTTTGGGGCGTCTTATACAACGCACCTGGCTTGATCGGAGTGGGCAATTGGATAAGTAGCCCAACTGGAAGCTTCTTTATGTCGATTGTCATCACCTTGTGCTTCGCTTGCCTCGCAATTTTCGGAGCAAAGGCGGTGAAACGGTTCCTGTATGTCTTTTGGGGCATCGCCGTGCTTGGAATTATCGTTATGTGGGGCCTGCTTGCCTCTACAACCCCTGCCGCCTTCGCTGCAAAATGGGACACCGTCTTATCACAGAGCTTGAGCTACGAAGGTGTGGCGAGTCTCGCAACACAGCAAGGATGGACATTAACAGCGGTAACACTAGCCGGCTCACTTGCAGCACTTCCGTTCGCCGGGCTGTTTGAGCTCGGGGGCAACTTTGTGAACGTTATGGCGGGAGAGATTAAGGAGACTAAGAAAGCGCTTCCAGTCGCCCTTATCTTATCGTTGGTATTCGGCATTCTCTTTTGGTCAATCACGTCTACGCTCACGCTGAGTGCAGTTGGAGAAAACTGGATGTATGCTGTAGCTTACCTGTGGGATAACGCGCCAGGTGCTTACTCGAGTGCCGTGCCCTACGCGCCCACTCTAACCTTGATGCTTTCTCTCATAGCTTACCCCAATCAACTCCTTGTGGCAATTGTTTTTGCAACATTCGCATTAGGTTCGCTGCCCGCACTGTTTGTCTATTTCTGGATTCCGAGCAGGTATTTCTTCGCTTGGTCATTTGACCGGGTTATTCCAACCAAAATGGCAGAAGTCAGCAAAAAGTACCGGACACCACATATCTCAATTGCCGTCGTCACAGTATTCTCGATTCTGATTTTTGCATCGATCGCCTTCACCACTTGGGGATTTATGGAAACGCTAGGAAGCTTCCTGTGGGAGGTATGCTTCATAATACCGGCGATTGCAACCGTCATCTTCCCGTTCAGGAAACCGGAGCTACTCGCCTCAGCGCCAGGTTTCATGCGCAAGAAAATTGCAGGGGTGCCCGTGATAAGCGTGCTCGGCGCACTGACCGCAATAGCCTTCGCATACATGGGTTACTTGGTGATCTCAAATCCGCTTATTGTGAGCCCAAGCAGTCAAGCCATACTATTCGCGGTAGGGTTACTTGTTGCATGCTTCATAGTCTACTACGTCAGTTTGAGCTATCATAAACGGGCCGGCGTCGATATGGAGATGGCGTTCAAGGAGATTCCCCCAGTTTAGAGAAGCGAGCGAGGTGCACTCATCTCGCCCGCAAAGTATCACCTTTTTTATTGCCTTGAGTCTGAATTTCGGAAGATTCATGCTGAGTCCCTCTATCCTTCTTTTCTTTCTTGGTCACTCGCGTAACTTGAGCTTTGAATCTCTGCGTACGGTGTCTCTGACCAAAAGCTTCATTCACACTGGTAATGTCTGAATGTATCTGTATGAAGCCTCACTCACACTGGGCAAAATACTTAGGCGGCATAGTATGCGCGATAGGCGGAATCTACCTAGGTAACGGATACGGTGCAGACTATTGGCGATTCGGACCATTCAACCTAGCTTGGGATACTGCTTTTCGAGGCATATTGCTAGTGTTGATAGGCCTCCTTCTCATACGACTAAGCAAGTAAGCTATTGACATGATCCTGAAAATCTCCTTCGGAGAACAGCATGGATCTCACAGAAATTGATGTAAGCTCAAACAGTGCATTTTCTTCTTGCATAATTCGAATTTTGAAAACAATGATGTGTTCGCCCGTATGTTATCGTTGCGACAAACTTCACAATCCCGTAGTGGAACATTAACTCAACTTTGTAATGGAGATGGATAACACTTTTGTTCGCGGAGACTTGACGAGCAAACATTGGGTGTGTCGAATGAAGAAGATTCTGTCAGCCGTGATTCTCGCACTGGTGATTGCCTTTCCGACAAGTGTAGCGGCCCTCCCCCCTAGCGCTCTTGCTCAACACAAGGTAGTGATACTTTCGTCTCTTAATGCACTCGTGCCACTCGGCTATTATGGGCAGTTGATGATAAGTAACTTAAAGCATGCCGGCTACAATGTTACTTACCTCGCGGACAACGCAGTAACCGTCGATTTCCTTGTGCATCATCTAAATGATTATGATGTTGTAATATGGCGCACGAACACATTCAACTATGTACATACTACTTACTGGTATGTTGGCGAAAAAGTCAATGACGCAACAGCACAGGAGTACACTTACGATTTCGCGAAGGGTTGGATTAATGGCCACGCAGGGATCCTTGGTGTCAGTCAAGATTTTATCAACGAATATTTCCCCGCCGAATCGCTTAATCATGTAAAATTGATGGTATTCATATCCAGCGACGGAAACTCGCTTGCACCCCAGTTCATAGGCGCTGGGGCCTCATCGGTAATCTTCTGTAACGGCGTTATATCATTGCAGTTCGGCCTGATTGACGACTTGACAAACGCGCTTGTCACATACCTTGCAGCTGGACAAAGTGTGTTCACTTCAGTGTACAATACGGTTTCCCCATTCAATCAAGGAGAGCAACCTGAGGACAATCTTGACTCAACCTACACGCCGCCCTTCTGGTTCCTCGGCAACGCCTCGTTAACACTGGCCTGACTTTTCCTAACATGCTAGGATGCGAATGATTCGCATTCATCTTTCAGCAATCTCTTACGCGTAATTGACCAAAGAAATTCGTATTAGCAAGAGTACACTACGAAATCAGGTTTCGCTTTGTCGTCGATAAAGGAACCTGTTGTGATCCATAAGGGACTCGACAATGTCTATGTGAAGGAGAGTAGGATCTGTTTCATAGACGGCGAAGCGAGCAGACTCTTCTACCGTGGGTATTCCATAGAGGATTTGGCTGCGCATTCAACATTCGAGGAAACAGCATATCTTCTCATTTTCGGTAAACTACCGAACAAGACGCAGCTCCAAGAGTTTGTCAGAAGAATCGAGAGTTATAGGACGCTCGATCCAAGGCTTCTGCAATTAATCGCATCCTTCCCCACATCTTGTGACCCTATGGATGCGCTAAGAACGGCAGTATCCTCTCTAGGCTTATTTGATCCAAGCCCGAGTACTGAAAGCCTCGAGGCAAGAGTCGACAAGGCGCTTCAGATACTTGCAAAAACACCTACAATCATCGCGGCTTTTGACCGATTACGAAATCATAGGGATCCAATCGCGCCACAAGCGGGTTTGAGTCATGCGGCCGATTTTCTGTACATGCTCAGTGGAAACACACCTGATCCGTATGATGCTTACGTTATGGATGTGGCACTGATTTTACATGCGGAGCACGAAATGAATGCTTCAACCTTCTCATGTACAGTTGCGGCATCCACTCTTGCTGACATGTATTCCATCATAACTTCTGGGATTGCGGCTCTAAGAGGACCGCTTCACGGAGGCGCTAATGAAGCCGCACTTCAAACTGTGCAAGAGGTAGGTGATCCATCAAACGCTGAAAGATATGTGACGCAGGCTCTTGCGGAGAGAAAGCGGATTATGGGGTTCGGACATAGGGTCTACAAGACGTGGGATCCTCGTTACCGGATTCTTAAGGCGCTGGGGGCCGATCTTGCGGTGAGACGGGGGCAACAGAAGCTATACGACACTGCGCTTGCAATTGAGACTAGTGCACTGAAGCATTTGTCCGGTGCCCCGATCTTTCCTAATGTAGATTCATACTCAGGTGTAGTCTTTCATATGCTCGGCATCACAACTGACCTCTTTACCCCGATCTTTGCAATGAGCAGGATTGCGGGGTGGAGTGCACATTCTATTGAGTACCTTGAATCTAATCGACTGATACGCCCCAAGGCATACTACGTCGGACCAGTCGGATTGCAATACGTCCCCATTGAGGAAAGACCGACTTAGGTCCGTGATGATTATTGAATTCTAAGGATATTATCACTAGGCCACTTGTCTCCATCACTTCGGGAGGGACGGTGCTCGAAGCGGCAAGGATGATGGTCGAGAATAACCTGGGGCTACTAGTGGTGTGTGATCCGAAGGATAACGGACTCAGAGGAGTCGTGTCTGAACGCGATATTATCCGTTCAGTCGCCGCTGGAAAAGACGCTACAATGAAAGTGGAGTCGATAAGTACTCCTAACGTTGTGACTGTGAAGTGGAACTCGGAGATTGCGGATGCAGCTAAGGCCATGAATAAACATCGGATAAGGCACGTCGTAGTTGTGGATGATGCGAGTAAACCAGTAGGCGTAGTTTCAATGAGAGACTTGGTTGGTGAACGATCTACTCTCAGGGCGATTTTGCAGTCACATGACAAAGAAGTCTTCCCGGGCGGGGATTAACTATTCCAGCTGCTCAATACGGCTGCCGACTTCATCTAACGTCGTCTCGATCTCTTCTCTGGTTGACATCTTCTTAATTTTGACAACCCGAGATTCAAGTTCACGACGGCCGAGGACTATCATGTAAGGTATGCTGCTTGCGTTCACGTATGCCAACTGTTTGCTCAAACTGCGCTCCTTGAGGTCGATCTGGGTCGGGATATTTCTCTCGCGTAATTGCTTAGCGAGCTTGGCTGCTTCCAAATTGGCGTCCGGCTGGATTGTCGCAATGAAGACTTTAGCTGCAGGCTTCATTCTGGGGAAGAGATTAGCCTTTTCTAAGGATATCATAAGACGTTCTACTCCGCCGGCGACTCCTGTAGCCGGTATATCGCGCTTTCCGAAGATCTTACACAAACCGTCGTATCGTCCTCCTCCGAATACTGCTCCAACTTCCTCCGCTTCGTCATAGCCTTCGAATACGATCCCATCGTAGTAGCCGATGCCGCGCACTATGCTTAGATCGTATGTACAAATCTCCGTTCTTCCGTATGCTTCCAGTGAATCTGCCAGGAGTTTCAACTCACCGATCGCGATTTTCGCCTTCTCTTCCTGGAACTCGAATTCTGCCAGTTTCTGTAAGACGTCGACCGGAGATCCGTTGATTGAAATGAACGCAAGAATCTTTTCTATGTTTGCAGGTTCGATGCCAATTGCCAAGAACTCTTTCATCAGTTCGTCGGGCGTAACTTTGCGAATTTTATCAATAATTCTAAGAGTTTGGTCAAGTTTCTCTCCGGATGTTAGGCCCAATTGATTCAGGTAGGCTTCAGTCAATCTGCGATTGCTGATTCTAATTTTGAAATTCTTCAATCCAATGTTTTGCATGATGTCTGCCCCGACACAGATGACCTCTGCGTCTGCTGCTGGGCTTGCTGAGCCGAAGATTTCGACGTCCCATTGGGTGAAGTATCTGTAACGTCCGAATTGAGGCTCATCGTATCTCCAGTTTCCACCGATAGAAGCGTATTTTATGGGCTCCGGGAGATCTGTTCGAGATGTAACCATACGGGTTAGACCAACCGTCAAATCAAATCTTAAACCTAGGTCACGTTCCGATTTGTCTTTGAACCAGTAAATCTCATTTCGAATCGCGGGGCCACTCTTGGCTTCAAGAGTTTCGAGGTTTTCAATAGTTGATGGTTCGACTAGTTGGAAACCATATCGAGCTACTATTTCGCGGATATTATCATACAGCCAGAGTCTTCGAGTCATCTCGTCAGAATTGATATCTTTCATACCACGAGGAAGTGAGAAGGTCTCTGGCATTGATTTCACCTGACGGGGATCCGATGACGTGAAGGTATCCTATAACCTATTGAGTCGGAGACGGAGTTAACTCGGAGACTGCGAGAGAGACGAAATTCGTGAGAGTTCACTAGCAAATACGTGAGTCTAATGCGATTGGAGGAATTGGATCAACATCACGTATCGATAATGAACGAGGCTAACTCTGAGTTGGTTTGGACCAGAACGATACTGTGAAAAACATCCTTCTATAGTAGAGTGGAACCGTGACGCCTTATGCCGATATCTCGAGACTTCGTTGGGTATGGGAAAGCCCCGCCAAATGTTAGTTGGCCAAAAGGTCGTCTGCTCGCACTTACTTTCGCGATAAATTACGAAGCTGGAGGAGAAAGGTCAGTAGCTTTTGGAGACGAAGGAGCAGAAACCTTCGGTGAATTTCCCGCATATGGCACGCCTCCAAAACGTGATTTGGCGATAGAGTCCATTTTTGAATATGAGAGCAGAGTTGCGATTTGGCGGATGTTGAGGCTATTCAAGAAACATAACGTGAATGTGACATTCTTCGCTACAGCAAAGACGCTGGAAGTTAATCCCGAAGCAGCTAAGGAAATTGTTCGCATGGGGCACGAGATATGTAGTCACGGGTTTCGGTGGATTGAACATTTCACATTGAGTGTTGAGGAGGAGCGTGAAGTGATCAGAGAAGCCGTTGCATCAATTGAGAAGCTAACTGGCCAAAGGCCGGTGGGATGGTATTGCAGAGAACCAAGCGAGAACACAATCGAGCTGCTGGCACAAGAGGGGGGCTTCCTGTATGATTCGGACGTCTACAATGATGACTTGCCATATTACGTCAAAGTCAACGACGAGACTTTTCTGCTGATCCCTTACACGCCTGATGCGAACGATTTTCATTACTTCTCAAATCGATTCAGCAACTCCAGCGAGTTCTATCAGTATCTGAAAGATTCCTTTGATGTGCTCTACGAGGAGTCAAGGAAGGAGCCGAAACTAATGAACGTCGGTCTGCACGTACGTATATCTGGAAGGCCAGGTAGGACAGTTGCCGTGGACAAGTTTCTGAGGTACGTGAAACAGAAACGAGGCGTTTGGATAGCGCGCAGGGTTGACATCGCAAAATGGTGGCTAGATAAGTACCAGGCGCAATAACGCGAACAACGCAATTTATACGCTAGTGTAACTCTCTGCAAAAGGATTCGCATGGCAGTATCTAAATCACGCGAACTCGGCACGGGAATCGCGGTAGGGCTAATCGCTGGAGGCGTGCTAGCAACCCTCCTAAGCATTTTCAACTTTCCATTCTCCGCGCCAGTAGGCGCTTTCGTGTCCGGAGCGTTGGCGGCATATGTGATCTATGACAAGGTTGGTCTGGCGACTCTTGGGGGAGCATGTGCAGGTCTACTCAGCTTGCCGTTCTACTTGGGTCTCTCACAAATCTTTGTGATCTTTGAAATTATCCCAATACCCCCTGGACCACAACCCACTATGGCAGAGCTTCAAAGTGCCGTGGTTGCAATCACGCTCATGGACATTGTGGCCGGAGCCGTCGCCGGTTCGATACTGGGAGCCATTCACCATCCCCCTCCTCCCTCCGTGGCAACTCCATTGCCCACGTACCCAGCCGAACAATCCAAATATTGTGTTCAATGCGGTGCCAAAATGACTCCGGGAACTCTTATTTGTCCTCATTGCGGGGCGCGACAGCCAGAAATGGCTCGTGCGCTAAACATGCAGTGAACTTAACGTATAGTAGACAATGTCTGTTCGTCGATCGACAACAGCGAGGATCAACTCTTTCCTTTGTCTGTCTGCGGACGCGAGAAGTTTAGATAATTTTCTAAGGCTTGCCTCTCCGCCCTCGTAGACGATTGAAATCAGTCGCCTCATGGGCCCTTTCCCATAAATATCGAAATCAAACATCTTCGTTGATTCACGAACGAGATATCCACGATCTCTCAGGTCTCGGTATACCAGGTACTTAATCCAGATCGCTGGTCTTCCTACTGAAAATCTCCGAACCAAGTCTCGTAGAGTAAGCTCATGTTTGTCTCTCTTGTCA
This sequence comes from Bathyarchaeia archaeon, assembly GCA_050012795.1. GTDB lineage: Archaea > Thermoproteota > Bathyarchaeia > 40CM-2-53-6 > 40CM-2-53-6 > FEN-987. The sequence goes on along the minus strand of JBEKGM010000041.1, from coordinate 11,809 downwards.
ATGACGATTATTCGCTGCTTTTCATGAAGGTAAAATGATTCGTAGGGGGTCAGCACGAGTTTGGTGCCTTTGAGGTCACCAAATCCGCGGTCACGTAGCTCCATAAGTTCTGACTTGTATGGTATGTAAGTGGAACGAGTATCGCATACCGCTTCCCAAGGCGTAAACTGCACCTTTTCATCACTGGGCGCCCTCGCTTCTTGCGGTATGTTCTCCAAGATTGCTCACCCGGACCAGCAATGACGCCGTTAGCTTAATGCTTTTGCCAGTTCGTCATCTGGACGAAAGGTAATTCTACCTACGCAGTCCATCACTCGATGATCGAGTTTGCTGCAATTCTCCAAAGTGAGGACCGTTGAGTGGGTGAATGGGCGGGTCAGAATGGTCGATCAGACTAAGATTCCCGAGAAATTCACCTATGTCACTCTCAGTAACTATCGCCAAGTTGCGAAGGCAATCGAGAAGATGATTGTTAGAGGGGCGCCTGCCATAGGAGTAGCTGCTGCTATGGGCATCGCTCTGGCAGCGAAATCCAGCAAGACGAAGGACCGGGATCGATTCATGGAGGAGCTGCGGAGGGCTGGAGCAGTGCTGTGTCGAAGTCGCCCGACTGCATGGAACCTGTTCTGGGCGGTTGAACGCATGCTCCGAAAGGCTGAGGCGACAACTGGAGGCACTAGGGAGGTCGCTGAGGAGATTGTTCGAGAGGCAAAACGGGTTGCACTTGAGGATGTTGAAGCTAACCAGAAGATTGGTGAGTTTGGATCTTCGTTGATTAATGATGGGGACAGAGTTTTGACGCATTGCAATGCAGGTACGTTGGCCACCGTGAGTTACGGTACGGCTCTGGCTCCAATTCGTACGGCTGTGCGTCAAGGAAAGAAAGTCAGCGTGATAGCGACAGAAACGCGGCCGCGACTTCAAGGAGCGAGACTTACTGCCTTCGAGCTCCTATTGGATCGGATTCCCGTCACTCTTATTGTTGATGGAGCTGCCGGCTATGTAATGAAGCAAGGAATGGTGAAGTTAGCAATAGTTGGTGCGGATCGGATCACGTCAAGAGTCGTAGCGAATAAGGTTGGAACGTATATGATCGCCTTGGCTGCGAGAGAGAACCACGTTCCCTTCTATGTGGCGGCTCCATCATCGACATTTGATTTGAAGAGAACAGATCAAGTACTGATAGAAGAGAGAGATCATCGCGAGGTTACTCATATTGGGGGAAGGAGAATTCCGCCTCGCGGCGTGGACGTGTTCAATCCAGCTTTTGATATAACGCCGGTCGAGTTAGTAGAAGGCTTCATCACCGAAAAAGGGGTGTTGAAGCCGGCTGATCTAAGCGGTATGGTCTAGCCGACTTCTTGGAGCGGTTTCTTGCCTATTTGGAGCACGATCTCCACTGGGCAATGTGTGACTGCTTCGATCTTGCTCTTCCAGTCAGAGCCCATGCCGACGAGAGCATACATGCCTGTGACTTCTGCTTTGGCCTTCTGAACAATTCTGGTCAATGCAATCTGGGTTTCGCCGCTATCGATCACGTCGTCCACGATTAGCACACAGTCTCCTTTCCGGAGTGCGTCTCTGGGAACGAACAGACTGATCATGATCGCTGTTTTGCTTGGAATGTAGACTTCTTCGATGAATTCGCGTACTCCGACTTCTCTGTTCTTCTTAGCAATCACCAAGCCGACTCCAAGTCGATGTGCGAGCAATGCCGCGAGTGGTATTCCGTCAGTGGCTGCAGCAAGGACCTTAGTGATTCGCATTCCCGCAAACGCGTTCACGGCATGTTGCACTGCGCGTTCCAGTAAAAGCGTATCAGAAATCAAGTGTGTATTATCGAAATAGCCTGAATCATCAAACCTAATCCTCTGCTGAATCTCGCCTTCAAGTCGCATTATTTTTTGGAGTGTTCGATTAATGTTCTGTGCTCTATCAATGGTGGGGAGAACATGCCCCTTGACATATCTGCTGAGGACTGTTTCGGGTAACCCGATTATTTGGGCTAGTTCCCTATACGTATAGTAATTCTTGGCTAGATTCAACAGCTCAATAGTCATGAGCTTATACTTCAGATCGGATATACGAGAGCCTGCTCTCAATCTGTTGCCATCCTTATTGATTTAGACAAGTTAAGACATTCACATGCCCGTGCTGAGTAGTATTAATACTTTCGACATGGATTGACACAAAGATTAGGGTGACTATTGGCGCCTTTCTACAATTCCTTTGCTATCTTGGTATCTGCCTTCATATGGACGACGCGTTTTCGTGCTAAGTAGGTGAATTGCGAGCTGCACAAATCGTTCCCCACGTTTCAAAATGAAGTCTTCAGACGCGGTATTGTGTAGCATAATTGTGAGTTGCCCATGGAAACCCGGGTCAATGAGAGCAAGACTTGCTATGATTCCAGCTCTGGCCAGGGAGGAACGAATATGGAGTGTCCCAACCATGTCCTCTCCTAATTCAACTCGTTCAAGCGTTGCACTGAGCAGGCTGCGGCCTGGCGGAATGCGAACGTCAGAGCTGATGCGCAAGTCATAGCCACCGCCGTTCACGCAGGCAGCTTCGAACGGGTCTAAAACGAGTGATCCTTCTGTAATTCGCCTTTGAATATCTGTATCAGACAGCACTGTCACTCTCTTTTCACCTTCTGACGACCGAAATCTGAATCGGCTGAGAAACCATATACCTGATTGTCTATAATTGCGTGCCTGGTGGGCCCGTAGTCGAGCCAGGATTAAGACACAGTGACCTAAACTCGTGTACGCCTTCGGAGCTGATGCGATGAAAGCCTGGGATCCGGGGTTCGAATCCCCGCGGGCCCGCCATAAATACACCCTTATCACGAGGCTCCGTATGCGATGACAGATTGTGATCCCCGTTGCGGCGGTTCACCTTAACCATCGGACTCTTGGTCATCATTGTGGGTTTGTATTTAGTTAATCAGGGGCCGCAGATTCTTGCTCCCGTTGCAGAAGTGACGGGGCAGATGTCTGTAGGAGTATCAGTGACTCCTGTCTTGTCATCCACGTTAATTTCGGTTCCAGCAATGAATTACACGTATGTGACGGCGACCTTGGGAGAGAATGTGAAGACCATTGGAATGGTCCAAGTTGAGGGTGAGAGCCAAGTTGGGTTTTACATCATGAACGAAGGGAATTTCACGGAGTGGCGACTTGGTAATCCAAGTTCAGTCGCTTTTGGGAAACCTGATGTCACCAATTACAATTTCACCTTTATAACCGGTGGGAGTGGGGTCTACTACTTTATCTTCAGCAATCAAGACGCAGGCCACAAGAATATCCTCTTCACTCTGAACACTGTAACATATACGATGGTTCCTAGCCCGATAATTCAGTACGCAGACTTCGAACTAATAGTGCTTGGCATCCTTCTTACAATCATCGGAATCAAAACTGGCAAGAAGGCAAGATCTTGGAAGGAGTATGATGGGACTGCTTCGACCGAGATTACGGGTAGGTGCAAGTTCTGCGGGAAAGAGTTGGCTACGGGCGAGCTCTTCTGCCCGAAGTGCGGGCGGTCTCAGAGTTGATTACTTACCTTACGGAATAAACCGTAGAATAGAAGCACCGATAGCATGTACAAGCCTGCGCATAAGTAGAAGGGGAGAGTCAGGTTACCTCCACCGAGTAGCGTACCCCCGACGACAGTGCTAGCTGCATTCGGAAGCCTCCAGATAACGACGTTAAACGATGATGCAGTAGCTCGCTCATCTTCTGCGATTAGGTTCATGATGAACGTGTCGGACAAGGGACTTGCACGAATATGGACGGCGTGAAAAGGGCTTCGGCTACATTGCACTATTCCGAATTGCCTTCGCAAATTTCTCCGGGAAATGAACGATCTTCCAGTCCAACGTTGTTGGTATGCATTTCACAAATTCTTGAAGGCTATTATCCTCGTGTTCACTTCGAACTTTGAAGGTCGCTTTGATGTCGTTGAGTTCATTCCTAGTGATCTCTAGAACGCGCCTCGAAGTACCGGAAGTTGAAGTACGTGACTCATCCAATGTTAGTGTTGGCCCCGTGAATACGAAATAAGTGGGTCATAGCAGTTCATATTCGAATCGGATCGGATTATATACGACCGTTAGGGGTGTTCAAGCTTGGTTTCGCGTGAAACGTCGTTCCTCTCAGACAGGTGGAGTGATGAAGAAGATTTATCTGCTCGCCGATCAGTTGCAAACCTTGTCCCGCGGTAGCTCAGCCTGGTAGAGCTTCCGGCTGTAGTCCTGTACCTTAATGGTGCGGGGAGGTCAGCCTGCTAGGCGTACAACGTCCGAAACCGGAGTGTCGCTGGTTCAAAGCAGGAAGTGTAATCCTGTGAAAATCCGGCCCGCGGGACCACTACTTCACGTAGGCCGCTTTCAGTTTCTCGAGTTCCTCGTAGCTCTTGCTGAGGTTGAGTATCCAGCCTTTTTCTTCATCGAAGAGTTCTGATGATATCGTCTGAACTATTCTGCTCTTCAATTGTTTCCGAACGGCTGAATATGACTGTAGCATTCCGACTTTTGCTAGCTGTGAGAAGAATTTGAACAGATTTGATAATTGTGACTCCAAAATGTATGTTCTGAGAAGAATCGCGTTTCGTCCGAGGATCTTGGAGACGCCTATGACGAAGAATAATCGTGGTACAGCGGAATAGAATTTGTCCATGTCGAGTTTGCTGTTGAATTCCAACATGATCTCGTGGAATGCTGTTACCTCTTTCGGGTATGGTACGACATTAAATTGTATATTTTGGATTATTCCGTTAGGAACGAGTCTCTTATCGAAGTGATACTTCACCCCATGCAGCGATATGCCTACTTTCGGCGCTAGTTCAGAGAAGCTCTTTCGAGCGTTAAGCTCCAATTCTTCTATGATTTGCAAATCTTTCTTATCTGCTGATACACTGTACGCTTCAGGGTCATCAACAGTACTAGTCGCGTCTCCATCAATGATTTCCGTGTACCAACGGTCCCATGGGAACGTCCATTGGTGAGTAGCTGGATCGTAATAGGTAAAGTCAGGGAAGTTTGGAAGGTAGTTTCCTGTTAAGATTATTTTGAAACGTTTGATCAGTCCTGTAGTGGCCAGTTGGTGTATGTAAGCTCTAAACTCGTTTACTGATCCTACGGGAACGGAATGGACGGAGTCATGGGTGAAGGTTCCCTCGCATGAGTTGATTGCTTGCCATAGGTTGGGGGCTTTCAAGGCTTGCGTAACCGCTTCTTCACAGCCTAATCGCGCGGTCGCCAACACGACAACTCTCACCATCCCCAACCTCGAAATCTTGGGTACAACGTAGGCAAGGGGACCTGACTTTGACTCGAGTCGCTCTATCCTATGATAGACTGATGTAAATGGAATTCCTGTCTGTCTTGACACTTCGAGGAGGTTCCTTGCGCCCAGTTTCCACATGGCTGAGAAGATTTTGATGTTCATAGAATCGAGGTCTTTCAGAATCTTCTGCTCAACAGCGGCGTACTGCTCTTCGAGTCGCACAGTTTCCGTCGATAGGGCAGATGCATTGAAATCGAACAATCAGAGTCATCCCCGTTTAATGCGTGACAGCACAGTTAATGTGATTTATAGAAGAAGGTTCTGCTAGGTTCTCGATAGGCTCATGAAGCTCCGCAATTACCCGCTTCATTATCACGTCAGTCACTTTGCGACCTACCAAACTTACTAGAATCGAGTCCAGTACGGTGCAATGTTCGCACACTGCTGTCTCCTCCTATAACGAGGAACCGGAACAAAGGGTAAATAAGTTACCTAGGGGTATAGCCGCTCTGGTAAAAACGTAAGGTCACTGTCGGCTTCGAAATTGACATGGAGGTGACAATGCTTGGGTCAAGGCGCTGGCGGTCATCTAGGTGGATGAATTCTTTCTTGCTTGTAATGCAGCATAGCTTCCGGGATTAGCGTGATTGCATAGAGTGTACGCCTCTACTGCTCTCCGCGTAGTGAGTAGAGGTAGATTTGTCGACTTAGGCCTGCGCTCCCGACCGATGTTTCTTTCTCCACTTTCCAGCCTGGGAGCGTATAATCTAATGATACGACCCTTGCGCCTGGTTTGAGCTCTCTAGACAGTTTGGGGGCAAGCTTGGCGTTCACTGAGTCTGAGAGGTAGATTGCGATCACGTCAGCGTCTGATAAATCAAACCGCATGAGGTCCCCCTCAATGACCTTCGCTTCAACCTTGGTTGCTGCCAGTCGCTCTTTGAGGCGTACGACGCGTTCAGGATCAATCTCCACTCCGACGCATCTGGCGCCGAATTCTCTCGCTCCTTCAATCAGGATCCGCCCGTCTCCTGCCCCCAGATCGTAGAGAAGCTCGCCTTTGCGAAGTCTGGCGAGAAGGAGCATTTGCCGGACTATGTTCTTGGGTGTTGGAATGTAAGCTACGTCCAAGTTGGTCAAATATCAGTCAGTTTCTTCCTGTCTAGGTTGAATGCTATCTAGTTGTCGCATGGAGGAACCGGAAACAACCCTTAGATTGAGCTGAGAGGCATCGCGGAAAATGGTCCTCCGTTGTCGTCCGGAAAGGAATTCATTGCTGCTCGCGATTTTCTCCTCTCCGCCAAGAACTATGAGGAAGCAAAGTTAGGGTTCAACTGGCCGACTCCGGACAATTTCAACTGGGCCTTGGACTACTTCGATCACCTCGCGGACAAGTGCACTAACCCAGCCCTGGAATATGTAGATGATCAGGGCGTTCAGAAGAAGGTCAGCTTCCAAAGAATGAAAGAACGTTCCAGCAGGGTAGCGAACCTGCTCTGCACTCTTGGTCTCAGGAAGGGTGACAGAGTGCTCGTCATGCTACCGAACAAGGTTGAACTATTCGAGACGATACTCGGCGCGATGAAAGTAGGGTGCGTCATAATCCCAGCTTCAACATTACTGACTTCAAATGACGTCAAGGATAGAATGGCGCGAGGAAAAGTTCAATGTGTAGTGGTGGATGGGCAACTAGTTTCCACGATCGATAACGCACTTTCGAATAGTAAGGAGTGCGTGAAGATCAATCTCGGTTTTGAGATGAAAGGCTGGGTTCCGTTCAGCCAAGTTGATTCAGAGCCTGGAAACTTCAAGACGGAAGAAATATGCTCGTTGAATGATGGGCTGCTCGTCTACTTCACTTCGGGTACAACCTCGAAACCAAAACTCGTCCTTCACACACACGGCAGTTACCCGATAGGGCACTTGAGCACAATGTATTGGACCGGCATCAGGCCGGGCGACCTCCATTACAACATCGGCGCGCCAGGTTGGGCAAAGCATGCCTGGAGCAGCATCTTCGCTGTTTGGAATGCGGAAGCAACCACCTTCGTTTACAATTACACGGGGAGATTCAACGCGAAAGAAGTTCTCCAGATACTCGAGGAGCACAGAGTTCGGACACTGTGTGCTCCTCCCACGGTGTGGCGATTTCTCCAGCTTGAAAATCTCAAACGGTATAGCTTCTCGTTCCGGGAGCTTGTTAGTGCTGGCGAACCGCTAAACCCTGAGATCTTTCAGAAAGTGAAGGAAAGTATCGGTCTTGAACTTCGGGAAGGATTCGGCCAGACAGAGACTACGTTGCAGGTAGGAACATTCCCAGGTATGGTTGTCAGGCCAGGATCAATGGGGGTTGAAGCACCAGGATATGAGATTGCAATTCTAAATGATGATCACGCAATAGTCCCAAACAGGACTGAAGGTATGGTTGCGGTACGAGTCAAACCTAGGAGGCCGATCGGGTTGATGCAGGGTTACATCGACCCGCCGGAGAAGAATCTGGAAGTTTTCGTCGGTGATTGGTACCTTACAGGAGACGTCGCATGCAAAGATGAGACGGGGCACTTCTGGTTCATAGGAAGATCTGATGACGTCTTCAAGAGTTCAGACTATCGAATAAGCGCCTTCGAGCTGGAAAGCGAACTCATGGCTCATCCATCCGTGGCTGAAGTTGCAGTAGTTGCTAGCCCAGACAAACTGCGAGGATTTGTTCCTAAGGCTATAATCACGTTAAAGCCAGACGTGAGTCCTTCGCGGCAATTGGCGCTTAGCATCTTCAAGTTCACAAGGGAACGTATGGCTCCATACAAGCGACCAAGGATTATCGAGTTCAATCAGGAAATGCCAAAGACAGTTAGTGGGAAAATTAAGCGAACTGATCTGCGACGAATTGAATCAGATCTTCGTCGCGCAAATCAAAGAACGCCAGAAGAATACTTCGAATCTGACTTCACCGAACTGAAATCTGACCGAATAGCAAACATTGGTAAAGAGTCAGCGACTCAGTAACACTTTAAGCTCTCCCGTCAATTGTGGAATGCTGGGCCCTGGTCGTTCAGTGGTCTAGGATGACGGCCTGTCACGTCGTCGACGCGGGTTCGAATCCCGCCCATAGGAGAAGAGTCATCTTCTTCTGGCGAAGGGCGCCAACCCGCGTTTAATCATCGAACTGAATCAACGTATCCATGTCCAAGGTTTGGCTCACAGTGCTCTTACACTTCGGGCACGTCGGATTCAGCGTTTTCGACAGGAATTCGTAACCACACTTGCACTTGTATACAGCAGCAGTGCCTTCCATTTTTCATCGTCACATGCTTCTGTATTCTCAGTCAATAAATACGTCGCAGTTCTCGTTAGATGGTGACTGGGAATGCTGGCTGTCAATGAGAAAGATGTGATTGCTGCTGTACAGAAAGTTAGCCCCGCAGTCGTATCCGTCGCCACTCTCAGAATACTACGCGAGAACAGGTTCGGATCTATCCCAGTCAGAGGAATGGGTTCAGGAATAGTATTCGACTCCAACGGCGGCATCCTAACCAATCACCACATTGTCGAAGACGCGGAACGCGTAAGAGTGGTAACCCCTGATGGGAAGAAGTTCGAAGGAGAAGTTCTTGGATCAGACGCAATGTCCGATGTAGCTGTCGTAAGAGTAGATGCTGAGGGTTTATCTGCAGCTAAACTCGGAGACTCGGACAGTCTCCTGGCGGGGCAAATTGCAATTGCCATTGGGAACCCGTTCGGATTCTTCCTTCCAGGCCCAACCGTAACTATGGGGGTAGTGAGCGGCTTAAAACGTCATATGCACTTGGAGAATCACATGTACGAAGACCTGATCCAGACCGATGCGTCCATCAACCCAGGTAACAGTGGAGGACCCCTTGTAGACAGCGCCGGCCTAGTCATAGGAGTTAACACGGCGAACATACCGTTCGCTCAAGGTATCGGATTCGCGATACCGATAAACAGTGCCAGGAAGATTGCGAAGGAGATCATAGAACACGGACGGGTCGTAAGACCGTACCTAGGAATCTCGAGTCTGACTTTGAATCGTGAGATAGCCGAATCATATGATGTCCACACTGAAAAGGGCGTGCTCGTTGTGGAAGTTGGGGGAGGAAGCCCCGCGCAGAGAAGCGGTATAGTTGCGGGCGACGTCATAGTTGAAGCAGACATGACACCACTGAAGGAAACGGAAGATCTACAACACATCATCAAGAACAAGAAAGTTGGCGACAGCATCGAACTAACGATTATCAGGGGCAAGAATCAGCAACGAGTGGGTGTTACCCTTACCGAAGCGCCGTCCTGATTCGCTACCGTTATCCTTTTGATACTCCACATTGTTGTCCAAGCCGAGGGCCCGTAGCTCAGTCAGGTAGAGCATCGGTGGCGCTTCAAAGGCGTCGGTGTTGCTTTTACCTCTGGGAACGTGAATCCCCGGGAAGACACCCGAAAAGAATTGCTTCGCCGCGTTCTTGGGTAAGGGTCCCGGGTTCAAATCCCGGCGGGCCCGCCAGAACTCTTTGAGCAGTCCATATTTCTTGGTATCCACTGAAAATACTTGGAACCACGACCGTTTTGCATCAGCAAGCTATCAAGCTTACATCGCTGGCGAAGGTTGTGAAGGTTAGTTTCGGGTGGAGGATACCGGAATTTCCTGTCAAGGGGCAGCCAGTAGGACAGGAGTTCATTAGACAGGTCTTGAAATCATTAGAGACCGTTGAAGGAAAGTTCGATTCCGCTTGGTTATCCGACCATGTGATACCTTGGGCCAGTTGGCAGAACCCGGCTACAGACAATCTAGAAGGTTGGACTGCGCTCAACTATTTCATGGGTATGTTTAGGCGACTTTCTTTCGGCCACGTTGTGTTATGTAATTCCTTTCGTAATCCTGCTTTACTCGCGAAGATGGCTGCGACGCTCAGTGTCCTGTCTTCAGGTCGATTCATTCTTGGGATAGGTGCAGGGTGAAAGGGTGATGAGTACAACTCGTATGGCTACGATTTCCCGAATGCTTCCGTTAGGATTGAGGCACTTGATGAGGCCGTTCAGATAATTCGGAAGATGTGGACAGATGACGTCGTCAACTTCAACGGAAAACACTAAGATTGATTGAGGCGTACTGTAACCCGAAACCAAATCCTAATCCTCCAATCATGATTGGTGGTGGCGGCGAGAGACTACTGAAGGTTGTTGCCTCTCAGGCTGATTGGTGGAACGGCGTCTTGCCGCTAGAAGTCTACAAACAGAAACTGTCCGTTCTCAAGAAGCATTGTGAGACAGTCGGCAGGGATTATGATTCTATAAAGAAGACATGGTTGGGAGCCGTCGCGATAGCCAAAACTGAAGATGAAGCGAGAAGGATTGCGAAGAACAACCCCTTCACAGCAACCGACCCGCCCGTAACTGGCAACCCAGAACAGGTTGTAGGGCAGCTTGCAGAATTTGCAGATCTAGGCGTCAGATACTTCATACTGCGCTTCCTAGATTTCCCAAATCAGGACGGAATAGAATTATTCACGGAGAATGTTACGCGAGAATTCAAGTGAGCGATACTGTACGCCTTTCCAGTCCAATAATGACGTATAAATGGGTGAGAATTGCCAATCCCGAGTGCAATTCTATGAATACGGTGAGCGTCGAACCCTCTGAATATCCGATGTCATTCTAATGGACGCATCAATCATAGACTTTTATTAGCCGTTAGACATGATTTAGGGTCATGCAAAGTTCGTTGTCGGCTAAGGTTTCCGTGGGCGTACTCGTCATAGTTGTGGGACTAGCGATTCTGTTAGGGAACACTGGCCAAGTGTATGCCTATCACTGTCACCATTCCAACTGCAATTGGGGGGGTGGATGGGGTGGGTGGGGAGGCTCCTACTCCTATTACTACCCGTACTACTCCTATTACTACCCGTACTATAGTTCATACTACGGGTATTACGGTTCGTATCCATATTCGTATGGCTACGGCTACGGAAATTACGGCTATAATCAACAATATCAGCTGACTGTGAACGCAAACCCATCAACCCTATCGAATGCTGTTACCGGCGCCGGCCAATATGGGCAAGGTACTCCAGCTTCGTTTGCGGCCAATCAGAACGTGATCCAGGTCTCTGAGGATACTCGATATGTCTTCTCACAATGGACCGGTGACTACTCCGGCACAAGCCTGACCGGTTCGCTCACAATGGACGCAGCCAAATCAGTGACCGCAGTCTATCAGCTGCAATATTATCTGTCTGTAAGCTCTCAGCCCTCTAACGCTGCTTCGATCCAAGGAAGCGGCTGGTTCAACTCAGGCACTTCAACGGTAATCTCGGTCCCATCTCAAGTAGTCTCAGGAAACAGTGGCAGTAGACTAACCTTCAGTGGATGGAGTGTTGATGGGAGTCCGAGTCAAACTGGCTCTTCGCTGACCGTTCAGATGAATGCTCCTCACACAGTTATCGCTCAGTACAACCAGCAATACTACTTGACTGTGTCAAGTAATCAAGGGAGTGTTTCAGGTCAAGGCT
>JBEKGM010000040.1:0-28332 GCA_050012795.1 Bathyarchaeia archaeon | reverse complement strand
TCCATGGAGAAGTTCGTGCACGACTTTGTAGCGGTGTGGAACAAGGTAATGAACCTTGACCGGTTCGACCTCGCCCGATCGTAGCATAAACGTCTTCGAGGGCTTCTGAAGCGTATTCTGAACTGCAAATCAGATGATCAGGAAGCGACAACTGTCACGAACTGACGGATGTTTTGAACGCTCAACGAAGGCCATTAGCAACATATGATGGCGGCGTTTCAATACAATCTGAAGCGCGCGGTCAGGTCATCATATCGATCTTGCAGGATAGTAGGCTTCGATTATTACGGGAAAACATTACATGACCATTGGAGTCCTTTTGGCATTGTCCTATATCATCCTCTCAGCAACATTCCTACTCCTAGCTCAGAAGTAACTTCAATTGGTGTGTGCGCACCAGCCTACCCACACGCACAAAATCGATGATGAACATCTAGTTTGTGTGTATTTTCCTTATCATATGCTGCCGCTTGCGGATTCGAGTAGAACCCAGATGACGAAATCGAGTAAGAAGATTCATTGTCAACATGAGTATCCTAATGATGAGTGGAAATGTGGGAAGTGTGGTTACGAAATCCTACCTGACCTTATTGGAAAGATTGCTGAGACTGGTTCGGGAAGAATATTGTCCACAACCGTGTAGTCATGCGTAAAAATGGTTGTTAGACGTTAGAACCTATTTGTAACCATCAAACCCGATTCGCTAAACCGATTTGTTAAACACGAAATATACCTCTGCCATATGCAGCAGGGTTGAAACTAGACAGAATCTTGAAAATGCCTAAATTCATTGCAATCGTCTGAGAGTGATTACGTGACTTGTCCACTAAGATTCTTGGAGATTCAAGCGAAAGCTGCCCTAAGTTGTGGGGGTAGAGGTCCTACATAATGATTCTAAACATTTCAGGTCGTTCGTGAAAGGGGTCGGATCGATAGACTGCGCCCTAGCTCCCCGTTCAGAAGTTTCGATGTATTCTTTCAATTCTTTGTACTTACTCCTTGCAACTTGTTGACGTTCATGAGATGCACAAGGTTGGTTTCCTTCGAGGCTGAATGCGGGATGTTCCATTCATTGATTTCGCGTCAATCTCGATAATCCTGTAGCTAGGTTTGCGTTATCTATTTTGATGGACGCTTACCCAGCTCACTGTCTAGCACAAGCAGGGCGGCCCAAGAGTCACCTGCAAGCTTGATCTTGTTTTCAATATCGCTAGCATTCATTTCTTCTTCAACCTGCTCATTCACAAACCATTGAAGGAAGACCTCAGTTGCGTGATCAACCTCAGCTCGAGCCAAGTCCACGAGCTCAGAGATGAACTTAGTGACCTTCTGTTCATGCTTGTACGCATCCTCGAAGACCGCAGCGTGAGTCTTCCATTTGCCATTTGGAGCATCGATCTGGCGAAGCGCTGGACGTGCCCCTCTTTGAGCCATGTAGTCGTAGAATTTCATACCATGAGCTAACTCTTCTTTAGCTTGAATTCGTAGCCAGTGCGCAAATCCTTTCAGGCTGTTCGATTCAAAATGCGTACTCATCGAAAGGTAAAGGTACGACGAGTAGAATTCCCTATTCATTTGGGCATTAAGTGCATCCTCAACTTTCTTTCCCAGCACGATAATTCATCCCAACTAGAATATGGGTCGAATCTATTTAAGACCAATTATCACCTAATAACAAAATACTGCTATCGCGTTCTCGTTTCCTGTGATGACATACGATATTGGCAGTCGGAAGACATTCGACCTTGTGCAACTCACGACGAATCAGAGAATGTCGCTATCTTCTGGGGAACATCGAAGGTTCGTGTTTCAACGCTTTCCCCAGAACACCCTGAATCCGAATTAACGGACGTGCCGTCCAGATTCCACCAACTGCATTTGATATATCCTCCGATATGACTCCCCATCCTCCAGCACGGTTCTCTCCCAATGCTCCATCGGTTGCAACTTGATCTTTCTTGAACACACCAACCGCATACTCACTAACTCGAAAGAACTCCGCGCGAGGAGTCGGTTTCAGATCAACTGAACAGGGTCTACCTCTCACCTTGAAGGCGATTCCCTTCGTCCGCCGAATTCCAACCTGGACTGGAGGCTCACTAACTTTCTCCGCGATAGAAACGCAAGATGATACTTGGCTAGTCTGCAGTATTGCGCAGGGTACCCCAAAGACAAGCGATAACTCGTCAGCTATTTCAGAACGATTCACTTTTGGTGTCTGCACGACGAAGTTACCCGTAGCGTGGTGAAAGTCAACTATCCTAGTGGGCGTCCTCAATAGTGACAATTTCTGATTGCTAGCAGGAAGGTACTCGTCCATAGTTAGTCTGCGAGCAGAGAAATTTCCGCTGCCCGCCGCAAAGACTATCAAGATTCCCAATTACCCGCTCTCCTAAGATAGGTGATACATCATACTTGTCATCTGAGAATATGAAGTCACCCAAGCCAAGTAATGATAGCATCCCCTCAAGGGCATTACGTGTTCTAGGTTGGGCTCTCAACCTTGAGAACACGGAATATGCCTTTAGTGAGAGCAAGTATCATACACTTTCGAGAATACTCAACACGAAACTGTGAAATGATTCACGAATAGAGTCATAGTCGAGCTCAAAATCCCTCGAAACTAGGAGACACACTATGAAATTCAAAGCTGTTCTCTTCGATCTTGACGGAACTCTCCTAAATACGCTTGACGACCTAGCGGATTCGATGAACGCTTCGCTGAAACGATTCGGTTTCCCACCCCACCCCGTCGACAATTACAGATATCTGATCGGTGACGGACTCGTGAACCTCGTGTCACGCGCGCTGCCAGAGCACGATCGTGAGGTGGCGACGATCAATAAGATTGCTGCCACCCAAAGGGAGGAGTATGGTCGAAATTGGGCAAACAAGACTCGCCCTTACGAGGGTATACCTGAACTCCTGGACGCATTACAGGAACTAAGGATCACCACATGCATTCTTTCAAATAAGCCCGACGACTTCACACACGTCATCGTCCAAAAATTCCTGTCGAAGTGGAAGTTCGCAGCGGTTCGAGGTCAGAACAAGGATACTCCAATCAAACCCGACCCATCAGGCGCAGTTCAAATTGCATTAGAGCTTGGACTCTCAACCACGGAGTTTCTTTACGTAGGTGACTCCAATACGGATATGGAAACGGCCAATGCTGCGGGAATGTTCCCTGTAGGCGTTCTCTGGGGTTTCCGGTCCAAGGACGAATTAATTAACGCAGGCGCGAAAGCGCTCATTGAACGACCTACTGATCTACTGAGTCTCGTCTAGTTTCAAACTCTATGTTTTGACGGGTGTGCGTGCATACAATACGGTTCGAATTCGGTAGTCTACGTCTTTGAGGTGGAAGAGCGCATTCTTGGGTTCACTCTAATCCGGGTTGAGGCAGATTCACGTAGCTTGACGACATCACCGCCCTCGAGCATCAGAGGTCAATTGCATGGAGTGTCTTTAGAAAACTGTGGTGAGGAGAAATAGCTGCGTATGCTTCTCTCTTTATCGATCGAATTAAATGCCTGTGCTTGCAAATCCCTTCCGGTAGTACAGGTGGCTAGTATTGAGTAACCAAGTATTGGATGCCATTATCAACAGGCGTAGCGTTTTCAGATACACATCTGAGCCGGTCCCGGAGGAGAAGATAACTTCCATTTTGGAGGCGGGACGTTGGGCCCCTTCCTACGCAAATACTCAGCCGTGGGAATTTATCACTGTAAGAGACGGCAAATTGCGTGAGGAAATATGTGAGATAGTGAGGGAAACGATGGCTGCTCACGCAGGAATAGAGAAAGCGCAAGTAATCATCGTAATCTGTGTCGACCCAAAGAAAGATGAGTACCACTTCATTGAAGATGGTGCAGTGGCAACACAGAACATGGCGCTTGCCGCTCATAGCTTAGGTTTATCATCCTACTGGGTTGGCATTTTCGATCTTGCTGATGCCACGAACTCCGTTGAAAAGAAGATAAAGCGAGTCCTGAACATACCAGGCCAAATGCGCGTGATAGCACTGCTTCCGATAGGCGTGCCTGCCTATAGAACGGAGAAGCAGAGAAAGAGATTAGAGGAAATTTGCCACGATAACGAGTATGCAGGGGCGCGAAGCCCGGAAGCCGGTGAGAAGGGGAAGATAGGTACAGAGGCGCCCAGGCATGGACTAAGGGCACAATTACCTCCTGTAACCCCTACCTGACGAAGAAGCTAAAGCACACACAAGAACAGAAGTTACCGTCCGCCTGGTGCGCAAACGCAGTTATAGAAACATGGCTGAAAGCAAGCATAAAATAGGCTGAAAATGGAGAGCCATAACAAAACGGAACAATGCCGAACATCACTGAACATGTTTGAACAAGACAGAACAACCCGTAACAAGATCAGTGTCCCAGTTTCACAATTTTAATCGTTTGCCAATCCGATTCGTCGGAACGGGATTTGCAGCGCCACTCAACGGAAGCACATAGGGCTGAAGACACAAAGCGGGACACAAACTGGACACCAAACGGTCCAACAAATAGTCCGCAAATCATTCGGTGCAACTAACCCATGTTTTATGGTCGATTTCACGGTTGAATCCGCAATTGCACCGGTTTGAAAGGGGTCTAATGGACTGTTTGCTCCTGTTTTACGGATTGATTTGTACCTGATTTGTGCTCAGATTTGTCGCTGTTGACCGCACTCCTAGAGCGATTGGTTTTCTGCGAGTGAGCCCACGTAATTTGTGTGGGTCGGCTGGTGCGCGTAATTTGAACCGTCGTCGTTTGTCGTTTCCGTGTGATACTAGTGGTGCGAGCAGCAGAAACCGTCGTTCAGGCTTTGAGTGTGTGGTTATCTTGGTGTTAGAGCGCGTCACGTTCGCAAATTTCTGCCGCGCCCTTCCAACCCTGACTCATAATCTCCTTCTGTGCCGAAATACGGCTGGCAGCGGAAGTGTCCAGTGGTGTCAGAGTACTGCGAATGATGAGTTTGCTACCGGTTGGAACGGATTCGGTTCGGAATTCGTCCATGATGTGGAAGCCCATGCCGTTTGGGATCTCGAAGGTCCAACTCCCATCCGGTTTCAGGGCAAGTATCTCCTGGAAATCGAACGTTGAGCCGTCGGGCATTCGCCAGTAAGTGCGAAGCTCGCGCCCGTTTGGTAAGCGACGAGTAGTGACGATCCGGTATGGTTGTTCCCGCGGGTCTTTCGCTCGATAGTCTTCCGGAAGATCAGTCCACCAAGCACGAACTGATTCAGGAGATTTGCGTATTAACAGTTCAAGGTTGATAACATCGGACTTCTGCGCCATAGATCGGGTTTCCTATGATTGGCATATTTGAGGATTACCTGTTTCTTGCGGTATTACTGGCGCGCAATCGCAACAAGAAGTCCCGTCGTCGACCAAGGTTTTCGAAGCCTACAACTCGCTTAATTGTTCAACCAAGCCTTTATTCTCTTTATTGCCTTGTCAGGCTGAAAACGTGAAAGCATGAACGGTCAGAGACGAATACCTGCAACGATGTCAACCCAGCATCCTGACAACGTGGCTTCTCCTAGCTGGGCCAAGGACGAAGTGTTAGCAGGAGACATGGAGGTGGAAGAAACTTACCGCGCCTTCTCAGAGTTCGGATGCCAGGAACAGATGTGGGACTGGGAGGGAAAGGATGCTGATCCGAATGTTGTTCGTAAATTGCTGGTGACGTATCCTGACTTCTTCAAGAAGCATCGGATTGGCGATGACGTATTCCTGACGATACGGGTTGCAAATCCCACAGTGGAGAAAGCGGAACAGAAGGCGCTAATTGAGGCGCTGACTTCAATCCCACGCAGTTACGATGTGGCTTCGAATTTCTACTCTGGAGAGGAAGTTCCTCCCATTTTCGAAGTCATCCTTCCGATGACTACATCAGCCACAGAATTGTCCCGTGTTTCATCTCTCTATGAAAATCTGATTGCGCACGACGCTGGTGTCGGTGTTTTCAATACGATCTCTGCGGCTGACTGGGTGGGAGAATTCAAACCAAAGCACGTAGAAGTCATACCATTGCTGGAAAACTTTGAGAGCATTCTTGGCGCGGATAGAATCGTAAGCGACTATGTCAATGCGAGAAAACCAGCCCACGTTCGAGTGTTTCTTGCCAGATCAGATCCTGCGCTTAACTACGGTATGATTCCAGCTGTCCTTCTGATTAAGATCGCGCTTGCGAGACTCAACAGACTCTCGGAATCAACTGGGACAATGATACATCCCATAGTCGGCGTGGGATCTCTTCCGTTCAGAGGAAACCTCACCCCTATTAATCTGCAAAACTTCCTACAAGAGTACGCGGGTGTACGTACCGTCACCATACAATCCGCATTAAAATACGATTTCGAGCCTGAAGGGACGAAGAAACTGATTGAGACATTGAATCATAGACTTACTTCTAGCCAACCCCAACAACTCAGCAAGGTGCAACTAGCGAGTTTGGAATCAATCGCACGGAAACTGACAATCAGCTATCAAAACCGTGTTGAGAAACTTGCTGATCTGATTAACGCCATATCAGACTTCGTCCCAAGACGAAGGGAAAGAAAATTGCACATCGGCCTATTTGGTTACAGTCGCGAAATTGGGTCAGTCAGGCTGCCTCGCGCAATCAATTTCACAGCAGCATTATACTCTATTGGAATCCCTCCGGAGATTCTTGGACTGAGCACGTTGCCCAGTCTTACGGACGAAGAGTATGAAACGCTGAATCAGATATACCCACACTGGAAGAACGATTTAGAACACGCAGCGAACTACGTCTGCTGGACTAACTTCAACCTGCTGACCGATGACCCAGAGGTTATATCTAGCGTTACCAGACCGTTTCATTTGAGATCCGTCGTCGCGGAGATTCTGAGTGACATACAAGAACTCGAAAACCGCACGTCGATCAAAGTTGGTCCTCGCACTCTTTCTCAAAGAAAACACCAAAACATCACAAACAATACTCTGATTGCTTTCGCAGAAGAATCAAGTCGCGCCGATGTGACGCGGTATATTGTGGAATCGGGTCGATTGCGGTTCTCGTTAGGCTAAGAAGATTAGATGGTGCGGCCGGCGGGATTTGAACCCGCGTCCCTTCTCGCCCGATAGGGCGATCAGAAGCGTGGCAGGCTCCCGTCCTAGACCAGGCTAGACTACGGCCGCTTTGAGTTAAACCCAAGTCTAATACACTATTTAAGCTGCCACGCTTCAATCTAGCACAGGTTAGGATGTCTAGACGAATAATTAGTCTTTCCGCAATCCGAATGCTCGGAGAACTTTAGCCTCAAGAAAACGGAAGTAGCCCTTTGTTTCTATGAAACTAGATAGAATCTTAAAAATGCCTAAATTTGCTGTAATCATCTGAAGGCAGTTACGAGACTTGTTGATTAAAATTCTTTGAGATTCGAGCGAACGAATCCGTACCCTATTGGAGTTCAATTTGCGTTGCCCGCTGCAGCTATAACAAAGTGGAGGGAGGGTTCAAATTGCAGATTTGGTCGGTATGCAACTAATTATGTTCCGGACTGAGTGGGCACATGACAGTGCACGTTTCTACGCTAGATAGGTTGAGGACTTTTTCACGCTCATTCGGTCCTGCTTGGGTGGTTATGATTGCGGATGTAGACGCTGCAAGCATACTGACGGCTGCAACAGATGGCGCTCTCTACGGGTACTCACTTGTCTGGTTCATGCTCTTCTTAGTCCTTCCATTGTTCTTGATTCAAGAAGCCGCCGGAAGAATCGGGGTTGCTACGGGTAAGGGGTTGGGTGAGATTATCAGGGAGAATTATTCTCGAAGAATTGCGTTGCTGACGAGTGTTCCGATGGCTTGTACGGATGTTCTTAGTTATGTTGCTGAGTTTACGGGAATCGCCATAGGTTTTCAACTTTTGGGAGTTGCACCAATTCTCTCCTTGCCCGTGATTTACGTGGTTTACCTTGCTATTGTTTGGAAGAGAGGGTACACGACCGTGGAGAGGTTCCTAGTCGTTTTTTCTATTGTTCTGATCGCTTCGTATGCTGGATCACTTTTCCTTCGTGGACTGCCGCCAGTCCGTGAGTACATGTACTTCTTTTGGAGTTGGAAACCTGATTTTCTTTACTTGTTAGCTGCGACTGCGGGGGCTGTGGTGATGCCGTTCATGCTCTTTTACCAAACTTCGGCTACAGCTGAGAAGAAAGTTAAGAGTCTATGGAGTTCTCGCCTTGAGACTTTGATCGGCGCCGTGGCGAGTGAGGTTGGTATGGTGGTGATATTGTTAGCCACGATTGGTTTGAACGGGACTCTGCTTGGGTCGAATTCTCCTGAGAAGCTTTCGCGGGCTCTATCCTTCCTTGCTGGACCGTACGCGCCGTATATTTTCGCGTTGGGTCTGATAGCGGCGTCGTTTCTTGCTCTTGTTGTGATTTCTCTGGGTAGTGCGTGGGGAGTGGCTGAGACGATAGGTTGGGGTAGGGAGAAGTTTTTCTGGATTTATTTGATTGAATCTCTTCCGGCCCTTTTTGTTCCTATGTTCTTCCCAGACCTGTTCCATCTAGCAATCGATATGATGGTTTTGTTCGTGTTTGTTCTCCTCGGACCGGGCGTTATGGTTGGGTTGATAGCAAGGAACAAACGGCTTATGGGGAGTTTATCGTCTGGTTTGGGTTGGAGTGTTGCGTACTGGTTGAGTTTGGTGCTTGTTGTAGCGTCTGGTTTCATTGCGTTGACAGCCATTTTCATTTAGATCAGCAGTCTCCAACCATGTAATGGTGCGCGGTTTAGTTTTCGAGAATCATGATTGCTACTCCCTCTCGGACTACGGTGAGTTCGCCAAGTCGAAGTTCAGCCAGTCGTGAGGGTTTACCATGTCGTCGTCTAGGGTTGAACTTTGTAGGGGCGCATCATCTCGTTGTCTTCGTGGTCGACTATGTGACAGTGCCAAACGTAGCCTGGTCCTAAGGTTGGGTCGAAGGAGTATTTGTTGTGACCAGCCGAAGCTGCGTTGACCGCCACGTCTTGTGGTGTCCAGCGAACTATGATGCGAGTGACCTGTCCGGGGAGCATCTTGAAGGTGTCCTTCCAACCAACCTCCCAAGGTTGGGGGGGTTCTGGTGTCTCTTTCAGGAATGGGGTTACGTCCGGGTTTCCCCCGAACGCTCCCGCTGCGTTTGGTTTTTTATAGTCTATTGGTGGACCATAGTCGGCGATGTATTTGCCTCCTGGGAAGGACGAGTTGTAGAGGCTAATGTATCCGCCGAGGTCACAGTTCTGGCGGTTCATCAATTGAAATTGAATCAAGTGTAAGTGTATGGGATGCGCCATCCCTGTCATGTTTATGATGTCCCAGCGTTCAGTGGCGCCTACCTGTGGAAGTTCAGATAGATAGTTGGGTCCGACCTGGATGAAGTCCGGTATTGGCGTGTCAGCTGGGGGCCTCATGCCTGCCCAGAGCGTGTTGTTTAGAATTGCATGAGTCGGAAGTTCGTTCAAAGTCAACATCCTGTATTTGTCGACGTTCACTCCTGAGGTAATTCCCCCGTTGCCGTCAGCTAATCTGACTATGGGTGGAGGTTGCTGGCTGCCTCCGCGGAGAGTGGCTCCGGAGGCTGAGGGATCGAAGCTCGTATCCTTTCCACCTGTGATCGTTGTGCCCACGATGAATTTCATAATCTGCCCGACTGTCTCTTTGAAGTTAGAAGGACCTCCCCCTCCATTCGGGAATGGGCCAGGAGCATCGTTTGTCATGATTATCGATTGTCTGGCTGCAGGACTGAAATCAACGATAACATCCGCTCGTTCCCCTGGAGCTAGGAGGATACTGTTCACTGGCACTGGTTTGTCTAAGAGTCCGCCATCTGTGCCGATAACCCAAGTATTTACCTCTGGAATTGTGAGGTTGAAGAACCGCGCGTTAGCTCCGTCAACAATACGGAAACGGTATCTCCGCGGCTCCACGCTCAAGTAAGGCCATGACTTTCCGTTCACTACTACGACATCCCCTAGGAATTCTGGTATCCAGAAAGGGTGAGTGGTCGGGCTTGGTGGTGATCCATCGAACCCTGCTGGCATAGAGCCGTCAGCATTCACTCCGGTACCATCAGGAAAAAGTAGTTGACCGTTATCGTCAAACATCTTGTCCTGTATGGCTAACTCGATCTCATATGGTCCCGCGGGGAGGTTGAGGCCTTTGCCGGGGATTCCTGTATCGTACTCATCCCTGATGAAGTAAAACCCGACCAAGCCCGCATACAGGTTGAGGCGTGTAGCTCCTAGGGCGTGGTCGTGGTAGAATAGTGTGGTGGCTTGTTGTTCGTTTGGATACGTATAGTCTTGTGTCACTCCATTGGACCAGGCAGGCCCTTTCATTCCGTATGCCGGCGTGAACCATGCATCAGGTCCCCCGTCTGATGCTGAGGGGACTTCGGCACCGTGAAGGTGTGTGACTACTGGAATTGGACCAGTATACCTCTTCATAGCTTCCGGGCTATCCATGGCGAGACCAAGTGGGTTCGCCCAATGCACTGTTTGGTCCACGGTAAGGTGCTGCTGGAGATACGTGTTAGTCAGACTGTTCACGTAAGTCACTTGTAGAGGAGTGTGACGTTTGGCTTCTATGGTGAAAGCAGGGTAGAGTGGTCCGAAGCTCTTCTTTCCATCATTCACAGCGTAACCCCAAACGTACGTGCCACCATTGAACGGCTCGCCAAGACTCCTGTAGAAGCTATCGGGAAGAATCTTCTGTTGAAACTCAAGGTTGTTAACAACCAGTTGCCCGTATTCCGACGCGTCAACCCTGGATCCGACGAAAGTGGGAACTGGATCCACGTACTTGGGGATGGCAGCTCCGTCCAATGCGGTCTGGGACCCAGCAAATGACCCGGTAGGTGTTAGCATTGAAGTGACCGTGGTTGTGAGCGTTCTAGGAGGAGCCATTGGTGGAATGACAGACTCCGCCAAGGCTATGCCTTCCACAAGACCCAATCCGGCAGCGACCAGCAACTTGATGAATGATCTTCTGTTGAACTTCTTCATAGACCTGTTAGCGCTCAATTCTGGTCACGGTTATAGCAGGAATGAAAATGCCAAGCGCACTGACTATCAGCGAGGCTGCAGTCAAAGATCAATCCTCAATTAAATGAGATTTCAGAAACATGCGACAATCCACTTCTAAGGCGTAATAAACGCGCCATTCCTTATGACATTATCAATTATCCACACGCAATCTTCGTGCACACGAAAACCATTATATTTTGACGACCGCCAGAACTCTCTAATGAGATGTAACGAATGGCTTCGGACATTCTTAGTCCGTTTTGGTTGCACTATTTCTCCTAGCACACTTGTCACATATTCCGTATATGTCGAAACGTTGCCCAGTGACAGTAAATCGAGCTTTTGAAGTCGCTCTCGCAACAACTTCTCGGGCAACTCGATCATCTACGTCGCTAACGGTTCCACAACGCAAACATACAACGTTGACATGGGGTGCCACATTAGAATCGAACCTCGTCTCGCCCTTAACGAAACTCAACTCTTGAACTAGATGCAGTTCCCTGAGAACTTGAAGAGTATTGTAGACGGTTGCAAGGCTAACCGTAGGATGCAGCTTCTTGACCGCTGTGTAAATTCTCCGTGCTGTAGGATACTCACGATTATCGAGTGCAAATCTACAGATCGCAATTCTCTGCGACGTAGCTCTGTAGCCTTTCTTGCGCAAAGCCTCAATTATGGATACGTCGGATGAAAGTCTGGCGTCAATTATTACACTCATTCTTAGGTAATAATGGCTGTTAAATAAAACTACGCCACCTCTCCCTCAACCGATTGGGAAGGAGGTGAGACTATGGCTAGAGTA
Organism: Bathyarchaeia archaeon; assembly: GCA_050012795.1. Lineage (GTDB taxonomy): Archaea > Thermoproteota > Bathyarchaeia > 40CM-2-53-6 > 40CM-2-53-6 > FEN-987. Next base: position 16,487 of record JBEKGM010000040.1, on the reverse strand, counting down.
GCACGAGAAATGGTGGCGAAGGCTGGAGTAAACGTGGATCAACTTCTCGATCTACTAGTTAAGAATGCTGCGGCTGAACTAACCACATTCTACTACTACACGATCCTACGCTGCAACCTAATTGGGTTGGAAGGTGAAGGTATCAAACAAATCGCTGAAGTAGCTCGAATTGAGGACCGCAACCACTTCGAAGCATTAACTCCGCGCATTTACGAGCTCGGAGGTAAACTGCCGGACGATATGAAAGTGTTCCATGACATGTCCGCCTGTCCACCCGCAAGACTACCCAAAGACCCAACCGACATCAAAGCCATGCTGACCGTTCTGGTTAACGCCGAGAGATGCGCGGTAGCTGGGTACTCGCACATTTGCAACATCACAGCAGGCAAAGACCATCGCACATACGACCTATCCTTAGCAATCCTGAACGAGGAAGTGGAACATGAATCATGGTTCAGCGAATTCCTAGGAGAAGGACCATCCGGACACTTCATGCGACAAGGCGACACGTCACCCTTCGTATCAAAATTCCTAAAGTAGAAGTCGAATCAAAACATCCGTCCAAGTAAATCTCCTCTTTTCTTAACGGTTTTGCTGTTTTCGTGTGTGATTAGCGACAGTTCAAATTACGGTGCGCGCACCAGCCTACCCACACACAGAAAAAACCGTCAAATCACGATTCATAGAAAAAGTCTCCTTCCGACCGCAGCAGCTCACTCCATGTTAGCTTTCTCTATGATCATTGCTATTGCTCTAACTGGGCTTCCTGTGCTTCCTACAAGGCACAGTGGCTCGCCCACGAAGATGAATTCTCTATCCAGCAGTTTGTTAAGGTTCACGAGGTTCTCATAGTTCACTATACCCTTTGGCAGAAGTATTCGGTGAGCAGGATATGGATCACGATCGGGACTTGGGGCGTCAAATCCAATCGCGTTCACACCCATCTCCGCAATGTACTTGCAAGCGTCTTCATTCAATGCAGGATAGTCTAACCATTGTGGAGTTCTCGCTTTTGACGTATATCCAGTGTAGAAGAGAAGGATCCATCCAGAGCCTACTTTTCCACTCTTTCCTGTCGCGTCAAGAGCTTTGATAATGTCTTCTCTCCCTATCGAATATCTTGCTGGTGTATCTGAGAAATCAAGTACGACTCCATAACCCGCGCATCGTGATATTGGCATTTGATCTACGGTGGCCCCGCCTTCGTGAAAGTGAGCGGCAGCGTCCAAATGAGTGCCGGTGTGGTCAACCAAAACCCACAGATATGTCAGCGGGCCCTCTTTGTAATTCCAATACGTCGTTCTCATAGGTTGAGGAAGGCCCGGAAACATTCCGAGACTATCTAAGTTCTTGACAGGTAGTGAAAGATCCACGAACTCCTTAATGCTCGGAAGCAATCTCAATCATCTTTTGTCAGGCCAAGCTCCCAATAAAAATATCGTGATGTCGCAAATGGTCAGAAGCAGGAAAATCTTTGCTCATCGGTTTAGCAAGAATTGCTTCACATGAGTAAGATCATTTCCGATCTTTCAGTTATCATATTTCCTTCCTGGTGGTGCATCTGATGGGTGCAACACCAGCGAAAAATAGACGACGACTAACGATGGTTCAAATTCTGTTGCCATCACCACTATAGCCACACACAAAACTTCGGTAGACTCTCACTCAACTCTGTTGCACCCAGACCATTCCAACAGCGTGTCAGGATCGTTGGTGATTCCCTCTCGGAACACTTATTATGGTTATGAATACTTATTCATTATCATGGTCAGGCCGAGGAAATGTCGAATGATCGATGGTGAACCTTCTGTGACATACTTCAAGCCGAGAGGAGTGCCGCTGACTGAACTGGAGAAGGTCAGTTTGGCGATGGACGAGTTCGAGGCTCTTCGTCTGAAGGACCTAGAGGGACTGGAACAGGAGCAAGCTGCCACCACAATGAAAGTGTCACAGCCCACATTCCACCGCATCCTTGACTCGGCGCACAAGAAGGTTGCAGATGCCCTAGTCAAAGGCAAAGCTATCAGAATTGAGGGAGGAGATTATGTGATTAGAGAAAAAGAGGAAGAACGTCTTTTCAAATGCTACGAATGCGAAAACGAATGGCAGGAACCTTACGGAACCGGGAGACCATCTGAATGCCCGAAGTGTAACAGTATGAACATTCACAGAGCACCAAGCGACGGAGGATACGCGAGAATATTCGGAGGAAGAGGCCTAGGAGGACGTTGGAGACATGGACAGAATTAAGTTAGCAATTCCCTGCACAGGTCAGGCAAGCCTACAAGCACGAGTTTCACCACACTTCGGACACTGTCACTCGTACGCAATAGTAACAATAGAGGAAGGAAAAGTGAAGACCATAGAGCCCACCTCAAATAAAGAACACTCAGACTGCTCCGAACCCGTTAGAGCACTAGTAGCGAACAAGGTCAACTTGATGCTCGTCGGAGGAATGGGAATGCGCCCATACATGGCCTTCAAAGAACTTGGAATCGAAGTCAGATGCGGAGTTACAGGAACAGTAGCTGAAGCTGTGCAATCATACTTGAAGGGAGAAACCTTGCCCATGTCACAGGACGCCATGTGCAAATGTCACGGGCACGAGTAGGAACCATCATCACAAAACCCACTTGACCAATTTCGTATGTTCCATTAAGAGAATTTGACGGACCAATGGAGAACTGACGTTAAGAATTTACAGGCAGACGAAGCTGCTGAATTGTGATACGAAAAGGGGTGAAAGTGGTTCTCTGAATGCCTCTCTGTTTAGTTGCCCTTGTTCTCTTTTCGATTATGAGTATAGGTTCGACCAAGTATCGGTCTCTAGCGCGGGAGACCTTCAAGTGCGTTACTAAGACTCTGACGCTTAGTCCGTGTGACATGGCTTTCGAGCAACGGATTAAGGCGCAAGTCACCGCCAAGCTGCTCAAGGTCTACCCGCCACTCGCGAGAGCTTTTTACTGGAACTTCAAAGTGTTCGCTTGGGCGTTCACAGTGATCTTCTTCGTTTCATTAATCTACACGGCGTATTCCTTCTACAATTTCGCTGTCTATGGATCATGCGAGCCAGGTGGGGTATGCTATCTAACGTGGATCGGTGGGTGTATTCTAAATGTTGAAAGAGTAGCTGTGTATTTGGCCTTAGCTACTATAATTGGGATAGCATACTTCTTAATCCGTAGAGTTAGACGCTGAATCGGATGTTGCGGCAACAGCGCTGTCCATAAGCAGTGTAAATTGGTTCAAATCCAGATAGTAAGCGTTTGTGCTTACCAAGGCTTATACGACGCTAGCCCCTTTCGTAGTGAAATGTTGAGTAATCACGATGCGGTTTTCATCTGGGAATGTTTCGATAGTTTCAGCTATGGCTGTGGTGTCCGCTGTCTGTCATATTATGGTTGGTCCAACAATTAGGTTATTTGATGTGCCCGGTCCAACTCTTGCCGGTCCCGTAATCCTAGCTCCGATCATGGTTGCTGGAGCCGTTACTCAGAGGAGAGGAGCGCTCCTTCTGACTAGCGTCATCAATGGAGCGATTCTGTCGTTCTTCGTGCCCATAGGGGTAATTGTGTTTCGGATTTACGTCGTGGTTGGTCTAGTGCTGGAACTTTTCTATGCCCGCTCATTGAACGGACTCTTCAATCCGGCCTACTCCTTCTTGGCAGGAGGTTTCAGTAACGCTATTAGCGTTTTGTTAATTGCGATATTCGCGATGGGTATGAAAGTGACGGTTCTCTTAGGCATCATAAGCGTTGTTGGTTTTGTTGCAGGAGGAATCGGCGGACTCATTGCGTTCGCTGTGATGATACGAGTGAGACATATGTATCCGGTGAAGGTTGCGCGGTAAGCATATCCATCTTCAAACCTGACCCTCTCGTCAGCTTACAGCCTTTGACGATTGGTTAATTGCAACGAAGCTAGTTTACTCCACGGAGGGGCTCACATGCAGGTCATTAGTTACAAGCCAATAGGTGTGATTCACTCTCCATTCAGAGAAGTAAAAGGCATGCCAATACAGCCAGCAGGCGCCGAAGGCGTCGTAGGGACTGTTGAGATTGAGCCAGAGTATGCGGCTGGTCTCAAAGACATCGAAGGCTTTTCTCACATCATTCTGATTTACCATTTTCATCTCTCTGAAAGTTTTTCGTTAGAGGTTAAGCCGTTTCTCGATGATGAGTTACATGGCGTCTTTGCTACCAGGGCGCCTACGCGTCCAAATGCCATAGGCATATCTGTAGTTAGGCTCGTGAGGCTTGAAGGCCACGTAATTCACGTCGCAGATGTGGATATAGTGGATGGCACGCCTCTGTTGGACCTGAAACCCTATGTCCCAGAATTTGATACTAGAAAAACTACGCGAACAGGATGGCTTTCCATAGCAAGGCATAGAGTACGTGACGTCCGAGCAGATGAAAGATTCAGATGACCAAGTTCAGGTTCATGGCGGCGTAAATCCCAGTTCAAAAGATTGCGGTTCCATCAAAAGCCAAAACGAAGAGTAGTATACTGTTCTTAGATAACCAATGGAATGCTTGCAACGAAACATATCCCGAGTGCTAAAGTCGAGGACCCCCTCTCATAGCTGTTGCCAAAATCAGGAAAGGAAAACAGCACAGTCATTGTAAAGTGAAGATCTCGACACGTTAAAAAATGGACTGGTATCCAACACGGAACAGAGACACCTAGGCTTTGGCCACCGTCTGCGCATTTTGAATTCTAGCCCCGTGCGAGAATCTGCCGCTGAGTTCCAGAAAACGGTAGTCCGTCATGTCGATGCCCATGATTACAAAATACACGCTGGGCGTTGCGTCCACTTGAGCGTCGAGCAATTCTGGAATACGATGTTACTATACTCTACATCCAAAAGGTCCAAAAGCATAGTGCACAACTCGCATTTCGAGTTAGCATGGTCAAAGTAGGCATAATGATATGTGATAGGAACAGGACATGCACGGGTAACAAGTGCTTCAAGTCGATCATAGAGCGCGACGGAGCATTCGCAGAATACCCTGAGAATGAACGCATAGAGGTTGTGGGATGGATGACTTGCGGAGGCTGTCCCGGTGAACGACTCGAATCAGCACCTGCCGATATGAAGAAGTACGGTGCCGAGGTGATCTATCTGGCAAGTTGCTATTTGGCGGGCTTCCCGATCTGTCCGCACATCGAAGATCAGAAGAATTACATAGAGAAGGTGGTCGGGTTGCCAGTTAGGATTGGCACTCATCCGATGCCGCGCAACTATATGAACGCCCATAATGATATCGGCGACTGGAAGCGAGATAATGCGCATCAGTGGTTGACCGGAATCACTCGGAATAGTGAAGACACCGACAAATACGACTCGACGAACCCCAATTTCCTAAAGAAATGAGAGACATACTTCGCTCGGTCCACTCCATTCTGTCACGTGCGAGCCGTACTAAAGGATCCAACCCGTACATCTACCTGCATGATGGCCGGGAACAAATTGCCGGAACATTGAACTTGTATGATTCTGAATCATCATGGCATGGCGGAGACGTATTCGCTGCGAGTTATAATGGCAAGCGCTGGCTACTGTCAGGCCTAGGCTCAGACGCTCTCCCTGCTGTGTCGAAGCGGGCGTTCAATCACATGTCGCTGGCAACATTTGACGGTTACAACTTCACGGATCTATCCGCACTAGCCAAGGCAGAATGATGCAATCCTCTACGCGAACGCTTGGAACCGCAAGTATTGGCTCGTGGGCGGGGATACGGCCGCTTGCAGTGGTGAGGAAACAAGACCTGTGTCTCATGATGTTACGGTTGGGTACCCCGCGTTGATCCATGCTGTTATGCCCCCTTCTAGATTGTACACCTTAGTGAAGCCTGCTTTCACCAGAATGCAGCTGGCTTGAGCGCTTCTGTATCCTGTCCGACAGTAGACAAGTATCGGTCTATTCTGCCCAAGTCCCCCAATTCGAAGAGGCAGATCAGATAATGGAATATTGATCGCACCTTGCAGGTGCCCTTGCGCATACTCCTGAGAGGTTCTCACATCGACAACCAATACGTTGGAAGAGGATTGCATCATTGCTCTTGCATCTGATACTGAAATAGCCTTGTAGACGAGTTGCTGCCCGACACAGAAGAAATTGAAACATGTAATACTCATAATGACAATGGCGGCAAGACTTGCTAGAACAAGAGCCACTCGTCGTGTATTCACTTCAACACCCCACCATCACGATGAAGATTATCTCCCACCAATAAGGGTGTACATAGCGCGAAAATGATCATTGGACACCGACTTCTAAATTCTCTAGAACGGGTTGTGCAACACACACAAAAACGACTAACGATGATGGTTCAAATTACGACGCTCGCACTAGTGATCTTTTCACTATTCTTATGTCTCTTAGCCGCGTAGAGTCAAGAATTGGCGGAAAGACTAGTTTGAGAAAGACACGCACCATACGTGATTTACGTAAGCATTTTCTTCACAAGGGTAAGAGTATGGAAGAAAGCCCTAGGGAGATCTCGCCGAGGATCGCACGACAGAGAGATCGAGTGCACGATCATGCCCTGAACAGCGTCGCCGTTTCAGTGAAGGGTCTTCAGCCAAAGAGGATTCTGGATATTGGAACAGGTTACGGTATGAGTGTTACATTCCTAGCACGCCGATTCGGAAAGTGTTCCCGTATTTGGTCGGTCGATGCTTCGCCAGCGGTAGTCCATGAAATGAAGAAGATAATGAGAAAACATCAATATTCACGGCATGTCATTGTCAAACAGGCGAATGCAGAACAGCTACCTTTCAAGAGCGACCACTTCGAGTTGGTTGTCTCATTGTTCTTGCTTCATCATCTCTCAAACCCTAAGCGTGGACTATTTGAAATGGGGCGCACCCTGTCACAGGGAGGAAAACTGATTATTGCTGACTGGAGACCAGCAGCAGGAAAGCCTCTAATGCTACACGCGCCGAGTGATATCCCATCGCCGAGTTTTGTCACCAAACAACTCAAACGATTAGGTTATCGTACAAGGAGTCGCATTCGACGTTACTGGTACTTGATCGAGGCAATCAAGTAAGGAACGATGAATCGAAAGAATGTCACGAATTCTATATGCCTCGATCTCATTTGCCGGCCTGCTTGCCTTGGCAGCAACCGCAACATTGATCGGCCCCTCGTTCCCCATCATTATGAAAGAGTTCACACTCTCGAATGAGCTTCTCGGATTTCTGGCGAGTGCCTGGAGCGCCGGCTACTTGCTAAGCTTGATCGGAGGTTACCTGTCTGATCGATATGGCGAATTGGCAATCATAACTAGTAGTCTTGGGATCGTTGGAATAGTTGCTGTGGTGATTTCGGTAGCTCAGTCTTACGATCTGCTGCTCATTTTGTTCCTGTTAGGTGGGACTGGAGCAGCCTTCGGTGAGGCAGGAATGAACCCCTTGATGTCTAAGCTTTTTCCCAAGAGAAGCGGGTTCGCCTTGAATGCTCTTCACCTATTCTATAGTCTCGGCTCATTCATCGGACCGGTCCTTGCAGGACTAGTTATCACCTGGTATGGGAGCTGGAGACTATCCTATTTGATAATGGCGGCTTTCTTCGGACCTTTGATCATGATCTCAATTCTCACGACTCGGGAGATGCATAGAGAGAGAATTATGAAAGTAGGAACCGGCGAATCGGGCGACGGTGTGTCAACGGGTGAGATTGTCAAACGTGGTCGCGCGTTGGTGCTTGCGGGATTCTTCTATCTTGGAGCAGAGACGGGAACGAACGCGTGGCTTCCAACCTTCTTGGTTCTAGTGAGGGGCTTTTCGATAGAGTTGGCTGGATTGTCGCTTGGATTGTTCTGGGGATCGATGGCGGCGGGCAGACTGATCCTTGGTAGCGTGACAGATAGGATTCATTTCAAGAGGATGATTCTTCTGAGTTCTATTCTGTCAGCGATTCTGATCTTCGTGGGAATAATGGTCGCTGATCAGTTCTGGATAATCATTTCATGGTCTCTATCCGGTTTCGTCATGGGTCCGGTAATGCCCACAATCTTTGCGTGGACTAGTCGTCTCTTCACCAAGAGAAGCGGATTCGCCACGGGCGTGATCTATGGCATAGGATTCGGAGGAGGCGTCTTCACTCCTTGGCTACTGGGAGTGCTGGCAGATCTGCTTTCACTTAGGCTGGCAATACTATACTGGGTATTCTCTGTATCGATAATCGGCATCTCAATGCTTACAGCTCACGATTGACACCCGCAATTCCCTCGTAATTCAGTGATAAGATAAATCGCCATTCTTGCCATCAGCACACGAATCATGACATCTGGAGCCTGTGGCTTTTCCGTACCGTTTCACCACGATTTCAGCGAATATACTTTGACTCGCAAATTGACGACCCAAAAGGAAAACAGATCGAAGACGTCCGCAAAATACGAAGCGAAATTGAAAGCCGTGATCAATGCTATACAGCGGTCGATTAATTCTACAATGATTTCGCGAACAGCGCATGGCATACGAGACCATCATTGCCATATCAATAGCCCTGACTAGTGACAATGTCTTTCTCAAACATCCTAGAAAGACTTAAGAATATATTTCCTTGTCCGCTGAGTCATCCGAACGTGGGACAGAAAGTGTTGCAAGGAACAGAATTCCCTTGAAGGAGATCGCTGTAGTCAGCGGAAGGGCCGTGTTGGAGAATCCCTATTGGCAGGATAGTAACCATATGTTTTGTTGAGAATCCGCTCAAAACTTTGAAGGAGGTGAGAAGAGTTCTCGAGAACTATCAGTGTTGGTGGGGCTTGTGGACAGGAACAGTGAAACGGCCTTGAAAGCGGTACATTTCTTTTCCAGACAGGAGAAACCTTTCAAAGTAAACATGCTGAAGGCGGCAGGGTCATATTCTCTCAGGACTCTGACTCTTCAGTATCAGTCGATCTACATTGCGGCTTTGGGCGCAACCGCGTTTCAACTTGGACTTGCGAATGGCATCGGAGGACTTTCGGCAGCCGCTATAGCTCTCCCCATCGGATGGTTAGCCGACAAGTACGGAGTAAGAAGAATCTTCTTGGCAGCAACCGGCCTGATGTTGCTCGGGGCTTTCCTCTTCGCATCGGCGGAGAGCTGGATGACTGTAATCCTGGCGTTGTTGATCGGGAATCTTGGTCTGCAAATGGAGTCTACAACTTGCCCGATAGTCTGCGGCAGTTGTCTCAAGGGCCATGAGAGAGCCACGGGAATGGGACTCTGCGATACGCTTACGGCCGTTCCCGGCTTGATATCACCCCTCATAGGGGCCATGGTAATCACTCGATTCGGCGGGTTGAATGTTGAAGGAATCAAGCCTCTATATTATCTGCAGATCATTGGTTTCTCCCTGCTTCTGATTTTCGTCTTCAGCGAGTTCACGGAACCGAACCGTCGGGAGTTGAAGATTAAGATTGGCTTCGGCGGAAGCGTCCGTGAACTCTTTGATAGAGGAACCAAGTTGAAGAGTTGGATCTTGTTTGTGTCTTTATCGTCCATCCCCCTATACATGGCGACGATGGTTTATGTCCCGTTGTTTGCTGCTGAGATAAAGCATGTGGACGCATTTGTGCTGGGTGGGATGGCTATGGCCTCGATGGTGATGCCTCTCATACTTTCGATTCCTTTGGGTAGACTCGCGGATAGGATTGGGAGAAAGAAGGTACTGTATCTAACGATATCGACCTATTGCCTGTCGCTTCTGCTTCTTGTCTATGCCGTAAACTCGACGATGCTTCTCCTCTCAGGAGTGTTGCAGGGATTCTCGGTGCTTGCTGCTGTGACGAGAGCCTCAATGACAGCGGAACTTGTGCCAACCGCTCTCTTGGGAAGGGTGTTCGGTAACTTAGGTCTGTTTACGGGAATGGTCATGATACTCTCTCCGATCGTCGGAGGAGTTCTTTGGGGTGCCACCGGTCCCGACTCCATATTCTATCTGATAATAGCACTTCAGGTTCTCAGCATGTTTCTCCTGCTTACGATGCCGGAGACCTTGATCAAGAAGAGTCATACGAGTAGGGAGTAGAAGCAGTTCTATGAGAGATTCCTCTAGAGATGTCGTCAAAGAATTTTGAATATGTCTCAAGACTGAAAAGATTAATGAAGAGCTGAAAAAATTGAACCGCCAATTTTGTGGTTTGTGAAGGTTGTTTTACGTCAGTGCCAGCGGGATCAGTTTTTCGGTTGGCAGGCTGGAGATGTCTTATGGCATGTGAAGAACCCTGGCATTGCCTTATTCCAAAGGAGCTGAGCGTTGAAGGCGGCTTCTTCACTCTCGCCTTCGAAAATTGTCACGGAAAAGGGGTTCAAACCATCCTTGGCAGTTCGTAGACAGATTTCCAACCTGGGCTTTGCGGTTCTTTCAAGTATGGCTCCATCTCTTCGCGAGATCGCAGCGTGATGTTGTCAACCGGTGGAAGGGTTCCGGCTGGGAAAGCATGCAGAATCTCGTCGTTGACGAGAGTCAAGTAGCGGAGGATTGCGGCGATGGGTCTCTTTGCCTTTCGGGCAGATGCAAGCGCGGGTTTGCCCACAACGCCTTCTAGGGTTCCCCTAATCTCAATTGCCGCAATCCTAACAAAAGTGGTTGATGAGCTGTAAGTTTACGCCCTCTCAGCGACTAGGAATCACTTCTTTCTTGCATGTTTCTCCGAAGTATATGTTCAGTAACCAATCCCAATTGCCGGATAGCGTCTGCCAGTAGAAGTTCGCGAATGCCTTCTTCATTATGTATCGCACCCTGTTCGGATGTATCTCCTTCACTGGCATGTCATAGGACCCAACAACGAAAGATGCCTTTCCTGATCCCATCTCGAATGGACAGTTTATTCTGCCCGTGTACTTGTAAAGCTCCCCACGGTTTTCTATAGACGCGACAATATTCTTCACAGCCACAATGGCTTCTAGATGTGCTGTAACCCCTGTTTTCGAAACGGGTATATTTGTTGCGTCACCGATAGCGTACTCACGATCATACCCAACGATCCTCATGGTTTGCTTGTCTGTGGGGATCCATCCATCGGCATCCCCGAAACCCGAGATTTTCACGACATTGGCGCCGCGGTGTGGCGGAACCATGATGAGCAGGTCGAATGAGATCGAGTCGCCTTCCAATGAGTACATTTCCCGCTTCAAAGGATCAACAGACTCGACGTTGAAGAATGTGACCAGCTCTATGCCAACCTTCTCGAAGAGTGGAGCCACCACTTTCGACATTGGCTCCGCAGGATAGGGACGCGGATAAGGTGTCACGAATGTAATCTTCACTTTATCACGGATACCTTTCTTTCGTAGATAATCATCCAAGAGAAAAGCGGCCTCGTTTGGGGATGGTGGACATTTGTGCGGTACTCCTGCAATGCCAATCACTATGTGTCCGCCCTCGAAGACTTCGAGAGCGTTTCTAATTTTCATTGATTCTTCTGGGCTGGTGTGAAAGTTCAATCCTGATTCGCGTAGTCCGGGTATGATGCTGGAGTCGGCGACGCTCCCGGTAGCTATGATGAGGTAGTCGTATGGGAGTTTTTCTCCGGATACTAGTGTGATCTCCTTGGCTGTGGAATCTATTCGCGTCGCATCCTGCTCAATCAATTGTACTTCTCGTCTAACTAGGGCGCTCTCTTCGTGGATGATCTTCTTTGGTTCTAGGTCGCCGAAGGCTATGTGTAGGTAGCTGGGTTGGAATATATGTCTCCTTTCGCTGCCTGCAACAAGTTGTACCTGCACTCTTCTGGTGTCTATTTCGTTGTGGAGTTGTTTTGTGAGGAGGTTTGCGGCTAAGGTGCCTCCTGTGCCTCCGCCGACTACGACCACGTTGATTGGGCGCGCTTCCATCCCTGTTACGCCGGGGGTCGACCTTTCTTCAGGATCTTGACTTGGATGCGGACGTGGTCTTTCTCGTCTATGATGGCGAGGATTTGGTTACCGCTTCGGTTTGCCCAGGCTTGCGTGTCGCTTTTGGCTGCTGGGTCAGTGGCAAGGAGTTCGATTACGTCTCCAATGTTTGAGTTTCGGTAGACTTTGAATAGGTCCGTTATAGGGCCTGGGCACATTGTTCCTCTTGAGTCCACGATGGTTGTGGGTTTGACTGAAGCCTCGTCAGACATGTTTTCCATCTCTAAACGAATAGTGTAATCGCGTCATCTGATGCGAGGTCAAGGTATGTTGTAGCACCGATTATATCGTCGACTTCTGGGATGAGGTCTTCGCGTTTGAGTCCCATCATGTTCAACGAGGGGGAGCAGGCGTGGAATTTGACGCCGCTCTCTTTGGCGGTCGTGATCATTTCTCGGATTGTTGGCATTTTCATCTTTTCCATTTTCTTCTTCATCATTGAAGTCACCATGCTGCTCATTCCAGGGATCATTCCGAGAATGTTTGGCATTGGCAGGGCTGAGTTGCCTACGGAAGATATCTTCAGGGAGTCAACGGTTTTCTTTGTGATCACGTTCATTCCCCAGAATGTGAAGTATAGGTGTACGTCCATGCCCATTGCTGCTGCTGTTGTTGCAAGCATAAGGGGGGGATATGCCATGTCTAGGCTTCCCTTGGAGCATATGATGACGAGTCGATTCTTTTTCTCGGTCATTTTCGGTTTCGTTTCTATGACTTGCATGTTTTCATTCATTCCTATTGGCGAAGGGAACTTAACGCCATCTTGACGAGCTTCGAATCCTCAGAGGTGCGGTCGAGTATGAATGATTGCATGATGTCGCAGGCTTTGATTATTCGTTGGTCTGAGATTCGATAGTATACCGCGTTGCCTTCGCGTCTTTGTACAACCATGTTACGGAGTCGCATTAGGGCTAGATGTTGCGACACATTGGCCTGTCTAAACCCTGTCGTAGCCACTAGGTCAGTGACGGTCTTTTCGCCATCTCTTAGGACGTGTAAGACTTGAAGTCTGCTGGGATTTGAGAGGGCTTTGCAGATCTCTGATTGCAGCTTGAAGATTCGGTGCTCGGGTGGCGTTATCATTTCGTTCGCTAATATTCGAATATCCGCATATGGCAATATGCACAGCGTGTTTAGAGTCTATACTAGACAATACTGTAAGGCCAGTGCAATAGAACTAGCGGCGTTCAACTGTTTCATACCCAAGCTTCTTAATGGATTCACATATAGCTTGAGTATTTGTTTCGGAAGGATTGTATCGTACTCAAATACAACGTCTCTGGTGTACCTAAAACAATCATTAACGAATCCGTAGAAGTTCTAGGAATGCAACCAGAGGAAGAGTTTGTTCGCCAACTCGAAACAGCAACAAAACGATCACCAACCTACGGATAAGTCCACGGATCATCCGACATACCGGAGATCCGGATCACTCACTTTTCCCAGTTTCTATTTTCCGAACTCTTGCCTTCATTAATCCGCGTATCACAACTGCACATTGAATCTTTCGATAACCAAGATTCCTCTCCAATCTTCCCTGTTCTATCATAGTGTTGGGTCCCTTAGCTAGCGGATTGTTAACGTACAATGTACCGCCTGAATAACCTGTTAAGACGACCCAATGGGGCAAGTCTTCTTTTCCCCCAAACAATGACGTCGTGGTAAGGAATAATGGAATATGTGACTTGACTAGAAGCGCTTTCAGGGTCGGCAGTTTGATCGGACGATTGACATTGCTCAGTCCCATTGCTCGAAACTTACTTCGAATATCTCGGTAGAGAAGTTCAAGGACTTTCCAGTCGATGGATGGGATCTCGTCTAAGATCTCGTCTATGAAGGAGTGCTTTCGAGATATTCCCATCGTGTATGCTGAGAACCCGCGTCTTGCAGCAGCAATAGCTAATCCTTCCTTACTTGTACCATAACTCTCGACAAGGCTTGATTCCCGCCAAACGTCCAGCTCAAGTCTTTTGGTAACCTGGAGCGCGGGTTGGAAGAACTTCATAGCCATCAAAAGGCTAGCTGGGCCGCAAGTAAACTGAGCAGCTTGTTTATGGAATGGGATTTGAAGGTGGAGTGAGTACTTGGACTTCACTTGAGTTTCTTCCTACCACATGATCAATATTCGTTTCTATATTACTTGCCAGCCAGTAATTACATAAATCGATCGAAGACATCTTGAGTGGTATGACCGAGTTCTCCTTCCGTCCGATTGGCGAAATCAAGGTTCAGGACCTCGGATGATGAAATAAAGAATCGGGGGCGTTGGACGAGGGGGTTGCATCAGCGCATCGTTTGCATTAGACGCAATAGTAAGATAGCTTAATGGATGCAAGAATCAAGCACAGCTTTGGTGCGGTGGGCGAAGTTCAGAGAACCAACTACATCACGCTAGGAAATCAGGAGCTTTAGCGAGAGATGTCGATTGCCTCGAAAAATAGACTGAGTGTAATCGCTGTTATTGTACTGAATCTCACGTACATGGTCATCGCGATTGTAGGCAGCGTTCTGGCTAACAGTCTGGCCTTGCTCACAGATGCGATACACATGCTGGCTCATGTTGGAACTCTAACGTTGACATTCCTCGCGATCAGTTTGGTCATGAAACCCCCCACTCCTGAGAAATCGTTTGGCTACTACCGTCTCGAAGTACTAGTTGCGCTACTGGACGGCGTGATTCTAGTGGTGATGGACCTGTACATATTCTACCAAGTCTACCTACGCCTGCTGAGTCCACCTGACGTTCAAGCGGCTCCCATAATGGTCGTGGCCGTAATAGGGCTGATTCTGAACGCAATCGGAATTGTGTTGCTGAAAGACCCTTCAAAACAGAGCTTGATCTTTCGAGGCGCACTTCTTGAGGTGATGCTCCATGCCTTCAGCTCTGTAGGCGTGATTGCTGCTGGGGCAGTAATCTTGCTAACCGGCTGGTACGTTGCCGATCCTATAGCAAGCGCACTGATCGGCCTCATCATGATACCCAACATATACAACCTGCTCGCAGGAAGCGTGAACATACTAATGGAAAATGCTCCAGGAGACATATCTCCTAGCAAGATCGAGAAAGAATTGCTTGCCATCAGCGGAGTCACTGGAATACATCACCTCCACCTATGGACGATCACATCAGGTGTCCACGCCGCTAGCGTACACATTACAACAGATCGGAGCGAGCAATGGGAAACAATCCAAGAAGCGGCCAGAAAACTATTCAAAGAGAACTTCGGAATCACTCATTACACGGTCCAAGTCGAGGATGAGAGAACACACAGATTGCATACGCAAGAAAGTGGGTAGTGTCAAACATCAACTCTGCATCGGTCTTGCCAGCAGAATCAAACTGTCACCAAGAGAAGCAGATGAGTCAAAGTAGGTTCAATGGTGAGACTGACCAAGAACATATTTGTACTCGCCGTCTCACATACGAAACGCGAAGGGTCAGACAATGAAAGCTATCTCTTTTTGGACTGATGGATATAGGAGTGTCTTAGACAATGGTCGCGGGCACAGTGTTGTAGTCGACCTACCAACAGATCAGAACGGAACGAATACAGGACCAACAGCTCTCGAACTTTGCGTAATGTCGCTTGCTGGCTGTATTACCACCATTTTCAAGACGGTTGCAGGAAAACGTAATTTTGCTTACAAGGCATTCAAGGTTGAACTGGAAGCTGAGAAGCCAAAAGATGCACTCACCGTTACCGGTTTGAAGGGCAAAATGGAAATAGTGACCGACGCTGACGAGAAAGAAGCAGAAACAGTTCTTCGGCTAACCATGAACAAAGCCTGCCCCGTCGGCGTAATATTCGAGAACGCAGGAATCAAATTCGAATGGACCCTTACAGTCAAGAAAACCTGAAGAGCCACAGTTTAAAATTCAATAGTATCCCCTGTCATAATCTGTTTGCAACGCGCGCCAAGTGATTCAGTAAATCGATTAATTGCAGTAGAACCAGTACAGTGACACGGATGCACGAACTCTGGATTCATTCCTAATAGTTCGTCCGTTGTGGCCCGAAGTCTATCGTCACTCGCACCTAACAGATGAAAACCCCCGACAACCGCGCAGATACTATCTGCTTTAGACATTCCTTTGGCGTGCTTCAGAGTATTTACTATTCCAGGATGAGAGCATCCCGATAGGATGACGAGCCCTCTGTCCTTAACGTTCGTTAGCACAGCTTGTTCATCAGTCATCTCATCCTGAACGAAATTCCCATCTTCAACTTTCCAGAATCCGTTTGACCTCTCAAAATCGGTCAGTCTGGTCACTTCACCAGTGGTCATAAGGCCATTTGAAATTCTGACCGAGTTTCTAGCAAGCAGTAGCATTCCTCCAGCAGCTATGATTGAGTTCTTGTCGAAACCTACTCCGACGTACCTCAGTTTAGGATTGAGCGTGAATTTGGGGCTGAATACTTGGGGATGAGCTACCACAGGAACTTGTCGACCAATATGCTTCAAAATTTCGAGGAGCGCGCCTGTATGATCATAATGACCATGGCTGATTACAATCGCGTCGATGTCTTTGAGGTCAATACCAAGTGTCTCGGCATTTCTCAAAGCCACATCAGAAGGCGGACCTACATCCA
>JBEKGM010000039.1:0-29120 GCA_050012795.1 Bathyarchaeia archaeon | reverse complement strand
AGAAAATCGTAAGTGAAATGTTAGCGGTTAATTCGCCTGTTGCCAGTGCACCGAAGCCTCCGAGCAGCGAGAACGATAATATTCTCAAAACTAGGCTTCCTGATCGGACTCCCCGCAGGCGTCTGACTCTAGATAAGAGGACCGCGGAAGGCAATCCAACGTAAACGGTACCTATCAGTGAACTCGCAAGCAGCCCTGATAGCACGGCGGCCAGTTCTGGGGATGACCTAAAGACTTTGAATACTGTCGACGACAACCAGATTATCTCTATAAACGGGTATAACAAAATCCTCATTGCCAGCCGCTCAGCACCATGCGACAGAAGACAGGTGGCAACAGTAGGACTGAATGAATAATACCAAGCGTTAAACGCAATCATGAAGCTTGACCCTGCACGCGTCTTCAAAATCGAGCTGTCCCTGAAGTTTCTCAGCAGCTGCACTTCAGGAGAAAGCTCAGACCCGAATGTTGAAGTCGCAATCAAACATTTCTGCCCGCCCGACTGAGAACTTGAAGACTGTGTGGAGTTCGATGACTGACTGGTCATCATCTGAGATGTCGATGACTGAGTAGTTACCTGCGTTGTTTGTACCGGCTGGAAGGATAATGTCGAATCCACAAGTCCTTCGCTACCAACATAACGCTCATTCCAACCTCCAGGATAATTCGCAGTCTGGTTGTTTGATATGCCGATAAGTGTACCATATAGCGGATCGTAGAGGTACGAGTCACTCTCCGGTCCCCTAGCGTACACTTCGTCAGAAGAGAAGTAGCCAAGCTCCTGACCCGTATGTGAGACGTTCCAAGCAGTGAGCGAGACGCCTTGAATACTAACAGGCTGAGTTGAAACCTGGTACGCTACATCAGTGTACATGTTGTTCTTGAAGTTTGAAGTTGGAGTCCACCAACCCATCTGGATACTGCCACCGTTCACGAGTTCTGGGTTAATCAAAAACCAGGTAAGGTGTCCAATGTATTGTTTATTCGCGGTTGTTGCGATGATCTTCATGCCCGGTATAGAAACAGTGTAATCCCAAGAGCTAGAGTCATGCCCCGACGTAGTCTTGCATTGCTGGAGAAAGCTGCCGCCGCTTGAAGCTACACAAGACCAGTCATTTTCATACGTCATGGTTACATTCAGAACCGTGTCACTGACACTTGTAACGATGAATTTTCGACTATTGTGACCGGTCTCTGAGTAGGTCCCAGCATCATAGACATCTGTAGCTCGAAAGGTGTAATCTCCTTTCAAACTCCAAATTGTTCCCTGAGTAAGCTGATTCTTAGCATGCACCGGAACTACGAATGCGGTTGCAATTAGCAGAATCGTCAATATCGAAAGCATGGTCCTGAGTTGCATACTTACCAAGAGGCAATGTCATATCTAGTGATAAAATACCTTGTATTACATACGTTCTGGAAGGGTTACTCTGATCTTCCGGTTTATGTTCAAACAAGTTTTGCGCTCAAAACTAGCGTATTTAGACTAGGCAGTTAGTCTATTTTTCTATCAGTATAATTTGACTCTTCGAGTCACGTTTAGATGGGAATAGCCGAATTTTAAGCGGGTTGTCTAGGGCGTAGGGAGTGTTGGCTTGGTGGACGAAGGTCGTAGCTTTTACAGTCCACTTGACACCGCAGACTAAGCAGATGCAGTTCTTAGAATAGCTGTAAGATTGAGGCCAGCGTTCATATGGCATGTCTAGTCCTCCTTTTTTCAGGTTCGGGGCAAACGTGACCCCTATAGAGCAAGGAATGAAGAGCAGAGAGAGGTCTCGGGTTCGTCAAATGGTGGGCCGGACCGGATTCGAACCGGCGACCTTTGCCGTGTAAGGGCAACATTACAGCCGGACACTCGTCCTCTAACCAGGCTGAACTACCGGCCCACGTGTGCGATTGTTTGCTTAGGAGTTTAATCTGTCTTGTTGATCATGCCAAATAATGGTTGATTTCCCGAGAAACCAGTTGAGTATTCGTCGACATCATTTGAGTTCAGGGAACGATTTTATAGACTACTACCCGTACACCGCGCGGAAGGAAATTTGGTGGTCAAGGAACCCGTTGTGTACGTGAACGGAGAGTGGCTACCGAAATCTCGAGCCTCAATATCGGTTTTTGATCATGGTTTATTGTATGGAGATGGCGTCTTCGAAGGAATCCGCGTTTATGACGGAGTAATATTCCAGTTCAAGGAACATTTGGACCGTCTCTACAGCTCCGCCAAAACAATCAAACTGAAGATCCCCCTTCCCCCTGAAGAGATGACGAAGGCAGTTGTGGAAACGATCAAGCGAAACGGATTGAAGGATGCGTACATCCGCCTTCTAGTGACACGAGGCCTCGGGGACCTAGGAGTCGACCCTCGAAAATGTCGCAAGTCATCGCTCGTAATCATCGCAGAACTCGTAGACCCATCATATGGCGTAATCGCAAGGCAGCGCGGAATTTCAGCAATAATCTCATCCGTGCGTCGCGACTCCGTCGACGCAACGTCACACGAGATCAAATCTCTGAATTACCTCAACAGCGTCATGGCCAAAATCGAGGCAGTCGACGTGGGTGCAGACGACGCGCTTATGCTCGACAGAAGTGGTTTTCTCTCAGAAGCCACGACTACAAACCTGTTTCTGATCAAGAATGAGGAAATCTTTACCCCGCCATCTTCAGCTGGGATTCTGCCTGGCGTAACTAGAAGACGAATAATCAAACTCGTACGGGAACTTGGCTACAGCATGTTCGAGAAGGCGTTGACACCTTATGATGTGGTGAACGCCGATGAAGCATTCCTAACCGGAACGCTTGCCGAGATTGTGCCGTTAGTTAAGGTGAAAGGGATTGAGATTGGTGATGGTGAACCAGGACCCATCACTCATCAAATAATGGAAGCATTTGTTAGGATACGGTCAGATCCTAGAGAAGGCCTTCCGCTTTACGAGAAATCTCAGAGAGCTGTTAGCGAACGATAAGCGAAGCCGTCTGACATTATTCATTTCACTTCATTCCTCTCTAGAAATTCAGCCAACTCGGATAGATCGCTGAACTCGTAGTCTGCAGAGAAATTAACAGGCGCCTTCTCCCCTTTTCGATTGATCCAGGCAGTGTTGAAACCCAATTGATGCGCTGGTGGAATGTCATATCGAAATCCTGAAGACACATGAAGAACCTCGCTCGATCTCGCTTTAAGTTTTCCAAGCGCCATCTGGAAGGGCCTAATGTTGGGTTTGTACGATCGAGCTTCTTGCGCAGTGATGATCAAGTCGAAACGTACGCCCATCTTGTCCCTTGTCTTTCTAATTATGTCCTTGTCGATGTTTGAGATTATACAGACTCTACTCACTCTACCAATCCTTCCTAGAGACTTCACCGTATCTGGAAACACTGGCCATTCAGGAACGGATTCCGCCAGCCGTTCACCATCACGATTACTGTAGGGCAATTGGAACTGAGCAAAGGTTTCCTTGAGGCTAAGGGCAAGAATTTCACGATACGCTCGATACTCACTTTGTATCAGATCGAATTCAAGGTCCTCCCTGGTTCGGAATAACTGTTCAATATTTCCCCTGACGCCTTTGTCATCCAAGATAGTCTTAATGGTGCTCTTAATTCCAGACTCCCAATCAACAAGAGTACCATAACAGTCGAAGGTGACGTATGGAAATTTACTTTTCATAGCAGCACGTCCCGTTAGGCACACCACAAAGAGGCTGCACTTAGGCTTAAAGTCCAATTATGGTTGCGCGATAGTTCGTCTTGTTGCTTGCTCACTACGGGGATTATAGATGGCTTTCTTCGTAATATCCTCAGAGTTCACGCCATGAGTCAAATAATATTCCCCGCACGCATACGCTACTAGAATATCATCGTACCCTAATCCGCAGTCGCAAACGTAAATTGTCTTACCGTTGCGGACCTCTTCTCTGACCAAACGAAAGGCCACCTGTAGATCACATTATCATTATGTAAGATTTCGCATTCCCGTCTCCTGGACGGGTATACGGAAAGTTGCATAGAATCGCATCAGGATGAATGTTAGTCATTTGTGTTAGCCTCGTTTCGTCAGTCAGCGTGAACTGAATGGAAAAGTTGGCATTGTCAAGTTCACGATTGCTAAGCGGACTCCTCCTAGGAGTGAATTGTAATTGTGCGCGTAACATCACATGATTGATGAGAGATTAGATTATTAGATGCAGCCTCCATAACGAGCAATGCAAATGAAATATTAGAGTTGACAAATGCATGAACCCCGTCAGTAAACCAACGAGTCGGCAATGGCATGGTGGCATTCTCTCTTATGCCGCTGCAAGCTTACTCACCGGTTCTCAAACTGAAAAGTAGAGAGAGCTAAATCAATGAAAACATGGAATGAACGCGGAAACGCGAACATTCCTCAACCCTGTTTTTTGCAATTACCCTTTCCATAGTGCTAACTTAGGATCAAACACTTTTTGCGTAATGTCATGTACGTAAAGTGGTTATAGTGGAGATTATGAGCCGTTTTCTCTGGTGAAGAAAAGTCATTGCCACATGATTTCATTTGCCATCATATTCACTCATGTTCCGCAATAGGAAGTACGTAACCAAGAACTAACTAGAATTCCAGTCTTCTGCATGTTGATGAGCAGATATGCGAGGTGAGATTATGAGAAAAGGAAACATGTTCAGACTCTTACTTCTAGCCATTGTTGCAGTGTCGATTCTGAGTCTGCCGCAAGCGTATGCGAAAGCTCCAGGCAAAGCAAGCACGACAGCAAATTATCTGATCAGTTCAGCGTCAAATCCTTCAGGGAGTTGTGGAGATTTTGGTTTAACCGGAACCTATGGAGACGTAATGGTACGGAATGGGGTTGTGTTTGTACTCTTATGGAACGCACATCCAGCAGCACATACACCGTCTCGGTTGACAAGTTGACGCAGGGTGCATGCGACGGATCATGGCAGTCAGTTGGCTCCGTAAACACTGACCAAGCAGGTAACGGGCAGCTGGTGCAAAAACTCAATTTGCAATCTGGTCAAATTTACGTCTTCGAGTTCAAAGACACGCAAGGCAAACTTGTCTACGCAACCTCATAACGCATGTAGAGTAACGAAAATCGCCCTCATGATCATATCCCCTATTTCCAATCAAACGAACAGTAGGCCCTAACTTTATCACTCTATATTCGTGATTTTGCTCAACCGAAAATTCAGACTTTCCAGTATCAATCGGACTTTCACAGCAAATTGTATCAATCGTGAACTTCACGTTGCCCTATTGAGGGTACCGTCAAAGTTGTCGGTTGCTCCCCGCTCGTTTTCGGTCTGTCAAAAATCGGTTGCTAAATTGGTTTATTTTTCCTCTCCTAGCTCACGTTCGGGGTTCCGCCAAAATCGGAGATTGTCCCAAAATTTCAGGTTGTCCGTTCTTCGTTGATATCTCCACCAGAACTCCAAATTCACTGTAAGAACGAAAAGGGTAATGATGGTTACCCATGCTCCGATTTGCCAAACTTCTCCAGAGGAAGTTACAGCTTGCGGGTTCCGTGAGATGGAGTAGAAGACGGCAGCGTTCGTAAGGATAACTACAAGATATACTCGTGCGAAGAGATGTTGCTTGCTCGTTAATCCCATTTGGGCTTCACTCTCCTTTCTCCTTCGTAGCAAGTTGCCTAATAATTATCAGGAATGTACTGGTGCAAGACCTCTTTGCAATCGAAGACTTGAAGCCCAGTTGAGCGGTTCTGTAACGTCTTTGTTTGGTTTCGTTGATTTTAGTGGTGTAACAATTCGTTTGGTAAAATCCTTGAGCGGTTCTGTTACCTTGATGTTTGGTTCTGAGAGCGGTTACCGTTCGTTTGGTGTCATGGTCTAGTGGTGCGCACACGTATATCCACAGACACGAAAATAGCTGAACCTAACAGGGGTTATTCGTATCTTAATTTGATAAGTTGCGGTTATGCCCATGCAGCAATTCCGGTTTATTCATCGACAATGTTTAATTTGCAGTATAATGTTCGGTGCAGTTTCGACTCAGTCGGAGCCTAGGATCGATGATTAGCTTTGCCACAACTTCTAGCCTTCATAAACATTTTTGTGGAGTCGCCTTGTCTGGACGAAGTCGTACAAGCTCTTTCTCAATTGTCTAATGTGGAAGAACTCTATGAAGTGACGGGAGAATTCGATGTTGTCACGCTTGTGTCAGTAGCGGACATGGATGAATTCAGAGACTTCCTGAAGAATAAGGTTCTGAAGATTAAGGGTATAAGGAGTACAGTAACCTCTATCGTGTTCAACGCATCGAAGGGGGCTAGAAAGGCAACCTACGAAGTAACAGAGCCATAGCGGACACACGAAAACGAACACTAAGAAGGTAACAGAACCGAATCAGCAAAAATCGAAAAAGAGGGTTACGAGTATCTATGGAGTAACCCTACTGTTTATAGGGCGATTGAAGAAATTTGAGTTCCATCGTCGCATGTAGACAATGCGGATGTGTCTATGTCTTAGGTTTGGCTGTGGGTAATGATCCCCATTATTCATGTCCCGTTTGCCACAGCATCCTGCATACACCCATTGATCTGGATTAAGTGACCAAACGGTTTTTGACAACACCCTAAACCAAACAGCAACTTAACGAAGACAAGATTAGAAGAATTGTTTACGAAAAGATCAGGAAGACTAGCTGACTTGACAGAACACTGAGAGATCATGAATTACAAATGTTCGCATAACATCACGTAATTGGTGAGGGATTTGGTTATTAGATGCAGTCTCCATATCGATCAATGAAAATGAAATATGTAGAGATGAGAAACACATGAACTTAGAGCGTAAACCAAGGAGTCTGCAATGGTATGGCGGTATCCTCTCTTATGCCGCCGCCGCAAGCATGCTCAAGGATTTTCAAACTGAAAAAGGAGAGAATCAAATCAGAAAGTATGGAAAGTAGGGAGTGAACGCGGAAACGCGAACATTCCTCAACTCCGTTTTTTACAATAACCGTCATTTCCCTAGTTATAGCTGACGAAAAGTAACAGCCGCGTCTAGCTGACGCAAAGGTAGCCTAGTACGACTCTTACAGCTTCTGGTATGGATACTGTTTTTCGGGTGGCGGATAGTTGACGGTTGAAAAGTATTCGTGGATAAAGTCGGTTGATGCGGTTTTGGTTGATTCTTTGGAAGGGTTAGTCACTTCAATTCCTTAACTGAGGTAACAATTCCTTGAAGATGCAGATACAGCTAGATGTCACTATCTTTGGCTCTGAAGATGAAAGAGTCGGATTCGCTGACCGCAAAATCGAGAACTGACTTTACCCAGATTCTTCTCGAATCCGTAAACGAATCAATCTCCATCGCGTTAGGGCGACCTATAACGCCAGAACTCACTCATCATTTACAGGCGTACATTGGGCTGTCCGTTGATGAAATGGGGGGTAATGTTGATCTCTTGTTCTCTTCGTTAACAGATTCTTTCGGGATACGTGGCGGCGATATCCGCAAGATGGTAGTTAGGAGAATGTACGAGAAGGCGGCCATCCCATTCTACGACGTTGCGGGCACGCACATGATTCAATACGTGCATGAACTCAAACGAAAGCTAACTATGACAGAATACTCCGTTAAACCATAGAAGCAGAATCAAAGCGATTACTTATTGTGAATAGAAGACTGTCAATGAAATTTGAGTTGACTTTCAATGCTACATCGATACATTTTGATATAACTTAGCAGTCGAACATCGCCAAAAATTTGAAACATGAAACCAGAACACGTCGCGGAAGGATTCTTAAGCTACAAGAGTCACCTAATC
Organism: Bathyarchaeia archaeon; assembly: GCA_050012795.1. Lineage (GTDB taxonomy): Archaea > Thermoproteota > Bathyarchaeia > 40CM-2-53-6 > 40CM-2-53-6 > FEN-987. The sequence goes on along the minus strand of JBEKGM010000039.1, from coordinate 21,334 downwards.
TCAGACTCAAGTTGCCAATCTCTAGGAACGAATTTGAGAAACTAAAGGCAATTGGCCCAACTTTAGAAGAAGAAGTCCTCGACTTCCTAAGCAAGAATCATCAATCGGCCTACACTTCGATTGAGATTGTCCAAAAACTCTTGACAGCCGTGGTTAAACCAATAAATGACCCTAATGTAGAACGAGTAAATGTAGCATTAGAGAGTTTGCTAACAAGAAAGCTGATTGCGGGCAAAGAGCGAAAAATGCCTACTGGCTCAGAATATTATTTCACGACCCAATAAAAGCAACAAGATGAAAATACCAAACGAAAGTAAACAGTTCTAAGCACCAAACAAAGACGACGCGTTACGAACGCAAGCAAACATTCTAAAGCGAATGAACGAACACATCTTGCTAGCGAAATAATGCATGATTCCTGATAGTCCCAAGGCCCGAAACCCACCATTTTTCGTGCCCGCAGAACATTCAACATTCGTAATCTACTTGCATAGTGTAGACACAATGAAGAATCTCATGTTTACAGATTTGCAGAAGGGTATAACTGCGAATGCCAATTTCTTGGTCGCAGGTGCTCTTAACACATACACCGAAATTTGGGGCAGATTGTTAGAAGGGATTCCAGAAGAAAAATCGAAACAATGTTACGAGTCATTTTTCCGCAGGCTTGGAAAATGCTACAATAAGTTGCTTGATGATGGAGTTCCAGTCTATCGTGAAGTGCGTTGTGGTCTAGTACACTCTTATGCAATTGGTGGGACGCTGGGCATCTTAAACATGGGAACCGCTCAATGCGGAATAGAGTATCTCGATGGAAAGTACAGATTCAACATAGAAACGTATTTCGACGATTTCAAGAAGGCAGTGGACGAGTACATTGCTCTCTTGAAGAAAGATATGCCTATTCAGAATCCTAGCTCACCAAGAAACATTGGGGTGTACCCAGTGAAGAACAATCTTCAACTCAACCTCTACGAGGCTCTAAGTCACAAAGCCGTTGTAATTTGAGTTTTTCTAACTAAATCTCCCGTACTTGACAGGAAGAACCGTCTCGCGACGGTTTGACAGTTCCACCAAGTGCTTTGTGACAAGCTATCCGATGAAAAGTAACGCAACCATTAATCCGATGACAAAGTACCGTTACCCTGTTGAGGGCTCTGGTAACTTGTCGGCTCATGTTCGAAAAATGGTTGCGGTTTTTGTGGCTGTTAAGTATCGGCTCATAACCCAGAGCATGAAGGTCCTCATGACATCCTAGTGATATTCCGTGCCAGTCGCATTTTGTTAGCTGTATCAACAAAATCCTTCATCACTATGGTCTGATTAAACGAAAAATTGTTTCCATCTACGTCCTTGTAGCCTCCACCGATCTCGATTCTAGAAATCTCTGGCGGGATGTATTCAAGGGTGGGTGGCGCACGCGCTGGAGGGCATAGAATCAAATCGGAATGATTGAAGGCTAACAGAACTTCTTTTTTGAAGGATCTGTCGCTATCACTAAGATGTTGATTGTCACTATTAGTGAACTTAATCAAGAGATCGATGTCAATAGCTGGTGCTCTTCCAATATTCGTTACTCTCAACACAACGATTACTGGACCGCTTCTTTCCATTCCTCTGATTGCAGCTAATTCGAGATATGCGCGTAATTGCGGGCCATATTCACGCTCACTTGTTTTCTCCATCACTTTTACCATAGTGCCCGTCTTTAGAGCTTGATAGAATGAAACAATCCAAGAACAAAAGACAGAAGCGCAATCACTGAACCAATCCGAACTAGCCCAGAACCTAAATGCCTAATGAGCCGCGAGTTAACACCCTGAATTTGGCGGTCCCGTTTTTTGCGATGAGCTTTCAAGTTAACAGAACCCTGTTGAGGGTAACGTCAAGTTGTCATCGGACGAAGCTGATTTTTCGGGATGTAAAATTTCGTCGGATGGCACAAAACAAGGTAACGGTACCTTCCCGTCAGCTAGACGAAGCTGTTACTTTTCGTCAGCTCTTCATAATTCTCCAGAGTCCTTGTCGCGTGAGACACGGTATGACGCTCGTAATAATGGAGCTTTCAAATACGTTGTAAGTGAAGTTCATGTCGGCGAAATTGGAAAAATCAGAGGTAATCTCGAAACTAATCAAGAGCATCAAGAGAGTCCTGTCAAAACCTGCGGATTCTCCAATATTAGCAGAGCCGTTGGACAAATGGGAGAGGTTCGAGGCACGTGTAAGGAGAGAACAAACCGTAGTTCGATGGCAAATTCTAACTTTACTCGGAGCATTTGTCCTTCTTTATGTTGCTATCTCCACATATCGGGCATTACCAGTCACTGGCACATTGACTATCCAAGTTTTATTGAATGCCGTTATTCTAATCATCATAGTCTTCGCGACGCTTACGCTCTATCCGTTGATGTTTTCGCATTTTCTTCCTCAAAAAAGGTTTATCAGTCCTCTAGATATGGCCGCAGGAGTAATTGCCTTTCTCCTCTTGATTCTAGTCTTTATTCCCTCAAAAACTTCGATTGTGTTTACTGCCTTTATCGTCCTGTTTGTGCTGGGTCTTGGAGCTGAATTCATGATGAAAAGACTTGTCGGGTTATCTGACATGGGTACTCACCAACTAACATTCGAAGTCGCAGCTTCGGTCAGACAAATGTTTGCAAAATTCACAATAGATGTTAGAGATTCATTCGACTTAATGCGAGGGCATAGACTTCATGACGGAAAGCTAGTGATCTACAAGAACAGGAGTGCGAAATACCGACTCTTCATTATTCTTGCAGCGCACCCATTGAAGCCAGATACAGCTACTTTAGCTCATCTTGAAGCCTACAGAATAGGTCAATACGCCATAGGAATGAGTCCTGATAGCGAAAGAAGATTCGATAAAGATGTAGACTATTTCAAGAAGATAATGCGTGGTGAGAAGCCTCACTTTCGGATTAAGACAACCAGATTCGACCATACGTTTCCTTACAGAAATGAGGTTAGAAGGACCATCACAGAACCAACAGAAAGTAAGATTGGGATGCTTTCTAGGCTTCCCAAGCGTACTCTATTCGTGGTAGTTGGGATTTTCGTTCTAGCATTTGCTTACTACTTCTACTCTATTACTCCTACTCCACAGCCACAGAATGCGGCACTAGCGGCGATTGTAGGTGTCCTTTTGGTTCTAATTCCTACTGTGCCATATGTCAGAGGACCAGCGATGGAGAAAAAGTGGGAAGAAGATTAGTTATGTTTTATCACTCCTTCCGCTTGCTTGCTGTACGACTTTCCCCTTGTCGAAATTAAATTTCTTCTCTAGGGGCGTGAGGTCTACTCCCATCGCCAAGTTAGCCATTGGGAAAGCAGTTATCTTTGATTGCGGAAACACTTTGTTGTTGCGTAGAAAGTCAGTGCGAAGCGAGCTGGGCACATACAATCGTGTCTCAGCCTTGATCCCCATCTTCTCATGATAGATGCCATCTAATATCTGAACGGCCCTATCAAATTCCTGGACTAGGATCTCGAACACTGCGGAAGGGGAGGCTTCTCCATACCTCACTGGCTCGTATGATTCCGTCAATTTCTCAAGGAAACTTGCCATCTGCTTGTCCGATAGGAAGACACCAAGCGCTGAATTGTCACCCAAGAGTGCTTGAACAAGGTGTGTAAGATTGTGTCCCCAGATTCTTATCTTTCCGGTCTGAGAGGGATCTTCTTTTTTGAAGTAATAGAGTTCTCTGCCCGAGAGATTCGTGGAATGTGCAATTCCTTTCAAGTAGCTCTCAATGGATTGTTGTGCTAGCAGACACCCACTCTCGATCATACCGTTGACTAGACAAACCCGACCAGTTACGTAGTGATTCCGAGCGATGTTGAAGAGCGAACGAAACGCCCACTTGTCGTCTGTGGGATTGACCTCTAATCCTGATGATGTCAAGTTGCATCTGCTTTGCACTTCGCGTTTGTTACTTAAAGGATGGTGAGAGCGTACTGGGTCTAATTCCTAGCTCTCTCAATCTCCCAAAGTTCCTCTAATAGAGTCAAATCACGTCGGCATCCTTGGATGATCGCCTTCAATCCGATCTTACGTATGCGGTGCAATAGCACTGTGTAGTCTTTGAGTCGTTCTCCCTTGAGGTAAGCTTCAAGGATGCGTCGCTCAGAAGTTCCAAGTATCTCTTTCCTGACCATTCTCCCACATGCGACAATATTGTCGTAAGCCTTATATTAGACTTACGCATTACAATATTGTCGTAGTGATCTGTGATGCAAGCAGTTCTCTCCCGCGAAGAAAAGGGTCGAATGATTGCTGAGAAGCACGATCAAGTAATGCGTGTGGATGAGGCTTCGTACAAGGTTGCCTCTCAATCAAGAGATCTTAGTTATGATGTCATTCGAACAGAGAAAGGCTGGAGATGCACATGCTTTGACCATTTCTATCGTCAAGTTCGATGTAAGCACATCATAGCGGTTGATCTGAGCAAGAAACTGAGAGAGCACATTCAAGCTAGAGTAATCGAACCAATAGCGAACATTCACGCTTGCCTGTTCTGCAAGTCAGAGAAGATAGTCAAAGACGGAGTGAGACGCAATAAATCAGGTGACATTCAGATTTTCGAGTGCCGAGCTTGCGGAAAATACTTCACAATCAATCTTGGCTTTGAGAGGATGAAGCACAATCCGCAAGGGATTACGACTGCTATGCAAATGTACTTCTCTGGTGAGAGCCTAAGAAATACTGCTAGAACATTGAGACTTCTAGGAGTGCAAGTGAGTCACCAAACCGTTTACAATTGGATAGAAAAGTACACGGAATTAATGGAGAAGTACCTAGACAAGATTACTCCACAGGTTAGCGATACTTGGCGAGCTGACGAGCTATTCCTGAAAGTGAAAGGGAATATGAAATATCTTTACGCTTTGATGGATGATCAAACCCGCTTCTGGATCGCTCAAGAGGTTGCTGACACGAAGTTCACGGCTGACATTCGAGAGCTATTCCGACAAGGACAGCGGATTGCAGAGAAGAAGCCTAAGACGCTCATTACGGATGGAGCGCAGAACTTTCACGACGCGTACAACCGAGAATGGTACACGCAAAACAAGGCAGACCGAACCGAGCATATTAGAGAAATCCAACTGGCAGGTAAAGTTCACAACAATAAGATGGAACGGATGAACGGAGAACTACGCGACAGAGAACGAGTAATGAGAACTCTTGAGAAATCTGACACACCGATTCTTTCAGGAATGCAAATCTACCACAACTACATACGTCCACATGATGCTTTGAAAGGAAAGACCCCCGCCGACATAGCAGGTATCAGTGTCGAGGGTGAAAACAAATGGATGACCATAATACAAAATGCGAGTGAGTCATCTCGCAAATCACTATTCAAGCGTCTTTAGCTAAATCATATATTCTAAAGTACAGAGAGTATTGGGTTAGGTAAGAGAGATGTCCAAAAAACAAGAAGGCAAGAAATTTGGATGTATCAAGTGTGGGCATCCATTTGAGATCTATCCCCCAGATTCATACTATGTTCTTCTCACAATTGAACCGTGTAGTCAAGGAGATTCAAAGGAAATCAAACTGACTTGTGAGAAGTGCCACGCTGAGAATGTTCGTTATTGGGATGTGCACCATATTGTCGTGGGCTAGCAGGGGAGAAAATGGCAGACGACAAAAAGAAAGAGACAATTAAGGCAGTTCCAGAAAAATCCCCAGAAGAATGGCAAGCGTTTAAGGTTGCGCCACCACCTGAGCCAATTCAACGAGCTAAGATTCGGGAAATAAAGACAGCGCCACCTCCCGACCCTCCCCCTCAAGAACAGAGTTCTTCTGACAGTAAAGAGTGAATCCATTCATGACGAGCCATGAAAGGATAACCGAGAAGAAAAAGCCTATTATCAAATATTTGATGGCCCCACCTCCCGATCCCACGCCGAAGAAGCCTAGCCCTAAGAAGAAATAATTCCTAGTCCTTCGGAGCCGCGTCTGACATGGCCTACAATTGGCGCGGAAGTCTCGGTGACTATGCTCAAATCTCTGGAGTATTGGCAGGGTTCTGTTTTGCCCTAATCGTCTTTGTGCTAGGTTGGAATGTCGCCTCTACACCAATTTGCGGGGCTGTTACCTATGGCGATGTTTCAGTCCTTTTGATTGGAATCGCTTCAGTCCTGTTCATTGCATCAATGGAGTTTTTTATGACTGCAAAGGAATTCGATTTGTGGAGCCTACCTGACCGATGGTATGAATACATCGTAAAGAACATGGATCAATCGGAATGGAGCGAGAAGCAGAAGATAGGCAATGAGCAATGCAAGAATTATGAAAAGTTCGGTCGCCATTCCTATAATGCGGGAATTTTCTTAGTGTTTTTGGGATTTTTCTTTGTAATTGCACCATTCAGCTTTACGATCGCAATAGTCGTTAGTGGGTTGGGCCTTTGCCTCGAATTGTTGCAACTCGTTAAGGCTACTTTCGTAACTTCGAAGCAAAATGAGCTAGTAGTTAACGGCACGAAGAAGTAGGCTTATCAACCGATTGTATCCACGAGGAAGTTTCAACCGTCAACTATCCGCCACCCTGTTGAGGGTAACGCGTCATTGTCGTTTGGTGCAGGAAGGCGCGGCAAACCGTTTGGTTTTCGTTAAGATTTGCTGCTTTCTATGGAACGGTGAAGTAGTATTCTGGGCCACTGGAGGTTTGTTGCCACTTGGCCACAGCAGCTTTTCTAGTTAACAAATTCGCCAATATCGCAGTTACTTGGGTCGCAAAGGGGTCGTCCAGCGACGATTGTGGGTTAAGCGCTAGCGCTATTTCGACAGCGGTGTATGCTGAGTTAGGATTAGTCTGTAGGAAGACAAGTACACGTTCTTCAGCCGTTGGATGTCTTTGGTTTAATTTGTTAAATTCATCTCTAGAGATTGGCAACTTGAGTCAGTGAGTTAGGTCAGTGTTGTAGCTTAAGAAGCCTTTCGCGAAACGTTTTGGTTGCATTGCCTTCTCATGGGTTGAAATGGAGGCGGTGGGATTTGAACCCACGCCGGGTGCTGCGCGAGCACTGACGTTTGGTGTCGATCAAATAGATCGTTGCCTAGCGTAAAACCGTGCGGCCCGGGTGCCCTTACTCAAGGGCACTTGGAGCTAACGTTGTGAAAGTCATTTATCTCAATACTAAATCAATTGGGTAATATGCCTCAAATTGCTGCGGGAGCTGACTCAGCTCTTCTCACTCGTCCTGGGCTTCAGTCAGATTTCAAAGCGAACTTGGGCGTTGTCGTAACGGTTGAAGATTATGAGAACTTCCTAAATATCTACCCCAAAATCGTAGCAAAAGCGTGTGGCGATCAACAGATGCCTTGGGCGAGGCCTCTTTGTCGCGCTGCGGATCTAAGATATTTTTCAGGGAACGACGAGAAAACAATCACAATTATTGAAGAAATTCTAAATGAAACCGCTGAACAAGTGAAACAAGTTCATGTAGTCTACACTATGATCTTTCCTTCCAGAATCGATAAGGTGTATATTTACAATGAGGAGTCACCTGTAGTCCGATTGAGTCCTGTTGAATTCCAAGACAGGTTACAGAATGCCTACGCCTATCTGTCGCTTTGGGCGTACTCGAAATGCATACCTGGATTGAAACGTCCATTGGTTACTGACAATTTTGCTGGAGAAAAAACCCAAGCGTGGAAAGAACTCGTGAATCAATGTCCTCCTAGGATTTACTTTGACGGGGCAAATACTAATGCGCTTGTATCATTAGCAGACCTAATTGTTCGCTTACTGGATAGACGATTTGAACAAACACGAGAGAAGTTGGTCGACGTTCTGACGAAAGAACGAGTCCCAATGTTCCTTTCAGAATTAGACGGCAAGGTTCAACCATTCTATCTAGGGCAAAGATACCTAAGAGAAGTAGCTCCTTTGAGTAGAGAGCAAATCAATGTGAGCCCATTAATTGCTCATCCAATCATCTTTGTGATTAAAGAACCAACTTCAATCCAAACATCGGACTTCATATCGAGAACATCGGTCATGGATTTGATATATAAGGCGGCAGTTAAGGTCGGTGGATGCGTGAAGTTCTTTGAACCTAGAGCTGCCCTAGATCAGGCGTTAATTCAGACGGGAGACTACTTCTTGTGGACTGGAGAGCACGGGAAGAGATTCGTTGAGAGCCTCCCCAGCCTTGGTTATAAAGGCCTGCACATGTGTGAGGCAAGCGAAATAGGCAACATGACCGTGTAATGATGCAACGTATGCTGCAACTAACACCAACACTGGAAGTAGTTACAATAGTTTTAAATGTAGACTGTACAGAATGCAGTTTGGGTATTCCCAGACAAGGGGATACTCAATCGCCATCCCAATTAGTGGCTGGCAACAAAATGGTTTCCTTATTGGTTTCTTAGGTAAGCGGCATTCTGAATAATAGTTCGCCACTTATTCTTGCCTTCGACTTTGATTCCCGCTTTCTCCGCTGGTGTTTTGCCGCCTAGAGCTTCGTGTGGTCGTATGTAATTGTGGTAGATTTGATAGCCAGACAGAATTGGTGTATCGGGTCGCTTTAGTGACCGCATGACCTTTTCTCTTTGTCTTAGTTCTCCGTTCATCCGTTCCATCTTGTTGTTATTGTGATCGCCCGCTAATCGTATGTGGCGTATGTGCTCAGTTCTCATTTCCTTATTCTGCGTCCACCATTCACGCATGTAAGCGTCGTGAAAATTCTGTGCTCCGTCCGTGATGAATGCCTTAGGCTTCTTACCGGCAACCACTTGTCCAAGTTTTAGGAGTGGTCGAACATCGGCTGTGTACTTTGTGCTTGCGACTTCTTGGGCGATCCAGAAGCGAGTTTGGTCATCCATCAAAGCGTAAAGGTACTTGAGGTCCCCTTTCATCTTGAGGAACATCTCATCCGCACGCCAAGTATTACTGACTTGAGGCTGAATCTTCGCAAGATACTTTTCCATCAAGGCGGTGTATTTGTCAATCCATCTCAGAATTGTTCTCGGTGAAACCTCTACTCCAATCATGCGAAGCGATCTAGCCGTATTCCGTAGACTCTCCCCTGAGAAGTAGAGTTGCATTGCCGCTGTAATGCCTTGTGGGTTGTGTTTCATCTTCTCGAAGCCTAGATTGACCGTGAAGAACTTACCACAGGATTTGCATGAAAACTTCTGAATGTTACCATACTTGTTGTGTCGCACTCCCCATTTGACGATCTTCTGTGACTCACAGAAGATACAACCTTCAAAGCTAACGGGTTCGATAACTCGTGCTTCAACCTGTTTACGAACAGCGAAGCTAATCTGAACAGCCCAAACATGTTTGCATTGAACTTGACGATAAGTAAAGTCAGGGCAAGTGCATAGCCAGCCACCACTAAGCCGCTTAATCACATCGTACATCATGTCTCTTGATTGTGAAGCTACTCGATAGAACCGTTCATCCAAGCGTACTACTTGGTTCGATTTTTCTGCTATGAGTCGGCCTCTTTCTTCACGAGAAAGAACTTGAACCATCACACATTCCCACAATTACACATATGTGAAAGCCACATATAAGATGTGTGTATTTACACAAACCCTTAAACGTGTGATTACACGATATATGAGCGTGAACCGGCATGGGAAGACTCGACGTAGATGTAGAGGATAAACTCGAACAAAGACTCAGAATGGCAGTTCTAAAGAAATATGGTGGACGCAAAGGTGACCTTAAGAAAGCAGTTGTTGACGCAATCGAAAAATGGCTTGAGAAGGAGAAAGAATGAGTACCCAAAATGCTTCACCAACTTTTCCATTTTCATACGAGAGGAAATGTGAAATCGTAAACAACTTCATTGAAGCATATCTGAGCGGACAAGTCAAAATACTCAAGATAACAATAGAGGATTTGAAAAGCGATATGACGTTTTTTGACTCAATGCTTCGAATGGATGAGAAGTTGCTTGCTGGTATGGATCCTAACAACATTAAGGCCACCAACATCGACGTAATGGTTTCGTATTACCATGTCCTTCATGATTGTGCTTCCATGTTGCTCGGCTGGAAGAAGGCGACTGATGAGGAATTACATAGTGCGGTGGATTTCATGATGAAACAAATTTGGCTAAATAGAACAGCTAACAGAATAGACGGAGAATTTCTAGCCGTGCCTAACCTGAAGTCTCAAGTCAAGGAACTACAGGAAACGGCGGCACGCCATACTAGCGCATTAGAAGAATTGAAAATCCTGATGAAAGCGGCTTTCGGGAGCAGTCAGCAGCAATGACTCTGTGCCCGAAATGCAAACAAGCTCAACTTATCCTAATTGAGAACAACAATCCAGAACTGATAAGTCAACTCTGTCCAACTTGCAAATACTACTCATCGAACTCTGAGGCTTTCGCAAGTAATCCAAACATGTTTTCGAACACTGGCATGAGAATAGTCGAGGAATTAACCTCATACTTGCAGACGCAGGGTTTGAGCGAACAAGAAGCTCAAGCATGGCTACGAAACGAACCTGAATTTGTGGACACCAAACGAAGTGCCACACCTTTACCCACCAAACAAAGACGACGCGTTACCCTGTTGAGCAGCGTTTATATCGATGTGTTACTTGAGGTAACAGAAATGGTGAGCTAGCTTGGTCTGGACATTTATCAAGACTACACTTCTGATAGGAGTATTAACGGGCATCCTGTTCGCCATCGCCTACCTGTTAGGTTTCTCCCCAATAGCGGCTCTAGGATTCGCCGCCCTCATGAATTTCGTAATTTACTGGTTTAGTGACAGATTTGTACTCAAAATGGGCGGAGCTCGAACCGTTACCGAAGAGGAAGCACCTCAAGTCTACGCGGCGCTAAGAAGGTTAACAGCAGCCTCGGGAACCGCGATGCCGAAAGTGGCACTTGTAAACAGTCCGATACCTAACGCGTTTGCTACAGGTCGGAGTCCAAACAAAGCAACGGTCGCAGTCCATACGGGCCTTCTAAGCTTGGTTAATGATGATGAACTGGAGGCTGTTCTCGCACACGAGTTGACGCATGTCAGAAACTGGGACATGTTGACGTCAACCATCGCTGCTACGGTTGCAGGAGCAATCATGTACCTTGCCCAGTGGGGATGGCTCCTCGGAGGGGCTTACGGATACGGGGGCGGGTCAAGTGGTCGCCGCAACAGCAACGGCGGGAACATGATCGGCCTACTACTCATGATGGTATTGGCACCTCTAGCCGCTATGCTCGTCCAAATGGCTGTGTCACGTACTCGGGAATATGCGGCTGACGAGGGAGGAGCCAAATTGTCTGGCAAACCTCAGGCCTTAGCTAGCGCACTGCAGAAGATCGAGCTGTGGAACAAACACAGGATACCTCCGGGCGCGACGAGCAAGACCCCCGTCATATCATCACTCTACATCATCAACCCATTCAAGGGCTCACTAATGATGGAGCTATTTTCTACTCACCCTGCGACTGAAAAGAGAATTTCCAGATTGGAGAACATCGCTGCCAGTATGGGGTACGGTCGCTTCTACCAGTAAGAGTCAAGCAACGCCAGTGCCCGTGCCGGTGAAACAGCCGCTTTCGCGCGTAATGGAAGCGTCAGTAGACGAAAACGTGACTGATCAACCTCTGACAGATTGCAGAGGTCCTCAGTAATGATTACGCCATTGCGCAATAACAGTCTATGAGAACGCATAGGTTCACCTTCATCGATGCTCGGACAATCCGCAGCTACTCCAGCAATTCTCCTGAACAGTAGATAATCCGTCGCGTTCCTGCTCAAGCCGGGAAATGGCCTCCTGCGTTTCATAGAATTCTCGCCCCAGCACGTATGAAGAACGACAACTTCTCCTTCACGAATTGAAAGCCCGGCAGCCTCCTCTGCCCCTTCCAAATCTTCATCATCAATCTCTCCCACAGTCCTCCCCGACAGGTCTAGCAACACAGCCGATTTCACAAAACTCTCGACGGGAAGCCGATCAACAGTTTTCCCACGCCGATCTACAAAGGCGGGCGCTTCCACGCGAGTGAAGGACGCTCTCGGATGAGTTAGGAACGGTACAGTCGGTATTCTTCCTTGAATCATTCTGGAAAGGTCAACGATCCGCAAACATTAGCACTACCCTCCTCAGTATGCAGGAACTGTTTTTAGTATTCGGAGCCTCTCTTTGACGAGTGAGAGTGAAGAAATGCAAACCACTGCAACTCCTCCTCCGGGTCAATCGTTTGCCAAGCGCTGGGCAATTTACGCCGCGTTCGGTGCTCCCACGGTTGATCTTAATACATGGCGGTTGAGCACAAAAGGACTAGTTGAGAAACCACTGCAAATGAGCTTCACTGAATTGGAGAGATTGCCTCAGATGAAGCTCACTAGGGACTTCCATTGTGTAACGACGTGGAGCATTAAAGACGTGGTTTGGGAGGGCGTGTCTTTTCGAGAGTTGGTGAATCTTACGTTAGTTAAGAAAGAGGCGCAATGGGTGATGTTTCATTGCGCTGACGGGTACACGGCGCCAGTACCCTTGGAGGATGCAATGGTGGAAGACTCACTCATCGCGCTCAGAATGAACGGTAAACCGATACCAGTTCAACAGGGATTTCCAGCTCGACCGTTTATTCCCCACTTGTATGGTTGGAAGAGTGCCAAATGGCTGACCGAGGTGGAGTTCCTTCCCGAATACGAAGATGGGTACTGGGAGATGTATGGTTATCATGAAAGGGGAAATGTTTGGGATCAGGAACGTTTCAAAGGTCAAGGCGGAAAGCATGTTCGTCACAAAGGCCTCGGCAGCTTACCCGTTTGAGCGGACCATAACCGAGGAACGGCATCTCACCTGTGAAAAATCGCCTCGTAATCATCCGTAGGACGCCTACAAATCAGCATTTCAACGATGGTTTTTTCTTAAACGTCAACATCCACTCGAACGTCGGCGATAACCAGATGACCGGGCCCATCACTACTGAATTGCGAAAGGCGATAACTGGCTGGTTCATTCCGTATAAGTATAACATAGAAAGATGGGCTTACGCGCTTCAACGCGTATCAGGAATCGGAGTTACAGCTTACTTTCTGGCGCACATCGTGGAAACAGGTAACGTCGTAGGAGGACTTTCAGTGTGGAACACACCAACTGAGGGTTTCGCGCGTGATATTTGGACAGCAACTTTCCAGTTTCTGGACAACCCATTGTTCGACATGGGCCTTGTCGTGATAGGGTTCATGCTTGCCTACCACGCCATTAATGGAATCAGATTGACCCTGACTGAATTTGGATGGTTACAAGGAAAACCTTCACGCCCTGATTTTCCTTACACACCCCAGTCCTTCACAAAGAGCCAGAGAGCGATATTCTGGTTCAGCATATTCTTCGCTACTGCAACTGCCGTATACGCCATGACAGTCTTCTTTGGGGTATGAGATAATGAGAGAATCAACCCGAATGCTCCTTCACTACGTAACAGGTCTCGGAATAGTGATCGTAGGTGGAATACACCTCTTCACGGTCTTTCTCACTGGATCTTACTTACAGAATCTAGCGTTCGTGGGTGGGCCTTACTCTGTTATTGAGATATACAAGAATGCAATCTTCGCCGTAACATTGGAACTCCTCCTGGTCTTCGTGGATTACCATGCTTTGAACGGCATAAGAGTGATCCTAATCGAATTCCACCAAGGGAGAGGTTGGGAGCGCGGCGTCTCATGGATATTGGCAATCGCGGGACTAGTGCTGCTCATCTACGGGACGAGAACCATACTCATCGCTAACGCTATCAACGTCTAGGACTTGGCAATCTTATCAGCTGCTGAGAAGAAACGAGCAATTGAGATACTGATAATCCTGCAATCAAATCTCTCAATCCGAGCAAGCGACTTCGCTTCCATTTTAGTGAACGAAGAATCGCATGACCCATTCCGCGTCTTAGTCGTGACAATTCTCTCGCAGAGCTGCACAGATATCGCGGCGGTCAAAGCCTATCGAAGATTAGAGAAGCGGATTAGGATTACGCCACGTAGCTTAGCTCAAGCTGAGGTCAAGAAGATCAGTAACTCGATCCGTGTGGCTGGGCTGCATAGGCAGAAATCCAAAGCGTTGAAACAGTTGGCTCAGCTTGTCTCGCAGGACTATTCAGGTGACATTTCCCAGATTCTTCAGAAACCAGCAGAAGAGGCACGAGCAGAGCTTCAGAATTTGCCTCAGGTAGGACCGAAGACGGCAGACGTGCTACTGTCGATTTGGGGAAGTGCAACTATTTCGGTGGACACTCATGTAGAACGAGTATCGAAACGATTGGGGCTCACACCGTCTAAAGCCACGTACGCAAGGATAAGATCAGACCTGATGCAACTGTTCGAAGTGGAAGATTACGGGAAGATTCCGCTTCTCTTCATGGCGCATGGCAGAAGCTACTGTAAAGCAATTAGACCATTATGCTCAGTATGTCCTGTCCGAAGGCTCTGTGCCTACTCATCGAAAGCGTGACTATGAGGTTAGAATTGCGCCTTCGGTCTCCCTTTGTAGACGATCACGTATCCAAGGCCGCCCAGCACTATTCCTAGGATCGTCAAAGCTGCGAAGGCAGCAATCGGAATGAGGAACTGCTTAGATACCATTGCCTCTACGTCCCCCATTACCATTCCAAGTCCCCCCAGCGCTGTTGGAAGCGTGGCTACGCCAGTTATGTATCCGGTATAGATGATTAGGAGAGACGCGCCGATTATGCCAACATTGCTCAGAATCAAATGACTCCAAGCCAGACTCTTAGCGCCACCAGTGTAGGGGCTCTTGAGGTTGACTTCCAAGTACTGGTAAAAGAGCGCTGTCACGGCCATTCCGACCACTCCAACAATTAAGTACGCGAAATATCCCAGAGCAATCCATATTCCGGGAACAGTTGTATTGATGAGCAATGAAACGGATGGATGCAGGAATCCCACTTCACCTAATACGAGAAATAGCGTAAGTAACGAAACTAACGCTCCTTGGAATATTGCAACCCACACAAATCGCGTAGCCCACTTGCTCTCGGTTGCCATGACCGAGATTTCCTTCGCGATTGATTCGGCTAGCTTCCTCAGTTCCAATTGTTCTTCTGCCAACCATATTCCCTGCAAGCGAGTAGCGGCAACACGAAGATGCTATTAAAATACCTTTGATACTTTCACTTTCAAAAGTGAGAGTAGTACATGCCACGAATGTCGTGCTATCTCCGTCTACTCTGGGGGGATTTCTTTGAAGGCTAAGTCCATACTAAGTCCCAATTTCAGGTTCTTACGCTTTGAGATGAGGTAAATCACTGATCCCAAGATGAATGACACGATAATGTAACCATACGCAAGTGCGTTACCACCCCAAATATTTGGATACGCGAGGAACTCGTAAGTCAAGTACCCAAAGACCGCGATCTGCATTCCCCCTGCAGCGGAGAGTAGGACCCTGGACCCGCCCGTTTCGCGTTTCATAGCGTAAACAACCGCTCCGAGACCCACGAAAGCGAAGTAAATCATGGACGCCATCACCGCGCCGTAAAGGGAAGAGATTGTGCCATACAGAAATGCCGCTAACCCGAGGACAACTATAGTTACGATCAGATCGAACAAGTGTGCAATTACGGGCGAGCTATACTTAGGGCTGACGTAGGCAAGTGTCTCGGGAAGAAAGCGGTCAAAAGCTTGTGCCAGCATATATCTCGAAATAGTGATTACTCCGAATGCTAGAATCGCGACGGTTAGTGTAATCCATCCCAGTCCGATTATGAAGGATTGCAACGGATTCGATGAAACACCCATCGCAAGGCTCCAGAAGTTGAATGAGTGGTCAATGACGAGAGTCGGATTTGAAAGCGCCGCAGTTGTGAACTCAAATCCTCCTACGTAGTACATGGAGGCGAATGGAATGGTGACCACTAGGAATGCGACCAGGAGTGAGATAGGAATGTTCCATCTGGACGCTTTACCTTTCAATTCAGAACCAACTGAAGGAGCTGCATTGAACCATGGATACGTGAAGAGAGCGAAGTAAGGCATCATGAGGAGTGTTCCGTTAAGGTCGAACGAAGGCCCTGAATATGAATTTGCAAGTGAAACGTATGTCGTGTTTGGAATATTCATATGATTAATGTAATTCTCAACGCCTGTTCGTCCTGCTAATAGTAGCGTAATCACGGCGGATGCTATCGCAATTAGGCCGATAATCCAGAAGACGGAGATCAACTTGAAACCTAATCGGGGCTTGATTATGTTGAGGGCGATCAATACTACGATCATTACGGTTGCTAGAAGGAACTGTGATGACGGATCAGCTTTCGCTAAATTTCCCGGTAACGCTAGTCCAAGCATGCCTGAGAATCCTAAGGAAAGTCCGACAGTGCCGATCGCAAACACGGCTGACAAAGCTATCAGGGCAAGGTAGGGCATTGTTTCAACTGTAATCCCCATGAATGTGATCGTACTCCCCACAAAACCGCCGAGCGACCGCGATAGCCAGACGTAGTCTCCGCCGGTTCTTGATACTCGTCGTGACATCATCGTGTAAACTATCATCTGTGGAACTGCGAGCAAGGCTGCAATAGCGGACCCGTACACTAAATTCACGCCGCTAACGGTTGGGAGTGCGAGCATAGTGAACCCGACTAGAGCTAACGCAGCGCCAACCGACATGTAGCTGACGTTGATTGCAATTGCATCCAAAAGCGAGACTTGCTTAGCTAACCCCGTGGCATCTCGCAGGAAAACTTGGGATCGTGAAACCAAGATTGAACGCTGCTTACTTCTTTTTCATCCTAATTAAGTAAGACACCTTAGGGACTAGATTGTGAAAAGGTTCCGCATCACCTAAAACGAAGGTCAACAAACATTCCGCCCGATGACGTTGTCCAGAGTCGTAGTCATAGGGGCCATAAACTGGGATACTACGATTTTCGTGAGAAAATTCCCACAAGCTGGCGAAGAGACCATTGTGCACCAAATAATCCAGACTCCCGGAGGAAAAGGAGGTAATGCCGCTACCGCGGCCGCCAGGTTGCTGGACAGAAACCAAGTCGCAATATTCGGAGGAATAGGAGGCGACTCAATTGCCGCTGAGCAACTTAGAATGTTCGAGGTAGAAGGAGTTAACGTTGCTGGCCTAAAACGAACGGAAGAACAGCAGTCCGGTCAAGCGTTCGTGGTAGTTGATGAGACTGGTGAGAATCTAATCTACACACATCCTGGAGCTAATGTTTCTTTCAGTCCGGATGATTTGAATGAACCCACTCGCAAAGATCAGATTTCGCGAGCATCATGCATAGCGATAATTAACCCTCCACTCGAAACCGCGATCAAACTGGCTCATGAAGCAAGGACACTTGGCAAGCGAATCATTTATGACCCTGGCGTAAACGCCGAAAAAGGGTTGGGTCAGCTCCAATCAATAATCAAGTGTACTGATTACATCATCGCGAACGAATCAGAAGTAAGGAATTTAACTGGAACAGTGGACTCCGTGAAGGCATCCGAGATCCTAAGAAGATGCAACCCACAGCTCAAAGTTGTCACAAAACTCGCGGCTCGAGGATCCATTATGTTCGGCATCGACGAAATAGTTCAGTGCGAAGCTTTGGACCTGCAAACAATTGGAATGAGAGTCACAAATACGGTTGGATGCGGCGATGCGTTCCTAGGAGCATTTACTGTTGCACTGTCCGAGAACTTACCTGACTTAGATGCACTGCGTTGGGGCAGTTGTTGTGCTGGATTGAAAGCCGCGAAGCCTGAAACCAGAGGGGGCCCCAATCGCGAAACATTGCTGAGGCATGTAGGGCAGGTTAAGGTCACTAAACGGCCTTCTTAATGTGTTCTGCAATAAGCGGAGCGACACTCACGTAACTTATCGGCCCCGGAACGGTGTCTGTTCCAATGACATTCAAGACGCCGGCTCCCCTGATTCTGTCTAAAGCATCGGTCGCGAGTATCGGATGGGTACAGGCTACTTCGATTTGGTTCGCACCCTGTGAGTGAAGTATTCTAGAAGCTTCTATGATCGTGCCGCCAGTACTGATTATGTCATCAACGATCAGAATATCTCGACCCTTAGCGTTGGCCCTTCTTGGGCTTACTTCGACTCTATCCGCGGAGAAGCGCTTTTTTGTAAAAACATCGTAGTCGGTACCCAGAGTGTCAGATGCTAACTTTGCCCACTGTTCGGCCTCAGCGTCAGGCCCAATCACCAGGGGCTTCTGCAGTCTTCCCTCTTTTCTCACGTAATCTGCAAGCAGGGGCATTGCTGAGAGATTGTGCGATGGAATCCTGAAGACGTCAGCTGATTTCAGGACTCTATGCTGGTGCATGTCGATCGTGTAGATTTCATCCGTTCCCACTGCCTCAATCAACTTACTAACTGTCTTGAAGCTGAGAGCTTCGCCTTGTTTGAATCGCTCATCTTGCCTAGCGTAAGCGAAATATGGTATGAAGCTGGTCACTTTCTTCGCGCCCAAATCCTTCAACGTATCGACTAGGAGAAGAAATTCAAAAAGAAATTCATCCGGTGTGTGATGCATCGATTGGATCACAGCTACATGTTGATCTTTGACATCACTCAAGACTCTAAGATACTTCTCGCCGTCCGGGAACCTCTTAATTTCCGCCTTGCCCGGCGTCAAACCGAGCTCGCTCGCCACGCTGCTTGCAAGCTTCTCTGACGACGAGCCACCGAGTATGATCAAGAAGACTACCTGACCCGTCGATCACTGCAAACACGAAATAAAGCTTGTCTGAGCTAATCATGTACGTTTTTTCGTGCGGTAAATTGAGTGAAGCTTAAAGATGCTTAGTACGCTCACACGACACGAATTGAAAATGCGAAAGGCGATCGCGGTCATTCTCATTCTCCTCGGATTGGTGGTGTGTGTAGCCGGTATATGGTTATGGATTATCAGCGTGCACCCTCCACTCGGTTTAAGCGTTATTATCATTCTTGGGGTTTTGTCCTCGTGGCGGGAATACTAATCTTCATTACAGAAATGTTAGAATCGTGGCTCAGTCATGGTCAGGCAGCGCTGGTGGATGGACTACAAGCAGGATGAGGAGCAGAAACTTCTGGACTTTCAAACTAAACTTATGCAGACTGCCGTAAAAGCCGCAGAACAAGCTGGGAGAGAACTAGTCAGACTGTTCAACGAAGGGAGAATCTCGGTTCGGCGTAAGTTTGACTATCCCGGTAGTATTGTCACTAATGCCGATGAACAGTCCGAGCGAATCATCCTATCACGAATCAGAAAAAGCGGTATTCGAAGCACAGTGGTTTCTGAAGAAGCAGGGAAAATCGACCTCGGATCGAATGATGTCGTTTGGGCCGTGGATCCGTTGGATGGAACGATGAATTATGCAAAACGAATCCCATACTTTGCTGTCTCGATCGGTTGCATGCTTAAGGGCAAGGCAGTCGCGGGCGTAATTTACAATCCAGTTCTTGACGAAATGTTCACAGCTAGCGCTGGTAGGGGCGCCCTCCTAAATGGCAGGCGCATTCACGTCTCCCGCGCCAAGTCACTGAAGGGCGCGTCCGTAATATTCGAGTGGTGGAATCACGAACCCCTCATTCCTGACCCGTTAGACTTGGAGAAGCGACTATACCGTTTTACGCGGAGTGTTAGGTCACCTGGAAGTGTGGCGATGAACCTTTGCACAGTCGCATCAGGAAGGTTCGACGGTTTGATAACGGTATTTGAACGTTCACCGATCTATGAAATAGCTGCTGGATGCCTGATAGTTGAGGAAGCTGGCGGTCGCGTTACGAATTCCGAAGGAGGAAATTGGGATGCGTTTAAGGGATCAGTCGTGGCAGCCAACGAGACAATTCACGCAAGAATCCTCAGCATGATTGCTCGAGGTTAAATTATAGGCCTTCTTTTGAGAGTTCCTCAATGAGATCCCGTTGCCGCTGACTCAGCTTCGTCGGAATCTTCACTCGTATGATCACAAGCTCGTCTCCGCTACCGCTGAAACGTAGTCCTGGCATTCCCTTCTTTCTCAATCTGAAGATGACCCCGCTTTGGGTCCCTGGAGGCATTGATATACGCGCAGGTCCATCGAGTGTTGGAACTTCAACTTCGCCTCCCAGCATGGCTTTGGATAGGAGCACATCTACGTGACATACGAGATCATTGTCTTCTCTCTGAAAAACTTGATGAGGCATGACGTTGATAACTACGTAGAGGTCCCCCGTCTGGCCTCCGCCATTTGGAGCATCCCCCTCTCCTCGAAGGATCAGCTGCGAACCATTGTCCACGCCAGGAGGTATTTTCACGTTAATACGTCTGTGCAATTCCACTAAACCGGCTCCGCGGCAGACGCTGCATGGTTTCTCAATTATTTCACCTCGTCCCCGGCATTTTCGGCATGGTTCGATTCGAGAGAATTGCATAAATCCTATTACCTGAACGTGCTGAATTTGACCTGTCCCTCCACATTCAGAGCATCTCTTAGGCGAAGTCCCAGGCTTTGCCCCTGTACCTCCACACTCTGAGCAACGTTCACTCCTGGGTATTTCGATTTCCTTCGCAAACCCCGCGTATGCTTGTTCAAGAGTAATGTCCAAGTCGTATCGAAGATCCTGCCCTCTCTGAGGTCCACGCTGCCGTCGCCCGCCAAAGAGAGTACTGAAGATCGAGTCGAAACCACCAAATCCGAAGCCGACGTCCCTAAAGATTTCGTCAAAGTTCACGCCGCGGAAGATATCCTCTGCTGAATATCGTGAATCTATTCCAGCATGACCGAATTGATCGTACTGGGACCGTTTCTGATCATCTGAAAGAACTGCGTATGCTTCTGAAATTTCCTTGAACTTCTCTTCCGCGTCTGAGGCTTTGTTTCTGTCTGGGTGGTACCGGAGAGCAAGCTTCCGGTACTGAGTTTTTATCTCATCCTTACTAGCAGTCTTCGGGATATTCAGTATCTCGTAGTAGTCGCGTTTTGACAAGCTCCATCTGCCGCAATCTTAATTCTACTTCTTATCGTCAACTACCTTGTAGTCCACGTCTACGGCATCCTTCTTGCTTCCGTCTGGAGTAGGTCCCGGTTGCGCCTGATTGGAAGAAGTCTGTTGTTGCTGTTGTTGCGCTACATTCTGATATGCTGCGGTACCAATCTCCTCCAGCACTTTCTGAAGGTCTTCCATCTTCTGTTTGATAGGGTCAGCTTCTTTGCCCGCAAGAGCTTCCCGTAATGCCACGATAGACTTCGCCAACTTCTCGGACTGGTCTTTCGTGATCTTTGCAGCCAATTCCTTCTGAAGTCTCTCGGCGCTGTAAATCGCATTATCCGCCTGGTTGCGAATCTCAACTTCTTCCTTGCGCTTCTGGTCCGCTGCCGCAAA
>JBEKGM010000038.1:0-35199 GCA_050012795.1 Bathyarchaeia archaeon | reverse complement strand
TGACGCGACAGTGATTGATGAGAGACATCTCGTCAATCTTTCCATCTTTTTATGATTTCGATTCTAAGCGCAGTCGTATGAATGCAGTGGGCAAGAGAAGTTGAGTTAGCTACTTTTCTGGGGTGGGGTGGGTATGCTGGTGCGCGCACACACACACTATGCCTGTCGAGCGACTACCCAGAAAGCGAGGCGGCTAACTTTCGTCATTAACCTCTACGGTCTGCTCGCCAAGATAGGCCGCATTCGCAAACCATAGCTTAATTGGAACGCTTCCCACGCATTGGCCTAAGTCTTGAAATTCTTCTTCTTTTTTCTTCCTGGCTCGTTCACTACTAAATTTTAGAACGAAGATTACCTCTTTTTCCGAGAATTGGAAATCGACGAGCTCAGCCTTGGAAGCTGTTGACCTATTCCATTCCTGAAGTGCATCGCAGTAGAGCATGAGAACTATTAGCGGAAATTTTTCCATATTGACTGGAAAGATGCCGCGCTCCAACAGTTCTTTTCTCGGTTGTCTGTCATGTAATGCAATGGTCAATGCGGCTGAATAGACTGCGGGTATGTTCGTTTCATCTACTAAATTGTGAGTCAAGAGAGTCAAACCCCCCACTACTCCGTGATTCTTCTTCTTCAATTGGTAAAGAAGAAGATCTACCAGAGGATGGTTAATTACAGAATTCGGAGCAGTCCATGACTCTAGAGTCTTACCGGATTGAATGTGATCGTAGAATGATGTTAGGTTGCTCGCAAGAGCAATGTTCCTGGCCTTGTCTCTCAGTTGTGGAGGTAGCCTCGTTTCCTGTTGCAGATACTCACTCAACACACGATTCATTTTGAATTGATCATGAAACAAGGTAGCCAATAGCCAAGATGTTTCGAAGCAAGTCTTAGGATTCGTTTTTGTGGAGTTTGACGAGGAATACCATTGCGTGAACTCATTGTAAAACTGGTCTATAACGAGAAGCCCGGTAAGAAAATCTTGGAATGCATGAACGAAGTGATCTCTGTAGTTTTCATCAATAGCGACTGCTGCAAGTTCTCCTTTCATGATTCGATCGATTGTTTTTGCAACATTAACACCTAAGCACTCTCCAATCAGTTTACATTCGAAGTCTCTGACTACAAAAAACTCATCTTCCAAAGTACTGAATTCCGCGTCGTAGTACGCTGATGCAAAACTAATGATTGCGTCCCGATAACATACGTTTTTGAGTTCCTTAGCCAATTCGATTATCACATCAGGTATGCTGTGGTTGAGGTCACGTTGGTGTCGAAGTTTTTCTGCAATGTCAGTGTGGCGGGCGGTCATTAGTCGTCACCCTCAAGCCGGTTTGGTAGAATCGATTAACCCTTCAATTTCCTTCAGGACTTTGTGAATTTCATTCTCCACATTGAATTTGCGAGGTTTCACATATTCCCTGAGCGTCGACAGAAATTCTTCACAAAAGGATTTGAAGAGGTTAGGATCTTTCTGCCTCGTTTCTCGCTCAACGAGATTCTGCATATCTTCTAGGCTGAACTCAGGATCCTTAACCAGGCGGTCAAAAGCGTGAATGAAAACTTGTTCATTTTCATTGCGAATACATTCCTTCGCCAAACCAGTAAGCACGTTGAAATCACGTGCTCTGATTATGGTTCCAGACAGTACTTTTTCGATTAGTGCACGGGCGGTCGTGTTCCAGTCGTGTTTCTCGAATGAACCAGGTAGGCTCGTTTGAAGCGCCTTCAAATTGCGTCCAAGTAATATCAGATTGTACTGCCCAATCTGGTCCGTTCGAACCAAATCTCTTAGATCTTTGGGAAACCTAAGATACGTCAACTCTTCTTCTACTGTAATTGGTTTCAGTCCTGTAAGATCCACAATTTTCGAAGTATTGCTAGTCCCCTTAGGATCCAGTTCTTTGATTGATGCGAGCGCTTCTGCCTCAGCATTCTTCCTCCATTTTTTCCGATTGCTATGCATGTGAAACATAGAGACGAGGACAGCGAGCTTGTTTGGTGGAGCATCTAGTATGTTGGCAGGTATAATAGCGAAACGAGAATCCTTTGTTTCTTCGTATAGTTGTTGACAAGCACGTAGCCTTCGTTCTCCTTCAAGCAAGAGGTACCTTGTGGTTCCGGATTTGCGGAAGACCACTATAGGAACTAAGACACCAATTTCTCTAATAGACTCCTTCAGATCTTCGACTTCTAATTTGCCACGCTCTTCCCGCGGGTTATCATTATTGAAGTCGATATCGGCGATTCCTAGATAATCGAGTTCGCTACCATATTTCAGCCCGAATTTTTTTCCAGAACTCTTGCTCATCGAAGAATGCCTTCGTAATACCCTGACTGTTTGTACTTAAAGAAATATTGCAAACTGAATCGCGGATGGTGAAAATGGTAGGTTCAGATCATGCACCTCCGTTCAGCGCAAGCCTTCAGATTTCCTATCAGTTGCAGTGTAAATCGTTCACACTTCGGTCGCGATTCGCTTGGTTCTGAAAAGACGTCCAACCGGAGGTGGGATTCTCTTTCTAGTGGATACTCTCAGATGCGTCTGCATCCGGCGGATAATAGGAGTGCAGCTTCCTAACTCACAGCCTATCCAAAATCTGTTCAGTGATTCTGCAGCCTCATATGTCGACCCTCCTCCTCCAAAAGGATCGAATACAACTGCGCCTTTTCTGGTCGAAAGTCCTATGCATCGCATTGGAATTACGGGCTTAAGCTCGTTGAGTCTCCGGAATTTATGCTTCTTGTGGCGAACAGGTGAGGTATCATCCCAGAAGTCGCTAAGGTTCAAACCACGTGGGTTAAGATATTTCCTGTGCCCACCATAATCGCGGATCTCTGCATCGCATTTCCTACATTTAGGGATAGGTATTCTCAGACGATTGAAAACCTTCGGCTCGTCTTTTGTGAAATAGAGAATCGCATAATGCGCTGGGTATAGATGTCGTCCCCGTCGATAGGTACCTTTCATAGTTATGGCGATCCAGTGCCGAAACTTCAACTTAGAATCTAGATGGCTCGCGAACAAATAGGCCCACTTTGGCAGACAATATATGAACAGTGCTCCTCCTTTAGCTAGCAAGCGAACGCATTCATCAATCCAGCTGTAACACCAGTGTAAATACTCGATTCGCGGAAGGTCATCTCTTTGACCGTTGCGATAGTCCTTTCCTAGGTTGAATGGGGGGTCGGCGAATACGCAGTCTACGCTCTCAGTTCGCATTCTCTTCATAAGAAGTAAGCAATCGCAATGATAGAGCGCTCCGTATCTCGTGGCCAGAACCGGGCGGGACGCACTCGGTGCTGGCTTATAATTCGCCAGGCCCTTCACCTCCTATGACTTCCAGTCTCAGTTGCGTCGGTTTGTAGACCTTGAAAGGCTTGTTGCCGAGGGCTCGGCGCCGTATATAGTGTAGCGTGCTCCTCCTAATCGCCAAGCACTTGGCTTCAGAGGAAGTGAGTGTCAGGATTTTAGCTCGCAACTCATATCTGTCAAGTCTATCTAGTCGTGGTGAAGGCACGCCAAACTCAAGCGAAGGCCGTTTCCCCGTCAGGTATTGACCTAACTCAATCGTTTTCTGTTCAATTACGGTGTCCCATTTCAGATCACGGCCCTTGTAACTGACGCCTGAATTGAATTGTTCGCGTAAGAGATTAATGAATCGCGTCTTGGCTTCAACATCGAATCGGTACCGGTAATCGTCGCCTGTGAAGTAGAAGTGAGGAACATCCAAGTTTCCTGATTCAAACGCTCGAACAACGGTCATATCAACAAGCCACCGAAAGGGTTCCTCCAAGTCATACACGAGCGACTGTTTTGTTTGGTAATTACTGAAATCATGCAGGAAGCCAGCTGAAGGCTCTAAGCCAACTGAATTGATGGCCTTCCGGCATTCTCCTTCGAGAAAACCGTAACTATAGTTGAGTGCTACGTTCACCGGATCCGAGGCATTGTTCTGGTGACTTGAAGTCATTCGTCCCTGAAAGTCAAGATGCTCAGACAGAACCTTCCCGAACGCCTGCCAGTAACGTCTAGCCACCCGACCTTCTACCGTCCGAAGTTCAGTTACGGTTGAAGCTTTTCCGAGCTTAGATGATTCGGCTTTAGTGACTTGAATTTCCCTCTGCAAGTCGTAGCGCTCACCAAGCCAGTCCAGAACCTGCAGGCTCCTAGCAATCTTCGCCTCAACGAGCGCTTTGGCAATCGTAAACTTCTTCTTAGCATCATTTGCGGCTTGAAACTGCGCAGCCCTAAGGTCAGCTTTCACCGGCATCGGAGGAAGAATACTGGAAATCAGAGTACCGTCGAAGTTCATTATGAAAACTGGAACCTTATGTTTCGACAACCAGTGGAAGGCCTGTAATGAAACGTATCCAGAATGTCCGTCAATGATGATGCTACTGTAAGGAAAACGCCTGGGACGGAAACGGTGCGAAAATTCTACCCTGTCGTCTTCTCGCCCATTGATAACCACAAGTTCAGACCTTGACTTGAGATTCTTAACGCGTATCTTAACGCCCCAACCTGAAAGATGAAGCGGATTCATTTCTCCGTCCTTCTTGCCATCTTGAGCTGATCGCGCCCGGATCCTCCGTGATAATGCTTACTTTGTCTCCTTGGACTACTATTTTGTAAATTGCAAGATAGTGGAGATCTTTGCGGCGCTTCCTGATAGATTCCTCAGCCTCTTCCAAGGCTGTGTGAATCGATGACGGCGATATGTATCGAAGCGTTTCTGCTATTTCTTGTGCTCCTTGATCTTTGAAGAGCGGTATTGGAGCAAGCTTGTCTGCTATGGAGGACGGAAGCATCTTCCTAAGTGTCTCGACAGACTCCTTGTTCAGATAAGCGTACAAGGGAGCGTCGACATCTCGAACCTTCTCATCAAGTGTACTCAGCAGCTTATGTGACTTAACAATCTCTGCCAATGCTTCAGTCGGGTCCATGGTGATTCCAGTCCGTTCGATTTTTGACGTGAATAACTTAAGTCTGAAACCTGTATGCGCGTTCAGTATTGACCAATCGATCATCCTTCGAAAAGTAACGAGTGCTTCCTCTTCATTGCGCAATGGTGCGTCTTCAAATGTATCGAGAAAATCCAATAGTCCCTCGTCACTTTCCAACCAGTCGGTAAGGAACTCGTAGCAAGGAAATTCTGTCTTGACATTATCTAGGGAGTATAGCTCAGTAAATGTTTTCCAGGCTTTGGAAATCGTTTCGCGGCATCTCTGTAACACTAAGGGTTGTCGACGTGCTTGAGCCCAGAGCCCTAACGCGGACAGTCCCCAAAGTTTTCTGGCTGGATCTTTCATTTCCAATAATCCGAGGTCTTTGAGTGCATCTATCCTTGGGTGGACTGTCCCGTAACTCTTACCGACACGTCTCGCAATCTGATTCTTGTTCAATGGACCAGGTTCGTTCAAGAGACGATTAAGTATCAACTCGTTGGTCTTTCCTTCTTTTCCTTCGAATATGGAATTCACGAAATCTGTTTGGATACTATCGATTGCTTCTTCCTCCAATTGATACAGTATCGATTACTAGCGCTCTCAACCGATACAGTATCGGATTATCGTATCTAAACGATAAACTCTCTTAAAGAGGTTCGCTTAGCTTGATAAACTTTGAAAAAAAGAAACTACAAGAACGATATCTTGACGTTTCTGGCTTCCACTAGCCAACCTCAAGATGTTGAAAAAATCCGTGTAGGATGTAAAATTGGAAATTGGCAGACCGCGCTGAAGCACTGCCTAGAACTGCTGTGTGAAGGAAACATACAGGGCACAAAAACTTCGAAGAGCTGGATATTCTGGGCTAAGCAAAAGTCAGTTTTCTGCACGACCAACAAGGAGCGGAAGTGAATTGCCGGTTAGGAAATATCGGATGACTCTGGCGACTCGCTGGTACGATCAAGAAGCTGAGAAACAACGTAGCTTCGAAGCACATTTCATTGTTGTAAGACGCGGGAACATCAGGACAATTAGGAAGCAACTCATCAACCGAGCCGTACCATGGTTCCAACGCCTAATCAAACGTCGATTCAAACGACGAATTCCTAGACGTCAGATACGCGGCGACTTCGAGAGAGAAGAACCAGCACTAGTACCACAGCGAGACATTCAGATCAACATGCTGACAATGGAATTCCGCGGAAGAAAACACCATGCCCACGCAGAACCATCAGCTTTCTTGAGTTTTACACGTAGGAAACGTCGAAAAACTGGAAAGACAAAGAGGCGACGTAAACGTGCCACTAGATAAAGTCAATACATTGAAGATTGACAAAGACTGTGATCTAGAACGAGACTGGCTATTAGATTACATTCGGACGGTTCTAGCTATCGCGAGAATGAAACAGATCCGTATTGTTAGAATTCGGATCTGTAGGAGTCGACGTAAAGGTCACCATTTCTACATTGACGTCAAGACGCCTATTCCTGCTAAGTTGGCAAACGAGTTACAATTTCTAATGGGTGACGATTCCCAACGCGTTTCATACAACAACGCCAGAATCCAATCAGGGCTCAATGAATGGAGTAAGCTTTTCGAAAGGCCTCACGTGAGACTGAGAACCATCTATCATCAAAACAAACGTAATCTCTCAGCTATTGGTGGACCCACCGATGCATCGAAGGAATAGACAACAAACCGGAAAACCGAAGCAATCAAAACAGTACTCTGACACAGTAACGTTCCTACTCCACATCCCAGTTGACGTGTGGCTGAAGTTCACTGAGACTGTTCCAATCTCACGGACTCGTCACGATTTCATCATAGAACTACTGCTGAGGAGGATCTGGGAATATGAGAAAGCCACTAGAAATGTCGGATAGAATCTACAGGGCGTTTCAAACCAAATACCGTTTCGGAGACTTGGGGCTCTTCGAATCAATCGCTTTAGCCTCAACGCAAGTTGAAGGATTAAGAATCGCATTGTCCACGGCGGTAATTAGTCCTCCTGGAGAAGCTAAGACACGGATTCTGAGTGATGTACTTTCCATGTTCCCAGAGACCAGCTATGTGCTGGTGGACGGGGCAATAACTGAATATCACATCACGAAGGAAAAGAAATACGAAGACCTCAACCATAAGCTATTTTGTATTAACGATATTGAGGACATTATTCGCACATATCCTAGGCGCAGAGTTGCAGCTATCCTTAGCTTTCTGAAGAATCTGATTGACGGCCACGCACAGATTCTAACAAAGAATGACGCTATTGATAGGGTTGCCAGAAATTTCGGGGTCCTAATCAACGTGCCAGAGAACCTTCTGATTGATTCTAGAGGTAATCTCAGAAACCAGTTCTTAGGAACCTTCTTCGACAGAACAATTCCATTCAGATTCAGAATGGATTGGGAGAAGTGGAAGCCGTACTGGGACGGCCATAGGCTGAAGGAGGCTACACTTCCAACGATTGAGCTGGAACGTGGCTCAGTTAAGTGGGATTTTGCAACATTCCGGAGACGGATAAGCAACGACGCTGGGAAGCTTGCTACGTTGAAGTTCTCTGGGCTTCCACGGAACATTGATCTTGTCACAGCGTTCCTTTGTGGGTCCGCATTGTTGAATGGCCGAGAACGCATCAGTAACGAAGACTTCACAACGCTGGCACAATTGAAGCAGTATTTTGGATGGTACAGGTAGAATGGAACTTAGTCGTTTAGGATACTTAGTCGATATGAAACACGTGCTAGTATGTAGAGTAGTATATTCTGGTGGACTAAGTTGCCGAATCGACTTAGTTCACTCACCAGTGATTATGTACTGCGTGCTAGAGGAGCGGAAACGACGTTATCTGCAGTCAATACCGGAAACAATTCGAATGATTCTAAGCGAATCCCTGGCACAAACGACGAAAGAAGCGTAGACTGACTTGTTAGAGTGTCTCAACGGCTGAATGCTTACAACCCACCAGGGTCGAAACTAGAACATCAGATTG
This sequence comes from Bathyarchaeia archaeon, assembly GCA_050012795.1. GTDB lineage: Archaea > Thermoproteota > Bathyarchaeia > 40CM-2-53-6 > 40CM-2-53-6 > FEN-987. Next base: position 27,259 of record JBEKGM010000038.1, on the reverse strand, counting down.
GTGTGCACCCCAAGATTAGTGAGGTTCCAGATCCAAGTGAGTGTAGATCAAGTGCTTGTCTCTTCCAATTTACTGGTTCTCGGTGGCTACCCGTACTGCGGCCTCGACGCCTTCTGGGATAGGCAAGATGATGGGTAGCTTCAGGCCTGCGGCTCTTTGCTGCTCCAACTTTGCTCTGCATTCGCGGGGTGTTCCAGCCACTAGAAATGCGTCTATCATCTCGTCCGTTACCTGCGCTTTTGCCCCTTCAAAGTCCCTCGCACTAATTGCACCCCGAACTGCTTCAACCGATCCGACATCCAGAGCAGTACTGGCCATCAGGGAGTCGAACTCTTCGTGAACTAACTCAGTCAGCAGCGTTGGTTTTGCAGCTTCCCGTGCAGTTAACGAGTCATCGGATGCCGACAATACTATATATCCGGCTACGTCGATCTCATCTAGGTTCCTGCCAGCTCTTTCAGCACCAATCGCCAAGTTCTCCCTCACCAACTTCAGGAAGTTTATGGGTGTAAACACCGAGAGGAGGACACCATCGGCTATTTCGCCGGCCAATTGAAGCATTCGTGGTCCCATAGCCGCGAGATATATTGGAATGCGCGGCCGAAGTGGATTGAATGCAAGCTGAACATCTCTTTCACGGAAGACACGCCCATCGTAGGATACAGTTTCTTTAGCAATAAGCCGCCGAATTATCTCCACGCTCTCTCGAATGGCTTGAAGAGAGTTTTTCTTAGGCTCGTATCCTTGCTGCATGATCCGTTCGCGGACTCCCAATCCGATTCCAAGTATGAAACGGCCATTCGCAATTCCATCAAGTGTGGCGGCTGTCATTGCGATGAGGGGAATACTTCTCGTGTAGACGTTCGTCACGCCTATGCCAATTGTTATCCGAGTTGTGGTGACAGCCGTCGCAGCTGCGAGGCCTACGGGGTCGACGAAATAGTAATCCTCAGTGAACCAGACCGATTCAAAACCTTTCGTCTCCGCAAGTCTAGAACAGGCAAGCGCCTCACTTATTCCCAGTTCTTCAGGGACAGCAAATCCAATCCGATTCTTCAAAGAAAACCACCATATCGAGCGCCTTGTAATGCTTGGAAACAGACAAGGGTTCAGAACACCTTAATTCGCTACTCAAGGGTGTTTTATTGTTCTATCCAACATAGGGTACAGTATAGTATTAAGTATAGTATTAAGAAAAGCGTTAAGAATGGCCAATCGTTTGCTTGAGCTTCATGGGAACTGCTCCTAGGGTCTTTGTCAGAGAAGCCACCGGACTCGTTCGTCAATTCTCGACGTCGACAGTTATAGGAATGAATCTGTCAAGCTTGACACTCTATACGGGGTTAGTTTACTACATTTCACTCGCGTATATCTTCCCGAAAGCAGATCTCACACTTTCTACTTTGCTTTCTGTCTTGATCCTTGTTCCGAATGGTTTAGGGATAGCGATGATGACCGTCGCCATGCCAAGGTCGGGAGCGGATTACGTTTTTAGTGGGCGAGTGCTGCATCCAGCTCTAGGTTTCATGGCACTCTTATCGTCGAACGTTTGGTTTGCTTTCTATTCTGGTGCTTTTGCAAACTGGGCGTTCACCTCAGGCCTTTCACCTATGCTTACTGTGATTGGCAGTGTTCTTAACTCGACTGACATAGTGAACCTCGGCACTCTAGTTAGTCAACCAGTGATAGTGACAATTGGAGGTATCACGTTCATAGTCGTTACGGCAGTGATAGCGATAGTAAGCCGCAGGTGGACCGCTGCGTTGAATACGATCCTTGCCACAGCTGGAGTTCTGAGCCTCGCTGTAGCCATGTTTGTCTTATTGACGTCGTCCAATGAGGCGTTCCGGGCAGCTTTGAATTCGTATAGCTCAAGGTACACTTCCGATCCAAACTATTACAACTCGGTTCTCCAAGCGGCTCAAAGCAATGGGTTAGCTTCTGGTTTCTCTTGGTCGGATACCTTCGCGATGATTCCATTTGGTGCTTTCGTTTTCGCCTTCCTCGTCAACTTCCAAGCTGTAGGAGGAGAATTGAAGAATGCGCCCAAAACATCTTACATAGGCTGCTTGATCAGTATCCTTCTTGCGGGAGTTATCGGGGTAGGCGCGACGGCGGCCTATCAGAGTGTAGTGACTACCGATTTCAACAACGCAGTTAACCTTGCGTACTATACGGGGAAGTATGCCCTTCCGGTTCCCCCCACATTGAATTTCTTTGCGAGCCTGCTAACCAACAACGTAGTTGTTCTAGTTTTGATTAATGTTGGGATTCTTTTTACGAGCGTGGCGTTGCTATTTAATTACTATCTGTTTGTTTCACGTCAACTCCTAGCAACGGCTTTTGACAGGATCACACCTGAGAAACTCGCCGACGTATCAGAAAAGTTCCACACTCCCCATGTTGCCATACTGTTTTGTATGGTCATAGCCGCTGTATTGCTACCGCTATTCACCTACTTCGGTAGTGTATTCCTTGCGATATCGGCAGTGTTCGGAGAGATAGCTTTTGGAATGTTAGTCTGGGCAGTAGCTTGCATCGTCTTTCCGTTCCTCAAACGGACAAGAGACATGTACCAATCTTCACCCGTCAGGAAATCAGTGGGAGGCGTTCCGCTCATAACGCTGGTTGGAATCTGGAACCTCATCGCTTTAGGCGCCATGAGCTACCTCTACTTCGTAGACCCCGCGTATGGAACTAACGCGCCTCTCTCACTCGCATCCGTAACGCTAGTTGCCGCTGCTGGACCAGTATGGTACTTTGCGCGGAGGGCCTACCTGAAGAGCAAAGGACTTGACCTTGATCTCGTGTTCCGTCAGCTACCCCCTGAGTAATCTTTGAGCTCACGTTGGTCGTTGAATCGTGGTATTACTTCCACCTGCCTCCAGAGGGTACACACATTACCAGACTCCCAGGTTCGCTGATTTTCCTCATGCTGAATGGAAAAGTCGAATCAAGACCGCTCAGCAATCAATGGCCGAGGATCGAATCGACTGTCTAGTGATTATGGAGAGAGAGAACCTCAGATACTTTTTTGGATTTCAGTCCGGTCACTGGGCTATCAAGAGCTTGCAACCTGCAATAGGGATTATTCCAGTAAACGACGAACCGATTCTAGTTGTCCCTGATTTCTTCCTAGGTACAGCGGAGGGATTGTGCTGGACAAGAGAAATCTGGAATCAGCCAAACCCACATCAACCCCGCTCCGAGAGGGAGCTACCGAAAGAGACTGCAGAGATTATCAAAAGGATTGGCAGCGGAAATAAAACAATAGCGTTGGAAATGGGTCCCTTGGGCTGCATGTACATTCCTCGTCCTCTAAATGATATCAATACGTTCATGCGCTCTTTGCCTGATGCTAAGTTTGTCGACGGCGACAAAGTCATCTGGGACTGCAGAATGACGAAATCGCCTCTAGAAGTCGATAGAATGGGAATCTCGGTGAACTACCTGACGTCTGTGGAGCTGGCTATTGTTGAAGAATTCCGACCGGGCATGATGGAAGTTGATCTGCTGAAGATTATAAACCGAACTCGAGCAGACCTCGGCGTAGGTATGGGAGACGACCCAATCGGGTATGACCACTTCATATGTGGTATTGAAAAGGCACCGTTCGCGGACATATCGGCGCTGGACGGAGTTCCGATAACGAAAGATTTTCCGATTAATTTTGACGGATGTTGCCCGTACAAGGGATATACGCCGGACAGCGCTCGAATATGGCAAGTTGGACCAATAACAAGCGAGATCAAAAAGGCGTACGACACTATTTTTGAAGCCGAGGATGCAGCTCAGGCCATGTTGAGACCTGGTGTCAAAGCTAAGGAGGTATACGAATCAATGTACAGCGTGGTAAGAGCTGCTGGCTATAACGCTGCAGACATGGGTGGCCATGGCACTGGCCTTGATTGTCACGAGCCACCTTCCATTGACGGCTGGAATGAGCAGACTATCAAAGAAGGAATGACGCTTTCTATAGAGCCTTGGCTAGTGGACGGAAAGGGCACATTGTTTGGCATACAAGATACCTTCTTGGTGACAGAGAAGAACTGCAAAAAGTTGGAAGCTCTCAGAAGGGACATAATTCAGGTTTCGCATTCGATTCTGTAGAAAGAACCTCGCAACTTTGGCAGTATTTTCTTTATTTACATACGGCCTATTAGAACAAGTCATCCCGATGATAACCAATGGGTAATGAGATTGTGCATAACCTCGTTGCTGCACTGTTAAGCGTATGCCCATAGGAAGGCTACTTGATGCCCAAGTTAGGGAATCTAATAGCAAATCCTAGGATCTGTACTGGCTGCCAGACCTGCGCCGTTGCTTGTTCATTCCTTAAGGTAGGCAGGTTCGATCTGAATTCTGCACGAATCAGGATTGGTCGTAACGAACCTGAGTGCTCATTCTCTCCCCATTTCTGCAGACACTGTGGAAGACCACTGTGCCAATCCGCCTGTCCCACCCATGCAATTCGCAGAAATGAAACTACAGGCATGGTGTATGTTGAACCTGAACTTTGTAGCGGATGTGGACTTTGTCTTGAAGCATGTCCGTTTGATGCAATAAGGTTGGATCGAAATCGTCTTGCGACAATGTGTGATCTATGCAACGGTCGACCAATGTGTGCGAAGCTGTGTCAGCCAAGAGCATTGATATTTGTTAGGTGAGGTGTGAGAGTTCAATGTACGGTTGGGCCGGTTCAATACTTCACGCGGATCTCTCAAACAAGAAGATTTGGAAAGAACCATTGTCCGTTGAGCAGGCTTTCAAGTATCTTGGAGGACGAGGATTAAATGCCAAGACACTCTGGAACCTTGCGGGCGAAAGAGATCTCGAACCATTCTCCCCTGACAACGTTCTCATTTTCGGGACCGGAACATTATCTGGGACTTTCGCTCCTTCTTCCGGTAGAACGACAATCACAACGAAGAGCCCATTGACTGGTCTATACGCGAAATCCAGTTTCGGTGGACAGTTTGGACCGCAACTCAAGTTTGCGGGCTACGATCAACTACTGGTTCACGGAAGATCGTCTGAACCATGTTACCTGAGCATTATGGATCATGACGTTCAGATCAAGGATGCGAGACATCTGTGGGGTCTTGACGTAAGAGAGACCGACGAAGCTCTCAAAGCTGAGTCCTCGCGGGAAACCTTTGAAGCATGCTACATCGGACCTGCAGGGGAAAGACTTGTCCGATTTGCCTCGATAATGACATCCGTTTACCATGCAGCAGCAAGGGCGGGTGTCGGAGCTGTTATGGGCGCCAAGAACCTCAAGGCGGTCGCTGTTTCAGGGACCGGGAGCATGGGTGTGGCGCACCCCCAAGAGTTTGAAGAGCTCGTCCTCAGAGTCCGCGAAGAACTTTCGAATGACGAGAAAGCAGGTCGCTCGCTTCACACGTACGGAACCGCAGGAGGACTTCTGGCGGCGAACGAAGATGGTTCATTGCCAGCTAGGAACTTCAGCGTCTCGAGTGTCTCAGACGGATACCCTCTTTCCGGTCAGTGCCTTGTAGAACGAGGATACCTGACTAATCGAGTGGGATGCTTTGCCTGCACTATTAGCTGTCACAGATATACCACAGTGAAACGGGGACGCTATGCAGGGACGAGCACGGGAGGGCCCGAGTTCGAAAATATGGCATCTCTTGGAGCCGGACCGGAAGTGCTTGATACGGAAAGCGTTCTAAGAGCTAACGAGTTATGCAACATATACGGTCTTGACACCATATCGACTGGAGTAGTAATCCAATGGGCTATGGAATGTTACGAGAAGGACATCCTCACAAAATCTGACACCGAAGGCTTAGAACTCAGATTCGGGAGTTCGGAAGCCCTGCTTTCTTTAATCGCCAAGATCGCCTATCGAGAAGGCAAACTCTGTAATCTACTCGCTGAAGGAATAAGAAGAGCAGCAGAAAAAATCGGACATGATTCATGGAAATGGGCGATATGTAATTCCAAAGGAATGGAACAATCAGGCGTCGACACGCGAGCTGCAAAAGCATATGCTCTCTCTTTTGCTGTCAACCCCAGAGGCCCAGATCACCTTCACACGGAATGTCTGGCTGAATATGGCGGATCACCAGGCGCCTTAGCACTCATCAGGAAATTGACTGGAGATGAAAAATGGGCGACACCATATTCAACAGAATACAGAGCGGAGATTGTGAGATGGCATGAAGACTGCTATGCCGTTAGCGATGCACTCGGATTCTGCGTCTTCACTAACACGAGCGCCTACGCCGTGAATCCAGAGAATATGGCGGCTATGTTCTCGGCAGCCACGGGATGCGCAATTGACGAGAGCACCATTATGAAAGCAGGTAGGAGGATTGTGACTCTTGAGAGATGTTATAATGCTCAACTTGGCGCCGACAGGAAAATGGATGATTTGCCGTGGAGACTAATGAATGAACCGTCCCCGAGAGGAATTGCGAAAGGAATGATAAATTCGAAACAAGAGCTAGACAAAATGCTGGATGAATACTATAGGCTTCACAACTGGGATATTAAGACCGGCCTGCCCACCAAGCATACGCTCGCGCTTCTTGACCTTGCCGAAGTAGCGGAAAAACTTGAAAGGGTTGGATGTCTGCCTCCCGTACCGGGCTAGACCGCGTTTACTTTGCATAAGTTGTTTCTCAACACAACAGCTCGCAACCCGTGAATGCTATCTTGCGCTCCATTGCTCTTTCTGCTATCCACCTCTGGCCGGTGGAAGAAGATCGAGTATGTCTCCATCGTTCAGGGTTTCGCTGTTTGTGTTTTGAACCGCTATTTGTTTTCCGTTAAGGACGACGATAATATACTTGTGAGGTGTACCGTTTTCATCGATAATCTGCTTTCGCAATTCGCCACCACCAAGCTCTGCGATTGCATTAAGCGCGTCGGCAACAGTAGAGGAATCTTCAAGAAATAGCTCTGTCTTTGACATGCTCGCCATGTTTCTCAGATTGCCATAGAGCTTGATGCTAATCCTCATGGATAGTGAAGCCGTCAAGGGTTGTTCTAGAGTTTGTCGGTTGCATCTCAGTTCTAACGGCTCTTCAAATCTACTAATATTGGTAGCCAGCACTTGGAACCCAGGTGTTAAAGAGGCTGTAGGAGAGGCTCGTAATGTCACGAAGTCTGTCGATTGACGAAGTATCAGACCTGGTGGAGGGTGCTACTATTCTCGGAACAGGTGGAGGTGGCGAACCGAAAGAGGGCTTTCAACTCCTTGAGAGTGATGTCGAATCCGGGAGGACACTTCAACTAACATCTCCCTTGGAGCTTGATCCGAAATCCTATGTGATTTGCACATACTCCTGCGGTTCTATCCGTGCACCGGGAAGGAAGCGTGCTGACAAAGAGGGCCTTAGCGTTGACGAGGATGTAATAAAGCGATGTCTTGAGACGATGAAACGCGAGCTTGACGGAGAGATTTCAGCTGTGATTCCTACTGAGATGGGAGGACACAATACAGCGATCGCGATACATAGTGCGGCTTTGCTGGGACTACCAGCTATAGACGGTGATCAAGCGGGCAGGGCGGCACCCGAACTCAGTCAATCAACATATCAAGTGCACGGAGTTAGAGCGACGCCCGCAGTAGTCGCTAATGATATGGGAGACATGGTTGTTGTTCACGAGTATGCCAACATCCAACAATACGAAAGAATCTGTCGTGACATCGCAGTCTTAGGAGGAGGGCACGCGTTCGTTATTGACTCGGCCGTGAATGCCAAAGAAGTTTCAAAATTGGCACTACTACGTACAGTTTCGACAGCGATCAGTCTTGGAGAGACTGTTCGCAAAGCCAACCAGAGAAATGATAACGTCATAGAAAAATTGACTAGCTTCTTAAGCGGTTATGAAATATTCCACGGAAAAGTTGACGCAGTCAACCTGAAACAGAATGCGGGTTTCTTAATGGGGACCGTCACTTTTGAAGGGGGCAGAAAGTGGAAAGGTCGAAAGGCCAAGATCTGGGTGAAGAATGAAAATATCATCGCATGGCGCGATGGAAAACTTACAGTTTCTGTGCCCGATCCGATCTTAATTGTTGACAAAAAAGGATACGGAGTGACAAACAGCAACATGAAAAAAGATCTTGAGGTAACTATTATTGGGACAAAGGCCCCGCACGTGTGGAGAACCCCCAAGGGTTTAGAGCTCTTCGGACCAAGACACTTCGGTTTCAAATTCGATTTTAGGCCAATAGAACTCCTCGTCAAGACGTGAACTGTGATACGATTGGCCACCAGCAGATGTAAGACAATGAAGGCTGAGTTCTCTTACACGAGTTTCTCCTAAGAGAATCAGTGCGCACCACCACCAGAAAAACTAGACGACTGACGATGGTTCAAATTTGGTCGGAATCGTCAACGCAAATTTGACGGGCAATTCGACCTCATACCAAGTCACAGCTACGCCATTTGCAGGCGCGATGATCGATTCGTTTGCATATGTGAAATGCCCGTGATTTGGTGTTTTGTCTTCGACAATAAACTTGTCCCCGGGTTCAGCGAATTTTGCCACCCTATAGACGAAGTCGAAACTGTTAGGGTTGTGTATCATTGAAGGTTCCAGATATATTGTGGCAACTGTACCATTCACTTTGAAGCCGATGGTTTGAAATGTCTGAGTTCCATTGGGCCACGTCATGAGTTCCCCGCTATAACCTGAGTTATCTCCCCACCAGGTTAGACGTGCAATCGCATCTACGCCTATCCCGTTATCGTCTGAGGGATACGAACCACATGGATGCGTAGCATTGTTCCGATCCAAGTCGAGGAGAACGTCCCACTCAACAAATGTCGACGAGGAGGCTGAAGAAGCGGGAGGCAGCGGCCCAGCCATACTGATGTTAAAGATGTATGTGGGTCCCCGCTTACCAACCGACACTTGCGTAATATCGATGTACTTGTCAGCGACAGCCCCTGGTTGACCACTGGAAGTGTCTCCCACAGGATCGGCCCACTGCCCATAGGAAACAGGCGCAAGAGGCAAGTTTCCTAGAGCTTCATCAATAGATACTCCCGAATCGAGGGAGGATACCCCTCCTGACCCGGTGTAAGATGCGTGAACGGTTCCATGCTTTGAAAGAACAAAAACCTTCGGCACCTGATCGACATTGTATAGGGAGGTGAATGTGCCTGTTGAGTCATAGACGCAAGTTAGACTAGAGCTATACTTATTCAAAAACTGGGTTATAGTCACGTTCTGATAGTGTGACAGGTCAGGCTGCCAAGGTACTTCAGCTATGAAGACGACACCTTGTCCAGAATACTCCTTGTACATCGCTTCCATGACAGGTACTGCATGCTGACAGGGAGGGCACTGTTGAATACTTGTCGTAGAGACCGACTGTTGAATGCTTGTGGTGACCGACTGTTGTAGGCCAGCCCGACTAGGAAGCCATATGACTCCAATTACTACAGCAAGAATAGCGACTACCACTAGCGCGGCCCAAGCACAACCTTTCTCTTGCCTTGACCCGACAAGATGCTGAAGCACCGCGTAGTTCGCTTGAAATGACCTGTGCATATAGGATTTTGCTTGTAGTACACCATAGGCTAGAACTCGTCGGCACCTGAAGTGCATGGGGCGCTGCCTGTGTATCCGAAGAAGTGAACCCTTGTCTTGCGTGATCAGCGCGGGTGGAATGGTTCGAACCGTCCGTCATCCTGTGTGTGTGGGTATGCTGGTGCGGGCAACGAGATTTGAACTCCGTTTAATCTCTCGAAAGACATAAGACGCGAGAAACTAGAATAGCAGTCAAAGATGGGGCTTTGAATTAGTATCGTGGAGCCTCGGGCGGGGTTTGAACCCGCGACCTGCCGCTTTCTTGCTGATTACAAGGCGGCTGCTTTCTAGTGCCAGTCAGGCATCTGCCAGGCTGAGCCACCGAGGCGTCCGGCCGTGATATTGAAGATGATGCTTAAAATTCTCCCCTATGAGACCTTGCTTGCCTTGGCGTATCGGGTTGATGCTTCTTGAAGTGCAACTATAGCTGGCAACTTCTCTCCGGCGAGCATCGACAGCATCGCTCCACCTGCAGTGCTTACGTGTGAAAATCTGTCAGCAATTCTCAACATGCTTGCGTAACCTGCCAAGTGTCCTCCTCCAATAACGGTGAAGGCTCCTGAACTGGCCATCGCTTCCAGCACTAACCTTGTTCCACTTTCGAATCCAGCCTGTTCGAATACGCCCATGGGTCCACTTGCAACAACAGTTTTGGACTCACTCACTGTGTGAGCAAAAATCTTTGAAGTTTCGCTTCCAATGTCCATCACGTCTCCAGTGGTCTTTGTGATATCTCTCACAGCGACTTCGCAACGCTTGCCTTCAGTCAATGTTCCAAAATCGACGGGCACAACGATTCGGTTGCCGTATCTTCTGAGCATGCCGCTCGCCTTTTGAACTGAGTCGGCGGCAGCGGTCAACCACGATTCATCAGTTTCATTGAACTCCTGACCCTGAGCTTTTAGAAACACCTTGCCTACATTGCCACCTACAAGAACATGATCCGCCTTACCTGTCGCTAGGATATTCTCAATTACTGGGACTTTGTCCTCAATCTTCGCACCTCCTAACAGGTAAGTACTTGGCCGGTTGGGTTCTCCAAGTAACCGGTCGAGGGCGGTTAATTCCTTCTCGAGAAGGAGGCCGGCAGCTGAAGGCAGAACTTGGGGAAAACCCACCACTGAAGCTTGCGAACGGTGAGCAGACGCAAAAGCATCATTCACATAGAGATCGAAGAGCGGTGCCAAACGTGAGACTAGATTACTCTTGGCAAGTTTCTCCCCCTTGTCTTCAAGATTCTCCTCCGCACAGAATCGTACGTTATCGAGAACAAGCACTTCTCCCCGGTTTGTCTCATTGATAGCCATCCTAGCGGAAGGCCCCATCACGTCTTCGACAAACCTTACAGGTTGAGAACAGACCGTCTTCAGCAGATCTGCGTGTTGCTGAAGCGAGGTAAAGTCTCCTTTCCCCGGTCGACTCTGATGCGCCATAACTACGACCCTCGCGTCTCGTAGCGCCTCCAAGCTTGGTTTTGCAGCCAAGATTCTACTGTTGTCAAGTATACGATTTGTCTTCGGATCCATTGGACTGTTAATGTCCAGCCTTAGCAAGATCTTCTTGTCTCTAATCTCAAAGTCGCTGAGCTTCAAGTAGTCAAATCCCATTTGCATCAAATCCTGTGCGATCTTGACTTACACAGTCGATTTAACGTCTCCTCAAAGAATCCTTCGAATACAACAATAGAGAAGACTTTTACATGCAGAATAGATTTTCTGGACTTGTGCCGGGGTGGCTCAGCTGGTAGAGCGCCAGCCAGGCTTAGGGCGAAACTCATAATCTGGAGAGCATTGGGCCCAGAAGCCGCGAGTTCGATCCTCGAAAGATTACGAATCTAACGAGCGAAAACCTCGCTCCCGGCACCAACCTCAGATTTCGCAGCGCTTTTGTTTCCATTCGACGCGGAACCTAGAATCATCGTAATCACCCTCAATCCGACCGTTGTGAAGAGAATGAAATTGTTCACGAGTGCTACAATCAGCGTGGGCAATCCAGAAATCATCGTTGCGACGACGGGGGTATTGAATAGCAGGGCGATCGACACGTTCTGCAACGTCTCACTCATCAAAGTTAGTAGTATAGAAGAGACTGCCATTATTCGGAAATCAAGTTGTTTGATCAACCTTCGAGTGATTCCCGCGAAAACGCCGATCATCCCGATTATGACGGCGATGACTGGCGTCCAAGCACCCGGTATCGTGGCAATATCAGATATGACAATTATCGAAACCCCGGTAACAAACCCTTCGGCTGGACCAAGAGTGAAGCCACTGATGAACGTAAGGGTCTCAGTCAAACCCACGGCTATGAACAAGCCATAAAGCGGCTGTGGAATGAACATCGTAATGCTCCCAATGCCGATCCTAGCTGCGGCTCCGACCGCTATCAGAACCGCGGTTAGCGCGATCCGTCTGGAGCAGGTCATCAGATCAGCAGGCTGGATTATCCAACCAACTTCTTTATTCCTGCATCTTTAAAGCCACTGGTGAACTCTCTGCCGCTGTTGATAAGTAAATGTCGCTTCTGAATTACCTCGAAGCGAAGGGGATTACGCTCAACGACCTCATAGCGACAGCTCTCGAGCTTTTCGTTCCGCATCCGGGAGTTGAGACTAGGGAGAAGGCAACTCAAATCCTGACTGAGGAATTTCTTACCGCGTGCTCTGATGTTGACGTTTCAACCCTTGTGGTTGCTTGTCACTTGGCGGAGGATGAAGCTAGAGCGGGGCGCATCCCTAACCTCTCAGCTGAAAGGTTTCAAGGGCGACCGGGCCTAATCGCTGACGAACTCCTTGGAATTACCATCGCTAACTACATTGCTGGAGCTAGAGGTATCTTTGAATTTGTCAGGTTCGATCAGCTGAAGCCGGGTATCCTGAGTAAACTTGGTCCAATCGTAAATGACGCTATAGGTGGACTTATCGCAGGGTGCTCATCAAACATGTACTCGTCAGCGACGCGACGTAACCAGGATGGTTTGATTGCGGATTCTCAAAGCGATCCGTAACACCCTCGCTTTCTTAACGATCCTTCCGGTCGGCATGGATAGTGACGGGTTAACTCTAGCAGCCGAATACATGCCTATTTTTCCACTCATCGGGGGTTTCATTGGCCTCGTCGCTGGAGGCCTAAGCTGGATTCTGGACCTTGTTCTGCCTCCTTTGCTAGTTGGCACTATTGGATTGGGCACCATTCTACTGATGAACGGAGCGCAACACGTTGATGGGTTACTTGACTTCGGCGACGGCATCATGTGTCATGGTTCAAGAGCCCGCAAGCTCAGTGTGATGCGTGACCCTCAGACTGGAGCCGGCGGTTTCACTTTAGGCTGGATTACACTTTCCGCAACAGCATTCGCTATCGCAAGTCTGCATCGAGGTATCGTGATACAGGCCATAGTTGTTTCAGAGGCTGCTGGAGCCTTTTCAATGGTTTTCCAAGCTTGGGCGGGGCATCCAGCCCATAAAGGAATGAGCAGCGGCTTTGTGACCGCGATGCATTCCCGCTGGCGTAACCTGCGCATCCTCTCGTCCGTTCTAATACTCATGCTGATAGCTTTCCCGACACTACTCACTCTAGGCTTGGCTGTAACCTGTGCAGCCGTGCTCGTTCCATCAATTATGCTACAGGTTTCAAACAGGGCGTTCGGCGGCATCACGGGTGACGTAATGGGCGCGACGCATGAAATGACACGACTCGTGTCGCTTGTAATCATCTTGGCGGGGTTCGGTTGGGTATAACAGCACTCGTAATGGCCGGAGGAAAAGCAACTCGAATGGAGACAGCCATAGAGAAACCTCTCCTCAGAGTGGGAGACAAACCAATGATTCACCACGTCATAGACACGTTGAAGAAAGCAGAATCAGTCGACCGAATAATCGTCGCAGTAACCCCCGCAACACGACACACCGCCAAGACCGTACGCACACTAGGAGTGGACCTCATCGAAACATCCGGCGAAGGGTACGAGCAAGATATGCAACAGGCCATAAAGAGTTTGGAATTGAAAGACGTCGTGGTCGTGGCAGCTGACCTACCATTCCTGACCCCTAAAATAGTCGATGATGCGGTCCGGAATTATTTTTCGGGCGGCAAACCGGCTCTAATGGTGGCCGCGCCGATTGAACTGTACGAAAAGTTCGGCCTAAAAGCCTCATACGCCTTCAATTACGAGGGCCAAGAACTCGCGCCTGTCGGCTTGAATGTGATCGACGGAACACGAATTGACGAGGGAAGACTGGATGAAACAGTTTTCGTGGTTAAAGACCGCGACTTGATCTTTAACGTGAACACTCAAGTAGACCTCAAGTTGGCAAGGAAACATCGAGAAGGAGGACCGCAGGATGAAACCTAAAGGAAGCTCAAGAACACCACGCTCTTACCAGCTCACTAGAATCGCCGCTTTATCCGCGCTCTCAGTAGTCGGATCATTCATCCACCTTCCGGGACCAGTGCAGACAGTCGCGTTTGATTCTGCACCCGGGTTCTTCGCAGCTCTCATGTACGGACCCGTCGACGGAGCCGCTGTCTGCGGCATAGGCCACGTTGCAACCTCGATTGTAAACGGATTCCCACTAGGAATACTACACATCCCAATTGCCCTAGGGTTAGCTCTAGCGGGAGCCGCCACCGGGTCGTTCAATCGGAAATTCGGGCTGCTCCCGGGCGCGGGAATAGGAGTTTTCATAAACACGATCCTGATTGTGGTCGCGATTCCCGCAATGGGCTGGCAGGCTACTCTCGCCTTTCTCCCCTTCCTAGCCTTTGCCGCGGTCATAAACGCCATAGTTGCCTCGGTCGCCTACCGGAGTCTCAAAGGCCGGATCCCCCTATGACCATAGCTAAGAGTATTGAAACCGCGAGAGACGTTATCCTACTCAGAACACCCCAAAACCGAATCCTAGTTGTTGGTTGCGATTCGACAGGAGCAGTAGGTCAAAAACCTCTCGACGCACTGAAAGTGCACCCGTCGATCGTCGGGAAGTTTACTGCGAGAGTTGCACTAATGGAGGTTATAGCAGTCGGAGCAAGACCCATCTCACTCTCAGTCGCGCTGTGCGTAGAACCCAAACCTACAGGACGTGAAATCATGAACGGAGTCCGCAACGAGCTTAGAACTTCGAGGATCAAGGACATCACGGTAGTCCAAAGTTCTGAGAAGAACTTTCCCGTGAAACAAACAAGCGTTGGCACGATGGTGAACGGCATCGTAGAGAACCGGCGCCTTAAGATCGGTAAATGCAAACACAATGATTGGCTCATTGCCGTCGGCGATCCCCGGGTGGGCAGAGAAGTAATTGAAGGGGAACGAGCGGGTTCAATCACAGACCTTAACGACGCGTTTGACCTGCTCGAATTGCCTTACGTGCATGAGATCATCCCAGTTGGATCAAGAGGCATATCCAGAGAGGCACGCACCATCACAACTGATTCGCGACTCCACTTTTACCCGGCAAGAAATGCGACCGTGAATTTGAAAAAGTCGGCTGGTCCGGCAACCGTGATCTTATGCGCGATTGACCCGGCAAAATGGTCTGAGTTGAATGAAACCGTCGATAAACCTTTGAGGTTTATCGGCAAAGTACGCTGATGACTGGATAATCATCAAGGGAGAAGTAGCGTTGAAGAAAGAAGGACTGTTGACGAGGCTACAGGCCTTGGCTCAACTGTCAAGCGCTGGGCCTTCTCCAGCATTTGCGTACCCTCAAGTTGCCTGCGCACTCCTCCGCATAGGAGACGATAATTCCGTAGGGCGAACGCAATTATCCAAAACGCTCGGTCTAGGCGAAGGGACGACAAGAACGATAATTAGACATCTCACACTCGCGAAGCTAGTTAAATCGAGCAAACAAGGATGCACATTAACTCCAAAAGGGCTAGTTCTTTACAAACGTCTGAGGTCAAGACTCTCGAAGACAGTAGTTGTAAACGCCAGACAACTCTCTCTGGACAGTGCTAGCACTGCCGTGCTAGTCAAGAAATCAGCTCAGAAGGTGAAGCAAGGGATAGAACAACGGGACGCGGCTGTCCGGTCGGGGGCAACTGGTGCGTGTACTATTCTAATGAAGCATGGCAGACTCGTTATGCCTCAAGTATCTGATGATTGGAAGCTGGATTTGGATGATCCACTGGCAGAGGAGCTGATGAACGTATTTCACCCGCAGCAGGAGGATGTGATTATCATTGCAAGCGCCAATGACAAGTCCATCGCTGACTACGCCGCAATAGCAGCCGGACTGATGCTACTGGACTGACGACAACGGCTTACCGCGGATTCATTACCCTAACTTTGCCGTTTCTCTGACCTACGAATACTCGGTCCACCATCCGGACGAATAGTCCAGTCTCCAATACTCCTGGAATCGCCTTCAAACCCCGCTCCAGTCTAGAGGGGCTCTCGACACGCCCGAAATCAACGTCCACCAAGAAATTACCGTTATCTGTGATCACGGGGCCCATCTTCCCACTACTCTCCCTCACCTTCGCTTTACCTCCCATCTTTGCAACCTCGGACCGAACGTACCTGTAAGCAAATGGCAGGATTTCAAGCGGGATAAGCTGCTTGCCCCCCAAATACTCGACCACCTTCAGCTGATC
Organism: Bathyarchaeia archaeon; assembly: GCA_050012795.1. Taxonomy (GTDB): domain Archaea; phylum Thermoproteota; class Bathyarchaeia; order 40CM-2-53-6; family 40CM-2-53-6; genus FEN-987. The sequence continues at coordinate 11,090 of JBEKGM010000038.1, read as the reverse complement.
GACTACAACCACAAAACTCCTCGCGGAGGAATCCACGATCTTTTCTCGCAGAAGAGCTCCCCCTCCACCCTTTACTAAATCCAAGCTACCATCCCGGACTTGATCCGCCCCGTCAATAGCATAATCGACACGAGCAACCTCGTTTAGACTCGTAACTCTCAGGCCATGCGATGCCGCAAGGTATTCCATTTGGTACGACGTGGGAACCACCGAGAACTCCATCTTCCGGTCTCTTTGCAGCCTCGCAAGTTCTCTCACCGCATACGCCAATGTCGACCCGCTTCCAAGCCCTATTACCCATCCGTTCTTCACGGGTTCTATGGCTTTGAGGACAGCGTTTCTCTTGGCGCCCTCGATCCAGGACAACTCTACCCTTCCGATTCTATCTGCTCGAGTCGATCCATTGCTTTGAGAATCTCGTCGCGGATTTGTTCAACGCGTTTCTCAGCATCCGTAGCTTGCTCCTGTCTCTGCACTGCCGATACCACGCTCGAACTAGGCTGTTCAATCTTAAAGAGGTCTGACTTTCCGCTTCTGAGACGAGTTATCTTCTCGTCCATTTCAGCTAATTTCGTGTTGAAATCTCTGATGAGTTCTTCTCGGGATTTCCCTAATTCATACAAATCGACCGTGCGTTGGTGCTCCTCAATGGAGCTGTTCAATCTTTGAAGGTCCACTTTGTATTTGTCTACGAGTCGATCTCGTTCAGTTTCGCTAATTACCCCCTTTGTTTCAGATTCGAATATTGTCGTGAGAGCTGATCCGATTATTTGGCGTTCAAGAAGAAGAACCTTCAGCGCACCCTTGGTCTTGTTAACATCATCCTCTGAGGCAGAATGAGCCTCCACGCCCGTAGGTTTTGGCAGTGGAGGTAGCGGAATAATCCGTTCAGGTTCAGAGGTCCCTAACTCCCTCTTCTTCCAGAATGCTAGAGTTGCGAGGTTGATGAAGATCAGCCCCCTGAACAGAATCGATTATCTGCAATTGAATGTATTAATAGCTTCGAACCGTGAAACCACATCATTAGCCGATGACTTTTGACATGTTCATACAAATACCGCTCAGACGAATGTTAAACATAATGCTCAGTATTGCATAAAACGCGAACTGTTTTACGCTGAACACGACAACTAAGCGATCTGCGGTCAAGATTACATCAAGAAGACTCCTCTGACACTCTCGCTACCCGCGAAACAGTATGGGAATTCCTACTCAACGACGAACGAAATTGCCTCTGCTTCGACTTGCAATCTCTTGAATTAATCTCACATAACCGATTCCGCGCAAAAGTCAAGGTCGGCCTCTCGCACGTCAGAGGAATCGTGGATTTTGAATTCCCTACCGCAGAGACTAGCATTCTCTTACGTGTTTTCGAGGATGCTGCAAACTTGCACCCATCAATCGTAACTCGCGAATTTGTTTCGGCAGCTTGATAGATTCAAGGTAACATGCTTAACTCGTCGATCCGAATAGTCAATCGTGATTCAAACATGAGTCAGGAACCCGAACCGCAGAAGAGCCTGAAGAAGTTAACTTGGCAATACGAGAATTGCCTCGCCTGTGTGTGGTTCTTCCCGAACGACCCAATCAACGCCGACATAATGGAACGTGGAACATGCGGCCATCCCAAACTAAAACCCTACAGCCTCATTGTTTCAGGACGCGACTGGTGCAACCTGTTCAGCGAGATAAAGCAGAAGCAGATTGACAGCCGACAAGAAATGGCAATGAAAAAGGAAGAATCAAAGAAAACCTAACCGAAACCCGTACAAGAGGCGAAAGAATTCCCATAGTCCCTTTATCCACTTCACCTCAGCAATCCTAAGTGAGCTCATGGTTTGTCATAGGTAAGGCATTCGAGCCTGCGCGCGTACTGCGAGACGACAAACTGCCCCTGAGTTTTGCACACCAAAATGTTTTTCACGCAAGTTTTCCCATGTCAATATAGGAAAGATCTTTAGATCATGATGTATCTCGACGTGATCCCGCCGTTCGAGATGATGCTCTACTTATTGATTGTAGTTCTCTTTCTTGTTACGGGTTTCCTTAACCTCAAAGACCTCAAGAAGATGAGACGGGATAAGTGGACGCGACAGGATTCAGTGGCTCTCATGCTCCGAATCCTCGTCTACGCATTTCTCCTGAACTTCCTGCTGACATTGGTGATAGCCGCTGGAATTCTACTCTTGACGGCGTTAAGGTCTCTAGCATCTTTACAGTTCGTCCTACCATTGACGCTTACGTCGCTTGAGCTCTCGTTCGCTGTGCTGCTAGTGACCGCTGTCACGTATGGCTTAGCAAAATGGAAGGATTGGTACGATCTCGTTGACGCAGAATACTGAACCGACTCAAGAGTTCAAGTATTGGTGGGTTCAGCGCCCTATTGCGAGAAAACTGCTGAGCGTTCCGCTCTACTTCACAACTAGAAACTATCGGTTGTGGCGTAACGCAAGACTTACTCCGAGAAAGCTTCGAAGGCTGATGCGAGCAATCGATGATAAGTTCCCGACGACGCACAAGCAGCTCATTGGAAGAGATGATGAATATCAGCAGATAATGTCAAGCATTGGTTTTCATGTTGTCAGAGATCGATACGTACTCGATGTTTTCCGAAATGCTCCACCCCCTAAATTCTTCATCTTGAGAGGCTCAAGCGGAACTGGAAAATCGATACTTGCTCAGGTTTGCATCAGGGAAGGAGTTGTCCACGGGATAATGAACGGCGTGAACGTTCAACCCATGTCAGTAAGGGGCGCTGATGTTTTCGATCCGTACTACGGCCAGTCAGCTAGGAACCTGGCACATATCTTCGATCACGGTTTCAAAACACCAACCATCCTGTTCATCGACGAGTTTGAGAGTTTCGGAAAGAAAGTTGACAAGAGTACTTCGCCGCTGGTACAGTCTGAAGACGTACGTGTTCAGAGCATATTCATCAGTAGCTTAACGAGGGTACTCGACACGAAAGTCAGAACGGTAGTGATAGTGGCCACGAACGTGTTCGAGTCGATCAGGGAAGATGTGAGAAGACGTGGCTTTGTCATAGATCTGGATCAAAACGTGAACCGCGAGATGCTTCTGGCAATTCTCACGTCCGAGCTTGCAAACTTTGGATGGAACTACCTCAATCCTGAACAGGTCATGACAGCTCTTGAAAGAGCGGTAAGCGTTTACAGGCAGACGCAACTTACGCCCTTCGACGTTATTGACGCATGCTACAAGGTTAGGAATAAGAAGATAGAACCCCTGCGACGAAGTCTCTTTTTGAAGTTTGAAGAGCGCAGCAAGACTTCAAAGGGTTTCACTGTTACGCTCGAAGACTTTGAGCTTGCAGCCAGAGAACTCAGAGGCTACGTAGAAACAGAGAAGAGCAGTGAAGTCATAAGCTCTATTCTGAAGATTAAACCGTCCATAACCTACGATGATGTCGGCGGCCTATTTGGCGTGAAGGAGAGAATCTTCAAAGCTATCTCTCTAAGCCTTCGACCCGACTTGGTGAATAAGCTTGGATGGATACCGCCTAAAGGCTTCATACTTTGGGGTGAACCGGGATGCGGAAAGACACACATCTCCAAAGCCATAGCCAGAGAGAATGGAGCATCATTCTTCTATGCTCCAGCCGCGCAACTACTGATAAACGCTAAGTGGGTTGGCGAACCAGAAAAGAACGTTAAAGACCTTTTCGCCATAGCCAGAAAGGTCGCTCCCAGCGTAGTATTCTTCGACGAATTCGACATAATCGCGGGTAAGAGAAGAGGAGACCCAGTTGGAGACAAGATAACCGCGCAAATACTTACCGAACTCGACGGCCTTCAACCACTAGAAAACGTAATCGTCATCGCAGCAACGAACAAGCCCGAGATGGTCGATGAAGCTATTCTCAATCGGGTTGAGCCGAATATCCTCGAGATACCTCTCCCAAAGAACGATGAGGAAAGAAATGACATTATCACCATTCACCTCAAACAAAATGCAGCCCACCTACATCCAGAAGTAACGACCAAGAAAGTCTTGAACATCATTAAGCAACATCGAATTGTATCACCCAGAGTGATGGCTGAAATCATACGAGAGGCCAACCGACTAAGATCTCAAGAGATAATAGCCACCTGGGAGACCCACAAAGGAGACGAAGAACACCGACAACGAGCAGCAAGAATGTTCAGAGAAGACCTTGAAAGACTCCGAGAAGTCTTGGATATGCACCGCAAAACGGGCGAAGGCCCAACTTCTGAAGAAGAAGTACTCACTGACAACTACAAGATCCACCTATACCATTTCGAGAAAGCGGCGCTACAGCTCGAACAAGACCTCGACAAAGAATTGATAGAAGCACAAGAAAGCCTAATGGTAGAAACACTTCAGAGAGGGGTCGCGTACGGGATCGCAACAGACCCTCAAGGAAGACGCGGCATCGTACTATTGACAGAGTGCACCGTCAACAAACAAGGCACCGGCAAGGTCAGGGTGACAGGAGCAGCTAAGGCAGCGGTCCTTGGACCTGCAACAGCCGTCGAAGACGTGAGCGTCGTGGAGAGTGCAAGAAACGTTATCGAGTACATTCGTAACTACCTCCGTGAAAAACTGAAACTCGACATATCCAAATACGATTTCACCTTCCAAGTCATAAGTCCGCTCGAAGGCGCTGCAGGCATGGGAGTAAGCGGCCCAAGCCTAGGAGCAGCCTTCAGCGTAGCAGCCATATCCGAACTATCAGGACTTGGTGTCAGCGCGACGGTAGTGATGACTGGGAAAGGTGACATCAAAGGGAATATTGGCCCCGTAGGCGGAGTCGGCTGGAGAGGAGCAGGCAAATTCCTCGCAGCAACCCAAACAAAGAAGATAAAGATTCAGAAATTCCTGCTACCCCAATGGAACTACGAAAAGTCGGCAGACGAATGGCAGGTACTCCAAGACAAGAACATAACCGTAATACCCGTGAAGTCCCAAATTGAAGTCTGGGAACACGCATTAGGAGTAGATAACGAACAAATAACTCGAAAACTCGAACTCGCGCTTAACAGCGACGTAGAGGTTTGAGCTTCAACTAATCGTAGCTTACGGAACTGCAAGCCTCACCAATCAATTATGATTGGGTTTCAGACGCTTCGCGATCAAACCATCAATGCTCAGCGTGGGACTTCCGTTTAGAAGCAACACCAATGACGCAGTCAATAGCAAAGCATGCACCAAACCTTGTCCGACGTTGCCACTCAAAAGAAGAGGAGTAACGATAATCGCGAACTCTATTACTCCCCACACAGCAGCCAACCGCGTCACAAACCCCAAGATGAAAGAAATCGCCGCGAGAGTCTCGAGCACAGTGAAAAAATAGGTTAACGGCACCACCATGCCCACACCAAATAGATTCCGAACCAGACCGTTCGCTTCTGGCGATCCAGACATTAACGCTGCCCATCGTGGAATATCCGAATGTAACCAGAAAGCAGCCACGACAACTCTCAGCGGAACAAACGCATAAGTGCCCCAACCCTCAGCATCAGCAAAAAGAAAAGCTGCAAACTTTGAACCAGTCAGAGTAAAAACACCTTATTCCTAAACGGCCGCTAGTGGATTCAGATATATCTATCCCTCAGCGGCCTTAACGTCACTATCGAAAACTCTAGTGCTTACGTTTAGCAGGGTGAGGGCCAACTGATTTTGGAGTTTCATGGTTTTAGTTCAGATCTCAATATGTCAGCGGTCTCGACCACCTTTGCGAACTCGCCGTTCAGACTCGATAAACTGACAGCGTGCACCTCCTCTGCATCAAAATGTCTCCCATCAGACCCAACACGATTAAAAGTGGCTGTCGCATCGGAAACCACGTACGTCTCGAAATCGAGATCCCCTGCCATACGAGCCGTTGTCGAGACGCAATGATCCGTCTCGAGACCAACTATGACAACCGAACCAATCCCACGGCTGCGAAGCTGCTTCTCCAAATCCGTCCCTATGAAGGCGCTGCTAACATTCTTCTGGATGACGGGCTCTGCGGCTCTCGGCGCCACGACTCCCTTGATCGGATGCCCACTTGAACCGGGAGCAAAAGGAGAATCCTTGAATCGCGAGCTATGCTGAATATGGAATATTGGACGGCTTGCAGCGCGCCAGACTTCAAGAAGTTTAGCGATATTAGCTTCCGCGTTCTGGTTATTTCTCTTGCCCAACCGGGGATCGTCCATACTCTTCTGCACATCAACTATTATGAGCGCAGTGTTCTGGGGTAGATGAATCATGAGGCTTTCACCCTCCGTCTCGCTTCTCTACGCTTCTTTTCCTGGTCCCGCAATATACCATGTTGCGAGCGGAACTTCCTATTCACAGGACTTCCACCCCATTACCACCGGGAGCAATGGGTATTATTCTGCTGCATACGGCTGGAATCCAGTAACCGGATGGGGAACACCGGTCGGGGATTATTTGGCACTGGACCTGAGTAATGTGCACTACGCTGTTTGTACTTATGTTAGTCCAAGTTCAAGTGCTGGATCATTCAGTCTTGATGGTGTTTCCTATTCGGATCTGCAAGTAGCACCGATACATACTGGACACATGTACCAGCTCGCAGCGCAACCATCTTCAGGCTACGTTTTTGAAGATGGGATAATAGTAGTGGGCACGCTCCAAGTATTACTCTCGGCAGTTTCACGTCCCCCACTACAACAGTCAAGTTTGCGAGCAATGGGTGGGATGGCACATGCGTCGGGAACCTTAGGGTCATATTTAGGCAACTACTAGTGAGAACTGATCTGACCACATATCATCGAGGAGATACCATTCAATACACTGGTAGCGGATTCACACCGAACGGACAAATTCACGCGTGCCTAACGACAGATAATGCGGTAAGCGCCATTTGCAACTTTAACGAACCCAATGCAGATGGCAGCGGAAACGTTGCCGGTACAATGGTGGTTCCAACCGATATTCCTCTGGGCCCGCAGAAGTTTTGGGTCTATGATGTAGGTACCAATACTAATTCGAACTCGATTCAGTTGACAATTCTTGAACTCACACTAACTGCCACACAGACTACTACAACTACGTCAACGTACATCAGTTCAACAACAACCTCTACTACTTCAACGACGAAGACTTCGACTACGACTACAACGACATCCGTGAGTACGTCCACTGCCTATCAAGTGTGCTCAGTCACCAGCACAACATCGACGACAAGTGTCATTATTCAAGTCGCCACCAGCACAACATCTACGACCTCTACAACCACTACGGGGACATCAACCACATCGACGTTTTCTACAATTACTAGCACGACTAGAACTTCAACGTCAACTACTGTCACCACGACGACGATAACATTGTGTAGTCAGACAACTACCTCTACATCGACTTCCGTAACGCTCACCACTTTCACCAGACCCCTCACGACCATCTCACTGACATCGCCCAGCACGGTTACTGTTGGATCATCAGTCACATTGTCAGGTTCAATCCTACCGAACCCAGGAGCGGTTCAAGTACCGATCAACATAAGCTCCGAGGCGGGAACAACATGGAACACTCTGATGAGTGTCACATCCGATGCTTCTGGTAGCTATTCAGCGTCATGGACTCCCCCATATCCAGGAAGCTATTTGCTGGAGTCAAGTTGGGGCGGCAATAGTCAACTTGCAGGATCCACAAGCTCTCCAACATCGTTGACTGTTACTGGTGTAAGTACGCCAACTCCAACCTTACTCCTAAGGTCACCAGCAACTGCATCTAGGAGTCAGTCAGTGAGGATGCAAATCATTGTATTCGATCCATCAAGCATGCCACTGAACGCGAATGTTACCATCCAAGTCATCGGCCCCGGCAACTACTTAACTTTCGACGTGGTTCAAGTGAAAGTAGCAGCAAGCTTGCAATCAACCGCTTATTATGATTGGAGTGTGCCAAACCAAGCAGGTTCGTATACGATAATGGTCGGGTTACTTCCGACGCAGCCCGCAGCCTACGATAGTGCAACGATTCAGGTCTCATAACAAAATCGTTGTCGATTTAAGGTCTTAATTCGTTATCGATTCAGATCTCATAACAATTTAGAACAAGCGAAGGATCTTGCGTATGGCATCTCATATAGTTGTATACTTAAGGTCACAATAACTAGATACTTGGTGGAGTAGGAATGCAGGAACGTCTCCTTACTCGCGATGGGCGGCTCCTTCTCTTCTCTACTCTCTTGAATTCCATCCCAGTTGGCTACATTAATGTTGTACCTCTGGTCTACCTCGCTGAGATCGGCTACAACCCCTCCGTAATTGGAATCATTTTCTCAGCTAGTGCAATTGCGAACACGATTGGACTGATACCATTCGGACTCCTCGTCGACAAGTATGGGAGGAAGAAGCTCTTGATAGTCGGAACCCTCCTTCCCTGCGTTTCCTACGCCATCTTCGGATTGAGTCTCGACCCGACCTGGCTCACGATCGCCAGCATTATTGGCGGGGTGGGCTTCGCCGGAGGTTTGGCCGCCGCGATCGTCAATCCATCAATCATCCCAATGCTTGCCAGTTCTACCTCGGACACCAAGAGGACGACGCTCTTTGGCATATTACAGGGTTCGTGGACTCTTGCCCTCACTATAGGCTCGGCGCTGAGCTTTCTACCAAGCTTGTTCAGTTCTAGCTTCAATCAGAGTGCCAAGGCAGCGCATTTTGAATCATACTTCATCATGTCGGGACTAGCGGTAGTATCAGTAATCCCCATCTTGTTCTTGAAAGAACGAAAGAGTGGCATCGATCGTCAAACCTCAACAGGAATCGAGCAGGCTTTTCCCCAACTCACCCAAAAGAGGATTTTCTCGGGCAGAATTGGATTTACGATCACTTCGTGGTCAAAGATCGCAATGTTCTCCATTGTCCTTGCACTCACGGGCTTTGGTCTGGGAGTCTTGGTGCAGCTCCTTCCAACTTGGTACACATTGCGATATGCAGTCTCTGAGAGCACCGTAGGCCTGTGGATGGCGGTTGCAAACCTGGCCACAATCGTTGCGATACCTATCATCCCGAGGATCGTCAAGAGGAGAGGGACCGTATTCACTGCGGCAGCGACTGGAGTTTTTGGAGCCTGCATGCTCGCGGTTATGCCTTTCACTGCGATCTTCAATGCGGCGGCGACCCTATTCGCAATTCGCAGCGTAGCGTATGGAATATCCTGGGCGGTTCTGCAATCCTATATGATGGGTGTCGTCAGCGACAGTGAGAGAGCCACAACGATCGGATTCGCTTACACAGCTATGGGGCTAGGTACCTCACTTGGTACTTTGATCGGTGGAGAATTATTAGGAGCGGGTTTGCTCACCCTTCCATTTGTTGCCGGAGTTATCTGTTACGTCGTATCATCCGTAGCGCTGCCGCTGTTCTTCAGGAAGGTTAAGCCACCTGAAGAGACAAGCCTCTTCAACCTTCCTCGAATTAGTGAGTGAGATTTCGAGTAGATTCTCCAAAAGACTGGATAAATACCATCATCAGCGTGCCTTGAGCTGACGCTGAGGTAGTCGTACTCATTGTAGAGGTACTACAGAGCAGACTGACAGGAAGGTACGTTTACTCAGAATCGTTATCGATTTAAGACCTTAAACCGACATCGAGTTAAGCACTTAAAATGACTCATATAGTGGGTTAGTTACGGGAGTAGATAGACGGCGATCACGGGAACCCCAAAGCCTTTCATCGCATCAACAGTCTGCTTTCTACCCTTACCGATTTTCGGATATCCATGGCCCACCATGTTGATACCGACCCAGATTCTTAGCAGCAATGCTAGATACGGAGTGTAAGGCAGCAAAATTTCAAAAGGACCAGGCAAAATTCTTCGCCAGTGCCAAATACGAGATCACACAAACCTATGTGTCTTTTGATACTGGACTCTTTCCGAATCTGGACGTACGTTGATTTTAGCCAAATGCAAATCAGTGATGAATAAGTTGATGAAGCTCGACGGATTATCTGGTAATGGTGGAAAGGATGGCGAAGAAGTATGTTCTTCCGGACTTGCCTTACAAGTATAATGCTCTTGAACCAGCAATCTCGGAGGAAATAATGCGGTTACACCACGACAAGCATCATGCAGCGTACGTTAATGGTGCGAACGGTGCCTTGGAGAAACTCGAAAAGGGGAGAGCTGTTGGTCTTAAGGACGTAGATGTTAAGGCGATTGTGAGAGATCTTGCGTTCAACGCCTCGGGTCACGTCCTCCATAGCCTCTTTTGGACGAACATGAGCCCGAAAGCGGGTGGAAAACCGGGCGGCAACCTTGGCGATCAGATCAACAAAGACTTTGGCAGTTTTGATTCTTTCAAGTTGCAGTTAAGCAATGCAGCAAAGACCGTGGAGGGCTCAGGCTGGGGAATACTCGCCTACGATCCGCTGTCTGAACAGCTCCTCACCCTTCAAACGGAGAAGCATCAGAACCTAACCGTGCAAGGATCAATTCCGCTTCTGGTATTGGATGTGTGGGAACACGCCTACTACCTCCAATACAAGAACGACCGAGGAGCTTTCGTAGACAAATTGTGGGACGTTGTTTCCTGGTCAGATGTGGAAGCACGCTTCGACAAAGCAAAAAGGTAGAACACTCATCACGGGGCGCATCCTAACTCAGTGACTTCGGGCCTTCTCTTACTCGGCGGGGGGAGCTCAATGGTAAATTACCGACGATTCTCGGGAGCGAGGTGGCAATCATTAGATTCGAAAAGAGATACACGCATACTTTCCGAACCTTGAACTCTACAAAGTCAAGCGCCTGGACGGAGCACTCATTTGGCCAATCAGGTATTAGCTCAGGCTTGGGCTGAATTTCTTGTCGCGCAGTACGGAACTGTGCCCGAAGACAGGCGACTTGCAGCGGTAATGTTCACGGACATCGTCGGGTACAGTTCCCTAACCCAGAAAGACGAGCGACTGGCTGTCGAGCTTCTCGAGAAGCACAGAAGGATAATCCGCCCAATAGCCGCCCGCCACGTGATCTATTCCCTATTGAAAAAGGATTGGAGAGTTTCTTCTATTTCTTTAGGAAGTCTAGTAGTGCAGGATTGACTTCGTCCGAGTGTGTCCACGTTATGCAGTGGGGCCCGTTCTTCA
>JBEKGM010000037.1:0-29730 GCA_050012795.1 Bathyarchaeia archaeon | reverse complement strand
ATAACTGTTGGAATTGGTGGTAATGATGATGTGGGAGGCGCAAGCAAAACAGACTTCTACTTTCCAGGCGTAATAACGAAAGCGACACTAACCATCGACGACAACACCATCATCCAAAACGGCAAAATCACTCTAACCTCCTAACAACCAACATTGTCATAAACAACCAGACAATCTGGTCGGCTAGCCGTTTAACGAAGGGCTGATTGCGCAGTGGTCAGTGCCTCTCACTATGAAGTCACTTGAAAGTTGCCGAGAAGGTCGAACTCCATCTCTTGCGGTTCACCTATGATCTTCAGGTTGGCATGCTCCGCTTCAGGAATTAATGCTTCTGATATGTGAAACCGGTTCAGCTTCATCGTGTTGCGGATGATTACTAACTTCGCTGATTCCGGTTCAACGGGGCCACACGTATTGAGCGCCGCCCAGATTGCTGCACGATCATCAGAGAGAACTATCGGGAGTTTCGCGGTCTCTGGCGACCCGGCGTTTAACGAGTTCAAGTAAACGGTGTAAAGATCGGTTTTCTTGAATAGTCTTCTCGTTGTGAAGTCTGCTAATCCGATGCCTACTGCATTTCCATGACTTCGATCTGTAAGGTCGAGTACTACTATCCTATTTATTTCAGGTAGTTCGGGAAATGCTTCTCCTAATAGCCAGAAACGCCCCACAACATTCGTATCCATCCCCGTGCCACTGATATCCTTTCCAATTTCCTTGATTACGAGAACGTGAATCTGCTTAAGCGGAATTCCTGGTTCCATGCTTTTTGCGATTCGAAGAAGTTTCTTCTCCTCCTCCTCAATTTGTGTTGGAGGAATTGCCTTTATGACCGCGGTTTCGCCTGCCGCGTTTTCGACTATTCCTACGCCAAGAAAAATTGGCATCTTTTCCAGGATTAATCGGGCCACTTCTTTCAAGGTTTTATGATATCCTTCACGCCCATGCCAGAAAACCATTCGGGAACCCTTCTGTTTTCCCATGCCTACTGACATCATCTTCATTAGTCCACTTTCAATCTCGTCCTTGAAGTCAGTGTTTGGTTTGATTCTGTTGACCACGATTATTCCGTCGGCCTCGGCAGCATATTTATCAATGTAAACTGGTTCACCGTTATCGAGAGTTCCAATAATCTTGGTTTCCGACGTTGCAAGAATAGGAGCATGAGTCGCTGTCTCGGTTATTCCTAGCGCGCTAAGAATCTCCATCTGTCCTTCTGCAGTTGCTCCGCCGTGAGATCCCATCGCTGGGAAAAGAAACGGTTGTCCTCCCGCCTTCTTGACTTCATCAACTATGATAGCAAGCATTTCTGGAATGTGCGCTATGCCCCGACTCCCAGCAGTTATGGCCACTCTCATATCCTTCTTAATTGAACGTGTAAGGCCAACGGCTTCAAGCTCGCTGCGCAGCTTGGCAGAATAGTCAACCAAATGCTGAGTATTGATGTTCTGCTCAACTTGCACTATTTTTGGAAATCGCACATGTCATCCTCTCTAGAGCTGTCATTTGACTCAGCTTAAATAGTTGTAGAAAGTTTGCCTGCGGTGGCGTTGGCAAGTTCGCTTCTTAGACTTACAAGAGCGTGGAGTGCGCATTCCAAATTTCACCGAGAGAAACTAAGCACATTATTTTAATCGCGTCCCAAACCGACATTGAACTGGATAATCATGGAAGTTCCTCACACATTTTATCGCGATTTCTTCCGACCACATGTGAGAATTGTTCGAGGAGAGGGTGTTTACGTTTTTGATGAACATGGTAAGAAGTATCTTGATGCGAGTGGTGGCGCAAATGCCACTATACCGATTGGTCACGGCGCTGTACCTGTCATCGATGCTATGATTGAACAGGCTAAGAAGATCTCTTTTGTTCCTATGCATCTCTTCTCAAACGAGCCTTCAGAGGCAGTGTGTGATGAGATTGCCAAAATCACTCCAAAAGGATTGACAACCACTTGGCTAGTCAACAGTGGATCTGAGGCCACTGATAACGCTGTCAAAATTGCGCGTCAATACTACTTTGAGAGAGGTAGCCTAGGAAAGTTCAAGATCATCACCCGCTGGCAGAGCTTTTTCGGAAACACGCTCGGTGCACTTTCTGTTGGGGGTCATACCTTTCGACGTAGCAAGTACATGCCATTACTGAAAGAAATGCCACACATTCCCCCAGCATACTGCTACAGATGCTGGTTCAGACGTGAATATCCCGACTGTGATATTGACTGCGCTACGTTCTTGGAGAAAGTGGTTAGACAAGAGGACCCAGCATGTGTAGCTGGTTTCATAGCCGAGCCAATCGTAGGTGCCACCACGGGTGCTACTACACCCCCTAAAGAGTACTATCCGATAATCAGAGAGATCTGCGACAAGTACGATATGAAATTCATTGCTGACGAGGTCCAATGTGGAATGGGAAGAACTGGTAAATGGTTCGCTATCGAGCATTGGAATGTCTCACCTGACATAATTACAACCGCAAAAGGACTCGGCGGAGGCTACACGCCAATCGGGGCGGTAATAGTTCGTGATTCTATAGTTGAACAGTTCATCAAGAGCAAGTCGAACATTGTGGGAGGACACACCTCCTGCGCGAACCCGCTCTCCTCTGCTGTAGGATTAGCGGTCCTACGGTACGTGAAAGAGAATAATCTGGTTGAGAAATGTTCAGAGATCGGGAAATATCTAATGAAGCGTTTGACCGAACTTCAGGAGAAGCATCCGATCATTGGCGATGTTAGAGGTATGGGTCTCATGATCGGAATTGAATTTGTGAAGGATAAGAAGACGAAGGAACCGTTTCCGCCAGATGCGAAGGTGGCCGCGACGGTTACGAAGGAGGCCATGGAGAGGGGAGTCATAGTCTACCCTGGAACCGGAACCGCTGACGGTATCCTCGGCGATCACATACTCCTGACGCCACCATTCATCATAACCGAGGAGCATGTTGACGAGATAGCTTCAGCCCTAGATGATTCGTTCAGGGCAGTGGAGAATCAGCATCATATCACGTAATGCAATAGCTTCCTCTCATGGTCATGAGCAGATAATTGCGTGAGAATTCTCAGGAAGTCGCCTCACAACACGAATTCCCTGAAAGCGTTCCACGCTGATTTTTCAAATCAGTCAGTTCTGTAGTGATCTCCACGTAGGGTTTTGACCTTTCACGAACCAGATCTCAAGGTTTCAGCTTCACTTGTATTGTCTCAAGGACGCGTTGTCTTCGTTAAAGAGCTGCTCCAACTGAGCTAGTACAGCCTTACGAGTTGCTTGCTCATCTAACCCTTGAATTTTGAATTCGCCTGCAACTTCAACCTTCGTCTTCTCTCCCATCGGAGTGTAAGTGTGAGTGTGTTTGGTTCCAGTCATTGGACCTGACAGGAATTCCATGTCGAAACCTTTCGGCGGGTTGAAGGTGAACTTGGCTGTTTGCTTGAACGTCTTCCCGTCGGCGCTCGTCGCATCCATCTCTACAACCATTAGTTTCCCAGACCGTTCAAGAACCTTGGAGAACGTCAGTCCTCGGTGCTCGTGGTTAGCGTTGTCGTCCTGAAGAAATCGCCATATCTTATCGATTGATGCGTCGAAAATGCCTTCATCTTTGAGGTATACCAAAGTTGATCACATAATACAATGCCTTATGTCATGAATTTAACCGCTTCTTACAAGATGAATGGGCACGATGGTAACTCCGAGGACCGATTATCAGATTCCGACTGTCCTAGCTATAACGCCGATTTTCCCATTTTTCTATGAGCCAAGAACCGCAAGAATCCTTCGGAGCTTGTTGAATAATAGCTATTTCCAATAATCAGATCCGACGCTAAGTTCAAAGATAGTTTGCCTGTTCGAGAAAGTAGTACGAAGCACGTAACACCTTCCATTTCTCATCGAAGATGATCGTGTCATGTACTAAACTGTAGGTTAAATGGTCCTGTGCATCAATTGCGTGTTGAGAACCTTGACAGATGTGAATAAAGGCAATTACCTGACTGCACTTGCTATTATAGCTCTCGTCATAGTGAGCGTCTTCGCAATCATGCGGCCAACTATGATCGCTAGAGGTCCAGAAAACCCGAACCAGAAAACTATCACCGTTAATGGTACTGGAACTGTCGAAACAGCACCCGATGAGGCCTTACTCAATTTAGCTGTGAACACTCAAGCCCCAACTGCAGACCAAGCGGCAAAAGAGAACGCGAACACTATGAGTAATGTAATGCAAGCCATACTAGGCTTAAGCTCTCTAAACCCGAGCATTGCAAAGGACGATATAACCACCACTGATTACAGCCTAACACCCGTCTACTCGCAAGCCAACAACTGCCTCACCGCAAGTAGTCCACAACAACCAATCACCTGCACCACCACAACTCAGCAACTCGTCGGCTACTCAGTTCGCAACGCGATACAGGTGACCATTAAGGACATGACGTCGATTGGCCGAGTGTTGGATGCTGCTACCCAGAGTGGAGTAAACGAGGTTGGCGGAATCACATTCACCTTCACAGACGGCACTTACGCAAGCCTACAGAAGCAAGCTCTACAGAAAGCGGTTCAAGATGCGTCAAACCAAGCTCAGACTCTGGCAACTGCTCTCGGAGTTCAAGTGACGGGAGTGGTATCCGTCACCCCAGCCTACGTCTATCAACCTTACGTCAGCGCCAAATTGAATGTGCCTAGCAGTGGAACACCGATTCAGACTGGAAGCTTACAGGTGACCGTGAACGTGCAAGTAGTCTACGAAATTTCCGCATAGACTGCTCCCTTTTTACTTAACGCGCTAAGGCATCAGATGAGGAAGGATATCAGGTATCCTGCAAGCATGAGGATTGCGGTGTACGCTCCAATCAATGTATGTTGAAGAGGAGAGGGATAGGACGAGTCTGACGAAAAATATGACGCGCGCGTTATAATTAAAGTGGGCTATCGAAGCCTTCCACCATACTCGCGTCCAGAAAGAGAGTAACTTGGTCAAGTGCTGAAATATGAGTCATGTCCACGTATCACGATGTGGCAATTGACTATGATTGATTGGGAAGTGCCGTTCTTGACTGCTTTAGCAATTGGAGCTATAGCATCAACACTTCTCAGAGTGTGGTTGTACAGAAGGAGCCGAAAGAGAGGCAATATCTAACGAGAGGAGTTTAGTAGAATAGAGATTGTCACAGGGATTGTCGAGGGTATTCTTGATCTATGAGTGCTTGAAGACCAAACCTGCAGATTCCAGAATGTCTTCATGTGATCTGGCGATTTCGGATCTATTCGCGGTGTCCAGGTTAACAAACGCTAGCTCAGACCATGCAAACGGTTTGGGGATACTGCCCTCGAACATTTTTCCCTTGAATATGAACTCAATATCCCAGTGTCGTGGTAACTCCGGGAACCTTTTTGGAATGTAGGTTTCGGACACAACGTCTGGTCCGCTTAACGTCAGATCTATTTCGAGCTGCTCTTTGAGAATTCTCTCAGCCGCTCCCTGTGGTGATTCATACAGCATAAGATGCGATGACGGCAGCATCCAACCTTTACTGTGAGCTTCAACTCGTGAGGAATCCAAGGCTCCGATGTGGTCCCAAGGGGCTTTCGTGTTAAGGTGCCCCATTAGCACACTGTTCGGATTCCGTTCGTTTGTAATGACTAGGAAAGCAGACAAACAGAGGCCTCCCTCAGGTGGCTCTGACATGCCGAAAGGCATCGTTTCGACCTGCTTGTTAAAACGACAAAACTTCCTATCCGTCACCATTCATACCCACTCCATCGATCTCTTCCTGGGTACAGTTATCCATTCTTACTCCGAACCGCTTTCCATACCCGTACCGAAGTGATGGTTCAAAGGTGTTAGAGTTGTCGTGAAGATTTTCGCTTGCTTAGCCAGCGTGCTGAATTAACTGGGCACGATGGTTCCGTCTGTGTTAACGGACTTGACGTTCTCGATGCCACTGAAGACTGTGGCGGTCAGTCTAGTTTCGATTGTCTCGTTTCCATGCAATTTCTTTATGGTGCCTCTCTTCAATTGTTCAATGGCACCCGGGTAGCCTGTGCACGGCTCCAACGCGATGCAGTAGGCTTTGCCGAACCATGGGTGGTCGGGGATTCGGTAGCTTTGCCAGAACCAAATGTGCTCAAAGACTGACGGATCCCATCTTAACGCGAAACCCAACTTCATTTTCTGATTGATTACTGTATACCACGGTTCTTTGAAGTCCGTGATGAAGACTGTCTCATCAGCTACTATTTCGTTGCTTGGTAGCACACTCAAGTCAACTGGTTTGCCAGTTTTATCTTCGACGTGCGGCCACCTGTAACTGGTTTCAGCCTTAAGGCGGCCCCAAGGTTCTGACTTATCGATCACAACCTTTTCCGCCGGCAAAGTAACTCTTGTACCTGGAGCAATTAGCGGACTGCCGAGAGTGGGATGTTGAAGCCAACAGTATTCTAGGGTTTGGCTGCTAGTGTTCACAACTTTCTCGCGTATTCGGACAGTTGCTGAATTTGCAGCTAACGTGATCCATTTTTCCACGCGGAATGGGTACCGGGGAATGGTCACTGAGAGCTTAGCCGTGACCTCTGAAGGTGACTCGTTCTCGATTGTTGCGTCCCACGAAAGCAGTGGTGTCTCACCATGCATTCCCCATTCACCGAATCTGTGTTTGATCGTCTCGTTTCCAGCAAATGGTAGAATGTCTTGCCAGCCCCCGCCGTAGTATTCCATGAATTCTCCATCGGATCTGCTTGAGGTTCCCGTAAGGCTACCGGGCTTCCGATATCCTGTGGGCGCGTGAAATAAGACGTCCACGTCCAAGGGTTTGTAGACTAGCTCGATTATGTCTGAACCCTTGTCTAGGAGTGAAACAAGTCGCAGCTGGCGATTCTCCAACACCAACGTTCGCATTCCGCGGTAGTTCCAGTCAAGACTTGCCGTGCACTCTACCAATCAACATCAGCCGCTTCGCTATGTTATCGCACGCCTATTTCGTTATTACCCAAAACAAAATCTGATCGAACTCCTGAGGGCGAGACACTTACCGGAATTGACGTTTGATTGGTTAGTTTCTGGCTGAGACAGAAGTTATGCGGAATGCAATTTGTTTCTTCAAGCCTGAATCCTTAGTAGCTTTGGACATAAGGCGGGATGGCCCACATTGGGGTTCCGATGCAGATGATTTTTTGGAATGGGTAGGGTGGGAACGGTTGCGTTGGAGGCCAATTGGGGTAAACGTATCCGTACACTTGGTACGCTCCCGGAGGCAGCGTTTCAGGAAGATTCCACACGACGTACGTTTGTCCGGTTCCAACGTAGAGGGTTACGCATGATGAATCGTTCGTTATTTGACCGGGCACTGTCACTGGGGGGCCTTCATTGCAGAGATTCGGATTGAAAGGGTAGCCGCAGTATTGCTGGTTGAACCAAATCGGTGGTGGTCCAACAGGAACGGTTGTGGCTGACCCTACAGTCACAGTTGACATCACGGTCATTGTTGCGCTGGAAGTGAAGCTGACACTGACGGTAGCAATCTGCATCTGAGTTACGTAATTCGTGTTGGTAACCGTAGTGGGACCTCGCATAGCCAACCCAATTGTGGCGATTCCCATTATGGCGAGCGCTATCATTGCAAGGTAGAAGATAGTTTTCGGCATTACAACCTGATTACCGCTTGAGGAGGAACCACGGTCTTCACGAGTTGACGCACCGCAAACCTGACAGAAGGCTGCGGCATCAGGGAGCTCAGCGCCACAACTATGGCAGATCTTCATG
The DNA here is from genome assembly GCA_050012795.1 of Bathyarchaeia archaeon. Taxonomy (GTDB): domain Archaea; phylum Thermoproteota; class Bathyarchaeia; order 40CM-2-53-6; family 40CM-2-53-6; genus FEN-987. Next base: position 21,975 of record JBEKGM010000037.1, on the reverse strand, counting down.
AAATCTTCACATTAGTCATATCCCTTTATGGATTTGAGTCTTCCTTGAGAAATGACCGCCCATGTAGATGTTCAGTCGGCTTCATTTACTCATCTTATATCCGATCTCGTGGGTTGAGCGAAGTTTCCTTAAGCCAGAACTCTCCACATCAAGACGACTTGGAATGAAATTCAACACAACTAACCCTGCTACGGGAGAACTACTTCAAGAATATGACATTGCCACTCATGAGCAGGTCAAGGATTGTATTCGAAACGCAAGGACGGGTTTCGAAAACTGGCGAAGAGTCTCGTATTCTGAACGGGCGAAGTTCCTCACGAAGCTGGGTAAGATTCTGAGGGGGCGAAAGCACGAGCTCGCGGTTGTCATGACGAATGAGATGGGCAAGATCATTCGTGAATCAGAGGCGGAGGTGGCCAAGTGCGCGTGGGCCTTCGAGTTCTACGCTGAGAACGCTGAACAATTCCTCTCTCCTGAACCCGTGCAGACGGATGCAGTAAAGAGTTATGTTGCATTCGACCCACTCGGTGTCGTAGCCGCGATAATGCCATGGAACTTCCCAATGTGGCAACTCAGCAGGTTTGCAGCTCCAGCATTATGCGTCGGAAATACGACAGTGTTCAAACCAGCGAGCGCAACTCCTCAAAGCGGGATCAACTTGGAGAAAGCATTTGACGAAGCAGGATTTCCAGCCGGCTGCTTCAAAACCGTACTCGGTGACTCACGAATCGCTGACCAATTGATCGATGACGCGAGAACAGATGCCGTCAGCTTCACGGGAAGTGTTAGTGCTGGCATGAAGGTTGGAGAGCGCGCTGGAAAGAATCTGAAGAAGACTGTCCTCGAACTTGGAGGAAGCGACCCTTTCATAGTCCTTGGAGATGCTGAACTCGAGGCAGCGACCACAGGAGCGGTAACGGGCCGCTTCATTAACTGTGGACAAAGTTGCATAGCCTCTAAGAGATTCATCGTTGTGAAATCCGTCGCCAACCAATTTACGGAACAGTTCGTTAGCAAAGTGAAAAAGTTGAAAGTCGGAGATCCGTTGAAACCGGACACGGACATCGGTCCGATGGTGCAGGAAAAGGCTCTCAAAGAGGTTGATTCACAGGTGAAGGCTTCGATGCAAATGGGGGCAAGAGTGGAGACGGGAGGCGAAAGAGTTGATCGGCCTGGCTACTTCTACCCTCCAACCGTCCTAACCAACGTGACTCCAGAGATGCCCGTTATGAAGGAGGAGGTGTTTGGACCGGTCGCACCAATCTACGTTGCTGAAGACGCGGACGAAGCCATCATTGTAGCGAACTCATCACCTTTCGGTTTAGGCGCTTCAATCTGGACCCAGAATCTCAAAGACGCGGAGAGGTATTGTAGAGAGATCCAAAGCGGAATCGTCACCGTCAACAACATTGTAATTTCCGACCCGCGAGTCCCGTTCGGAGGGGTCAAGAAAAGCGGGATTGGAAGAGAACTTGGACGTTACGGACTCTTGGAATTTGCTAACGTGAAAGCAATCAGAATGTACTAGAAATAAGGATCTGAGACCGCGCTTAAGACTGCATTAGACACATGTCCATTTCCAGAATGAATTCCACTCACACTCAATTCAGAGCCAATGAATCATGCCAGAGCTCCCTGAAATCGCAAACCTTTCCAAGCAAATGACCAAGCAACTCTCAGGCAAACGAATTGCCGACGTTCACATAACTCAACCCAAATGCCTTAACCTGCCGGCTAAAAGATTCCGAAGAGTCATTGGCAAGAGAGTCAATAAGACCACCGCTAGGGGAAAATGGCTCTTCACAAACCTGCACCCAGACATCCTGCTCCTGAATCTAGGAATGGGTGGCGACCTAATCTACCATAAGAACGAAGCCACGATTCCACAGAAGTACCAGCTCCGAATCAGCTTCAAAGATGAGAGCGCGCTAACTGCCTCATTCTTCTGGTTCGGATACATTCACTTGGTATCCGAGAAGGAGTTGCCCAAGCATAAGATGACTTACGATTTGGGGATTTCAGCTCTCGACAAGAAACTTACCGCTGAAAGGTTCGCGTCCTTCCTCTCCGGTAGGCGCGGAGCCATCAAGAGTTTCTTGATGAATCAGAGGAATATCTCCGGGATCGGAAACGTGTACGTTCAGGATCCCTTGTTCAAAGCTAAGATTCATCCTCTTCGCCTTATCCCCACCCTCACGCCGCGCGAGATTCAAGCTCTTCATAAGAGTATACAGGAAGTTCTGAATCAAAGCCTAAGACTAGGTGGTCTACGGTATGAGAGAAACTTGTATGGGCGAAACGGGAACTACGGGCCCGAGCATTTCCTGGTCGCCTATAAAACAGGTAAACCGTGCCCGACGTGTAGAACTCGCATAGCGAAAATCAGAACGGGCAGCACAGCCAGCTACATCTGTCCTAATTGTCAGAAACTCTAGCGTTGCGCAACAGGTATCATGGTCTATGTTAGTGTTTCTTGAAGAACCATAAACAGCGATAGTGCTGCAACTTCAAGGATTGACGTAACGACACTGAACTCGAACGCAGATACACACGTGAACACGAATGCAATAGTATTTTACGACGCTGAATATTCAACATGGGTTTGTGTTCAGCATGGCACCTAACTCCAATTGTTCTTGAGGAGCAGTAGTACTGAATGGCCGACCAGGAAGAGAATGAGGCTCAGCTTGGATTCAAGAACGTGGTCAGGTTAGGTTATGTCAGCCTCCTTACAGACGTATCGAGCGAAATGATTTTCGCAATCCTGCCGATCTTCATAGTGACTCAGCTCGGCGCGACTGTGGGGGTTCTTGGAATAATTGAGGGTACAGCAGAGGCCTTTAACTACCTGTTCAGAATTTTCTCAGGAATCCTAACGGATAGGATGAGTAAGAGAAAACCGCTTGTTTTGCTCGGCTATGGGTTGTCTTCATTTGCTAAACCATTATTCGCCGTAGCCACCTCGTGGACCCAAGCCCTCGCGGTAAGGGTAGTTGACAGAGCGGGCAAGGGGATGCGGACTTCCCCGAGAGATGCTCTCATTAGTGATTCAATTAAGAAGTCGCAGGCTGGTAAAGCGTTTGGAGTTCACGAAAGTCTAGACCAAGTAGGCGCAGTTCTTGGTCCCCTCATAGCTTTCGTCGCTATTCCTTTCATTGCGATTCGAGGAATATTCTGGCTTTCATTTATTCCAGGTCTTGGTTCTGTGATCATTCTCCTATTCTTCGTGAAAGACTCACGCCGGTCATCCGAGAAGAGAAACGTGTTCGCCAGCGCTAGAATTGTGTTAAATCGCGAATTCATCTTCCTCTTGGCTGCTCTATCCGTATTTGCTGTGGGGGCATACGATTACTCGTTCATACTCTTGGATGCCAGTGCTCTGGGAGTGACCGAGAGTAACATCCCGCTAGTCTACACCGTCCTCAATCTTGCCACAGTTATCCTAAGCGTCCCAGTTGGGATGTTGGCGGACAGAATTGGGAAAGCCAAGACGTTAATCATTGGTTGCTTCGTGTTTCTCGTCACATCTGCTGCTGGGCTCATCCTTTCGGGTAGCTGGGTGTATGCGTTCCTAATCGCGTTTCTTTTTGGCGGTTATTTCTCGATAAGTGATGCCGTGTCACGAGCTCTTATCCCCGACTTTACGAAACCCGAGTTAAAGGGGACAGCGTATGCTCTCTACTATGTGATGGCTGGCCTTTGTTCATTTGTATCCAACTCAGCTTTCGGGTTCCTTTGGACTGCAATCGGACGATCGGTTGCGTTTGAGTATAGTATCGTGACCTCGCTAATTGGAGCCGCCACGTTGATTGTGTTCATTACTGCTCATCGCAGACCCATCAGTGGGTAAGGAAGTTCAGGTACCTCTTCTTTGCTTTAGGTTGTTCTTCGGACTCCGTCTGAGGACTCGTGGTACAATCGCAAGAAGATTGACGATTGCAAGAGACTCGCTAAGTCTTCATTGCGCGCACTTTTTCACTCTTTATTTTAGCAAGTTTTTCCTTCATTAGTTGGAGTTCCGTGTAAGCAATTCGTTCTTGCCAGTCGGCGAATGTTCCTATTTTAAGGAGACTCTCAACTAGCCGGATGCTATTTTCTAAGTGGCCATCAATATTTCCATCTTCGTATCCGGTGCCCGTAAACAATCTACTTTGCCTTGCAGACCAGTCACCCGGCTGGTCAGCACCAGGAATGAATTCGGGTAGGTAATCCATGAAGGTTGATCGATCCACGAGCGCTCCAATCTTGTTGACTGAACCGTTCTTCTGCCATAACCATTCATCAACCCCAAAGAGCGGCATATCATAATTATTTGCGCAGAGGGCTGTCAAGTTTCCAAGTGCGAAACATGTTAAAGGTATACCATAGCTCTGAGCGATTCGATCTAGCAACTTCAATCCTTCTAATGATACGAAGCCGTAGACTATCCACTTTCGAATCCGAGATCCAATTTTCTCACAATGATGCAGCACGCGTTCGATGCTAATTACTGCAGAGCGGCTACTGGCTACTGTATCCTGCATTATCAGAACTATGTTACTATTTTCCTGTAAATTGGCGAAATCTTCGTAGACGACTTGCAGTTGCCTCTGAATAATCCCGTCATGGTCGCGGTATGAGGTGTGAGTGTAGCGCGGTCGAATGAATACTGTTCTGAATGAGTTAGGGATCAATTTCTCAGCTGCATTGTGAAGTTGATATCCAGGTGCTGCTCGAAGAATTTGCTCGAAGAGAACTCCATCCCTTTTCGTATCAACTCCAGCGAGTTCTAAGATTGCTTTGAGAGTAATTTCAGCGCTCTCTAACATCAATCTCTCGAGTTCTGTTCCCACTACATTTGGATGACAAGCAATCCTCCGAATGGGCGGAGTATCAACAATGTAAGAATCCAAAGAAGAATATGTGACTTTGAAGATTCTAACGTTGTTTAGCAGCTGCGTCTTGCATTTGGCGGGCGCAGTTGCGTCAACATTGACGCCATATTCCTGGATGAGTGAGTCGCCAACTCTCGCTTCCACCTGTATCTCTGCCATTTGAGACAACAGGGACCTGGGTTTAGCAATCACTTACTGAAATAGCTTGCCTTACTTCATCAGAACAAAGAACGACATGCAAGTCAATACTCCACGATCACGACAGTATCATTATTGCTCGTAGGAATCTCATTTCATCAGTTTCATAATTAATCTCATAACAAAATTGAAATATCAACGAAAAAGACGGGTGTTAGATTGTTTTGCCGCCAACGAAATTTCTTGGTTTCCTAATCATCATACTGCTCACCGGATCCACATTAAGCGCGTGCTACGGGCTGAGTGCGCAAGACTCCATCTCAAAACTTCATCCACTTCTCGTTAACTATCTTGACGGTCAGAGAACATCGAGACTCCATACTAGTGGGGATTCAATCTACGTCTTCGCCGCCCTCAACCCAGGCTATGGGGTGTCAACGGTTCTTGACGATATGACTAGCGAGTTTCCAATCGGTCAGCCAAATAGTCCGCTCTTTGTGTACGGGGAAGTGAAACGAGGTGGACTTCTTTCACTCGCGGCGCAGCAGGGAGTATCATACGTTTATCCAGATGTGCAGATCGGCTTCGACAGGATGAAACCTGATGCTGACGTTTATGCAAACGGACTTGCAACTGACATGTATAGAGTCAGACAGATTATTGGAGCGGACAGGGTTAATCAGCTTGGGGTAACGGGGAAAGGTGTTACGATCGCTATCGTAGACACAGGTACGGACTTTGGGATTCCTGATCTCCAACAGGCCGTTGCCAGAAACAGCCTAGGCCAAGCGATCTCATTCGATCCTGACGGACAGGGATTCGTAATTACCAGCCTAGTTGTGCATCGGGTTGGAAACCTTCTGCAAACCAAAAACCTTACCGTCGACGTCTGGAACGCTGCCAGCTACGTTGATACTAGCAGTGCAGTTCCAACGGTGCAATCCATGACACTGCACTATGATTACGTTGCACCTCAAGTTGTATCAAAATCCGGAAACTACCACTTCGGTATTCTCCGAGAACGCATTCAAGACGTCGTGTCAGGTGACACAGTCACAATCAACTTTCCTCTAGTCGTCGTGGATGCCACCACGCCGAACGTTTACGATACTGTTGTAGTTGACATGTCGACCGCATACTACAATTTCCTTAAACAGTATGAAACGAAACTGAACGCTGACGCATCACAATCGCTGGGAGTTGGACTCAAATGGCTCGATCCCGATCCATCCTGGAATGATCACAGCTTCGCTGATGAAACACCTCACAAGGTTGGCGGAACTGACATAATCACATTCGACGCTGATCATGACGGAGTTCCAGACTTCAGTGCTGGCCTGTTAAGCTTCGGAATAGATTTGAGTGGAAGGACTGGGCATTACTTTTCTCTTCTCCCTCCAATAGACCCGAAGGGCAACTTCGTTAACGTCTTCTTCGATTTCGAAAGTCATGGGACAAGTACCGCATCAAACTCCGCATCGCGCGGTGTCTTAAAACGCGATATCTACAAAAACGGTACTTTGATCTCTCTTCCGGGCATAGCTCCCGACGCGAAAGTGATGGGGGTAAAAGCCCTCTGGCTCGGTGAGGTAACCTTTGGATGGTACTACGCGGCTGGGTTTGATTGGAATCCTATAGATTTCTCTTTCAAGTACACCGGGAACCATCGCGCGGACATAATCAGCAACAGCTGGGGAGATTCCGACCCCATATGGGATCTTAGTTCAACATTTGGGATGGATTACATGAGCCAACTCGCTGACGAATTCAGTCTTCCGCACTACCTTGACCCGTCTTACCCAGGAACTGTGATGGTGATGGCGGCAGGCAATGGAGGTTTCGGATACGGAACAACCACTTCGCCGGCAGCCTCCACTCTCGCAATTACCGTCGGGGCTTCAACTAGTTACGCATACCGAGCTCAACCTCACCTAACGTTGAAGGATGAAGTGGCGGGAAGTTATGATGAGGTTGTACCGTGGAGTGCGCGCGGACCCACCACTATAGGTGAACCTAAACCCGACGTAGTGGATGTGGGAGCCTTCGGCTTCGCAGATCAATCGTCCATCACAGGCTACGGTAATGGCACGAAAGCTTACGATGTCTTCGGAGGAACCAGTATGGCGACACCAGTGACCGCAGGTGCAATTGCGCTACTGCTTCAGGAATATCGAGATACGCACGGCGGACAGACGCCCAGACCTGACTTGGTTAAGTCGATTCTGTCCAGTACTGCGCATGACCTGGACTATGATCCTTTCACGCAAGGTTCAGGCCGCGTCGACATTTACCAAGCAGTTGCGGCATCTGCTGAAGGAAATGATCCTCGATTCCCGGGAAGATTCTTCGTTGAATCTATGGCTACATGGAATTCAACACGCAAGATCATTGCGAACTCCTGGGAAGAGAATTATCAACTCGCAATTCCGGACGAGGATATGGGAGCAGCTAACTGGTTTGCAGGAATTGTGAGCCCGGGGAGTTCAGCATCAACCTCGTTCAACCTATACCATGCCACCAACCCTCAGGCGGAATCATACGTTTTCCAATTGATCGGATCAAGATCGTATCAAAACTCTACGGCAGGTCATGTGACATGGATGACGCTTCCAAAGAGTGATATCCCGACAGATACAGATCTGATGAAAGTTACACTCCTCTTACATTTCAAAGATTTCGCTAACATAACGACATTTGACGTGAAGAATTTCCTGGCTGCACAATTGTACAATTTGAATAGCGACGGGTCACTTTCAAGAATCACTAATGGTGCTCCCGAAAGCACGACATCTGAACTTGTGGTCAGCAAACCATTAGACAAGTTCCCTGGAATCATCAGAGCGCGGCTTCTTCTGACCCAAGGAAACGGAACTATACCCTTTGAATTAGCCGTTCGGTACTACAGAAGATCTTCCTGGAACTGGATTACTAACTTGAACATCAACGGACAAACTTTGACCGCGACACTCCAAGTTCCGAACTCTACTTCTCCAGGGGTATACGCCGGGTTCATCACAGTGAGAGATGCGGGATGGGAGAGTATTGTCCCCGTCTCTGTTATGGTTCCGATTCAAGCGGCCGGCAATTATCAGGAAACTGCTCTCGGGCCTCCATATGATAACTACGCGGTTTATGGTGCGTTCGACTGGAACTGGCGATATGAGTCCGGCGACTGGCGCACATACGCTTTGATAATTCCAGAAGGAGTTCAGAAGATTAGCATTAACGTTAGCTGGCTCGATTCGAGGACAGACATACAAGTTCACTTGACTGACCCCTTAGGATATTTGCTGGCTTCCTCTGAATATCCTAAGACAAGTTACATCGGAAGTGGTAAGTTCAGTTGGAGCACGAGTACGAACGGGCCTCGAGAGATTCTTTTCGCTGGCGGCATAACGCCGGGTCTGTACCTAATTGTGCTCCACAACACTCTCTTTGGGGCATCTTCCTTTGCAGTCTACCCAGAATCATTCACGCTAAACGTAGGTTTTTCTTGAGGCTCCTAACTTGAAGAGGAATTACCTCTTAGCTACCGGATTAACGCTAATCGTCTTGGTCTCCGCATTAACCGTCATATGGCTGAGTCCTCTTCAGATCCAGGATAGTGTGATCCTACGTTCGTACAATTCTCTTCCTGATGCCGTCCGAGGTATTTTGGGAGGACAGGTTGAAATGCTGCCGATCGACAAAATCAGTCTTGAGGCTCTGGAACCACTTGAGAACAGCACGCAAGTTAAACTCGTTAGCATCCCAAGTTACGATTTTACGTACATCGGACTCAACTTGAGAAATTCGCCTCTGAACGATGCCAAATTCCGAGAGGCAATGCTTCTCGCGTTTAATCGGCCTAGAATGCTGAATAAAAGCTTGGGAAGTTTCGGCAGGGGTCTGGGTCCAGGTCTTTTCTCCTCGGCTTACTCAACAATCGGGTGGCCGATTGTCAATGATCAGTATGGGTATAATCCCGGTATGGCTAAACTTCTGCTGGATAGTGAGGGATTCAATGAAACTTCCTCGTCGTACAGAATTGATCCTTCAACTAATCAGACTCTGCGGCTGATGACCATCATCAGCCGATTAACCCAACCGCAAGAAGTAGCTGCAGCAGCCTCATTCGCGGAGGACATGCAGAGTATTGGACTCCCTATCGTTAGCCTTCCAATGTCCAGTATAGATTTCAACGAAGCACTGAGAACTTACACGTTCGACATCTTCATTGATTCACAAGCTGCCAACGCTGCTCCTACTTGGCTTTACACCCTTTTCGACAGCAAGAACGATGTCTCTCCTGTTCCGCTATCAACTAACCTGGTTGGATTCAGGAACTCAACATATGACGAGTATGCGACTCAACTGCTGGCGTCAAATAACCCGGAGGAAATCCGAACTGCGGCAGAGAAATGTCAAGAAATCTTGGCCGCGGAGCTACCCGTACTTCCAGTGTTTTCTGAAAACTTCTTAATCGTCGCAAATCCGCGGCTGCCCGTTAATCAAGTGATCGGGAGTATAGGCGAGACCGTCCGCAGTACCGTCATTAACCTCCTGAAAGACCAGGCCTTTTCGCCGCCTTTGCGTATTGGAGTCACTTCAGACTTCGGCAGCTTGGATCCAACCGTGTCGTCAAATCAAGCAGATTGGATTGCACTTAGTCTGCTCACGGAACCATTAGCCTCTACAGATCAGCAAGGAGGCTTGAAACCCGCTCTCGCCCAAGGTTGGACTGTTAGCGACGATGGAACGGTGATCACTGTTGTCATTCGACAGAACGCAACTTTCTGCAACGGTCAAAGAATCACGGTCGATGACGTTGTAGATACTATGAACTGGTTGATCAAGAATACAAAACCGTCCTCGCCGCTTTACACTATAATGATGGAGATCAAGAGAGCTGATACACTCGACCAGAAGACACTTAGAATCGAATTGACCCAACCTGATAGGTTTGCGGCAAACGCATTCACAACTCTCTTCGCGTTGCCCGCCAGCAGGTTGTCAAGCGACCCTTCAGGATCAGATTCTGTTGTCAGTCAATTACTAGTTTCCTCCGGTCCCTTAATTCTTCGTGAGTTCACGCAAACTGATGGGGTGTCAATGCAACTAAACAGCCTCTACTTCGGTGAACCTCTTCGGAACCTTGAGAACATCAATGCATTTCAAGGCGACACAATACAGGGCATTCAATTGTTCTCAGGCAGTCTCATCACGATCTCGTCACAACCTTTGGTTATTGAGACACAAGCTGTGGCTAACGCGAGCTATAGGGTCTGCATTTACGATCAAAATGGTGTCAGGACGGAATGTGCCTCTGGGAATTACGTGAATCAGGGTACATACTCGGTACTTTTTCCTATCGATGCGCGATTTCACCAAGGAACCTACTGGGTTGAGAGTGCAGTGTATGGCAATCTGCCAAATGGCACTTTTATTATTCTCAATGAAAAGACAATGACCGTGCGTGGCTCACCTTTGATCCCCTTGATTATCTTCGCACTGCTGATACTTGGGGTTGGCATCATAGTCGGCAGGTGGACCTCCAAGCGTTCACGCGTACGGAAACGGCGTCGCGCAAGAAGAGTGAGAACTGTCAGACGAGCGGGTCAAAGCCGTCGAGTACGCGGGGTAAGCAAACGAACCTGAGCGAAAGACGCTGAGTGAATTACGCAGCCTTCAGAATAAGCGATGGTCCTTCCGGTGTCACGAGAACCTGTTCCCCTTGGACAACGTTGCAAGAATTCAACGCTTCTTCAATGGTTGAAGCGTCACTGTTTTGACTGAACACCCTTTGCTGGCGTGGATTTGGGAATGCTTGCAAAAAGTCGCGAATGTCCATAGGGTAGTTGAGCGTGCATCTTCTACCACGCCTAGTTTGCAAGGTCGGTTGGGGTTAAGCTCAGAGATCAGTTATCGTGCAGAGTCATCGATCTTTCTCCGTTTGAGCCAGTGCTATTCGCCTCTTCTCTTCCGCAACTGAGATTGTATACCCCAAACCCAGCCCTCTCAGCTTCTGAGGGGTCGGGATGCCTGTTTCTCCATCCCAGTTTCTAAGCCGGTAGTAATCGTCTAGCATCTGTTTCAAGTAAACCACGTGCCCTTTAGCTCGGCCTGGTGAGGGGGATTTTTCTACGAGCAATCTCTTAGGTTGCGTGTCATCTTTCCTCGTGATGCCCTCCCTGACGTTGAACATTCTTTGCAGGTTTGCGATTCTTTCACCAATTTGCTTCACCTTTGTGATGTCTAAGTCGAATCCTGTTATGAGGGTCAGTGCAGTCGCGATCCGGTCCCAGTATAGGGCCGGTGGGAAGAATGTTCCGAACTTGCAGATGCCGATCGAATCGATTACTGTTCCGAAGTTCTCGCCGTCCATTACTACCATTGCTTTGTACTTCGTCTGTATGCCGTCCACAATTTCAGGAAGGTATTGATCTCCGTAACGTTTCACAGCTTCAGTTGGGTATCCCATTTCATCGATTGTAGGGAATCCTTTCAGGTGGTCTGCGCCGCGGCTTGACGTTGCTTGTGCCAGGCCCATCGATTGTTGAGATCGACCGTCTTGTGATGGGATTTCTTGACCTTTAATGTGCATCGCGTAATATTCTGAGCCCTTTCCAATTTTCTCGGCGGCTTTCCTAACTCCTTCTGCCAGAATGTTTCCCAGTCCTTTTCGATGGGTGATTCTGTGTATCATCTCTATCATGGTGTCAGGGTTTCCCCAAGTAAGGTCAAGGTCAGTATCATTCTTGGTGAGTATTCCCTTCTCATAGAGTTCCATGGCAAAGGCTATGGACGCTCCCGTGGAGATTGTGTCCAGTCCATAGTCGTCGCATAGACGATCTCCTTCGATTATGGAAGGTAGGTCTCGGTTCCATACTCTGGATCCCAACGCGTTGATTGATTCGTATTCTATTACGGCGTTTGTGCAGCCCGTGTACTTGCCTTCTTTCACTTGCATTATGTGATGACAGCCGATTGGGCAGGAGGCGCAAGCTATTCTTCGTACGAAGTGTTTCTCGACTAATACTTCGGCGCTGATATCGTCGATGAACTCGAAGTGGCCTTGCTGGAAGTTCTTCGTTGGAAATCTGCCAACTTTGCTCATTGGTACTACTAACTGTGCGGTGCCGTACTTCGAGAGGCCGGGCGTGAACGGGTTGGTTAGCACTTCCTGTCGAGCCGTTAACGCGTCTTTAACGAAGTCGGCATTGTGAGCGCCAGTGGTCCGAGTATTGCCTTGGGCGGCAATCGCTTTCAATCGCATGAATCCCATTAACGCGCCCAGGCCGGATCTGGCGGCTGCGCAACCATGTGTCATTACCGCCGCATATCGGACCAGGTTTTCTCCTGCTTGACCGATGCAGGCTGACTGCAACTGTGGGTCCCCTATCTCTTCTCTGAGGATTTTCTCGGTGTCTTCTGTGCCGTGAGTCCAAACTTGTTTAGCGTCACAGAGCTCCGAAGCACCGTCATGTAACCACAAGTACACGGGTTTTGGAGATCTTCCCTGGAATACGACAGCATCGAATCCGGATTGTTTCAGTTTGGGTGCGAAGTGTCCTCCGGAATTTGCGTCACCGTAAATTCCTGTAAGCGGTGACTTGCCGATGACTTCGAATCGGCCTGCAGTAGGATAGATTGTTCCGGTAAATGGGCCGATCGCGAAGATTAGCCTGTTTTCTGCAGAAAATGGTTCTACGTCGGGGCCAACCTCGTCCCATAGGATCTTGGTTCCGAATCCGCTTCCGCCTAGGTAGTTGTAGGCCATTTCCCTATCTAATTCCTGAGAGGTAATCTTGCCACTGGAAAGGTTCACTCTCAGGATCTTTCCTGCGTAGCCTGGAATTGGTGCCATTGTGGAGTTCTTCTTTGGTAAGTAAAACGTCAATTCAGAGGGGGCTTATTTGCAGCTGCTATAATTCTCAGAGTTGGAACGCAGAATGTGCCAAGAAAGTGCCGATTCAGATGCCGAATGGTTTCATGGGAATATGGTTTCGCCAGTTTGGTCGTTGGTACGAAGGCCGGGTGCTCTCTCTCGCAGAGCCTGAGAGAATTCTGGTGATTTCAGAACTTGGATAAACTGTTTCACGCCCTGCTTTTTCTCGTGGGATCTTGGTATTAGGAAGTCGTAATGCTCGTTATCCGTTTTGATGAAGTCGAGTTCTCCAGCAACGGATCGAATGCCGAATCCTACGTCGGCTCGGTGGTTCCTTATTGCGGCTGCGACAGCGGAATGCGATTTCGCCTCATGTGCATACCCTTGAATTTGGACAGCCAGTTCTGATGGACTGGCTTTCGATGAGCGGGCTAACTCGGCTAGATACTTGTCAATTAAGAGTCTGGTTCCGGATCCTCGGTTGCGGTTAATGAATGTCACATCTTTTCTGAGCAAATCGTCGAATCCTTTAATGTTCTTGGGGTTTCCGCGTTGTACGATTAAGCCTTGTTCGCGGTCATAGCCGCGAATTAGAATGGTTGAGTTCTCCACGCCATAGGTTGACATGTATGAAACGTTGTATTCTCCACTCTCATCAACAAGGTGCACGCCTGACACATCGGCTTCGCCCAGTTTCGCAGCGTGGAATCCGCCAACTGAGCCGACGTTAATGGTTCTTCCTAAGAAGCCTGAATCATGGTCATGCAGAAGCGCGAATATTATGTCCACTCCTACGCAATGACTTCCGATCACTACGAGTGAGGGGGGAATCAGGTTTTTCCCGAAAAGTTCGACGTTGATTTTTTCTCCTTCTTCCAGGAACTCTTGGGTTTCAGGAAGATCAGCGAAACCGTCTGCTAATGAGAATGAGCTGACTGCTCCTGATCCGCTTTGCATTGGGTAGGCGGAGAAGTTTCCGTCAGGTTGTGAGATGAGTTGAACTGGTAGAAGTTCTCTTCTTCCTCGTGCCTTGAAGAATTTCATTGGGACAGTTGCTTGGATGCTTGTCGCCTTGGTTTCGGTGATTTGAGCTAGCTGTCTTATTGCGGGGGCGACCAGAATGTGAAATATCATCAGAGCTGATGTGGGATACCCGGGCAAACCGAAGATGGGTTTGTTGCCGGCTAATCCGATAACCACTGGTTTGCCGGGTTTCAGGGAAAGTCCATGAACGATGATGCCGGGTTCGCCTAGTTCCTCTACTACTTTGTAGATGATGTCTCCTGGTCCTGATGATGTGCTGCCTGACGAGATCACAATATCCACTTCTTCAAGCGCGGACCGGAGTCGTTCTTTTATGACGGTGTAATTGTCCGGTAGGATGCCGTAGAATTTGGGGGCGCCTCCGCATTCCGTCACGCCAGCTGCGATTGTTGGACCGTTTATGTCGTAGAGTTTAGCGAAATTGAGTGTCTCGCCTGATTTTATGAGTTCGTTTCCGCTCGAGAAGATGGCGACTCGAGGTTTTGAGAAAACTCGGACATTATCGACGCCTGCGGCCGCGAGTAGGCCGACTTCGCGCGGCCCGATTGCCTGAGACTTGCGCAGGAGTAGTTCACCAGTCATTATGTCGCTTCCGGCCGCGGTTACATTTTCGCCAACGGATACTGGTTTGAAGACCTGTACATTGTTCTCGATTCTTTTCGTGAATTCGACCATAACTACTGCGTTGGCTCCAATTGGGATTGGGGCGCCAGTTGCGATCTCGACGCTTTGCGCTCTGTTGATTTTGCGTGACGAAGAATCGCCTGCTTCAATGTTTCCAATCACCTTCAACTGAATCGGGTGCTGTTCATCTGCGTTGAAGATGTCTTCAGCGTTGACTGCGAAACCGTCCATTGAGGCGCGGTCGAACCCGGGCACGTCTACGGTCGAAGAAACATCAACCGTGAGTACTCTTCCCAAGGCTTCTGTAAGTGGAATGTCTTCCGAATGAATTTCCATTTTCCATAAGTTTCGAAGTGCAAGATTGGCTTCTTCTAGGCTCTGCAATCGGCGGAATACTTTTCGGTCGCTCAACTTGTGTTCTCCTTAGGACGGAAGAGTTCCACATCTACTAGTGCTCCTTCCTCATATCCCTCCACGTTTTCTGGTACAATGATGAAGCCGTTTGCTTGAACTAGGCTGCTAAGAATTCCAGCTCCTGAAGTTCTGACGGGCTCAGCAACTAAGCTGTCTTTATCGCTGGTGACCTTTACACGAACGTAGGTTCGTGATCCTAGGACGCCTGGGACTCGACGGTTTAATTTCACCTTCACTGTTGGCGGGGGCAGAAAATGAGTCCGAAGGAGATGAGCGATGAGTGGGTGCACGAATTCTATGAACGCGAGATAGGCCGAGACAGGGTAGCCGGGAAGTGATATTATCGGTTTGCCATTTACCACGGCTAATCCTGTTGGCATGGAAGGGCGCATGGCGACTCCGTGCACTAGCATTCCGGGTTGGCCAAGTGAGTCTATGACTTTAGGAACAATGTCCGCAGATCCAACCGAGGTTCCAGCCGTTACAAGGACGATGTCCGCTACCTGAAGGCCCCTCAGAAGTTTTGTACGAATAGCCTCATAATCATCAATTACAATGCCTAAATCTATTGGATTGCATCCCAAGTTTTGGCAGGCTGCAATTAGCATTGGGCGGTTTACGTCAGCGATTTTTCCTGTCGGGCTAGAATTGTCCCGTAATTCGCTTCCGGAGGACATAACTGCTACTCGCGGTTCTCTAACGACGGTTACTTGTCGTGCTCCCAGTCCCGTCAGCATTCCTATGTCCTGTGGAAGAATCATTGTTCCGCTTCTGAGAACAACTGCACCTTTCGGCACGTCTTCTCCGAGGCGAGATACGTTCTCCCCAGGTCGGACTTCTGAAAAGATTTCAATCGTCGTATCATTCAATCGTTTCGTATATTCGACCATAACAACCGCGTTCGAGCCTGCTGGTAACTGAGCGCCTGTTACGATCGAAGCGCACTGCTTCTTTCCCACCTCCATTCTAGGAGTGTCCTCAATGTTCAGCTCACTTACCAATCGTAGAGTGATCGGTGTGGATGTTGACGCACTATACGTGTCTTCAGCCTTAACCGCAAAACCATCCATTGCTGATCTATCAAAAGGCGGTACATCAACACTTGAGATAACATCTGCGGCGATAATTCTGCCCAGGGACATGTCAACAGCCACTTCTTCATTTTCGAGTTTGACGGAGAGATTCTGCAGTAGTTTCTGAATTGCCTCGCGAGTGGGGGTTAGATGTTTGAAACCGGCTCCGCGGGCTTCGTGCTTATCGTGTGATGCGGTTGAGGCCATGGGGGTGTTCCTTTTAGAGATCTTACCTCGATTCTATTAGAGCTTCAGAATCAAACTTCCTATTGTCTATAGGAAGCCGAGCTTTGCCGCAACGGCTTCAGTGGTTCTCTGTCTTAACACAATGTCACAGACGACGCTCAGGCCTAGCACGCCTCCTGTTGATATGTCAATTCCTGATGTGTGACCGCGTGGTATCAGTGCCTCGAGCGCCGTCACAGTATCTGCATACTGATCTGACATCGACTGAATCACGTGCAGCAATTGGTCGTCGACTTGCAGATGTTGCGCGTAGTCTACTAGTTTCGCGCTGATCCAGTTCGTTCTTCCTGACAGTTGCTCGAATTCAAGGTAGATTGGCGTGCGAGCAATAGCCGGCGAGAGTGAATTGTAGATGACTAGGAATCCCAGCAGAAAGTCGTCGCCTGATGGTGTGAAGCCTGGTCCTAATCCGATGATCTTCGACGCTGCCGCCGCAAACTCGTACGGAATCTCCTTGTTTCTGAGAGGTAGTATTCCATGCTTGACAAAATCACCGATCGAATCATGCACCATAAGTTGATTTTGATCCAGAACGCTTCCCCCGTTCTCTATTACGTTAAGGATCGTTGAGAGAAGCATCGATGCCGCCGTCAATTTCGGATAGTGGGGATCACTGTCGGAGCGGACCTTCTCCTCTTCGGCAGGAGTATTCGTGAACTTGATTGAGAGGTTCGAAGTGCAAAGTCGCCCGTCATGGAGGTATACAAGTTCAAGCGGTTTGACTTTGTCGGTGAAGCTGCCGGAATATGCGACGTTGATAGTAATTGGTGAACGAAGTGAACGGTTAGTAATGAATAGTAATTGATCTTCTCGCGTTTTAACATAGAATGAGTTCGGGAATGTCGCAATAACCTGCCCGACAGTTGACTCTTCGTCCAAGTTGAGTGCTTGTGCTGCGAGCGATCCGATTTGGTTTGCATGCAGAGTTGGCAACGGGAGGACTCTCAGATGCCGTATCGTTTCGCGTAGCCTTTGAGCGCGGCTTTGAAGAGTTCGATTGGAAATGTCACGAGGCCTGCCCCGATTTGCCCTACTCCAGGATTCTTGTGAGCTATTCCCGTATTGATTGTGGGCGTGATTCCTGTCCTTACAACTTTGCGTATGTCGATGCCTGTGGGCGTTCCTTGCGAATCTAGGAACGGGATAAGGAAGTTGCTATTCTTGGTCTGAGTGATCTCATACATTTTTTGAGTATTTTCTATCGCGTATGCGACTGATCCGCCAACCCAGGATACGATACTCGGTGCTGCTGCCATTGCAAAGGCCCCGAACCCTGCGGTTTCCGTGATAGCGCTGTCTCCAATGTCAGGGTTTGCGTCCTTCTCAGAGTAGCCTGGGAACCATACGCCTTTTGGTACGGGTGCAGGTGCTACAAACCATTCTTGATCCAGGCCGCTCACCCAGATGGCCGCGTCAGTTCCATTTCTGGTGAGCGCAGTCACGACCGTGCTGTGATTGATGTTATGTGCAGCAAGAGTCATCGCTTTCGCCGCGGCCATTACCAAGTTTAGCGCCGTGAAATTGTTCTGATTGATGAACTCATATGATTCGGTTAGTGACGCTTTATCGATATTTGCACTCAACATGTATGGTGTTATTTCTCGAAGTATTAGCGACGTTGCAGCGTTTAGGCGATTGTGACATTCGTCACCCATCGTGAGCGCTTGTGCAATAATAGGCTTGATCGCTACTCCCGTACTTTTCTTCTTAACCTCGCTTATTGTGACTTCAAGGGTTCGAGAAAGGGTATCCCGTATCCAGATTAACCTATGAATTACTTCAGGTGAATAAGCGCCGTATCGGAGAACTTTGCCAAGTCCCTCGTTCAGGTTAGAGAACGTGTTGATATCAAACTTCTGGTCTCGAAGGATAAGGACGGGCATGTTTGGCGAGATTATTCCAGCCATCGGTGCAACACAGGAATGAAGATGGTTCGGTTCAAATGTGATTTTTCCAGATTCCGCGATTTTACGTGCTTCACCTTCATCTGTCGCCCAACCTTCATACATAATGGCGCCAATCACTGCTCCTTTCATCGGGCCACTCATCCGCGGCCACTCGATCGGAGGTCCCGCATGAAGGAGCATGAAATCCTTCATGTTAGGAATCGTCTTCCGCGCAATCCCGACTCCTTCCCAAACCGGATCTGATTCCATCATTCTTTGAACGGCTCGTTGATTAGCGAGTTCAATCTGCTCTTTGATGGAACTGGACAAGTAACTCACCGACCGTTTGTATTGGACAATGTATAATTCGATTTTGGCTTGGCTCTATGAATGAGTTCTGAGACCCGTTTTAATATCGCAACACAACTTCAAGAACGATACTACTCGCACGTGGTTTCGCTTTGGCTATCGTAAGAAATGTAGTGAAGACGAACTATTACAGAGATTCACTTCAACTCCTTCGTCTTTCTGAGGAAGCCAAGAAAATTGAAGGAGTGAAAGATGCTGCCGTTGTGATGGCCACTTCAACAAACAAGGAGATCCTCAACAAACTCAAGCTGTTAACCAGTGAAGGTTTGAGTGCATCGTCAAGCGATCTAATCATAGCTGTCTTGGCTGATTCGGAACCTGCAATTGATCATGGAATTCAGAGAATAGAAGCCTTACTCACTCAGCCCCCCACAGCCTCGAAAGGTCGCTTTCATACTATCGAGGCAGCATTACTGTCCATGCCCGACGCAAACCTGGCAATAGTGTCTATACCGGGCGAGCACGTTAGACGAATTGTCACTTCGCTACTTGAGAAAGGCCTCAACGTACATCTCTTCAGCGACCATGTTTCTCTAGAAGACGAGTTTGAGCTGAAAAAACTCGCGAAATCGAAGGGGCTGCTGGTTATGGGTCCGGGCGCAGGGACATCGATCATTGCAGGGAAGGCGATCGCATTTGCGAATGTCGTTAGGAAAGGAAACGTCGGAATTGTTGCGGCCGCGGGAACCGGCTTGCAGGAGGTAAGCGTCCTCGTGAATGACTGTGGCCTTGGAGTCTCACAGGCATTGGGAACAGGCGGAGGAGACGTAAAGGACCAGATAGGAGGAATCACTACGCTTCAGGCAATCGAAGCTTTGGAGAGAGATACCTCGACCAGTATCATCGTCATAGTGTCAAAACCTCCTGACGCAACGGTGAAGAAGAAAATCCTCGACTACGTTACTCAGTCGACAACTAAACCGGTAGTCACATGTTTCCTTGGCGCAGAGTGGTCTACGAATACAATCGTAAACGGGACACGAATCTCATCAACTAGAACTCTTCACGCTGCGGTTCTGGAAACCTTGAAACGCGCGTCTCCTCAAGCTACTTTTGACTCAATTTCAATGTCACCCAACGAACTGTTTGCGATTGTCAATGAACTTAGGAAGGAATTGAAAGGAAGACAGAGGTATGTGAGAGGATTGTATACTGGAGGGACTCTCGCCTACGAGGCTCTTGTAATATTAAACCAATTAGTCGGAAGCGTCTACTCTAATGCCCCGTTGAATTCCAGCTTCAGGCTACCTAAATCTTCCGAGAGCCTCAAGGATTCAATCCTAGATCTTGGCGAAGAGGAGTTCACTCTTGGAAGAGCTCATCCTATGATCGATCCCACAGTCCGGCAATTACGACTAATTGAAGAAGCCAGAGACCCTGAAGTTGCTGTGATAATAATGGACATTATGTTAGGATATGGATCTCACTCTGACCCCGCAGGCGCGATGTGCGATTCAATCTCCAAGGCACAAATGATCGCTAAAAACGACCACCGTGTGCTCCCAATATTGGCGCACGTATGCGGTACCGATCAGGATCCCCAACGTAGGTCGGATCAGATAGAAAGACTGGAAAAGATCGGAGTGAGGACATTTTCAACTAACGCTCTAATGGTTACCGCCAGCGCTCTGATCTCTCGAAGAGGCATCGTGACTTTAGCCACATTGAACGAGTTCTACAAGCAGTTCTTAGACTCCTCTCATGGGAAGTAATACGAATGGTTGAGAAAATTCTCAAGCTCTTCAACTCAGATCTCAAAGTGATCAATATTGGGCTCGAGCTCTTCAAGAATGACTTGGAATCCCAGAAGGTGTCCGTAGTGCAAGTCTCATGGCAGCCAAATCCGAAACTCGAGAAAGAGTATGAGGATATATTATCCAAAATTCTCTAGATTACCCATTAACAGTAAGGGAAGTCTTCAGCGCGTCGACGCGCAGAAGACTAAAGGTCGATGTGTGCTGGTGTTCTAGGATTCAACGATTGCTTAAGCACGTCAGGAGGCACTGGTCGCTCTCCGAGTCGCTTCTCAAATTTCGGCTTTACGAAACTGTACCATTGTTCTTTCGTGTTGAAGAAGACCCGGGCTCCGCCCAGCTCGTGCTGGATTTGTGGGTAAGGTTTCTGGAATTGTGCAAGACCAAGACCCCAATATCTGATTCCTGTATAGCTCTCGTACGTCGCCCACCATTCCTGCATTCCTAGATTCTCGAAGGCATGCTCCATTTTCGCTAGATACATTAGAGCACCGATGCCAGCGCCCCTCTTGAACGTCATAGTATGCAAGCTGATGCACACTTTTTCATCCCAGAGTCGAGCGTTTGCGATTGCGGCCAGTTCGCCTTCTAGAACGCCGATTAGGCAATAATAGTCTTTTACGCGTTTTCTGTAGGCTGACAGAATTTCCGCGTAGACACGAGAGGAAACTAGGTCATAGAAATCTTTCTCTTCGCTCATTACTCGCTTAGTGGTCTCAAGCAATACTTTAGTGTCGTCGGGCCCAGCCATCCTTACGATCATTTTCTTTCCGTCGGGGAGTTTCAGTAGTCGAGGTTGATATTCCCTAGCTAGGAGAGGTGAGTCTGGCGGCCTAAGGATCGGTTCAAGGTCTTCAACGTTGATTTTTACCTCAGTCAGCGTAACTGGACATGGAGGCTTGAATGACATGATTCAACACCACCGTCACGGTTTGTTGTGTCTATTTTAGCCATTTTGATGAGAGTTCACATATGGAAAAAGAAGATGTGCACTTGGTTATCAGTCAAGGTTCATTTGCAGCCTATGGCGTCTCCGAACCGAGTCTTACGCATCTTGGACTTCTTATCAATCAATAGATCGTATTCCTTATCGTCAACAATTGCGACGCATCTTCCTATGCACGCTTCACCGTCCACGAACCGCCAAGGAAAGAAGCCGACCGTTGTGCGTTGATTGAGCAACAGATCTATGTCCCCTCCAACGCATTCCGCATGAATGATCCCGTAGGGAAACATTTCAAGGTGCATTAGTTGATACTTGTCGTCCGTGAAATATTCGGTAAGTTTTTTCCCATATTTCTTCTGAAAGTGTGTTTCGGCTTCTCGTGCTTGTCTAGGCATCCAATCTCGAATGATTGTGTTCATTGGATGATCAGCGCTGCCGCAGTCGACGCCAATCCACCGGATCTTCTTCTTCTTCGCCCAGTCCGCGAACTCTCTGTCTGGTCCAGGATGCTTGACCATGTACCTGATTTCATCAGCATTTGGCTGATCCCAACCATAAGCATGGTACCCAGTATGAATTATGAGGATATCGTCCTCGCGGACTTCCACGCGGTCTTCGACCATCTTAGACGTGTAGACGTCGTAGTCTTGCGCGATGTCTGATAGGTCTACAATCGCGGCCGGTCCAACAAGATAATCCAATCTCAGGCTAGCTATGTCCTTCCCTGATGTATGAAAGTG
>JBEKGM010000036.1:0-35257 GCA_050012795.1 Bathyarchaeia archaeon | reverse complement strand
AGAAAATCGTAAGTGAAATGTTAGCGGTTAATTCGCCTGTTGCCAGTGCACCGAAGCCTCCGAGCAGCGAGAACGATAATATTCTCAAAACTAGGCTTCCTGATCGGACTCCCCGCAGGCGTTTGACTCTAGATAAGAGGACCGCGGAAGGCAATCCAACGTAAACGGTACCTATCAGTGAACTCGCAAGCAGCCCTGATAGCTGGATCCCTCTGGACGAGAAATTCCTAGAGGTTATGTCAAAATACTCGCAGGTCTACAACGTCGTCTACATGTCGCCCTTCGAAGCCACCAATTTCTTCGCGTACATAGATTACGCCTCAGCCGCCAACGTGCCATATTATGAGGCAAGACAAGTGGCGGGTCGAGCCGCAGCCGTCAACATCGCAAACGACATCGTATCACCCTTAGGCTGCTACTATGCGGAATTGACAGGTGGCCAAATACCACTGAATACATCATTCCTTCTTTTCGATATTGCTAGCGTGGAATTCCCAAAATCTGTACAACAGTACGACGTGATCAATCCTATCAAATGGTAAGGAATACTAAACCACCTGAACGGCCCTTGTGGCTCGCATACGAGCGACTGTTCAGTCTGATAATGTTCCTTTCTGTGCTGCCCACATTGATAAGTCCGAGAACCTTGAAGAGTAGTGCATGGTTACTTTAGCCGTAATAATACCCTGCCACAACGACTGTGACGCAGCGGAGAGGTTGGTTTCAAGTTTCTGTGATCAAACAGTTCAGCCAGATGAATTTGTAATTGGTCACGATAAATGTGTCGGGAATGATAGATGCCTCCAGTTGGGGAATAAGGCTGCTACAATCAACTTTTACGCTAAGTCCATTTACACTGATTACATCTTGATCTTAGACGCTGACATGGTGTTAACCCCGACTTTCTTTGAAGCGTTCAAAGTTGCCTTCGAACGGAATAAGCCGAAGGTGGGCAGCGGTGTTGTTTACTCACTGTCAGAGAAAACGGCGGCTATGAAGAACCGACTTGTAGGATATAACAGTGTGCCGATGTGCTGGTACTGGTTCGGAGGATGCATGTATGTGGAAAGAAGTTTCCTCGTTGCTAACCCTATGCCCACGGGAACTATTCTCGAGGATATTATTTACGGGAAACTACTGGAGAAAAGGGGAGTGAACGCTGAGTTCGTTCCCAACGCGGTCTGCTTCATGTGGCGGAAGAACGAGACTGTGACGCGGCAACTGCGACGGCAAATCCGTTTCATGCTGGGGTCACTAGAACAGACTCGTTACCATGTGAGCCGCTACACGTTGGCCGTGTACTCAGCTATAGCTTGTGCCTACGGGTTCACTCTCTTAGGTGTCTTCAAATTCAACGTGTATCTCGGTTTCATTCTCTTTCTCATCTACACTTTCATAATTGGATTGTGCTATTACCCTAATTTTCAATATGAAAAGAACGGTCTCATTCCCACTCTCGCTTACAGCCTCATGTGGCTCCCAATCTGCTGCTATGCGCTTTCACTTTTCATTATGAGGAAAAAGATATGGTAGTGGCCGGAGACTCGGTGCCTCGTACACTGAATCGACGGTGAAGCTCACTATTACTTGCTCGCCCAAACGTTCTGGAAAACCTCGTTAACGATTCTTGTCTGCTCCTCAATATTTACAGGAAATCACGGAACCATTATTCGCATGTACCCCAACTACAGTTCACGAGCAGCCGTTCAACGGTCCGGTAACAGCGAACATCAATATCGGCGTTTATCTGGTTCGCTAGACCCAAAGACCAGAGACCTAAAGTCAGGTTCATTCTTTCTTTAGAATCCGGTGGGCTGCGAGCGCATTGTTCACGGTCTGGATCATGACTTGGGCTTGGTCTGCTTCTATGCGGCGTTCTACGTAGCACAAGAAATACGAGAAGACGAAAGAGATTAAGTTGTGATTTTGGTTTTCATGATGGTCTCGAATTGACCTTCAAGCTTAGCTAACCGTTCGTTCGTGGATGTAAGTAATGCGTCTTTCTTCTTGAGCTGATCCTCTAAGCGCTCCGCGGTTGCTTCTGACAGAAAAGTGAAGTGATCGATAGCCTTGTCGTATTCGACGCGAAGTTTCTCTTCCATCATGCGAAGGTAATTCGCGTCTAACCCGAACTTGTGACCGACCAGAAATTCTGCGACTCCCCTTTCTACGCCTGATTGAATCAGGTTTGTGAAGAAGTATTTTCGGAAGCAATGAACGTGAAGCTGATATGTGTAGCTTTCGGGGTCCAGTTTCTTGAGTAGGCCGCGCTTTTCGAGAAGCCGATGAATGGCACTGGCTAATGCGTTTCGGCCCAATGGCTGCGAGAGATCATCCTCGTTTGGGAATAGCCATTCCTCTTTCCGATCTATGCGCTTGCCTAAGTATTCGCGGATGAATTGCGCCGTTTCCTTCGAAATGAACGTGATTCTGGTCTTTTTGCTCTTGCTTCTAGTACCTAGTATTGTTACGGTTAGGCGGTCGAGATCCACGTTACCTATTCGCAAGTTCGACGCTTCACCGATACGGACGCCTGATGTGCAAAGTAAAGCAACTAGTGCCCTGCCTCTCGCATTCGTGTTGATGAGTAGGTCGCGGACTTCTTGTCGGGTCGGGATGCGGTCTAGGCTGATCTCCGTTTTAACGGGTAATCGGACGGTCTTCTTGAATTTGCGATCATCCAAATCAACTTCTTCGTAACGGTAGTAGGATTTGACGGATGAGACGTAGCCCCAGATACTTTTCGGAGCGTAACCTTCACGACTCATGAACGAGATGAATTTATCCAACAGCTGATACTGATTCAGTTTGCCTGCTTTGATGCGAGTTACAAGCAAATCTGGTGAATCAACATGATGACAAAGCGCGAACAGATCCAACCCACGTTGATAAGCGTCCGCTGTCTTCTCCGAGCGTCTACCAACACTCTCAATAAATTCCTCGACAGCCAAAGTATGCCAGCAGGCAGAGTTAAAGCCTCAAAAAACTTTAAAGTGTTACGGGGCCCGTAGTCTAGTCAGGATCAGGACGCTGAGAGTATCGCGCAAGCCTGCGGACAGGTTAAATCCTGACGGCACAGCCGGAGGTCGAGGGTTCAAATCCCTCCGGGCCCGCCACGAGTCCCATCATTCTAAATCTTTCGACCACTATTACACGTGTTAATCGTCGTAATATTCTCGATCGATCGAAACAGTGAACATCACTAATAGCTCAGTGAAGAGCAGCGTTATATGACACAACTTGAGTAAGTCGGATGATGCTGAGGACATAATGTCTCTCGGAGCGTATAGAAAGAAGTCGCGTAGACTAAGCAGAATCTTCAGTCTACTGCTCTAGGTTAACACGATTTGTTGTAGGTGCTTACTCGGTAGTCTTAGCTTCGTAAGTAGTTCTGACCCGGTTTTCTTCCCATCTCGATTCGTTTCTCCGCGTTTCGCCGAGCACGAATCTTCGGTATTGGAGAGTGTCTTTCGCGAGCCTGAACTTTCGGAGTCTGCGAACGGACTTTCCCTGCCTTAGTTAACGAGCCGTGAGTTGGCATCTTATATCATCCACGAATAGCTATCGATCGGCACCGTATTTAGCCTTTCTAGAAAAGCGAACGTTGCACGTTGTCGCTACTATTCTGGCAATTCTTATATCGACTTGAATTACGGCTAGCAATCCGGTGCGAAGATGAGTAGATGCGCCTCATTCATGTGTGTAAGCCCTGCCCAGTGGACCTGTTCCGAATGCGGAAAGCCATATTGTTTCTTTCATACAACGACGCATGGCCACGACCAGCAAATCATCATTGAGCCCGATTTCGCGGTAAGCGCGTAAGGGGGTTCAAGCGACTGCAATTTCGTCTTGGAAGAAATAGCGCGTAGCACCCATGGTCTGAACTTCTAGCGGGCGCACATTAATCACCATAGGGAAGTTCCCGACCAAATCGCCTACGGCAAGACATCTCTGTGGTGGGAGCTCGCGAACGATCATTCTGATTGTCTCACCATCAAGTTTAGCGACCTTGGAAACGATTTCCAAGTCGTGCTCATTGGAGAAGTTGAAGATGAAAATATTGTCTGCTTGTCGATAGATGCCCCCATCAATTGTATCAGGCTGGTTTGTGATGAATGTCGCAAAGAGGCCTAGATGTCTCATTCGCGTGACGATATCGTCCCAATATGTCTCCTGCAAGTACAGGTGTGCCTCCTCTGCAAACAGGAACAATCCCTTGAGCTTATGTGACGATAAAAGGTCGGTTAACTTGCTGATGAAGAGCTCAACAGTTATCCGACGTAAAGTGGATGGTTGGTTTTTCATGTTAATAACAAGAGCCATTCCAGAACCCTGTTTGCGGAATACCTCGTCTAGACTTAGCGCAACTTTACGATCATTGGTGAAGATTCCTGAATCATCGAGGGTGTTGAACCTTGCTTGAAGCGCATCCTTGATGCTTTCGTGGCATTCAAAATTCGCAATTGCCGTGCGAAGCGCATCCATTGTCAACGAATTCTGCTCTTCGAGCTGGCGCCATATCCTAGCAAAGACGCGTGACGAGTTATCTGGCAACGAGAGAGCGTGAACCAAGATTCCTAAGAATGTGCTGAGTCCGATTTCAGCCAATGAGAATCGTAAATTGACGCCTGGAATCAATGGGACTATTTTGGTTGAGGGTTCTGTTGAGCCGTTCATGCGCCCTAAATTCACGTATTCTCCGTTAACATCAAGTACGACCACTGGAGCGCCGTGTTTAACGAGAGTTGTGACGAGTAGTTTGCTAAGGTGCGATTTACCGGTTCCTTTTCTTCCGGTTATGATATTTAGTCGTCCGTCGAGCGCTGAGAGATCACTTGCAATGACTGCTGATCGACGCGTCGACCCTAGCTCAAATGCATGTTTGTCCGATAGTTCGCGGGTCAGGAGGTTAGGTGACATTACTTCCACGTGAGCACGAATTCTGGATGGCAACCATGAAACGTCACGGGAGATCCGGTTATTCTGCATTGCGCCTCGAATCTTGGCGATGAGGAGTCGTGTGTCTTTCAAGACTTCTAGCTGTGAGGATACTCTGAAGGGGTCAACATCCTCACCTGTCAGAGAGCTTTCAGATATGCCATCTCGAAGCAGATCTTCGAGAATTCCAGGGATGTTTGCGTATTGTACGTCGATTATTTGAGAAATGAGTGCTCGTTCTTTAGTTCCGTCTCTTATCAGAATGTAATCTCCTTTTTCAACATCTTCGTCTGGGAAGCATAATAGTTGAATGCTATCGCCTTCCTTTTTCAGGATTTTCAATATCTTGTTTCCCATCCTGTGCCGAATGGGCCGAATAGTGAGCGGCGTAGCGCAAGTTTTGGCATGAGTTGAATGCCGAACTGTGCTGTGGCCAACGATTGAATTGCTAGAGCATCGCTTGCGGTGAATGTTGAAAGAATGTGAGCTATTCTAAGCGTTTCCGGGTAGCCTTGGTCGACAATATCGGTTCCAGTGAGTTGTTTGATCCCAGTGACGCAGTCTTCAGTCGAGATTCTACGATCAACATCGATTCTGAATGGGAAACCCGATCGAGCCAGTTTCCCAACGAAAATGCGACCCATGAATTGGATCGGGTATGCAGGGAACTGCCGTCTGATTCTCTTGTCAACGTCAAGTAAGCATGGTTCTGAGTTTAGCTCCAGTAGGGCAGTGATGGATTTGTCCTGTATTCTTAGTTGAGTGTTTTTCGAGATGGCGATCACCAGATTCTCTGATCGACGTGCGACGTCAAGGAGGTTTTCCATTTCTCCACTAGGATTGTCTGGCGTACCCGCGGTGAGTGATCCATCGATTAAGACTAGACCGCTCACTAACGACCTTGTCACGCTTAGCTGAAGCCATCTTTCGAGTGAGTTTCTAACGCGCCTTAGTAGAATCTCGACATTCGACACTCCATTGGAGGAGGTGATACCGAGACTTCGATCAGCCACCATCGAATTACCGAGTGAGAACAGTAACGGTCCGTATCGAGTATACTTGTAATGCTTCCTTTCAAGCGAAACCACAGCTCCTCGAAGCGCACAGAGTGATCCATCTTCGAGTTCTCCAAGTCTAATTGTCGAGGTATCGATAGCTGCGACAGGTCTGCATGATGGTGTCGGAGTGAATTCAATTATCTCATTGTCATCGACAGTCCCAAATTCTAGCGAGTTGCATTCGGCATCACAGTTGTTCGGGAGTAGCTGATCCGTTATATTGGGTTCAGTGTAGAGAAACTCCCCCCGCTTACTTTCAATTGACAGACGGCAGAATCTGAGGAACCTTTCAGGCAGTTCGCCTGCTATTCCATGCCCTTGATGAACAAAGTCGCTTATGCTCTGCTGGACGGTTGTAGATTGGTGACTCACCAAGGTTCCTCTCTAGAAGTCAAGTTTCGACGGCCAGTTTGAGAGAATTCTCGAGCTCCAGTAGCCCCTTTTGAGTTATTCGATAGTTGCCGCGATCGGTCCGTTCTATTAGTCCGGCTTTTTGCATATTGGCTATAGTGTTGCGAATTGTCTTGGGTGCTTTACTCACAGCATTCGCAATATCTTCTGTCTTGAGAGAATCAGTAGGACGCCTAGCGAATTTTGAAGCTAAGTGAGCCATGAAGAGAACTATGGAGATCGATTTGTCGGCGGGTAAGCTGTTCTTCGTAAGTAGTAGTTGATTATTACTCGTCATCTTTGCAAATTCAGATACTTTGTCAGCTAGGCCCGCAAGGTCAGGTAGGTAGATCAGTTTTCTAGCTAGAGCATAGGTAGGTATCGTGTGAGAGATGAATTGCAGTACTTGCGGAACCAGCTCCTCAGCACTCCCGCTAGATTCGAAATGTATCCCGTCGATGTCAATCTGGACTTTCACATGTTTGGTCTGAACTTCTGACGTAGTCAAACACCTCCCTGGTTCTTCTTCAGTTTCGATAAAACCTGTTCTTGAAAGAAGTGCAATCCCAGGGTTGTAATGTGATATTCGCCCTTCCCCTTTCTTTCCACCAGACTTTCAGCGCATAACTCGCTCAATCGTCCAGCAACTGTTCCGCCTGACCGCTTGGTCGCAGCAGTAAGGTCAGTTGCCTGCACGGTATCACTCGCCGATTTGCCCGTCATCTGCGCAATTTTCTGCTTAGCTAAATGAAGCAGAAGCAATTCACGATCCGCTAAGCCTTCGGTAGACACAGTTACCACCACACCCTCCGGAGTGATTGCAACAACTCCCCTGCATGCCTCAGCGATTTCCCTGAGATCCACCGACAAAACGAGACGAGCCGCAAGCTCCATTTGCGGTATCAGCGATGTTAAGAACGTGAGCACAGCTTTGGCAACATCGTCCGAACAACCAGTAATTTTCTTCTCCAATGAACCATAACGTATTGTCACCTCTAGTGGATATCCTACACTAGCCAATTCTTGAGATCGGTCTGACAATTTACTTTCACTTCACTTACACTCGAATCATTGTATAAAAGCTTTGAAGTGCACGATATACCTGCTAGGTGTTACTTTATTCATTGCACTGCGTTAGTGCACAACCACACACGATTGTGTAAGAATTGAGAATTCTGCTAGATGTTACTCTATTTCAGTTCACACAGATGCAATAGTCATCTCGCACGATGATAGATTTATTATGCCTATCAATATTAATCAACCCGTTATGAATTATAACCAGCTCAAACTCCACATATTGAGAGTGCTGTCAGAGAGGGACTCTACCGATGGTACGGCAGTTGCAGCTGCTTTAGGTACTGTTGGTGTGAATTTGGATATACACGCGGTTCGGATGGCACTGATGCGATATTATAAGCAGGGGCTGCTGTGTCGCGAACGTAAGTTGGGTGTGTATACTTACGGACTTTCTGAAAGGGGGATTCGTCGGTTGGCTTGGTTAGACTCAACGCCCCAAGAGCGCGTAAGTGCCGCTGATTAGGGTTAAGATGGTTAGAGCCCGCCAATACGTCGGATTGGCTAGTTTCCCGGTTTGAGTTTAGGTAAAACTTCTTGAGAAACCCATTGTAACCCCGCCCCTGAGAGAGTGTACCTACCTTGTTCAGTGATCAATTTACCCTCTTTGCGTAACTCGCTTACCCTGGCCCTTACCACATTATCCTTCACTGCCTTCCAACTTGTGCCCAGAAGTTCAATGAGGTTGGCATCCTCCAAGGGTGCGGGATTCGCGCTGTACAGAATGAGGCCAATAGCCTCTTTTGCGGATATTCGGTCGAACGGGATTGTGAAATGCAATTTTCCCTCCGGAGTTTTCTCGAGTATCCCAACTAGTTCTTCGCCCGGAACAAGATCCATCGAGTTTTCCACACTCTGTGACGTACTCTGCATCGTCGGCGGAGATTTCAAGAATTCTTCGAACTTGCCCCTTACATATTCATACTCACCTTCCAATTCTACTTCGAAATTCCCACGACGCAACCTGAACCGTAGCTTTCTCTCTGACATCAACATCAGTGCTAGTGAGGTGGGTACTGTTATTTCTTGATTGCGAGTCCGAGTTCCAAGCATCCTCACTGAGGACGACTCAGCATCAGTGTCGAATCTGGGAATCTGAGTAACAGTTTTTGCATGCAGCAGTCACTCAATAGCGTGGATTCGTATTGAGGACCCTCGTAACCTATCTATTGTTCTTAGTCGAAGTTGGCGATGAACATGACGTCGCGAATGAGCTGAAAAGATTCCCTGGCGTTACTGAGACGCAGGTCGTCTACGGCGAGTATGATGTAGTCGCTAGAGTGGAACTGAGCGACCTCGCGCTCTTAGACGAGATCGTAACAATGGCTCGAAAACTTCCCGGAGTAACCAGAACCTCAACACTCATCTCTTCAGGAATCATCCAACATGTAGAAGGCGAGGATTAGGATCCTCGATCATCTGACGTACACAACAGAATTCGTCTTCTGTGAACCAAGCTTATTATTGGATGATTTAGGGTAAGATACTCGCCTCATGTTGTGGGGATGCGGCCGTAGTCTAGCCTGGTCTAGGACATAGTTGTAAGACGTCCAATGGCCTTCCAAGCCAACGACCCGGGTCCGAATCCCGGCGGCCGCACCAAACCTTACATACACGACATAACACAACCATTGCTTTATGGATCGAGCGTTGGCCGTCTAGTCAATTGTATTCGTTGTCCGAGTTACTCAGAGAGTGAACGTCCGTCAACAAATGTCATGGAGTTACCCATCATCTCACCCCTTGAATCTAGTTATTGTGAAATCAAAGACTAACATTTATCATACGAAGTGACCTTGCAGGAAACGTTAGGAGATTGCAACCGTACGGACGGTGATTCACGTTGGATTTGGCTGTGCAGACTTTTGGAATTACGAAGAAATTCGGTGACTTCACAGCAGTGGATCATCTGAATCTTGAAATCAAGCATGAAGTCTTTGGACTCTTAGGTCCTAACGGCGCCGGTAAAACGACTCTGCAACGTATGCTGGTGACTGTCCTGCTGCCTACCGAGGGTACAGCTACCGTTGCGGGAGCCGACATTGTAAAGGAAGGAGCGAAAGTGAGAGAGCGGATAGGAGTTGTCACACAGGCATCGACGTTGGACATTGAATTGTCGGCAATGGAAAACATGAATCTTTACGGAATGTATTATGGGATGTCTCGCAAACAACGCCAAGAGCGGATACCCGCCCTCCTCAAAGTGGTAGGGTTAGCTGACCGCGCCAAGATCCCTGTAGCTGGTTATTCAGGCGGAATGAAACGACGCCTGGAAATAGTGAGAGCTCTAATTCACGAACCTCAAGTCTTATTCCTCGATGAACCTACCACGGGCTTGGATCCGCAAGCTCGTGCTGCCGTATTGGACTACGTTAAGAGGATACATGAAGACCACGGCATCACACTCGTAATCACGACGCATTACCTAGACGAAGCGGAAAATCTCTGCGACAGACTCGCCATTGTAGATCTCGGCAAAATCGTCGCCTTAGGAACCCCAACAGACCTTAAGCGAAAGGTTACGGGCGGCGACATAGTTGAAGCTGACTTCACAGACCTTCCATATATCGTTATCAAGGTTCTGGAGAGTGCCGATTTTGTACTGGAAGTCAAAAGGCGAAAAGACGGATTAACAATTCTAGTGAAAAATGGTGCAGAAGCCGTTCCGAAGATAGTTGGACTCGTTGACTCAAACGGGGGAAAACTTCGCACGATAACTCTTCGTGAAATTACACTGGACGACGTGTTCCTGGACGTTACGGGACGGAGTTTGAGAGAATGAAAGGCGCCTTAGCAATATGTTTACGTGATGTGCTCAAGTTCTTGAGGCAACCAGTACTTATGATGTCTACCATTGTTGGACCATTATTGACTCTGGTCTTGCTTGGGAGTGCGTTTGGAGGAGCGATAACGCTTGCGCCAGTCGCAGTGGTTCGAGAGAGTTATGGTCCATATTCATCAAATTTCATTGCTGCTTTACGGAATGAACAGAGCTGTGAACTCGGTGGAATCGATTGCCAGAATTCGTTTCAGTTAATTGACGTTTCCGATCTGGGTGCGGCACAGCAAATGCTGCGTGAAGGCGTAGTTAAGGGAGTCGTCCATATTCCTTTGGGATTTGATGATTCATTAGCTGAAAACTCAAAAGTCTTCGTAACAGTAACATTGGATAATACTGATCCGTTAAGTACTGCGGCTATTGGATCTGAAGTTACGCAGGTAGGCCAGCAGCTATCCCCCCTAATCCGGACATCAGCCACAGACAGCTCTAATGTGACCATCGATTTGGAGTACGCATACAGAAATGTCTTGTACATTGAATTCATGGCACCGGGAACATTTGTCCAGGCAATCATGTTTGTGTCAATCATCGCGGGCGGTGTACAACTCGTAGTCGATAAAGAGAGGGGAATAATCGAGGGATACTTAGTCACGCCATTGAAGAAACATGAAATCGTCATCGGTGTTCTACTTTCAGGCGTCATCAAAGCCCTCTTCGCATCGGTAGCATTGTTCGTGTTAGCCATCGTACTGGCCGGCATTCGTCCCACGAGCATATTCCCAACCCCAAACCTGGGAGGAATAGTACTCACAATGTTCACTCTATTTCTGACATCACTAGGCCTCATCGCGATGATGACCGCATACGCTGTTAGATCTACATCTGCCGACCTGTACAGGGTTACATGTTTTCCAATCAACTTGACTCTATATTACACGAGCGGCGCGATATATCCGCTGAATGGAATGCCTCCTTGGATGAAGGAAATCTCAGTAATCAACCCGGAAACCTACGCTGTCGATGCCCTACGGCTGTTGATGTACAAGGGGGCTGGGTTTCAAGCGGTTGCAGGTGACTTCATTTTCATAACAATCTTCACTGGGTTAATGGTAGCATTAGCCGTAGCCGCGTTTCGGCGCGGACTATAGTCTAAATCTAATGTCACGAACTGACGCTAAACGATTCCGATCACTCGAACTTGAATTCGCTCACATCAGTAACAGGAGTATTCCACCAAGCACGGCAAGGATGCCGCCTAGAATGAATCCGCCACCGATGAAGAGGCTTACGATTGCCGTTGGAAATATGATGAAGGCAGCGAGTACACGGAACTTAAGGAACATCATTATGATAGCTCCTACGAGGACTAGCCCTAGCACAATTCCGAGGATGAAACCGAATGAGCCAAAAGCAGTAATCCATGGCAGGAAGGCACTCCACCAAGCAAAGAACCCTGGCGATAGCAAGGCTATTCCATTGGCAAATATCAAACCAGCTGCCACCGCAACAAGTACCGCGGGCAACCACCACGTCCTAGCCAGTAATGGCGGTTTCGGAAATGGTCCATACCATCCCATGGGTTTACCCGGTCCTGCGAATGCTACAGGGGGAGCTCCTACGGGCATCTGTGTAGGTGCGACAGGGGCGGGTGCAGTGGCAGACGCCGGGACAGTGTGATAGCAGCTCGGACACATCGTCAATCCGTTATATGATTTGCTGCACGAAACGCAGATTTTTCGTCCACAACGGTAGCACACCGACATAGCGGGCAGGTTTGGATGATAGAAACACGAGTTGAGACTCATGAGTACTCCAGCCTAGTCTGTACGTGTCCAAGGGAGACTTGATTGTTCGCGACAGTTTAATGTCAATTTTGAAACGGCTATTACACTAAGAATGCAATCATCTCGAATGCTTAAGTCGCCACCTTCGGTACGCACGAATTAACGTGTTTGCAGTCTCACTCTGCAGAGACACGAGAACAACGACTTCGATCCTATGCTTTGCACTTGTAACCTTTGAACATGTAAATCCAGAGTGACTTTATTTTCTCAATGTGTCCGCGCTTGCAATCCACAGGAACTCCGGTGAGTGGAAGTCGTTCGGCGAAATCGCAATCGAGACATACTTTCTCGGCATAGGGGCATTTGGCTTCGTTCTGTTCATATTCACTCAGCCACATCGGATCTGGCAAGCAATTACACCACTAATGATTTGGCGAGTGTTCGTTTATGCATTGTGGACAAGCGCTAGACAATGTGCTTCTTAATCCGTACGGCATAGACTTTCCTTCCCTCAACTCTCACCTTGACACCAAACTGGAGAGCGTCATCGTCCACCAACCTCTTGGCCCTTATTCTGAGCGCATACGCCAAATTCCTCGCGTCATTCTCTGTGCGGCAAGTGACCTTGAACCCGTCAAGAATTCCTCTCGCGATCAGCCTCATTTTGCGATCTCGTTGGCCATAGGCGATTCGTTTATCGAAGGTTCCACGACGGTACTGTCTCAAGTGTGCTCTACAAGGCTAGGCTTACGAGCTTAATGAGCTTACTAGCGTACGCTGACCCAGAGCAATACACCAAGTCCCGCCGTCTGTATTAGAGTGTAAACCAGTACGAATCCTCCAACACCCTGCGCGTAGTACATGAACATAGCCAAGAACGAATAAAGCGCGAACACATTCTGAACCAAGAAGAGCCCAGTGAAGAACAGAAGTCCAGCCGTAAACTGTGCCCTTATCCTTCAATATACATTTCCGTAGACCCAAGGCAATCCGACCAAAAGAAGGATGTTCACAGACGAGAACAACGCAGATAGATCATGAACTAAGTTCAAATTCTTTCACCGACATACTTGGCGCTCACGTTATCTGCTTTCGCCCAATTCTATCCCAAATTTTCGTGAATTCATTGTACTCATGTTCAAGTTCAGGGGAAAGAAAATACATTGTTCCGTATCCTTCGCCCTCCCCCAGAATTAGTCGATTCTTTGATAGCACGCTCAAATGGTGTCGTACCGTCTTGTAATCCACTCCAAGCGTCTCGGCCAGCTGATTCGCATTCATCGGTCGTTCCTTTAGAGCAATGACTACCCGAGCGCGATTTGGTCCACCACGATTCCCAGTGAACACCCACCAAATCACTCTTCGAATGGCGCTCGACAATCTCGTGGCCTCTAAGGTAGAGGCGTATCCCCATTTATAGCGTGAACCGTATGGAGACTGACTGGGCATGGTGTCCTGAACCTTGCAATAACGTTGTTCAGACTCATGTAAGAAACGGTTTGAGATTGAAATCAAAGCGCTGAAAATCAAAATATGGTCTATTTCGCGTTTTTGGTCTCGTGCGTAACGATGACCCTGACTGAGACCAAGATCAAGAACCAACAAAGGTTCTTCTGCGAGAATTGCAAACGAGAGGTCTTTCTTTCTGCCAAACACTGCGACGGCTGCGGCGGAGAGATTCAGTGGCCCCAAGAAGTTAAAAAGATTCTCTCATCATGGAAGAAGGCTGAAAAGAAGTAGTTCTCGATTCACAGCTCGTTCTTTTCAAGGTGATTAGAATCATCACGCATATGGCGCATCCAACAAATAATATTGTCACAGTTTTGCCAAGTAGAAATCAGAAAATTTGCCGACTTAGTGCTTTCGGAGAAAGACCAGCGTAAGGTTCCAGCATCAAGTTTCTCCCGAATTTGCGTATTCATAGTCGGCAGGAAATTGCCTATAGTGAATTTGCGCCCGAAGATCAATCACAAACGTTTATTCTTGTCGCGGTATCCTCTACTCCCAGGAGGCCATTACAGGCCTGTGACTGGCATGGATTGGTAGAAATTGGAAGCTTTCGTTATTGAAACGCCCATCGGCGTATTCGTTATAGACGATAAACTGAATGTGCTAGATAAAGTCCTTTTCGCAAAAGCTCCGCATCTAGCTGCTGCTGAGCTTAAACAAACCCAGGAAGGGGACATTACAACAGGCATAATCGACGCGTTAAGAAATGCCAGCAAATCGGCTACACTAGTATTCGAAAATGAACTTTTCGCAAAAGCGGTAGAACGGGCAAATCTTCAGGCAGTTACAAGAACGAATTCCGTGGTGGATGCTTTCCGGATCAGGCTGGCATCTGAATGGAATGGACGGGACGCATGGTTACAGCAACAGTCTCTAACTCTTCCCGCACTCCGATCGTCCGACGCTTACAATGATTTTTCCCGTCAGGTCACTTTGGAAATCGCTCGGGCAGGAATAGCTTCTGCTGCGACACGACGCGATTTGAGTGCGGTCCAGGCAGTACGAGCGATCGACGATTTGGATAAAACGCTGAATTTGTTAGCTGGACGCGTTCGCGAATGGTATGGACTGCACTTCCCTGAAATGGATCGTATCGTCGAAAAGCATGACACATATGCGAGGCTTGTCGCGAAATTGGGGGATCGTAGGAACTTCACGAAGGAAAACCTAGTTAGTGAAGGAATGCCCAGCCCAACTGTGGACCAACTTGCGACAGCATCTCGCAAATCTATGGGTGGCCAAATCGAGGAATCTGATTTACAAGTTCTAAAATCATTTTGTGAACTCATGCTTGAATTATACAAGTTCAGAACGAAAAGTGAGTCATACATTGACGAAGTACTCAAGCAGGTCGCGCCAAACATGACTGCAATTGTTGGAGCACCACTGTCAGCTCGACTCATTTCAATTGCGGGAAGTCTAGATAATCTGGCAAAAATGCCATCGAGCACGTTACAGGTGCTAGGGGCGGAGAAAGCACTGTTTCGGTCTCTCAAGACTGGAGCACGACCACCCAAACACGGCGTCATATTCCAACACACCGCTATACATCAGTCTCCGCGATGGCAGAGAGGCAAGATTGCGCGAACACTATCAGGCAAGCTTAGCATTGCAGCCAGAGTTGATGCATTCGGAGGGGCATTTGTTGGGGAACAACTGCGTGATAATGTGAACAAGAAAATCGATGAAATAAAAGAAAAGTACAAGGCGCCTCCATCAGCACAGACAAGGCAACAGAAGAAGAGAGATGTTGCGCGTAAACGCTAGAAAGGACGACAGATACGAAGGCGTGTTTTGGGTAACCCTCGAAGATGGGTCAAAACGTCTGGCGACTAAGAACCTCGCTCCACACGTGAGCGTTTATGGAGAAGCGCTTGTCAGCGACGGCGACAACGAGTACAGAACTTGGGACGCGTACAGAAGCAAACTTGCCGCGGCCATCCTAAGAAACATCAGCGCTCTGCCTTTGAAAAATGGTTCCATCGTACTGTACCTTGGATCCGCCTCCGGAACTACAGCTAGCCATGTTAGCGACATTGTCGGAACCGATGGAAGAGTCTACTGTGTTGAGTTCGCCCAGCGAAGTATGCGAGAACTCATAGATGTTTTATGTAAACACCGACCAAATGTATATCCGATATTATCGGACGCACGAATGCCCGAGAAATACAAGGCACTTGTTTCCCCGGTCGATTTAATCTATTGTGACATTGCTCAGCAGCAGCAAGGCAAGATTCTCGCAGATAATGCTGACGTGTTTCTCAAGCCAGAGGGTTTGCTTTTGATCGCCATCAAGTCAAGAAGCGTCGACGTCACTATGGAACCATCAGATGTTTTCAAACAAGAGATTAGAGTGCTCGAACAACGCAACTTCGAAATCTTGCAGACCGTTCGATTAGAACCCTACGAACAAGATCACGCGATGGTCTTAGCGAAACGTGGAAAGAAGCTTTAGAACATAGAACACAAAAACGAGACGTTTTGGATTTTTCCGGATTGCGGTCAGTCAAATGAATTTACGTCCAACTACCAGCTGCACCGATCTGTTGGAAATCGAAGTAAAGGAAAAGAGTACCTAGCATAACCGTCGATGAAGAATCGTATCTTCGTGAATGAGATGTACGACTCCAGGACTGCAATTGACAAAGCATTTGATGCGCTTATTGGTCGTGAAATTCAGCGACTTAATAATCAATTGCCGAAACAGAGAAAATGTTTGAAAGACCTTCTAGCACATGATGATGATACGACGATAGAAGTTGTCGACGGGACGAAACTTCTTTTGAGACGAGTCGAGCTGCAAGCGATTGGCAAGTTAGTACCAATGGAGTATCACGAAAAACTTCGGATTCCATTCATAATTCTACGTAGAATGGAAATGGGAAAATCCGTCTATACAGTAGTGGACGACCAACTCGAAACGTTTACTATCCAGAAAATTCTTGGGCTAACGAACGACTCGTTTCACGAGATGTACAAACACACAAGACAACTGTCCCTATATAGGCGAGAAATTGCTGAACTCGTGCGGAAATTCCATAGCCTCATCGTGATAGGGTTCGGTATCCCGCAAGAGTTATCGGATTACGCGCGAAAACGAAACTGAGCAATTTCATTCTCAATCTCCTTCGCAGTCTTCCACGATAGGCGAACGATCGGTGGGTAAGCATTATGACACTGTCTATACGTCCTAAGGAAATTCATAGTTTTCTGATCGGTTATGTATCCAGATCCGAAATCACCATACTCAGCATGCAAGTGATCAATCGCCTCATCACGATGGACCTTAGCGATAATACTTGCAGCTGAAACTTGAGGGTAGTTCCTATCCGCATGATGTTCCGAAATGATCTTAATTCCCCTCAGATCGTC
Organism: Bathyarchaeia archaeon; assembly: GCA_050012795.1. Lineage (GTDB taxonomy): Archaea > Thermoproteota > Bathyarchaeia > 40CM-2-53-6 > 40CM-2-53-6 > FEN-987. Next base: position 18,347 of record JBEKGM010000036.1, on the reverse strand, counting down.
CGTAAGGAAACTACGGATGTCCTCTCCATACCTTTTCTCATTGACATCAGAAGCGTCGACATAGACTTCAGAGGGTTGTAATTCGTTTATCGCCTCTGCCATCACCTTGGCCTCCAGGAAATTCAGCTTTCTCAATTTACGACCATGCAAGACTACGTCATCGATCTCTTCTGGCTGAATTTCCCTTAAACTTATTCGCGAAACAAGCCCTCTTATCCTCACTGCCAGCCGGGTCCTCGTGCTCGGCGTTAAGAGTTTCGAGTCTTTCACACCTAGATCAAGCAAGTCTCTGATACGGTCGCGAGGAAGAGCCACCCCGCCTATGACTAAGGGGCCAATTATGGGGCCTCGCCCCGCGTCATCTACACCTGCAGTCCATTCCACCGAAAACGCCTAATCCGATCAAGATCACAGCTTTGGTAGTTAATAGCTGCGATTACATCCAACTTGACGTATGTGCACAATACGCATCTTCCTGACTGGACCGCCTCGGATCGGGAAGACGACCGCAATCCGACTGATAGCGCGCGATCTCGAAAGGCGCGGTAGGAGAGTAGGGGGAATGATCTCGAGCGAGATCAGAGATGCTGGATGGAGAGTCGGATTCCAACTTGAAGATATCTCGACACATAAGGTTGGAATATTAGCTGACTCGCAAGAGAAGTCTCATGACGCGCGCCCGACTGTGGGCAAATATCACGTCAATCTCCTCGACATTGAGACGATCGGAGCAGCGGCTATCAGGAACGCAGTCAATACGGCGGATGTCGTCATAATTGATGAAATAGGGCCCATGGAATTGAAATCAAAGAAATTCGTTGCTGTCGTCGAATTCGCCCTCGACTCTGAGAAGAGCCTCATCGGCACGATTCACCGCATGTACGCACATCCATTGATTAGTTCAATTAAATCCAATTCGAGTTGCCGATTAATCGAAGTTAGCATGCATAATAGAGATAATATTCCATCCGAAGTAGTTGAGGCAATTATAGGGCAGGTGCCATAGTTGTCACTACGCCCGACAGGCGAATTGACAGAGGGAAATGCGAAGCTACGCTTTGATTCAAATAATGCAGTCTTCTACAATCCGAGGATGGGACTGAACCGTGACATTGGAGTTCTTTTTGTTAAATCACATTTTCGCCGAGAAGGAATTCGTATTTGCGATCCAATGACTGCTTCAGGAGTGAGAGCTATCCGCTACGCCTCCGAATGCTCCAATGTTGAGAGCGTTACCGCGTCGGATGTAGACCCCGCCTCTATAGATTATGCTAACCGCATGATCCAGCTGAATCACCTGACTGGGCGGATCTCAGTCATCCAGGCAAATGCGGTCGCATTACTTCAGAATCATGCAGAAACCCGGTTTGATTTCGTGGATCTTGACCCCTTTGGATCACCGTCACCTTTCATTGAAAGCGCATTGCGTTCTACAGCCGATGAAGGGGTATTGGCTGCGACCGCAACAGACATGGCGCCGCTCACAGGAACGAGACCTGCTGCGTGTTTCAGAAAATATGGTATCGTAGTTACTCGTACCGAATTTGAGAAAGAGATCGCTGTACGTGTTCTGGCAGCATGCCTTAGTTTATCTGCTGGAAGACTCCAGCTTGGGGTGAAGGTTGTTTTCAGTCATGCTTCCGATCACTATGCCAGGATCTACGTGCAAGTCAACAAAGGAAGGCCAGTTGCAAATAGTTCAGTAAAGAACTTAGGGTTCTTGGAGTACTGCCCGCGTTGTTTGCGAAGGACTACACGAGAACTGTTCGAAGAATATGAATCCAAGTGCAACAACTGCGGTTCAAAGGTGAAGGTTTTGGGCCCATTATGGCTAGGAAAGTTGTGGGATCCTGGGCTCGTAGCTCGGATGAATGAGAATGCAGCAACAATATCCTCCTCACGTCTATCAGACCTTCAAACATTGCTAGGCCGCGTCGCAGGAGAGGTAGAGGCTCCGCCCTTCTACCGTAGAGTCGACAAGACAGCACAAATCATTCGAACGAACCCTCCACGCGTGAGAGAGGTTGTTTCTGCCCTTCAGTCACTTGGGTACGCTGGTACTCTGACCCATTTTCACCCAAACGCATTTAGGACAGACGCGTCAGACCGAGTAATCATGGGCGCTTTCCGTAGAGTCAACGAAGCCTAAACCGAGAAAGTACAGCTCTGCACTCTCAGCTCTGCTAGCGGGAGGTTTGATTATACGGAACAATCGGAAGCGTGTCTTCATCTCGTTGCGGAAGTCATTGATTTCCGATCCCTGAAATACTTTGACTAGAAAGTTGCCTGACGGTTTCAGTACATTACATGCTATCCTAAATGCACACCTTGCTAAATCGATTTGTCGAGCATGATCAACTTCCCACACGCCTGACACGTTGGGAGCTAGATCTGATAGAACTACATCATACTTACCGGGGCCAGATGAGAGGATACTCGACAACGCTTTCCCGTCGGAGATATTCGCTTCGAGAGTTTTCACGTTCTCGAACGACAACTCTACAATCGGCTCTTTGTCTACCCCTAAGAGATATCCGTTATTACCCACAATCTGATGTGCTGCTTGTAACCAACCGCCTGGAGCAGCCCCTAAGTCAAGGACTGAATCTCCGCGTCTGATAGGATGATATCGTTTTGCGATCTGTTGGAGTTTGAACGCGGCTCTGCTTCGATAGCCTCTCGCTTTCGCCAGGCGATGGAATTGGTCCTTTTTCCGTTTCCTTAACCATTCATTCGGCACTTTTCGCGACCGCTTTTACAGAAGCTGCTAGGTTCTCGAGCCATTTTGTAAGGTTCTCACATTTGTTGGGATTCATGATCCAAGTTTGTGGACAGCTGCCAATCAAGTCGCAAAACGCGCAAGGAATGTCCACTATAGAATCAATTGTAGAATATCGGCGTTTAGCGAATACTCGATACGTCCAGCGACCGTCATGAAGTTCCTTCTTCCGCGCTATCAAGCCTTTCTTCTCGAGCCTCAGAATTGCGCGTGAACCCTCCCGACTATCGGCAGTTAGCTTCTTCCACAACTCTGACTGAAGAATGCCCATGTCCCCAAGCTCCATGACTATGCGTAGGACGTCCTGCTCTGTCGGGCCTTTTCTGGGCAAACGATTATCCTCTGGATGTAATGAGCTAGAGAAGTTTAGATTATGTTAGTCAGCATTCAATTTAAAGGTTGAAGCTAATTCGCACTGGAGAATTCAAGTTATTCTCGAGCCATTGGGAATTTCACGATCTGTTGTCAGAAGCGCGAGCTTTTGGTCATGTTCGGCGGCCAGAAGCATTCCTTGCGACACTTCACCTGCAAACTTAGTTGATTTAAGATTGAAGAGAAAGATAATCCGCCTTCCCACGAGCTCGTTAGGCTCGTAATATCCGACCAAGCTTGAGACGGTCTGCCTGACTCCTAGTGATCCGAGATCGACAAGAATTCTGTAGAGTTTCTCTGTTCTGGGTACTCGGTCAACTTGCGTGATTGTGCCCACTCTTGCATCAATTTTTTTGAAGTCCTCGAACGATATGTCGCTGGATTTATCACCAGACATACAGTGTCACGCTTCGGACTCTCTCTAATCGCAAGATAAATCGCTTACGAGATCGTCAAGTTCAATGATGTCGTCAAACATCTTTGTGAATCTCACTCCAAGATTAAGGTGGATTTTCGACCCTCTCACTCTCTTCTTGGATATCTCGCAAACGCTATTGAGAATCCGGCCCTCCCGCCTTTCGCGGCACACAATACTGGCCAGCACTGGAAAGAACGTTCAATCCAAATTGAACGGTTCCTTACTTATTTTGATACCAACATTGTAACGTGAAAATGGTGAAGGTTTTTCGGCTCTCGGCAGGTCCTCAGATTCCCGTGCCTCATCGAAGAATTATTATGGTAAGAGGTCTGACAATAGGGCGGTGCGCATGTTTGGTTAAGGGCAAAGCGAAAAAGAAGAGTGCAAAGAAGAAAGCGAAACGATCTGTCAAGAAGAAGCAAGTGAAGCCGAAAAAGAAAACGGTTGAACCAGCGCCTAAAGTGACAATGCCCGAGTTACCTCCGCCCACGCCAACCGGGGCTACGGCTCCTCCAGTGGAGCCAGCTCCATCACAGACTCCGCCATCTGAATCTGGAACGAGTCCCTAAGTTCGCGATTCACTGTCCTTCTTCATTCTAGGCGTCTTTGTATCGGAGATGCCTCAAGTTGCATTTTAACTACTTGATGATCAGGACCGGGCACTTTGAGTGATGGATTACTTTGTCTGAAACGCTTCCTAGGAGAAACGCTCGTACCTCAGTTAGTCCTCTGCTCCCTAGCACGATAAGGTCAACTTTCTCTAATTGCGCAAGCCGAACTATCTCGTCAGCGGGCAGGCCTTGTACGAGCCTGCACTCGTACGGCACACCAGCTTCCTTAGCAAATTCATCCGACTTTTCAATAATCTTCTTACTTTCTGATTCCATCTCTTTCACGAATACGGTTGTTGCTAGTACGCCAGCCTCAGATGGCGTGACCGCATAGAATCTGCGAAGCACTACGTGGACGATAAGTAATTTTGCTTCATATTTCTTGGACAAATCTACTGCATGTGCTAGAGCTCTCTCTGCGAACGGCGAGCCGTCGACCGCAACCAAGATTCGAGAGAACATTGTAGCCTAATAGAATATGCGTCGATGGGATAATAGAAGTTACTGCAACAGGCCGATCACACCTAATCTGGCCGTCGTTGATATCTGAATTGGGGTATAGCCATCACTTTGTCATGGTAAATCAAAGAACCGCAACTACAGGCATAATCCATTCGGACTCAGTAAGAAAATTCTTGGAATTTCAAGTGCACTTCGCACTGAGTTACTTCTTAGTTACCTGCTCGATTACTAACTTGGACCCCTCGAGCGATATAAAGAGCGGTTGCCCTTTTTGCCATTTCAGTTTCTCGACCATCTCATGCGGTATGGTGATTCTGAACTGTCCTCGGAATCCTTGTAGGCGGACGATGTCGAGCATTTGGGACATGATACACCGCTTAGAACGCATGAGTCCTACGAGGCCTTATGAGCATTGCGAAGTCTTAAATATACTAATGAATACTAATTAGTACTCGCAGGACTTAAGACCTTGGAGAACGTTGAGTATTATCGTGATTCGTCCGGGTTTTGGAAGATCAAGGCTCCTAAGCGGAGACGCATAGTTCATCTGTAAGTTGTCTATCTGCTTATGTGCTTTCGATCTTCTTCAACTGTTTCTGATACATTCCAAGTGCTTCTTGTGTTGTTGTTGCGTCTTCTGGGGATTTATCTATGCGCCATTTGCCTGTGAAACGCGGGAAGCGCAGCGCGAGTCCGCTGCCTGGGCGTATTGCTCCTCGCGCACAGGTGTGGAGTGGTGATAATGTGATCTCGTCCGCAGCAACTTCCAACACGATTGTCGGTATGAACCACACGTCTGGTTCCATTAATGAGTTCACGCGAGGATGAACCTTCTTAATCACCTGTGCAGTCATGATTTTGGGAAAATTAGCCACATCATCATCTTTGAAGCCTGAGCCGAGTTTACACAATGTTTCAAAAGTATCTTCCTTCGCATTGTAGGCTGCCATTAAGAGGGCGCCATATCCGCCGGCTCGTCTTCCTCTTCCCGCGAAGGCGCCGACTGGCACGAGATCGACCGTATCTTGAACTTCCGCTTTGTATGATCGCTTGTACTTTATCCATAGCCAGCCTCTTGCACCGGCTTGGTAGGTCGAGTCGCCCGAGATGCTTTTTACGACAAGACCTTCACAACCGGCTGCAACAGCTTGGTTCATCAGTGTCTCCATCCTCTCGACATCACGAATCAGGAACTGTTCGGAGACCTTGACGTGAGGGGCGGGCCGGGTTATCTGGATTAGTGTCTTTCGTCGTTGCGGGTATGGAACACTAGTCATGTCACGACCGTCAACGTAAAGGATATCGAAGAGAAAGACTGTGATAGGAACCTCCTCTGACATTTTGCCAATGTCATATTTCCTTCCCCTGCGTTGAGAAATTACTTGAAACGGCAGCATGTCACCAGTTTGGGGATCAACTGCTACGCATTCGCCCTCAACAATCGCCTCGTCCGCCTTGACGCATTCTCGAAGGTTCTTTACGACGTCCGGAAACTGATCAGTAATATTCTCTAGTCTGCGTGAGAAAATGTGAACGGTATCTTTGGCTAGGTGAGCCTGCATTCTAAGCCCATCATACTTGTACTCTGCAGCGGCTTCTCCACCTAGCTTTTCAAGGATCTCTCTCGCTGACGGTAATCGTTCGCAAAGCATCGCTCGAATTGGTCGGCCGAGTGAAATCTTGAACTTCTTTATGCCATCCAACCCTTCTTGAGCAACAACATCTGCCACGTAGCTTAGGTCGGAAGATAGGTTGTATGCTCGCTCCAGAGGACCCCTCGCTTCCTTTCCTCCTCCGAAGGCGATGGCCAACGCGTCGAGCAGTGTCATGTCTGCCACTCCCAACCTTAAGTTGCCAATCGCTATTCGCGCAATGAATCTCCCCTCGAGAGGGGAAGCGTTACTTAGCAGACTTATCAGATGACGGATCTTTGTCTCAACCGAACCTGAACCGGAGGCCTTGGCAATTTTCTCAAAAGTCTCGTACACACTGTTCACGGTCAACGCCTGTTGGCTCAGCGTAGATTGAGATTTCTTGCCGAGAAGCCGTTCGACGCTAACACCAAGATCACCTGTTTTCTTGTAGTCGGCCTCAACGGCGGCCTCTGATTTTCCAGTCACTTCAGCTATGGCCTTTGTAAGCAGTTTCTCCGCAACGCCTAATTCGACGCCGACATAATCGGGGTATAATTTGCCCTGCAAGAGGTCCACGACTCGGCCCAACTCGGCTTTAGGAGTCGCCTGCACAAGTTCCACTAGAATTCCGGTCATTTCGAGGCGCTTTGTTGTCGCCTCCACTTTCTCAAAGGCCTCGGCGAGCTTGCTGAACCTCAACTTGCGCACAACGATCCGTCAGAGAGACGAGAACAGACTTTAGCCCTTCGGTAAACGGACCCGTTCATCAAGCCATGAAGAAATTGAAATAGTCAAGTATGCGACAGAGTCACAGAATTTTAATTATATGGGCAAAGCATGAACTTCAGTTGCGCAACATACTGCGACTTGATTTCGAGTCGAACGGTGCGGCCGGAAGGCACTTCAGCGAGTCATTCCGAGTATTATGAATGCCCAGAACTGAATTTTTGAGGTTTTGAGCAGTCTTAAATAAAGAGACCAGTAATCGGTAAATGGTCTATAGCGGGTTTTCGTCGTGAAATGCCCTCTCTGCGGAAAAGAAATGTCGAAGATGAGCCAGAGCACCGAGGTTGAGAAAGAGATGCTTTACTACTGCGAGAGACATGGCGTCATGAACAAGAGTTCTGATCTTAAAGACAAGGTGGATCAGATCACCAAACGCGCCTAAACTAGCCTCCTTCCCTATTCTAGCGATAGATCGAATGAAACATCGTCGCATGAAATATCGAAGCGTTGGCTGTCTAACCGACCCAACGTTGAGGGCAAATGCTTCACCAATCCCTGCAAACGATTAATTACTCTCATATCACAAGTTCGGCAAGTGAAACTTATGCCTTCGGAGAAATCGTGCGGAGCAGTCATCTTCCGCAGAGACGGAGCAAAGAAGTACCTACTGCTCCACTACGAAGGCGGTCATTGGGACTTCGTAAAAGGTCACGTGGAAAAAGGCGAAAATGAAAGAGAGACGACTCTGCGCGAGACCGAGGAAGAAACGGGCATTACAGATCTCAAGTTCATTGAGGGTTACAGAGAATCGATCAGCTACTTCTACAGAAGAGCAGGCAGAACTGTTCGAAAAGAAGTGGTGTTCTACCTGCTAGAAACGAACACTGAACAGGTACGCCTCTCAAGAGAACACGTCGGATTCGACTGGCTAACCTATGACAGAGCAATGGAGAGACTAACGTATAAGAATGCTAAAGACACACTTCAAAAAGCACAAGACTTTCTTGCAACGCAACCAACCAAAGAAGTGTTAGGTGAGAAAAGCAGTTAAAATCGCTCTCGCCCCATGCAACTTATTCTCTGATTGACGCCATACAATACTCCTCTTTCCCTCAAGCACATCATCAGTAATCTCCAATCCTCTGTGCGCAGGCAGACAGTGCATCACAGAACAGTCATCGCGGGCCTCTGAGACCAGATTCGAACTAACCTGATATGCTTTGAACTTCTTCTCTTTCGCCCTACCACCCTTCTCTTGACCCATACTCACCCAAACGTCAGTGTAAAGTATGTCAGCTCCTTGCACCGCCCTGTCCGGATCGCGGACCAACTCGACTTCACCACCCGATTCTGCCGCTAGCTTCTGGGCGGAGGCAACCATTAACTTGGCAGGATCAAATCCCTTAGGACACGAAACAACGACGTTCATACCCATCATGGCTCCGCCAAGAAGCCACGAATTGCAAACATTATTCCCGTCACCTAACCAAACAAACCGTAAACCTGACAATTTGCCTTTGGCTTCAAGTATCGTCAACATATCTGAAATTACTTGAGTCGGGTGCTCTAAATCACTGAGGGCATTAATAATCGGAACTGGCGCGTAGTCAGCGAATTCAACCAGATTCTCGTGGTCATAAGTACGCATGACAAGCCCGTCCAAATACGAACCTAGAACCCTTGCAGTATCCTTCAACGGTTCACCCCTAGCAAGCTGAAGCTCATCAGCCCGAAGGTAAATCACTTGCCCACCCAACTGATACGCAGCGGTTTCGAAACTAACGCGTGTCCTCGTAGATGGCTTCTCGAAGAGCAATCCAATGACATTACCAGATAATGTGCGTCTCGCGCCAGACTTGGATTCCGCTTTCAGTTTCACAGCCAACTCCAAGAGAGAACGAAGCTCACCGGGACCAAGGTCGCTGATCGAAATGAAATCTCTGCCCGCGAACAATTCAGATCAGCAATCCTACAGAAGCAGCTCTCAAAAGACTTTGCTTGACTCCGGTCAGATTTACCTGGTTGTCCCACTCGACCCGCGATATCGAGAAGCTTTCTTTGTAGGGTCAATTAGGAATCTACCAGACTTCAGAATATCCATCCCAATAAGTACGGGATAACGCATAACGGAACGGTCATTCACTGTAACAGGCAATGTGAATCTTATGCCACCAATTTCCACTACGCCGCGAACCAGCGGTCGTGTTCGGATTTGAGAGGCCAGAGCAGACTTCACCTTTGCCACGTCAACAGTAGGACCCAAGCCTATGTTCGCGGCTAGCCAAACGTCAACAGAAGTCCTCGAGGCGCCGGTGTCAATCTTTCCCTTCACGCGTGCTTCACCATGGTGACCGATCACCTTAACATATTCAACTCGACCAATCAGAATCCGGTCTTTCCTTGGCAGTTCAACCACATCGACGTACCGTTTATCAAGAATCCACGTATTAAGCGCACGCAGATCGAGTGGCCACCCACATGAAAATAGGCATCTTATCCAAGAACCAGTATTTCTGGGCGACTACAGAAATTATTCAGGCTGTGAAACGACAAGGCTCAGAACCCATCTACCTACATACTCCGAGAATTCATCTTACACTCGAAGGAAGTAAGACGGATGCAATCTACGAGAACAAATCTCTGTCAAACTTGGATAGTGCAATTCCACGTATAGGCCGAAGTCTCACACAATTAGGTCTAATTCTGTTGAAGCATTTCGAGCTAATGCACATTCCAACAACTCTCTCCATGAATGGATTGCTAACGGCAAGGAACAAGTACCTTACCCTCCAAGCCCTTCACGCAGCACGAATCGGCATCCCTGAAAGCGTCCTCGTAGCCTCGCGAAACAGAAGTGAAGATTTGATGGAATACTTACCACCTCCCATAGTTCTCAAGCTTCTTACAGGAACACAGGGAATCGGAGTTATGAGAGTCAGAGATGTGAAAGAAGCCGGTCCCATCATCGATACGCTCTCCGAATTAGATCAGATGATTTGTCTCCAGAAATACATGCCAAACGCTGGAGAGGATATCCGCGTCTTCATTGCAGGCGGTGAGGTCGTTGCCGCCATGAAGCGCCGAGCAGCCGCCCACGAATGGCGGAGTAACATCCACCTAGGAGGGCAAGGGATCAAACATAAACTCACTGCGAAAGAAAGAGAGAGCTCGATAAGAGCAGCGGAAGTAGTTGGCGTTGAAGTGGCGGGCGTCGATTTGATTTCAGTAGAAGACACCCCTTACGTGATAGAAGTTAATGCCTCACCAGGGTTCCGAGGATTACTCATCGCCACGGGCGTAAATGCCGCGGAGAAGATCGTGGAATACGCTATTAACAAGGCAAAGCGTTGACTTCCTCCCATAATCCTCAATTCATTCCTAAACGTACATCACCGCTGCCTGTTGGTTATGAAGACAGTCACAAAAATGATGCTCAAATGAACGGAACCTGGGGTAACTGAACCAACAGGTCCATTAACCCGTAGACCTCTCTGTGGGACTACGGAGATGGCGTTTTCCCCTACTCAGACGGTAGTTCCAAGGAATTGGGGTCGCAATTAGCAGTCCTTTCTCCAGCAAAGCTACAACTTATACTCTAAATAGCAAAGTCCTTTATCGCTCTAATCGTTGGCAACTTCGAGCAAATTGTCACCTGAATCTGCAGCAATAGTTAATATAGGAAAAATAGTGAGCGGCGATTTCAATCGGGGAGTTATAGACGGCTCCTCGATCTTGATCGAGAATGGGAAGATTTCGGCGATCGGCGAACCAGGCGAGATTGAGGCGAAACAAGCGGGTAAGATCATAGACGCGAATGGAATGGTGGTCTGCCCCGGATTCATTGACCCGCATGTTCATGTTTCTTTCGATGACTATGCTCCAATGCAGCGCGCCGTCGGCTTCATGGAGGAGTCTCTGCTGTGGGGAACCACAACGTTGATTTCGGAAGGAGAACAAGGTTCAGGACTCCCAAGGTTTTACGACTTCGATCCCGTTGGAGTCAAGCTAACTGCGATGTTGGCCAAGAGGGTCTATGACAACTTCAGGCCAGGCGGAGCTCTGAAGGTCCACGCAGGAGCTATCGTGCTCGCAAGAGGGCTAACCGAGGGTGACTTCAAGGAAATGGCTGAGGCGGGGATTTGGCTCGTAGGCGAAATAGGTGGAGGAGGTCTTGCCGTAGTCGACGAAGTACTTCCCATGGTTGACTGGGCACGGAAATACAAGATGCTGGTGTCAGTACATTACGGTCCAAGGCTTATTCCAGGCGCGACAACTATGTCAACTGACGCTGTGCTAAGGATTAATCCCGACAAGGTAGCACACGCAAACGGCGGGACGACCGCCGGTAGCCTTGAGCAGACGAGAGATTTGATTGAGAAAAGTCGTATGGCACTAGAGCTAGTCACTTATGGAAATCCGAAAATGAAACATCAAATCGTGCAGATTCTGAAGAAAAGGAACGAGCTAGGACGACTTATACTTGGAAGTGATTGCCCTACCGGTCAGGGGTATATGCCTACGGCCATGCAAAGAGGGATCATAACTATTTCATCGATCGACGACGTTCCAGCCGAGAAAGTTATTGCAATGGCAACTGGTAATACTGCTGACCTCTACCATCTGAATACTGGAAAAATTGAGGTGGGACGGGACGCGGACATAATTATCATTGACAAACCGCCTGGTTCTAGCGGAGAAGATGCGTTGGACGCAATACAGCTTGGAGATACCTTCGGGACGGCCATGATTATGGTCGATGGACAGCCTGTGGGACTCAGAGGCAGAGATACAAGACCGATCACCAAAAACATCAAAATCAATGGTGTGGACTACTGGACCTCAGACATTAACGAATATCTGTTTGATCCTCCGCGACTCCACTATCGTAGCCTTCCGGGGAACCTGCAACATTAGATACAGTACGGCTAAGTTATCGAGCTACTCCGGTTTCCCTTACGACTTTAGTCTGGCTCTTGTGGGACACGAAGATCTCGGAGAGCTGTTGAAGACTCGCCAAGATCACGGCCGAGCTTGGGACTCTGATCTTATAGTCCTCTACCAGTATTCTTCCATTCGCAATTACATAACGTATCTCCGATCCATTAGCTGCCCAAACTAGGTTTTCGAGTACATTGTCTAATCTAGTAGGTATCAAATTCGGCCTCGACAAATCGACGACGACTACGTCAGCATTTCTTCCCTTCTCAAGGCACCCCGCGTTCAGACCGAGAATCTCAGCCGGCTTGATAGTGATCATCTCAAGCACTTCTCGCGCAGGAAGCTTTTCAGCGTCCTTCCAGAAGGCTTTCTGATACTGCGCCGCTACGCGCGCGGCGTTCAGGATATTTTGATTGTCGCTACTACCGGAACCATCTGTAGATATGGCAACGGGTATTCCAATTTCGAGCATCTTTGGTATCGGTGGCATACCCGATCCGAGGATTGTGTTTGCCAAAGGATTATGGACCACTTTGCAGCCTCTTTCCTTGATTATTTCCAGTTCTTTCTGCGTAACATTAACCACATGAGCGAGGATTGTCCTTTCATCCAGAAATCCGATGCTGTCCAAATATTCTATCGGAGTTGTTCCGTACGTTTGGGTGAACCACTGAGTAGTGCCAGGCTCCTCAGACGTATGTATATGAATCAGCGATTCATGTCTTTGCGCCCACATCTTTGAAGCTCTGAGAAGGTCCGGGCTGTTAGAGAACTCTTGGTCAGGGCCAGGTATAATCCTGACTCTTGCAGTTCCCGAAAAGGCTGCATGGTATTGGTCTAGTCTCTCGATAGCCATGGAGGCAGGTATGTCAAGTATTCGTTGGTCGTAGTGTCTATCTTGGCTTCCGACTGCAATTGTGATGTTCGTTCCGGCCAGTGTATTTGCTTCCACCAGTTCTTCGACATGGTATTTGTTATAATTGCAGTGGTGCGTCAAAGCTGATGTAATCCCGTAGGAGACATCATCAATCCTTGCCTTCAGGTAGCTGACTAAGTACGGGGACTTCGTCAAGACCGCCTCCAATTCTTTGGATTTTTCATTCAGAAATGCGCCGAACACATTGACTGCTTCATCAAGCCAAGCTGTAAGTGGGCGGTCCTTTGCAATTCCGATTATCGCGGCCTCGTGATCGTGGCCGTGAGCTTTCACAAAACCAGGCATGATTACTCCGTTTATGCATGGTACGTCTTCTTCTGCTAGCGAATACCCCTTCTTGCAACCGAGGACTTGCAAATCGTGGCCGAATTCCTTTATGATTGCTCTACCGATCTCTTCCGAGTAAGAACCTACCTGAAGGATCTTGTTCCCTTTGGTGAGGACGTATCCGTCAGCTATCCTCTCAATGGCATTTCGTGACATTGGCAATAGAAACTTAGCTCTGATAAGCTTGTACTCATGATCGTTCGCAGCGATGTATCCTGTCACGGCGTTTCACACCACCTGCTTCGATGCACAAGTCGAGATCGTGCTCCAACAATACGTAATCGACATAGATTTCAGTGGCCATAACCAGTTGCATCAACCTTGCGTGAGCAGGTAGTTCTTCACTGAACCGCGGTCCAATTCGACGACAACCCCCCGTAGGATCCCTTCACTATATTCACTACCAGGGTTGAGACACAGAGTCCGTCCTATTTTCAGGAAACCTTTCGATTCGTGAATATGCCCATGCAAACCCAACAGGGGTTGATACGTTTCGATCGCTTTGCGAACAGACCTGCTACCTCCGCCCTTCGTTTGAATTTCTCCGCCTGCAATGACGGGTTTGAGGTTCTCATCCAGTTCTGGGCATGTGTCAATACCTGAGTTAATGGGTGGAACATGAATGTTGAATATTGAATTGCCCAAGTTCTTTACATGTGACACCATATGTTCGATTTTTGTCCACAACTCTTCCTCTGAGCATTCCCGGGGAGTTTTCCAGGGCGTTGGGTTACTCCATCCCGTACTGATCATTTCATATACCCCATCGACATCTACAACCTTACCCTCGGGATCGATTACATAATTCGACCCGCTGATTATTTCCTCTATCTCGGGTATGTCATCGTTTCCACCAGTAATGTAGACCTTCATCCCAGAATCTCTGAGGCGTTCTTCTGCAAGTTGAATCCAACGCTTAACATTGTCAAGCATTAGCTGCTTGATAACACTCTGAACTTCAGTCTGATCTGCTTCGAAACGCTTCATCTCATCAAGGTCAGTTAAGTATGGATAATACCCTGCAAATCGTATCGCCCTCTGGATATCTTGGAGTTCCACTTCATTCTTTGCCGTCCATTTGTTTCCTAGAAAAGTTGCGTGTAATTTGCCACCGGGCTCCTTAACGATTGGAATCATCATCTTCCCCGTTATATCTCCCCCCATTATCAGTGTGTTCACTTTGTAGAACTTCCCGGCATTCACAAACTTCAGGAAGCATTTCTCTGAACCATGCAGGTCTGTTGTGAAAAATACTCTTGTTACCATTGCCTAGTCACCGCATTGATATTTAGCGGTTCTCAGCTTGTTCAACATCATTATGCCACTTATTTCTTTGGTTTCGCTCTCGCCCTTATTCTCCTCTTAAACGACTTGCATTAGTTTTCGAACGAAACGTTGCAAGATTGTAGCGAAATCGTTGATTCTTCCTCCCTAGAGCGTGAATTGTAAATACTTCACGGAGAAGCCCCCTGAATAAATTCTGTATTTACATTCATTATATTAGCGACGTCCTGGCGAAGTTAGACAATGAAATTATCAAGTGATATCAATGACAGAAAAGACTTACTTCGCAAGAAAGTCTAGTGGCTTAGTCAGAGAATTCGGAACACTCGATTCACTGCTAATCGCATCAGCGGCAGTCTTCGCATTAACCTACACGATCCTGCAATTCCCATGGTATTACGGTTTCAACGAGGGCGCAAACCTCCCACTGGCATTGGCCTTGGTCGCGATACCGTACGTATTCTTAATGCTCGTCTATTGGGCGATAGGCGTCATTATGCCTCGAGCAGGCAACGACTACGTCTGGGTCAGTCGGATTTTCCATCCCTCGGTCGGCTTCGCGTGGTCTTTTCTCTACATGTTCGCAAACGTTGCGGGATCCTATGTAGCTGGCATAGCTGCCTACGCCTACGGCGTATCGACGGCTCTGACAATATGGGGTTTTCTCTACAATTCGCAAGGCCTAATTGGTCTTGGAACATTTCTTAGTACCCCTGTTGGAGGATTCGAACTAACTATTCTCATTACCGTGTGCTTTGCTGTTCTAGGCATCGTTGGAGCCAGAGCTGTGAAAAGCTTCTTGTACGTTGCATGGGCATTGGCTGTCATTGCAATTATAGTGATATGGGTCTCCGTAGGATCAACAAACCCAACAGCTTTCGCAGCCAAGTGGGATAGTGTCCTAGGAACATACTCAACCTATGAGAAGTTGATAACACTGGCGACTCAATCAGGATGGTCCCCCCCCGCTATCACTTTCGCGGCGACCCTTGCAAGCGCCCCCTTCGCTGCTTTGTTCCTCCTTGGCTCTAACTGGGTCAACATTATGGCGGGTGAGGTAAAGAATGTGAAGCGTGCTATTCCAATCGCATTGCTGCTTTCGCTCTTCCTCGGTGTGGTAATTTGGTCGATCACTGCAGTCTTAACACTGAACGGGTTTGGTGCGAACTGGATGTACGCGGTCGGGTACCTCTTTGACAACGCAGGTTCCACCTACTCTGCAGCAATGCCGCTACCGCCAGCCTATCCGATGATGGTTTCTTTGATTGTTTACCCTAACCAATTCTTGGTCTTTCTTGTGCTGTTCACAATGCTAGCCGGATCTCTTACTGCACCATTTGTCTACTTCTGGGTTCCGAGCAGGTACTTTTTCGCATGGTCCTTCGATCGCATCATTCCAACCAAGATGGCTAATGTCAGCCAGCGATTCAGAACACCATATGTTTCTATATTGATAATAACAACAATGTCGATCTTGATCTCCACCCTATACTGGTTTCTTGTGGGTTGGGCCACTGCTCAGAGCCTAGCCACATTCCTAGTCATGTCCTGCTTCGTAGTACCGTGCATTGCTACAGCAGTATTCCCATATGTCAAGAAGGATCTCATGGATGCAGCTCCAGGCTGGATGAGAAAGAAGCTCGGTAACGTGCCATTGCTCAGCATATTTGGTCTATTGGCAGCCGTAAGCTTCGCCTATATTGCCTACCTGGCCTTGATGAACCCGCTTATCACGGTCGCGACCTGGGGCGGGGCAGCGATCGCATTGGTGATTATCGTCGGATGCTTTGTCACCTACTACGGCAGTGTCTACTATCATAAGAAACACGGATTGGACATCGAACTCGCGTTCAAGGAAATCCCGCCAGTATGAGCACGAAGGACAAAATCACCGTCACATCCCCCTTTTTTTCCAAGCAGTACAGAATGCAATGAAATTCGCCGTAGGACCTCCCGTTAGGAGGTAAATGCGGCAGACGTCTTCTCGAGAGCCGCTAAGGAAAGATCTAGGCGTTTCGACGAAACAGAATGAATAGCACGCGGCTTAAATCCGAACGGCACACGCGACACAGTGATGGTAGAATTGGCCGAACAATTGAGCTGGGATCCCATCGAACGTGGTGTGTGGTATTAGTGGTGCGCGCGCACACACACAGAGAAAATAATCGATGGACCGTTCAATTACTGTTTGCGGGCTCCGCATTTTCTACAGAAGCTATCGTCTGGGACGATACGCGTTCCACACTTTGCGCAGAATCTTAATTCGGAGGAGGGAGCTGCATCAGAGTGACCACCAAGAAGAGGCCCTTTCCTAAGTGGAGTCGCCTGTAATGCGGTTCCGCATTTTCGGCAGAAGCGATCTCCGGGTTTCATTGTGTTTCCACAATTCATGCAGACCCCACCCGTAAGGATAGGAATGGTTGATGGAGGAGCAGGATTGGTTTGTGAGAGAGGCTTGCCGCATTTGGAACAGAAAAGGGTTCTAGGTTTCGTTGGGTTTCCGCAATGTGAGCAGAAGCGGCCAGCACAAGAGGGAATGGTGGATGGAAGATGGTCAATGGTGTAGGTTATAACTAATTCAGGCATTATCGCGTCCGTTGTCAGCGGTTGTTCGATTGGCGTTCTTTTCGTTAGCTCTCGAACTTCATGTCCGTTGTTCCGTTCGTAGTTTCGCCATGACCATTCAAGGGCGGCACCGCTTAACGGTCGAATAGATTTGATTCGAAAATAGTCGGAACCCTGCGTTAATCGTGGATATTTCCGATAGAAGATTCGTAAGTTCTCAGTATAAGTGAGCGTTTTGTCTAGGTGTGAATCGAAGTCGATTACGGTCTCGCTGAGTCCTACAAACCGCGCTCTTTCGAGTATCTTACGCTTAAACAGCTCGTGGAGTCCTGGGTTAGCCTCGAAAGTGTCACGAAGCATAGGAGCTAGACCTCTTCTAATCAGCAGCAAATAGTCAAACAGTCTGACGCCGCCTTACGGCTAGATCTACAAGCCAGGCTGCACCATATATGGATATACGCGAACATTCAGGTAATTGCTTGGAATATGGCCAAGAATGCTAACACGAATTTGCTTTAGCAATTATTCTAGATACCGAAGGAAAAGTTAGAGATGTGTCCATCATGTTGGGTCGCACATCCTACTGATCTAGGAGTCACTTGACAGACTTTAAGGTACGAGGAATGTGATTGAATGAAAGAGACGGTCACATCTGCGGCTCCGCTGTATTCTTTCCTTTCAGCAAACGTGAAAGGGATGGTTCAATTGGAACGCCGCGTAACGATTACTAACTAAACGGTCCGAATGTATATGACTTCTCACTTTCTTCTTTGCTACTGCTACGCCAATAGTGACTGATTTCTACTTCTCTTCTATCTTGCAGGTTCCTTCCCAATGCTCCCACCTACGCCCGCATAATCGTGTTTCGATTCGTGAAAAACAGGGGAACCAGTAAGAGCGAGACGCGCCTTACTTACCCAAGAAGGTGGATGCAAATGAGTGATGCAATAGAAGGATTTCACCCCATAGGACGCTGGAGAGGAGAAGGGTCTGGATTTGTTGCAGCTACGATTAGGCGGCATCAGGCGGGGCATTATTGGTCTTCTTACTACTCACTGCCTGCCTACGCAACTCCCATAATGTACGCCTCCTCACCTTACTACTCCCCATACGGTTACGGCGGTGGTTACCCAGCATATTTCGGATATTATAGCCAACCTAGCTTCAACATACCACCTCAGACAGGTTTCCAGCAGCCATCTCCCTACGGCATGGGTGCTTGCCCTAATTGCGGCAGTCCGCTCCAGCCCTATGTCAACTTCTGCGATAGGTGTGGAACTCACGTAAGATAACT
>JBEKGM010000035.1:0-42079 GCA_050012795.1 Bathyarchaeia archaeon | reverse complement strand
AGCATCGTCTATACTTTGAGGTTATCCCGAGTGTTCTAAACGCATTCAAACAGGGAATAGAACAGGCAATATCTGACAAGAAAAATTAATCGGGAACCACGCTACGCATGGCAACGGAAATTGAACCGTCAGTTCAGGTGTTATTTTGTGTGGTATCAGTGGTGCGGCCGAAGAAATTTGAACCAACATGTATGAAGTTAAAGCATTGTCCAGACAAGGAACTAGATGGAGAGCTTGATCTTCCTTTCTTCGTAGAACTTTTGCGAGTCTTCCTTGACAAGCAGCCCTTGTTCTACTGCCGTTCTGTGGATGGTTGAAGCGGCGAATTCCAGTGGCACCCATCCTGTTCCGATAAATGTCTTGGTTATCTCTTCAAGGCTTCTGTGCGGAAGGTCGGCTCTCAGGTTCTCGATTGATTCTCGGTAATCCTTCAATTTGTAGTAGTACAGTCGGCTCTTTGAGCGGTATACTGATTCTGGCGAGAATAGTATGACTGCTAGCTTCTTGTTACGCGCTGCGCGTACTCCCGTGTCGATCAGTCTTGCTAACTGATTGCGATTGGGATCATACGTGACGCCCGTCTGTATGTCGGACATGAACTTTACCTCACCAAGAACGAGCAACCTAGAGTTTTCGAAGACGATGTCTGCATGAGTGTCGCCCTCCAGTGTTTCCTTGCCCTCTGCATCAAGCCTGAGATACCTTACAGGATGATTCGCAACAGTCGATCGAAGGTGATTCAGGTACGATGGAGGAGGTGGCAGTGTTTTTTCAAATTGCACGTTGAACCCCCATTCGTCAAGATACTCTGCGGCATCTTTCTGGAGTCCCAGATTGATCATGTCCACGATCAAAGTGTCTTTGACCCGTGGACCCACCTTGAGTAGGGGTGCGAACGTATTCCATGTGATTAGCTCCTCAGCCTTGTCATACTGATTCGCTTGTCTATCCCTAGGTGACATGGATGTGCCTTGTCTGGTCTTCTCCGCATTTTCCACCCATTCCGAGAACTGCGCATACCGACGAGCGCTGAGAACGTTAGGATTTTTAGCAAGATCACGAAAAACGAACACGGCCTCTCCAGTCAAGCTCTCAATCACAATTGGTACAAGTCTCCTAGATAGTTACAAGTTACGGCCGTACACCCGTTGTCGCTTCCAGCGTCCGATGTCAATAGGTCCCTCTTTTACGCCTAGCAACTTCGGGATTAACCCCCTTTGTGTGTATAGTGGTGCGCACCACCACCAGTCAGCTCCGCCTAAATTCATCTAGATCAGACCAAAGCTCGTCAATAGAGGCAATAGCTTCCCTGACTGCTAGAATATTTTCATTCACTGTTTCATGATCCATAGCTGCTACTTTACTTCTCAAGGCTAGCAATTTTTTGGCATTGCTCACCTCATCTAACGGTGGTTCTTCTGCAACCGTTGACTCATGACCTCGCGACAGTCCCGAAAATTCTTCTTCCAACCAATTTAGAAAGTAAATCAGAAGTCCTCTTTGAATCTCCAGATCGACCTTGGCTGTCTTAGATCGGAGGGTACTCAGAATTGGATCCCGTTTTCTAAGAAGCTTGTCGACTTCTGTAAGAACCTCATCAAGTTTCTTTTTGGACATGAAGAATGTGTCTGAATGCTCTGTTTTCTGTCGCAGCGTGTCAAGCTTCGCGACTAGGCTGCTGAACTCCTTGAGTTCAGGGACACCCTGAACTAGAAAGGCAAAACGCAGCTTTATGCTCAGGTTTGACACGAGGTCATAACCGTAGACAGCTCCGCCTACCTCTGCGAGGAACAGCTTGAAAGCGTCACATAACGAACGTCCTGCATTCCGAAGTTTCGGGGGAGTATCACTTTTCAAGAGCTCTCTCGCTTCCTCAAGAAGCGCAGTAGGGGTCAATTTGGTTTGATTGCCACTCATTTGTATGAGCTCAGTCCCGAGAATTCGTCAATCATCTTGAAAAGGGGGCCTATGTTCCTAAAAAGTTCTTCAGCTTAAACCGACGACGCCTTAAACTCGCAAGATGAATCAGTGCCTCGCGGTCTAACCCATCCGAAACGCAACCGTCATTTAATGAATCGTCGTTAGTCGTTAGTAAAAGTGTGTGCGCGCACCATCAGACCCCACCTCACCAAACGAACAACCATCTGTGGAGTGTTGTTTGTTCAAACGGCACGCTGAGGTTGGTCACCCATCGAGCCGACGAATTTCTGCCACAGTAATTTATGAGGTAATTCAGATGTCGTTTCGACTCGTTTCCGGGCATCAACATACGCACGAATATCACTACTTTCACGGTTGAGCTTGATCAGACCGTTTATTATTTCATTAATTGTCCGCTTCACGTTCTCGCTCAGCTCTGCACCATCCCCAAGCGCTTCCACCATCGCCCTCTTAACATGCATGGACATACCAACGCGCTCATCACTTCGAACTTGGTTTGGATCAGTTATCGTCATCAGAGAAGTCTGGAAGAGCGATTGTTCCACTCTTTGACATGCACGGCCGAAAGCATCTCCAGGATCTTTCTTCACGTAGTCGCTCATGTGGAATCGGGTTATCCGCTTGCAGTTAGCTTCGTAAGCTCGATATGCGGCGGCCGTCAACCCCTCACACTCGCTGTATGTCTGGAAGAATTCTTCGAGCGCCGTTTTTAAATTCGGATCGATATAGAAGTAAGGGTTCGTTCTGATCTTGTCAGGTGTCCAATAGTCCAAGAACTGAAGTGGTCTATTTTTCTTCAGCTGGTCGATGATTTGTAGAACTTGCTGCAACAATGGCTCAACAAATTTGTGTCTGTAGTCCGGGTCCGTGGCGCGTTGCTCAACATGCGTGGTTTCCTGTTTCTCTTGAGCTGATATGAAATCCTTGTTGAGTTCTTTAATTTCTCTGGTTAACAGTTCTGCTAGTTGTACTCTAACGCCCGCCTTGTCTAGCTTATACATGCCCTTGCCCTGAATGCTAGGATTGGGATCGAGCATTCCGATTACAACCCTTCCTATTCTTCTCACTATGATTCTCTCGGCGCAGGGTATCTTGTCGTGGCTGCGAGTGGTGCAAGGTTCGAGAGTGGTGTAAAGCGTGGTTCCAGTTAGATCTGTCCCTATGAGTCTTCTTTCGAGGACAGTGTACTCCGCATGTTCACCCTTGCCTAATTCTCCTCGGTGTGCTATGTCCAAAATCTTGTTGCCCTTAGCAACAACGACCCCAACTTTAGGATGTGATCTATCGTCTTCTGGCATTGACAGCTTAGCTTGATCTATTGCGAGTCGCATATACTTCTCGTCGTCGTCTGTGGTGCGGAGCAGAGATAATGCAATGTCACGGTTTCGGTAGGCCGCCTCTGTTCGGGCTGCGTCGCCAAGCTTTTGTCCATCGAGGTCGACTGCCTTGTCCAACAGGTCTACAGCTTCTTTGATTTTCTCTTTGTCACCGGTCTTAAGGAGAACAACTGCAAGATCGTTTAGGTGGACTGAATTTTCGGAATCTCTTTCCTTGACGGCGCGCAATATTTTCTCTGATTCTTCTACTGCTCCGTGTAAAGAAAGAGTGTCCGCGAAGGAAGAAGCTCTGTCAAGCCGCACGCGTCCCGTCTTGACAGCATCAACTAACCTCGGAACTGCCCAAGGCAAGGCGAGAATCAACGGTTCGATGGATTGCCATGTAAGTTCGTCGTCTGAATTTAGTCGCTGGATCTGTTCATCTAAAAAGGAAAAGAAATACCTCTTGACTGTTCTTGCTCAATGGCGGCATCAGGTTAGCTTCAAGGGGCACCCTGTCTTCTAAGACTTTATTGATGCATCGATCGCAAGAATAAACGAAGCCTCAGCTTTTCCGGTTAGCGAAGTCATCGTAGTCCGTAACGCGTCGTCTCTCTTGCGGATGTCCGCTCTAAGATTACTAGTACCCCAGCTTCCATCGACGGTTCAATGTCCATACTTCACTCATGAATGATTACCATGACTTACTCGTTGCAAAGATACCCAAAAAAAGTGGACTAGCGCAGACGATGGTTAGTTTTTTATTGGTACTTGGGTACTTCGATTGGGGGCAGCAATTGGCTTCAACTCGTTGTCACGGCAAGACAGCAGATGGAACCCGATGTAAACGAAGAGTCGCTCCTGGCAACAGACTCTACTGTGAATTGCACATGTAGCATCGGTCTACGCTGATGGGCACTCACTTTACCGTGGGTGTGCTGAAAATTTGAGCTGAGAATTTGAGCTGTGAACGCAATGTCCGTACTCCTCGTGAATTAGAAGGTTCACTAGTTCCGATGGCACTGTGCTGGGATCTCTTTTAGGGTCTATGGTTGTGATGAAGATCTGTTTGGGCGTTGGGGTTAGGTAGTTGAAGAAGTAGGCGCCGCCGCTTGGAAAGACTCCGGTCAGGTAAGACGGGGTTTCGATCACTTTAGTATCGTACTGGGGGTTTATGCCAACAACCCGCTTGTTTACAACCTTGACCGCTATCCTTCGAACTTGATTGATGTACGCTATGATCCGGCTCATCTTCAGTGATTTCTTCGCGCGAATCGCCTTCGTCACAGCCTCCGAATTCGCATCACAACCAAGCTCCCCAGCCAATTCCTCAGTGAGCTCGTTGAAGTCCCCCAGTTCATTCTGCAAGAACCGCAATCCCTTTTCTTCAACCTCAGCCGGGCTTTCTGGATAATCAAATATGCCCCTGAGTGCCTGAGCGTAGATCTGCTCGCGTCCCATCGCGCAACCGCGCTCGCGAATAATCTTCCAAACCTCGTCGAAAGCCCCGGTGGAATACCCGTCAACGTGAACTCGCTTCTCGAACAACGCTACGGTCCCGAAGAGGTCGTCAACTCGACCCTTGAGGGCCCTACTGTTCGTCGTTCTTTTGATGACATTCAGAATTTCGACGAGGCCGTCGCATCGGATCTCGGCAAGTAGCTTTTGCCCGATCGTCCAGTCTGTTGAAGGGTGAGCTTCGAGAAACGCGTTCAAGGCCTTCTTGGAGTAGTCTGCTAGGCTGGTGAGGTGCGGGGGCTTGATGCCTTCCTTTATCATGTGGCCGAAGAAGGTGCTCAGCAGATAATCTGGAACATTACATGGTTCTAGAATTGAAAGCCCCGTATCCAGAGATAACAGTAACTTCCGTTGAGACTCAGTCTCGCATCGAGTCAAGGTCTTTGCGATACGCTTTCGCGCGGCGTCCACATTCCCCAGGCTAGGAATGAAGGCTTTCCCAGCAAACTCGGAACGTCCACCAATGAATGCGCCCGCCGGGTTCACTTGGCACCAAACATCGAAGACCTCACGTTCAATAGGGCTAGATAGCTTCAAGGCCAACCTCGCCACGACTCCTACGCTCACGTGTTGAGAGGGTATAGAAATCGGTTTTGGCGGACATAAAGGAACACAAATTCATGGCTAGATCAACACTAAGATTCGGCTACAATGTGCGAGTGTGGGTTCTCTAGGGTCTATTGAACGAGCGAGGTGGGTAGAGCGTCCTTGAACCAGGCTGGAATAGAGTTCCAGCAATCATGGATGAGTTGTGTGAGACTGCCGTCTACAATGTAGAATCTCGCCTTATCATCCTTGGCTCTGATTGCTCGTCCATAAGCTTGGATGACTTCCATCATCGCCTGGTTCGAATACCACCGTCTGTAGCCGAGCTCCATCCGTCGCTTAATCCTAGGGTCACCAAGGTCCGGAAACGGAACCTTGAGGAGAATCTGTGCGTCACAAATATCATACTTCCAATCTTGGCCTTCATTGAAGGCCACGGAAACGAACACTTTCCCTCTAGAACTCTTCCACTCCTCTAACTTCTCTTCCCGATCTCTGCTTGAATGAACGATTAGTCGTGGTTTGAATTCCTCCGATATGCCGTTGATTAGGCTTCGTTGATGGTGGTAGCTGTGACAGTGTATTGCAACGTTTCCGTTCTCTTTCTGAAGAATCATTTCGACTGCGCGAATGGCCTTCGGCATATTCACTTCCACATGCTGCATTGAGAGTGGGCCGACTGAGACGTCGATTACGGGGCGGTTCTCTACTGGGAAAGTGCTTGGGACGGTCAGGAATTCAATCTCATCCTTTCGTAGAAAGTCGAGAAGACCAGCCGTTTGAGCAAATTCCTCCGGATCCAGGATAGTTGCTGAAGAAATGATGTAGTGTTCTCCCCGCTTCCAAACCAGGTTTCGCATGAATTCACGGGCGAAGACAGGTTGAAGGGTGAGTTGACCGTTCTTGTTTTGCCATACCCAATCCGATTTTGACTTCTTGTAATTCTCATAGTTGCGTAAGTATTTGCCGGCTCGATCAACGTCTTCTGCTTGGACCGGGGTTAGTCCACTTGATTCTACAATTCTCTGACACTTCTCAACTAGGTTACGTAGACGTGCCTCAACGTTCTCAAGGAACCCTTTCAGTTCAGCATCTGTTTTGACATTCGCCAGCTCGCTACGGATCCTATCGAACGTTTCTATTGGTATAGAGAACGGGGTGATCCTGACGGCAACTTGATTCAGACATTGCTCTTCGAGGTTATGAGCTTCAT
This sequence comes from Bathyarchaeia archaeon, assembly GCA_050012795.1. Classification (GTDB taxonomy): domain Archaea; phylum Thermoproteota; class Bathyarchaeia; order 40CM-2-53-6; family 40CM-2-53-6; genus FEN-987. Next base: position 35,545 of record JBEKGM010000035.1, on the reverse strand, counting down.
CAAGGATGACAAGCGGTCTGCTTCCAAGATACGATTCCGCTTCGTCAGCTTGGCTTTCAGAGATCAAGTAGGCTAGACTCGTGAGCACTGATCTGGCGTTCCTTGCAGCCTGTTTACGGATCCAGTAGGGGCAGACTTCGAACCGTTCCCTGCATGGGTAATCTTCGGTAACGCATTTGCCAACGTTAACTCTTCTTCGGGGATTGTAGTAGCATTGGTAGTTCGGCTTCCCCATTATCACGTCGAATATTCCAGCGAGTCGTGGGTCGTTTCGTATTTGGTTGATTAATGCAATTTGTGGAGTTGCATAGAAGGATCGTACTGCGGACGCGAAAGCCGCGTTCACATACGACTTCCCGAAACCGGTGGGTGCCGCTACGATTACACACTTCTTTCCACTAACAAACGCGCCCACAATGCGAGTGATAATCTCTTCTTGGTATGCTCTCAACTCTGTGCTTGGAAAGAGGTCGAGGACATGTTTCGGAGTGAGTTCGCTGAGCGCAACTTGAGGATTCAGATGTTTAGGTTGAATAGGGGATTGATTGAATGCCGGTGATGGGCAAGACGGTTTTGGCGGTGGAGGTGGATGAGTCACGATCCTCGACTTATCTCGGCCGAGCTGAGGGAGAAATTCATCATCAAACAGCGCGGTTAGATCATCGCGAGGGTGCAGCCAACATTTGACGCGGTCACAGTCCCAGCAGATTTTCGAATTCTTAGGAAATGTGCTACCCCAACCCCTACTCTCTGCATATTCACATCGAATTTGATTCTCGTCGACAAGTTCAGGCAAGTTGGTGGACCTCCATGACTAGAGAACGAAAATGGGCAGTTGCGTGTAGCTCATTTGAGGCGGGATCTCGACTCGACTTCTAGTCAGCTTAGTCTTCTTCCTTCTGTTAGGCGGAGGACTCAAACTTCCTCAGCCATCACTGTCCACTTCTCCGCCAATTCATCTCTTCGAGGTTTGTAGATGTCTTGAAAGAAACTGTTCTGTGAAAGGAGAATCTCTCTCGAATATTGACGAACGATTTGCAGCGCCTCTTTCCAAGCCTTGGAGTAAATAGGGCCAAATCTCTTCATGATTTGACGTTGGTAGTCGTTTTCAGTTTGAAGTGTGTTGCCAATTGTGAAATAGAGCTTACCGCCTGTCTTGGAGCTGTATGCCATTTCATTGCCAAGAAAATATGCGGCGCTTCTTCTCTCAACAGGTTTCTTTGATATTTCCTCTAAACTGCGGCTTTGAATCGGCTTACCTTTGAAACCTCGTTTTGCAGCAGCATAGAATATGGCTCTATTCAATCCCCAGCTCTTTGCCTCTCTTAGGGGGAGACCTAGTTGCTTTGCCCTCGCGGTCTGGAGTATTGTCATCACCTGGAAGCGACCTACCTTCATCGCCATCGACCGTTAGTAATTGACAAGTGTCGCTAATGCTTCTTGATGACTTTTTCGCCGAGGGCATGGCTGAGAATATCTTCATCTTTAGCTGAGAATCCCACGTGGCTGTGTTGACGAAAGCCTTCGGCGTATTCCATTCTAGATGGCGCAAATTGTGCGAGTTCTCTACTGCAGTTTCGCGCGTTCTCCAGGAAATTGTCCATTCCCTGAGTATCTTTGAGCCATTTCCACTGGCTTTCGTAGCATCTGATCATATTCAGTTTGGTTTCCATTTCACTGGTAATGTCCACGAAGAGATCGGGTATAACGAATTGTCTTAATGGGTCCCGGTTCTGAACAGGCTGGGCATGGTAGAGGTACACGTCTTGATTGGTCATGTCTCGGGGTGGGTCCGTTAGGTAATTTCGCATTCCGCGAACGAAACACGCGGTCAGAACGAGTCTGGCGGTGTTCATGTGGTCTTCCATGTAATCACTCAAGGATGGCAGAAGAACAATTGTTGGTTGAACTTCTCGTATGACGGCAGCTACTCTTCGAATGAGCTTATCTTCATAGAAGACCATTACATCTGGAACTATTGGTGGATGATATTTAGCTCCAATAACCGTCGCTGAACTTCGCGCCTCTTTGTCCCGTATTTGGGCTATCCGCTCACGTGTCATTTCGTTGCTGTCCAAATCACAGAATGTGATTGTCATTATGTGAGGTTCGAATCCGACCTTGGTCAGCAGTGAGAGCGTTCCCGCCATTCCGAATTCGACATCATCCGCGTGGGCTCCTACAGCCAACGCCACTTTTCCGTCTGTCATTTGCATTCGATTACTCGTCACACAGACGCAGTAAGAAAAGTGTGAGCATGACTATCGAGCCCGAGACTGTGTTCATATTAGGGCTTATGTATGGGCTGAGTGAGTCCGAGGTGACTCTTCTCTTGATAGCCAGCAGCATAAAGTGAGGTACGGCTAAGAACTGGATAGTTTCATTAAGGCCAATCGATAGGCGCAGATTACTTTTTCTTGACTGTAGTGACGAACTCATTGAGCGGCAACGCAGGTAACGTCGTCAGCAGGATTGTGCCTCGTGAGCCTAACTCGACCGAAACTTTTGCAATCGACTTATTGTCAGGGGCTTCAACAATGCTCACGAAATCGTATGGGCCAAGGGTAGCGTACTGCGAGATCACCTTAGCTCCGTAAGCCTCAACTTCCTTATTCACTTCCTGGATACGCTTAGGGTTCGATTTTATCGTCTTTCGACCTAGCGAGGTCAACTTCGAAAGCATAATGTAAACTGCCAAATCTCATCGATTAGTAGTAACTAGGAATGAGGAATTAGGGGCTTTCCGTTCAGAGCCTACCCTGTAGTTTTAGGGTTGGCACCCGTTAGGGTTGCCGGTAGAAGCTAGCTAGTGGAGAATCAGCCCTAATTGATGCGCACCTACGTTGAAGCATGAGCGGGCCTTACTCTCTCTTACTGACGAGAACAAGGTGTCCTTGCAGTACGTAGAAGCTCTCAGTGTCTTTTGAAGGGTTAACCCCTAGAAAGACAGCTCCATTCTTTGCCAGGCTGATTCCTGTGTTTTCAACGTCATCGGTCTTGATGGTTAGGGCTTCTATCTTAACAGGCCGCTCGAGTGTCTGCTTCACTCTAATTTTCTCCTGGCTATATCCAACGCTGTTTGATTCTATAAGACTATGCACACGGAGGCGGCAAAATCACCATCCAGGTGATCGGGAACGTTCATTACTGGTGCTGACGCCTCCTACTCCCTCCATTTAGACGAGCAGGGCTGATAGAATCCCTCCACACCCCGCTTTCTTCCCGGTCACCGCCCGGGCGACTAGTAAAGATCAAGGTGGGTATACCATTAGTCACTATCCAAGGTTGCGTGCATATTCTTTCTCAAGTGCTTTGGCGTACTTGTCCCAAACTTCGTTAGTATGCTTCAAATCCTGATCCTTGGTCGGTGCTCTACGTGTCTTATAGCGCTCTTCGAAGGTCATATCAAGTCTGGTTTTCTGAGGTCCTAGCCTGGTCAAGACATAGTCGCCTACCTCGTCATCATCGTCGCCGGTAAAGTCCAGATGCCAAGCCTTTGGGGGATAAAGTGTAACCACGTTCACTGCATTTCTGGGTTTTCCGCCGCTCCTGTATGAGGATAAGTAAATCACACGATGCTCAGTTTTCAGCAGGATTTTTCGCTTCGCCTTTGACCCTGTTATCTTCGTATCGCTCTCCCTATAGTCCGTGCACCAATCATAGACAAATCGAATGGGGGCGTTTATGACCTTAGAGACATGCAAAGTGTGAGTCTTGGTATATGTCACAATCTTCAACGTTCATCACTTCATAATCGTGCGAGTTCTGCATATTACTCATTCCCTCGTTAAGTCAAGCAAACGAAGATTCCTTGATTGCGAAATCTAGCAGCTGAGATAACCAGCCTCATACTTCTTAACCAAAATCCTTCCCAACACTCTCGTGGGGCTATCTTGTGATTACAGGGCATGTCAATGACGTCGAAACGATGAGGCGTTTTATCGAAGAGTGCGGTCTAAGCTCCTCCGACAATTACATTGTGAAACCAAACTGGTTCTTTCAAGGAATCGGATTCTACACAGATACTAGAACTCTACAGCTTCTCTTAGAATGCTTAGGAAAGGTGACGGTCATCGAGTCGTACACTTATCAACGGAACGATGGTTCAAGAACTATTACACCTGAGAACGGGAAACAGAATTGGGATTGGATAAGAGAACAAGATCGGAAGTTTCTGCACACTACAGGCTTTGACACTCTATTCAAGAAATATGACGTCGAGTACGTGAATCTCACTGAGGAAGTTTGGTCGGAACACATTGCCAACCCGGATAATGTTCGAAAGTCAGTTGAAGCGGATTATACACCTGTAGCTAGAAAGGAGCTTTACGAACAGGTTCCTGAACGTATCTACGCGATGCGCGAACGGAAACTAATATCCTTTGCAAAGTTAAAACAACAGAGAGCAAACCGTGTGAGCGCCACGCTCAAGAATGTATTCGGTAATATCGTTGACCCTAATCGTATGGGGTGGCATGGCAACAAGGATTCGGAGCTTGCCAGAAGCATAGTTGACGTGAACAAAGTCTACGCCAGTCTCTTCAAGGTCGTGGGACTGTGTGAGGCAATCTTCACTGCCGTTCAGTACAGGAAGGGAGGAAGACATCCGGTACCCTGGGGATTTCGCTATGACCTCACCGAAAACCTAGGACTCGCAATCTACGGTGATCGACTTGTGGATGTCGATGCTTATCTAACTCAATCATGTGGGATAGATCCGAACAAGGTAGAGCACGTCCGTCTGGCTGCGGAGGAATTTGGAAAATGGACGGCTAGCATAATCGACGACGCTAAGCAGCATCCGATAACTTTCGCCTAACTCGACGCAGTTAAACGATGGGTGGTTGGTAACTACTCTTTCTGGTTCAGTTTTCTCAATTCTATGAGAATTTCTTTAAGGAGCGAAAGAACAAGTCGCCTGTAGTTAATTGTACTCGCGAGTCTTGCCCATTTCCGTGAATCATTTTCTGGAATGTAATTGTCAAGCTCTTTCAGAATATCTTCCTCTGCAGAATTCTTACTCATCTTTTCGCCTCCAACAGTCATTCAAGTTAGTTCGATCAGTTGTTGCAAACTCATTTAACATACAAGTACCATCCCCACAGAAATTGCGCATCCAACCGAGTCAGGATCCACGTCGCGAATCGCAACCGGATAAATATCCCACCCAACCTTTGTAGCGAGGTTGTAAACATCAATCCCCACCCCTTCCATCGAAGGACGAGACTTTAACGGAAATCGACATCTACCACTATCCAGAAACTGACAAATCTGACCTGCACAGAGGGCGGTTTTACACCCTCCCGCCGCGAACCCCGTCGCAAAATAGTAACCGTCGTTGAAAGCGAGCGCTTCGATCACGCTAGCAATCTCGTGACTCTTCCTTTGATGTGCAATGTGGGCTGTGTGCCATTGCTCATCGTCAACAAAATCAGCCATCGGTGACACGTCAATCTTGAACAGGACAGCGCATTTGAATTTCCGGAGGATCTTTCGCATCTCATCAGGCGTTAGTGTGTACGGAGGGCAATTTGCGCTTTCCCCGTACAGATGGCATCTTGGGACAGAACATTTCAATCTCACTCTCTCATCAATTACTACCTTAGAAGCTGGAATGATTTTTGCGTCACTTGCACCTAGCTCTAACGCTTTCAGCCTATACTTTTCTGAATCCATACGCAACTGTTTGGTCGATGGCGTAAGCGTGATTTTCCTAGCCTTCAGCTTCTCAGTCTTTCTCATGAATTCCAAACCACACAATCAGCGCCACCTGCTGATTATTAGCGGACTCGGCTGAAATTCAATTAGAAAAAACGCGCCTGAGGCGTTTATGTCAACCTCGAATCATCGTTCACCATGCGCCCTTTCATCAACATCGAAGCAAAGTCCTTGCCAGAAGCTTATCGTGAATTGTACCTTCGAATGGGAGAGGAAGGAAGGTGGAGTCAGAAAGAAAGCTATGCGGTTGGCAGAAGCTTCGACAAAATATTGGAATGCGAATCGCGAGTATCAATTTCCAACGTTCTACAAGAACCCATGATTAGTCGAGCCTTTCCAGGTTTGAAAGACTTGCCAACGTACGTCAGTGACGTTTTGTTGGGAACAAAAGACTACATCATAGGAGCCGGTTATGACTACACATACCACGATAGGATCTTTCATAGAGTGGGAGGTCCTGGCGGTCAGATCGCTTATGTTATCAGAAGATTGAAGGAAGCCCCCTACTCGAACAGAGCTCAAATTACGACTTGGATTCCAGAATTGGATTCAAAGATTGATGGTCCACCTTGCTTTCAGAGAGGTTGGTTCAAGATTGAAGATGGAATGCTCCATTTCGAGACGGATTGGAGAAGTAGAGAATTCGTGTATGCATGGTTTGAGAATATCATAGGGATGGACGGTCTAGCCACGCTGGTGAGAGACTGCCTCAGGGATTATTCTAGTTTGCAATTGTCCGACGGAATCGCATACGTGGACAAGTGCAACTCGCTGCATGTCTACGAGAGAGACTATGACGATTTCAAGAGAACTCTTTCGAAGCTCAAGCAAGAACAGGGAACCGCGTGGGACTCGACAGATCCCAAATCGTTAGCGATGTTTCAGAGAAGGGAACTCTTCTGGGCTGTTAAAGAAGCTAAGAAGAGTGTTCTTGATCCGGTATTCAAGAGGTCGACATAGCTAACGCTCACTGACCGGTCACAAGTAGTGACAATCGAAGAAGACAGGTTGCCGGGTTATCCTGCCAATTCGGTTATTTTCTTCGCGAGCTCGCCTTCAACGTGGCGGGTCCAGAGCATCTCAGGCACATCGACAGCTAAGAATAGCCAGGACAGTAGCAATGTCTCGACAGCTGCTACTGCAATGTTCTGTATCCATTTGCCGATTCCAATATGAACAGCAAAATCATTCGGTTGTCCGGAAATCGTTATGGTGAAGCATCTATCAGCCGTTATTATGTCTCGAAGGATTCCCGCCTTCTGAGCTTGAATTACGGTTCCGAGTGGAGGCGTGGTTGATTGCACCTTGTAACCGTCATTTTGCAAGTATTGTATAACTTGCTGCGCGAACTGACTCAGATCCTTGTTCTTACCTTGAAAATGCATAACTTTCTCTGATACCATTTAGATCGCAATACTCCAGAATGATCGAGCTGTATTAATCAATTCGGTTATCAAATTGTGATGATAATAGGATGGTCTCTACTACCACTAGGGGTTGCCACGGTCACGGTGGAATGAAATGGGAGAAGTTTCGATGTGTGACCATAGCTTCGTGGTGTACCTTCCTGAACGGTCTGCAATTGTATGTATGGATTGCGGTCAACGTGTGTCTGACCACTTTGGCTATTGAACGGTAGACTTCCAACAGTCTGGCCTAGCCGCCGTGATCTTCGTAGTAGAGCTTCTTTTTTCGCGCCACTTGCTTCCTACAACGAGTGCCATGCGGTTTGATTTCGTATTTGATGGACTAGAGGAACCCTTCGTCAAGTAATCGATTAGTTTCGTCATGAATCTCGGAAGCTTTCGACGAAACTTCAATCGAGCAAGCCTCACCAAGGATTATTCATATAGAACGATGGACATGGATACATTCATATGTAACGATAAATATGGATAGAAATGGAGACAATATCCATTGGTTACGTTTAAAGAAATGCGGTTTCAGGGAAAGAATAAGGATCTAGGCCAATTATCTCAGCAAATTTCTGGATATTTGCAGGGCGACGGATACAAGGTGCAATCTACAACAGCGACGTCTGGGCCGATTATTCAGGCTCAAAAAGCAGGAATCCTAAGGGACATTATAACGGCGGAACGATGCTTCACAATCGCGATCACAGGAGCCTCCAACGATTTCACAGTCAAAATTGGCATAGGTAAGTGGGTCAAGAACATCGCTGTCGCAGCGGCAGAGGCAGTTATACTGTCAGTGCTGTTCTTGGCGGTTGATGTTCCAGAAATGCTATGGACGGTTCATGTCGAGAACACGATTGCAAAGAAGATAACTCAACTCGTAGGCTAGTTCCTACTATCCTATTTCCCGTTCGTAGCCTGAATTATTTCCCGTGTCTGATGAGTAGGTGATCTCGGTAGGCTTCTGCCTGCCGTCCTCGACTTTCCTTCTTCTTTCTTTTTCGATCTCTTTCTCTGTGAGGCGTTCCACCTGACGCTATTCTCTCGCTGCCGCTAACATAGCAGCTTGACATCTTGCGCCATTTGTCCGAATAGTGCAGGAATCGGCGTGTGGTATAGTAGTACGTTCGAGATAGTCTTCTTCAGGTTTCACGACCCAATTTTCCACGGACCAGATGAGGAATGGGCATAGCAAAATCAGCCAAAGCACATTGGCACAATTCGCTATTCCAATGTACATGACAAACAACGAAAGGTAGAGCGGGTTTCGAGTGTAGCGAAACACGCCGGCTTCAACCAATGTCGACGCAGGTTTGTGAGGATTCGGGCTGGTGTGTGCTCTACGCATCTGAATTATCGCACTACCTCCCACAAAGAGACCCACACAAATTACGAGCAAACCCGTTACACGAGCCGCTAAAACGTTCGTGAGAGAAGGAAGGGGGAGGATCAAGTTGAGTATAAGTCCCAACGCGATGAATATGAGAAATATCACAGGAGCAGGCACCACTTTAGCATGATTATCTTCAACTCTCATCGTACCAGCCCTCGTATTCGATTTCAGTAGGAATTGGTGTCTGATTTCTTATTTAGAAGAACTTACTCTTTCATTAGTAGTGCCTTCGATTTTGAGTTGGATATGCACTTCGTGTGGTTCGACAGCGAAGACCAGTCGACGGAAATGTCGAAAATGTGGAAGTATGCGGTGGAGGCCTTATTCTCGAAGAGATTCAAACGAAGTCTTGGGACAAAAGGAGCTTAATCCTAAGGGGTTCCTCCTTGCAAACCCTGGAAAACAATCACCCGGCCCAAATTCCAAAGGGATCGAATGCGGAAAATGTCACGCTATAGTCTATTCGCCCGAGAGGGAGTTTGATATGACGGCCTTCAAGATAGCTTTGAAAGAGCATTACGTAATCTCACCTGATTGTGCTGACTAAAGATTCATTTAAGTTCGTGTCAAGCTCCTATCTCGACTGTCAGATGATCATGTTCTGAGCTGAAGGCCCTTCGCATGCTATTTATGCACAACCAACTAGAATCTCGGCTGTGATAATGTTCCATGACTATGAGTGACCTCCAAATCATTCAGGAACTTCGAAAATTCGATACTGCCACAATCTGTAATGTTGTGGCGACTTATCCTGAAAGCGACATCTGCCTGAAACTCTACGACGCCTGGCAGGGAGAGTACTACACTGATACATCCATCCGTTGTATCTATCCTGAACTTGGACCCCTGTGCGGATATGCAGCCACGGCTTGGTACTCTGATAAGAAACCAGAACACACCAAGCTTGACCCTTGGGTCCTCTATGACCACCTCGACACTACAACTAAACCGATCATTCTCGTTGCGAAGCAAACCTACTCTGACGAACTACTCAACAAGTCTGGTCTTTTTGGCGGCATGATGACGGCCGAATTCAAGGCACTCGGCGTCATAGGCGTTGTCACCGACGGTCCGATGAGAGACTACGTGGAGATTCGTGAGCAGAAAATTCAGTACCTGGCCACCGGATTCACTTCAGGTCACGGTGACACTCAGCTTAGAGGGGCAAACATCCCTGTAACGGTGGGTGGCATGACAGTTAAACCAGGGGACATCATTCACGCAGATCAATGTGGAGCCTGCAAGTTCCCTGCAGACAAACTCGCCAAAGTCTTTGAATTCGCAACCGAATTACTCCGACGCGAATCGAAAGAGAAGGTGTTCTTCCAAGATTCGAGCTTCAGTCTGGAGAGATGGAAGAAGATGAAGCAGTCAAAAATTCCGTAAAGAAGGTTAAAGAAGCATAGGGTCAGTTGGACATAGGACTAGATTGTTGAAAGCCTCGTCGAAGTGATATCATGACAAATCCTGTTAAAGAGAAGCTGAAGGCTGGCAAAGCATCGGTTGGAACATGGCTTTGCATGGGCCACCCAGATGTCGCAGAACAACTATCCATGCTTGGATTTGACTGGTTGACCTTTGACCTAGAGCACGGTTCGATGACGATACCAGACGTGCAAAGGATGATGCAGGCTATGGGTAATGCTGATTGTATACCGCTAGCAAGAGTCCCAGTCAATGAGCCCCAGTATTTCAAATGGGTATTGGATGCGGGAGCACGCGGAGTTGTTGTCCCCTACGTTAACACCCGAGAGGAGGCAGCCGATGCCGTACGCGCCTGCAAGTATCCGCCTCAAGGCATGAGGGGGTGTGGGCCGAGAAGGGCGTCTCGATATTACTCTTCGTTAACCGAGTATGTGGCGAACGCGAATGAAGATATTCTCACCGTCATCATGATCGAAACTCAAACCGCATTAGACAACATAGATGAGATTCTCTCCGTACCGGGTGTGGATGCTGTTTTCATAGGTCCAACTGATCTCTCTCTCAGCCTAGGTATCTTTCAGCAGAATGATCATCCGAAATTCAAATCAGCCATCAATAGAGTGCTGGAGGCGTGTAGCAGACATGAGGTGGCTCCAGGGATTCATTGCAACGAGAACAACATCAATGAAGCATTGTCGACGGGATTCAAGTTCTGCTGTCTGAACTACGACGATGCCTTCTTGACCATGGGAGCTAAACTAAGCCTTCAGAAGGTCAAAGGTTGGTCTCACTCGTAAGCTTCAATCGACATAATGCTCTTCAGTTAACCATTTCAATTACGGATATGATGTTCACTAAAGTCGATCTGAGATGGAGACTAAGATCTTCACTGTAGACGCCTTTACGGACAAACCGTTTTCTGGCAACCCGGCAGGCGTGTGCATGTTTTCTGAAGAACGCGACGAACTCTGGATGCAATCAATCGCTCGCGAGATGAATCTCTCTGAAACCGCTTTCCTGAGGAAAAATGGTGACGGATATAGCCTTAGATGGTTCACGCCCAAAGTCGAAGTTGACCTATGTGGACACGCAACCCTTGCCAGTGCACATATTCTATTTGAAAGAGGCCACCTAAAACGTGGAGAGCAAGCCAGATTCCGGACCAGAAGTGGCCTTCTAACCGCAACAAGCAAAGAAGATTGGATTGAGCTAGATTTTCCCAAGCAGCCTGTAACGTCAAGCTCACCACCCACAGGACTCGTTGAATCTCTTGGAGTAAGACCGAAATTCGTTGGGAAGAATGCTCTCTACTTTATAGTTGAGGTAGAGTCCGAGGAAATTGTCCGCGGTATGAAGCCAGATTTTGGACACTTGGCTTCCGTTCCGGTTAGCGGAGTCGCGGTAACTTCCAAAGCCAGCACGCCAGGCTTTGATTTTGTTTCACGATTCTTCGCGCCAACGTTTGGCATCGATGAGGACCCTGTCACAGGTTCCTCCCATTGTGGTTTAGGTCCATTCTGGGAAGAGCGATTACACAAGAACGAGTTAACTGCCTACCAAGCCTCAGCACGTGGCGGAGTAATTCGCGTGCGCGTATCGTCGAACAGAGTCTTCCTAGGTGGAAAAGCAGTCACCATTCTTCAAGGAGAACCCTGTACGTGAAATGGGACAATGCGTTGATGTTCTGTCTGTGAATGCTCGACCAGATTGACTGTAACATATATCTGACCCCCTTAGGGGATGATTATTATCAAATCAAAACTGGATGGAGCAGTAGGGTAGATTCATGGCTTCACGGGAGATCAAGCAACTAATCCATAACGGAGTGCTGATTCCCGACGCTTACATGCCACAAGGCTTCACCATAACCTTCCGCGGAAAGCCACTCATACTGAATCCGCTGCAGGAAGAAATGGCGGTCAAGTTTGCGCAAAAGTTTGGGACCCCATACGTCGAGGACGCGACCTTCCGATCCAACTTCATGAAGGCTTTCGTGGCTGTCCTGGGTCTCAAAGAGAAGATCACTCTTGAAGACTTTGACTGGACTCCAATAACAAAATGGATTGAGGCTGAAAGAAATCGAAAAGCGAACATGTCTAAAGATGAAAAGAAGCAGTTAGCGGCAGAAAGAAAGAAGATTCGTGAAGAACGGAAAGAGCGTTATGGGTGGGCAAGTGTCGACGGCACTAGAATGGAAATTGCAAGCTACATGGTGGAACCCCCAGGAATTTTCATGGGAAGAGGTAAACACCCGGACCGAGGAAAATGGAAGCCTTCTATTGAAACGAAGGATGTTACACTGAACCTCAGCCAAGATGCACCAACCCCGCCTGGTGAATGGGCCGGCAGGGAATGGCGCCCTAGAGAACTCTGGATAGCAAGATGGACTGACAAGCTCAACAACAAGGTGAAGTACGTTTGGTTCCATGACGCCACACCAATGAAACAGGAACGCGTGCAGGAGAAATTCGATCTTGCGCTGGCACTCGAATCAAAGGTAGCCGAAGTACGCGCACATATTCAACAAAACCTAACTGTTGAAGATGTGAAACGAAGAAAAGTCGCCACGGTCGCCTACCTGATTGACGTTTTCAATATCCGCGTCGGTGATGAGCAAGAGACCGAAAGCGGAACCGTCGGCGCAACAAGCCTAAGACGAGAACATATTCGCCTTACACACAACAGTCCACCAAAAGTCAGATTGCATTTTCTCGGTAAAGACTCCATACTCTTCGAAAGAGAGAATGAAGTTTCAGAGGCCGCTTACCGAAACTTGGAAGAGTTCATTTCTGACGGTGAACGAGTGTTCAGCGGCATCACAACAGAACAGGTACGCGAATTCCTATCCGAGGCGATGCCGCGGCTGAGCCCCAAAGTGTTCCGCACTTTCTCAGCAACCCAACTTTACAGGAAGGAGTTGGACTCATCCAAAGTCAGACCTGAAAGTCAGGACAATGAGAAGAAGATGGCGCTGATGGAGGCCAACGCGGCCGTGGCACAATTGCTTAATCATCAGAAGGCAATTCCGAAGAAATGGCATGAAACTTACCAAAAACGCGTTGAAATGCTTCAATCGCTTAAAGGGAAGAAGGGAAAGTCAGTTGACAAGCGAAAACAATCGCTGAAGCTCCGACTAACTCAAATGAAACTCAATAAGACTTGGAACTTAGGTACATCCCTCAAGAACTACATTGACCCGCGAGTATCCGTGCGATTCTGTAACAACGTGAACTATGACTGGAAGAAGTATTATCCCAAAACGCTCGTCACCAAATTCGCTTGGGCAGAACCCAAGTCAGAATAAGATACGTGAACCTTCACGTTGTTCAGTATTGAGCGTAGAATCTGATTCTAGTATTCTCGGATTGTAAAGAAAGGGAAAGACAGGGTTTACTTTAGTGTCTTGAGTGCTTCTTCGTACTTGCCGGCGTGTGCTTTTTCGGCTTTTGCTAGCGTCTCAAACCATTTGGCGATTTCTTCGAATCCTTCTTGGTGCGCGGTCTTTGCAAATTCTGGATACATTGAGGTGTACTCGTAGGTCTCGCCCTTGACGCTTGATTCAAGCATCTCTTTCACATTTGATACAGGAACATTCGTGACTGGATCACCAACACTTCTCATGAACTCAAAGTGTCTCAGCGCGTGTGCTGTTTCGCCGTCCGCTACCGATCGAAATAGAGTGGCGACTTCGGGGTATCCTTCTTCGTCGGCTTTCCTTGAGAAATACGTATACCTTCGGTTTGCCTGCGACTCGCCTGCAAATGCACTCTTGAGATTCTGTATAGTCTTAGATTTCGCGAGTTCTACCATTATGACTCACACGACTTTCGCACGCGAACACACGTAAGAAGTTGTTTCATGTTTCTCGAATTCGGTGTTGCTCAGGGAAAATTCGAGTTCTTCCAAGGTAATGCTTAATATATGGTGTAATATTCCGTGACGATTCAATCGGAGTACGGATCGATGATTAATTTTGAGACGACTTCTAGCCTTCGTCAACATTTTTGTCGAGTCGCCCACTTTGGACGACGTCGTGCAAGCTCTTTCTAAAATGCCTAACGTAGAAGAACTCTACGAAGTAACAGGGGAATTCGATATTGTCACGCTTGTCTCAGCAGCGGGCATTGAAGAATTTCGAGATTTTGTTAAGAATCAGCTCCTGAAGATAAAGGGTGTTAAGAGCACAGTAACCTCTATCGTGCTGAATGCACCAAAGGGACCTAGAAACGGCGAACACGGGTCCAATTCGCAATAACGCACTGCTCCTTTCGAGGTTGATACCCTCAATCCATACTAGGAATTTTGGAAGAACCATGGTGCAACATCAAATTGATCGATGCCATACAAACATCAGTAGTAATTCTAATTCTTGGCACAGTGATCGCCATAGGTCGCCTTTTTGCGCCATACGTCACACGAGTCTTTTCTCGTGCACCAAGCCGCATTGACCGAGTTCTCGACCCTGTTGAGCGCCTCATCTACAGGATCGGAGGCGTGAATCAAAATCACGTAATGGATTGGCAAGAGTACACGTTATCGTTACTACTGCTCAACGTCTTCCAGATGGCGTTGGGCTTTCTAATATTCGTGTTTCAGGATCGACTGCCATTGAATCCTCAAGGTTTCCCAGGTTTGACGTGGGATCTTGCTTTCATGCAGGTCGTCTCTTTCGCAACTAACACGAATCTTCAGCATTACAATGGTGAGAGTACACTATCGTACTTGAGCCAAATGTCCGCGGTTCAATTCTTACAGTTCACTTCGGCTGCCTCTGGGTTATGCGCTGCGATAGCATTGATAAGAGGTTTCAAGGCTGGTTCCAAAGACTTGGGTAACTTCTACGTCGACTTCGTAAGGTCCCTGACACGAATACTGTTGCCGTTGTGTTTTGCAGCAGCTTTGATCTTCGTTTGGCTCGGCGTCCCACAGACGCTTAGCGGCTACACTACCGTAACCACCGTAGAACGTGCTGCTCAAGTTATTCTCGTCGGCCCTGTCGCATCTCTGGTCTCGATAATGCAGATTGGCACTAACGGAGGAGGATATTACGGAGCCAATTCTGCCTATCCGTTACAAAATCCGAATCCTGCGTCAGATATTTTGCAAATAATCCTGATGTTGCTCCTTCCTACGGTATTGTGCTTTGTATATGGAGAGATGCTCGGGAAAAGGAAGGAAAGTAGGCCCATACTCTGGGCATCCTACGGGCTGTTCGCAATTGATTTGATGATCGCCTTCATTCCTACTGCCGTACTTGGTCAAGGAATTGAGGTCCGTTTTGGTGGCTTTTTCTCAGCCTTTTGGACCGTTGTCACAACAGCTGTGACAACAGGCTCCGTTAACGCATCGCTCTATGGGATGCATCCCCTCGTTATACTAGCTGCCTTCATGGGCATGCTGATTCAGGCGACACCAGGAGGTAAGGGTGTGGGCATGATGTATATGGTGATGTATGTTTTGATTACCGTATTCATCGTTGGGCTAATGTCCGGCAGAACTCCAGAATATTTGGGGATGAAGATCACCGGGAAGGACGTTTTGCTCGTAATGTTCACGTTCCTGATTCACCCTATCATAATCCTGATCCCAACTGTTCTTGCCTACGCAACCGGGGCTGCCAATGCGATAGGGGTCGGAAGCGGCCCACTCGGTTTTACTCAAATCCTGTACGAGTATACCTCTGCTGCAGCAAACAATGGCTCAGATTTTCTTGGCGCGTCCGCTAACACACCATTCTTCAACATTTCTACGGGGCTAGTCATGTTTGCAGGTCGATTTGGTCCGATAGTGTTGTTGCTGGCGTTGGCGGGCTCAATGATCGGCCGGAAGAGGCACGCCGAAGCTGGATTGAAAACTGACAGCATAACGTTCTCAATTGTTCTTGTGGGAAGCACCTTGATCTTGGTCGTTTTGACTTTCTTTCCCTTCCTTGCCCTCGGCCCGATTCTATCATTCTTCCAAGGACACTTGAACGGATTCGGTTAGGTCTGGAGAGTGGAAGGAAATGTCAGAAAAAGATCAGAGTCTATGGGCAGGGGCAATGTCAAGTAAGACCTTGTCCGACTCCATAGCGAGACTCAATCCTGTCTCACTAATAGCGAACCCGGTCATGTTCATCGTTGAACTCACCTTCTTCGTAGTAGCTGCGATGGCACTGTATCCGCAATGGTTCATACCAGTAGCAAGTCCGAATGAACGCGTGTTCTACGTTGAGGTAGCCGCAATTCTACTCATAACAGTCTGGTTCAGCACTCTTTCAGACTCGATTGCTGAAACTCAGGCGAAGAACACTGCGAACAGTCTTAGGAAACTCGAAACGGAATCGATGGCGAAGAAATTACTTACTGATCAGGAAACGCAGCAGGAGAGAAAATTCGTTCTAACTCCCTCAACAAAGCTTCGACAGGGAGACATGATCTTACTGGAGAAGGAAGATTTGGTGCCGATAGATGCGGAAGTGACTGAAGGCATCGCGATGGTTGACGAATCCCTTCTCACCGGAGAATCAACACCCGTCCGTAAAGCTCCAACCGATTCTTTGATTGGTGGTTCGAAACTCCTTAGCGACACACTAATCGCAAGAGTGACCGTGAATCCTGAAGACAGTTACATCAACCAGATGATCCGTTTGGTAGAATCATCAAAAAGGCCAAAGACCCCAAACGAGCAGGCCGTTACGATCGTTCTTATCGGACTCACAGCGATCTTTACCATAATAGTTGTAGCACTTCTTGGAATGTCAGTAGTACTGAGCCTAGGAGCTGACTTATCCGTCCTAATCGCATTATATGTGTGCCTTCTCCCAACAACTATAGGAGCCCTTCTCCCAGCAATCGGCCTCTCAGGAATGTCCAGATTATACGCAAGAAAGATCGTGGCCAAATCAGGTAGGGCCATAGAGACTGCCGGCGATACGGATACAATTCTGCTGGATAAGACTGGAACAATAACTGTCGGAAGCCGACAAGCGATCGAATTCATACCTTTCGAGGGATATTCAGTACAACAAGTGGGGGAGGCATCGTTCCTTTCGTCCTGGCACGATGACACTCCAGAAGGACGCAGCATTATCAGGTTGGCGTACAATGACCGTTTGATACCGAAGGAGTTGAACGATCTAGCTCTCTCAGAAACATACGAATTCTCAGCAACCACTCGAACAAGCGGAGTGAAATTTACCGGAGGAACGGGCTTCATGCTACCGAAAGGACCTCTGGAGAGAGGGAGGGCCAGACGAAAGTTCACGGACGAACTGGAAGAATCACCCGGAGTGGGTGAAATTGAAATAATCAAAGGAGCCCCGGACGTGATACGAAAGATTACACGGTCCGCTCCGCCCGACTTCGACACGGTAATTACTAGAATATCTGATGCAGGCGACAGTCCAGTCGCGGTCTGCAAGAACCGTGAAATCATTGGGATAATTCGCTTCAGAGACATCTTGAAACAGGGAATCAAAGAGAAGATACAAGCAGTCAAAGCGATGAATATCCGGCCCGTTATGATAACGGGAGACTATCCGCTTACCGCGAAGAGCATAGCAAAAGAGGTTGGAATCGATGAATACGTACCGCAGGCGAAACCTGAGGACAAGCATGGAATAGTTCTACGAGAACAAGCGAACACTAGAATCGTCGCAATGATCGGGGACGGAACAAATGACGCTCCCGCATTAGCTGTGGCTGACGTGGGCCTCGCCATGAATTCGGGAACACAAGCAGCGAAGGAAGCAGCGAATATGGTTGATCTTGAATCGAATCCAGCTAAAATCATTGAAGTTGTTATGCTCGGGAAACAACTTCTCATGACGCGTGGCGCAGTAACCACTTTCAGTATTGCAAATGATGTTGCAAAGTACTTTGCGATAGTTCCAGTGATGTTCGCATTCCTGCCGGAACTTCAAGCATTGAACATTCTAAGGCTTGGAGTACACAGCGCAGTTTTATCGGCTTTGATATTCAATGCGATCATAATCCCGCTACTAATTCCTTTAGCGATGAAGGGCGTACGTTTCAAACCTTCAGACACGATGACTCTATTTCTAAAGAATACCATGATCTACGGCGTTGGCGGAGTAATCGTACCATTCGTAGGAATCAAATTGATTGACATCGCCCTCTTGGCGATTCACATCTAGGAGGCTGTGAAATGTCGAAAAATAAATCTGAATATGGGGCCACGATACGACTTGCGTTCGTTTCTCTGGTGCTCTGTGGGCTAATCTTCCCCTTACTTGTTACGGGGGTTGCGCAAGTTCTCCTGCCGTATCAAGCGAATGGTGACATAGTAAGATTCCATGGGCGTAACGTGGGATCGAGCTTGATTGCTCAGGATTTCGAATCGCCAATGTTTTTCCATTCGCGAAATGCAACGCTCTCAGCATCAGGGGTTGACCCCGACATTACGTTGCAAGACGCTTATTCACAAATTCCAAGAATACAGAATGCAACCGGAATATCCTCAGATGCCCTCAAACAGTTGGTTGATCAGAACATCGAGAGAACAATGTGGGTCGCAGGCGATCCATACGTCAACGTTCTTAATCTCAACCTATTGCTGATTGAGAAATATCCCTCAATCTACGCGTCATTCAGCTAAGCGGCGCCTTCGTTGATTACCTAAGCTGTTTAGGAAAGTTGTCAGGACTTAACTGGCATTTCTTCTGCTGTCTTCCCGTCTCAGTCAACTCCTGAGATGATCATTCGGCTGATTCAACATTTCGTCACCTGCGCAAGGACTCTTCGCCTGCTCGGGAGTCCGCTGGCAAAGACGTTTACGGAGCATGCCTACAAATGCTACCCAGGAAGGAATACGGTTTGGTTGAGTCGATGATCGCTGTAAGATTGCATCGGATTCGTGCTATGCTCAGTGTTGATCGGGTTGATGTTCCAACTATTGGTCACAGTGATGTTCTCATTGACGTGAAGGCTTGCGGGCTATGTCATTCGGACATGAATTATCGTGATGGAGTGGCTCCCGTAGGGAAAATGCCGATCACACTTGGACATGAGATCGCTGGAGTCGTCGCGAAGACGGGGGATAGAGTCAGCGGGATACGTGAACGTGATCGAGTTCTAGTGCACTACATTGTGAGTTGTGGAAAGTGTTCATTCTGTAGAAGCGGGTTGGAGAATTACTGCATTCACTACCGCATGATTGGAAAGGATATCGACGGCGGTTTTGCTGAGTTCGTGAAGGTGCCTGCTCGAAGTATCGTGAAATTACCCGCAGTGTTGCCTTTCGACCAGGCCGCCCTAATGGGTTGCGCTGTGCCAACCGCGTATCACGCCCTCAAGAGGGGGAGAGTGAGGCATGGAGACGTCGTAGTCATCTTTGGAATCGGTGGGGTAGGAATCCATGCAGTTCAACTTGCTGCCAAGGTTTTCAAGGCCAAGATGGTGATTGCGGTGGACGTTCTCGATTGGAAGTTGAACCTTGCCAGAGAGCTGGGTGCAAACGCAGTTGTAAATGCTGCTCAGCAAGATGTTCCGAGAGCAATTAGCAAGATCACTGAAGGCAAATTCGGTAATGTTGTCGTGGACTTCGTATGTCACAATAGAACTATGAAGCAAGCAATTGCATCCGGCGGGAAAGGAGGAAGAATTGTATTCGTCGGAATAACCAAGGATTCGCTAGAAATCACACCGTACAAGACTCTTCTTGGAAGCGAATTGGAAATCATAGGCGTCGACGATCACCTGCATTCGGAGATGATTGAACTAATCCAACTTATCCGTGAACGGAGAATCAGCCTTTCACGGTCAGTAACACATACAGTTGCACTTGACGCTATCAATCATGGGTTCGAAATCTTACAATCAAGACGCCAAAAGGCTGTTCGAATAGTCATGACTAGGAATGAGAGCTAATTTTGAATCGAACTGTCTGATTGACCTATTTACGCCTTATCGGTCGTATGGGGTTTCCACGTCAACGCTAGGATTCCGCCGATTAGACTCAGTACGAATCCCACTCCGAGTCCCGCCATTCCGGTTCCAAAAATGCTCAACAGTGAAAAAACTAGTATCATTATGCCCCATTTTGAATGCTGAGCCGGATTATTGTATAGCATTAGAGAGCCAACGATGATAAGTACACCGAAGATTACGCTCGCTATTCCGAACAGGCCGCCTAAGCCGAACCCTCCCATCATCCCAAATCCGGGGCTGGTTCCCCAGCGATATCCACTCATCATTCCGTATCCCCAATAACCGTTCATCATACCGCCGTAGCCGTATGATGCCATCATGGACATCATTCCCCCAGCTAGGAGTATGAAGACTCCACCGATGAGTGAGAGGATGAATGCGACAGTAGGTTTCTCTGATTCTGTCATCGTCAAACCTTATTCGGATTGTAATTACATATTACGGAGATACTTAGCCAGGTTGTCTACTGTGCAACGCATTGTATTGCTGAGACTGCCTGTGATTAATTACTTCGCATACTTGACAGGGTTCTTGTCGAATTGCTGCTTACAGGCTGCTGAACAGAAGTAGAATTTTGTGCCATTATGCATACTCGTATACTTAGCTTGGTTCTCAGCAACAGTCATCTTGCAGATTGGATCTACCGCCACAAGACTCACCTCACTAATTCGACGTTTTGTATCTAAGAATTCTCCTACAACTTTAACTTATCATCTCGTCAAGCAGTCTGGATGGAAACGAAACGAAATGTCTGCTCCCAAGAAGCCTAGATCCAGAACGGTTCCGAAATCTTTTCGGATTGATGAGTCAGCATCAATTGCCGTCGAAGAGGAGGCTGCATCTCAGAATGTCAGTTCGAACACTCTCGTGAATCAAATTCTCAAACAATTCTCCGAGTTCGATAGATTCGCTAAGCGAATTAACACAGTCAAATTGAGTAGCTCGGTATTCCGTGACCTACTATCAGAGGTGGATTCGGAGAAAGTGATTGAGATAGCGAAATCAGCTGGAAGTAGCATTCCCCAAGCATTCGCGACCACCAAGAGTGGCAAAGTTGACGTTGAATCTCTCGTAGATCATATTCGCTGCTTAGCCGCGTATGCTCATTTATGCGAGTTCAGTGAAACCGTTGATCACGATCGCCTGCTAACCCTCGTCCATGATTTCGGTCTAAACTGGTCAATCTTCCTTGTCCACTATGTCAACGCAATGTTCGAGCAGATCGGCTTTTCACCAAAGGTTGAGATGAGTGATCGGTCGGTAACGTTCACGCTACTAAGCAAATGACTGCAATACACTGTCTTTCTCTGCGTACACCCGACTTAAGACGGTCTCTGAACAGACATTAGACTAGAGACCGGTTGAATCATTCGGAAAAGCTAGCGCGAAAGCAAGAACGTAGGTAGGGAACGTTATGGCAAAGGATCCAGTCTGCGGGATGTATGTTGATGAAGAAACAGCAACCATAACTCGCACAATTCGCGGAACAAAATGGTATTTCTGTAGTGAAACTTGCGCGACTACTTTTGAGAAACCTGAAGCCGAACTGAAACGCCTCAGGTTGCTGCTAGTTGTGAGCGTTATCCTCACGGTACCGATCTTGCTGCTTACTATGGTTATGCCGCTTCCAATGAATTCGAATAACTATTTGCTCTTTTTGTTCGAGACACCTGTCCAATTCATCATTGGCTGGCGATTCTACAGAGGAGCGTATGATTCTCTGAGGAATCGGATGGGTAACATGGATCTGCTGGTTGCCCTCGGAACTACCGCTGCTTGGAGCTACAGTAGCATAATCACGTTTCTACCCTCCCTCTTTCCTACGAGAGGAGTATACTTTGACTCCGCCGCTGTCATCATAACTCTGGTTCTGTTTGGGAATCTCCTGGAGCAAGTCAGCAAAGGGCGGGCAACAGAGGCGGTGCGCAAACTTGCCGACCTGCAGCTTCGAATCGCTCGCATAATTCGCGATGGAAGCGAAGTAGAAGTCCCAGTGGAGAGAGTTCAGGTGAACGATATTGTAATTGTTCGCCCCGGGGAGCGGATCCCTGTCGACGGGGTAGTTACGGAAGGAAGCAGTGCTGTAAACGAGTCTGCAATCACCGGAGAAAGCATGCCCGTCGAGAAAGTGGAAGGTGACCAGGTAATCGGTTCCACCCTCAATGGCTACGGCCTGTTGAAAGTTCAAGCTTCCAAAGTAGGGTCAGACACGGTTCTTTCGAAGATCATTCAACTCGTGGAAGAAGCACAAATGGCACATGCTCCTATACAACGCATTGCGGACAAAGTTGCAGAGTACTTCGTTCCATCAGTGATTCTAATCGCAATCGCAGCCGCTTTCGGCTTATTCTTCCTGGCTGGTCAACCGCTGAACGTTGCTATCTTAGCTTTCGTATCTGTAATCGTTATCGCATGTCCATGCGCACTTGGGTTGGCTACTCCTGTTGCTATTCTGGTTGGAACCGCTAAAGGAGCTCAAAATGGAATTCTCATAAAGAGTGGCGAGTATCTCGAGATGGCTCATAAAGTTGAGACGATTGTCTTTGACAAGACTGGTACCCTCACTGTGGGAGAGCCTTCTGTAACAGATGTGATACCTGTTGGTGGCTATTCAGAGGAGGAGGTACTGCGACTTGCAGCTTTAGCTGAGCGCGGGTCAGAACATCCGTTGGGTAGGGCAGTGATTAGGGCGGCTGAAGAGAAACACATTGAGATTTCGTTGGCATCATCCTTCAAAGCAATACCGGGGGAAGGTGTTGTGGTTAGAGATTGCGAACGAGTAATACTCCTTGGGAATCGAAAGCTCATGATAGAAAACGATGTGAATGTTCAATCGGTGGAGACTGTCATCTCGGATCTGGAGGCACAGGGCAAAACCGTCATGATACTGGTCAACGACAATGAACCAGTAGGCGTTATTGGTCTGGCGGACACGCTCAAAGAAGATTCCGCGGAAACCATCAAACAGTTGAGGGACATGAAGATTGAGGTTGTAATGTTGACTGGTGATAACCCGAGGACAGCGATGAGCGTAGCTGCGAAGCTTGGTATTGACAGAGTCGTTGCTGATGTTCTCCCGGACGAAAAGGCGGGTGTCATCAAAAGGCTGCAGGATGAAGGCAAAGTGGTTGGGATGGTTGGTGATGGAATTAATGATGCGCCAGCTCTTGCAAGCGCGAACGTTGGAATTGCGATTGGGAGCGGAACGGATGTTGCAGTTGAAACCGGTGGAATCGTCCTAATCAGAAATGATCTGCGTAATGTAGTGACGGCAATTAGACTCAGCAAGGCTACTGTCGGGAAAATCAAACAGAACCTGTTCTGGGCATTCTGCTATAACGTAGCGTTAATTCCAATCGCTGCAGGTGCATTAATTCCGTTTTTTGGTCCTGGCGTCTACAACGTACTCCCGTTCCTGGCAGCTGGAGCCATGGCTACGAGTTCAGTTACGGTAGTGGGTAACTCGCTGCTGCTGAATAGATTCAAATAATAAAGAAAATTTCGGGAATATTCCGCTGTGTTTTCAGGACGATTAGACCTGTTTGACTGCTGCCTTCACTTTGGCCACCAGATCAGGAGACATGCTGCTCATGTTGTGCGCTTCCTTTGCGTGCTGAGCACCCTTCATCATGAGTTCTTCAACCGTATTGCCACTCCCTTCCCAAGAGCAATTCATGCCAAGATCTGAGCACTTCAACTTATAACCCACAACACTTCCAGTCACGTTCGATGTTTATAGTACCTGCATCAATCTTAATGTGCTTTTTCTTTAACCTAGAAATGATGGCGTGATTCATAATATTATAACGTGTAAGCATGGGAATAATCCGTGAGCAATATGGATGAACAATGTTCGAAATGTGGTGGACCTATGGTGGAATCAAGTCCGATCAATGGTGTTCTACTAGTGTGTCAAGGTTGCCAACGTGAAGAAGCGCTCTGCACTTGCAAGCCTCCACATTAGCGAATGACCCATCTAACCCAGAAGACTGCAACCAGCCCAATTGCAACGGCTCCTGATGCCAGAAACACGGCTGCTCTCTGCCACCAGTCCAATCCTCCTGCGAAGAATGCAAGGTACAAAACTATGAACGCGAACCAGAATACGATCACGAGAATCGTTGCAGCTATTCTCGATCCTAATGAAGCCATCCTCGTTCTCTCCTCAAATGACGAGCTGTGGAATAGAAAAAGAACCCTTTCATTCCCTCTTTAGGGCCTTGCGCGGTTCAACGCGAAGCCACCAACACACAGAATGATCCCGATAATCGTGCAGAGCATAGCGGCGAAAAAAGCCTCATCCGTGAACCTGTAGGTAATGAAAAGGAACAGTGTTGCTGAGAACATTAGAAACCCGATGCCAAACGCATACAACCATCGCGCGAGACGACCCCTTTCCATATCACTCGGACCGATCCATGTGCCTGATCACTCTCAACTAATGATTCTTGGCTTTCTACACGTGTTTTGCATACGGTTCGTTGCACTCGTATGATACATTCGTGTTTCATTAACGGAACGTTGATATACGTCCCACCATGCCTAGGAGGACGAGGAGGGAAAATGGTTTGATGAAATTACAAATCAGGAACATCGTTGGCGACCAGTCCAGTATCCCAGAAGAGAATGTCAGAAAGACCCGTGATTCGAAGTCTAGAGCGCTTACCTGGAAGAGTTACTCTTTCGTACAGTCCTATCAGCCATTTCCAGCTAAGCCACTCAGGTAACCTTAGAGGCGAGATAGATGCGTGAAGGCTTCTGTGCGTCAATTCTTCGGTTGGATAGCAGCATATGCTGCGTGACTCGATCTGCAGATGGGCTTCTTGAGAACGCTCAGCGATGTCAACCCGAGAACGAGAGTATCTACTCGAATGAAGCACCGACTGAAGTTAGGTTCAGGGTGAAGAGTCTCACGGACGAATGCGAATACGAGTTGACCGGTAACTCCGCGTATAATCAGCTCACATTTCCCATGAACGGAGCCCTTCTGTCTGTAGTAGTCGACAAGCAGGCGGATATCGTCAATCTAGCTGAGAATATTGCGAAATTCACTAGAACTCAACAGGACTCGAAGCTTCCGTCAGTGCGCGAAGAATATCCACTAACTAATCCAGCAAAACCGCGAACATCACGTGGGGTGAGATTGAATGACATTTGAAATGGATAAAACGGTTCTGCAGAGGCGTATCCAAGCGGCTACAACGCAAATCCAGGAGCATCGACGTAGACATCCGAATATCTGGATGTGTCCGAATTGTAAAACGGTCCACCCAATCCACCAATGGCACCATGGAACCGTTGACGGACGCGAATACTGCGATTACTGCGACGCGAAACGCGTGATCCTCATCCATATGAAATCGACTAGCTGGCGAAGGCAAACACACTATTGCGGAAACTGCGGATGGCGAGAACAGGTACAATTCAGGTAAGCAAACAATGGTCAGACATAGGTTAGATGACAAATCTGGGTTGCACATACCCTCAATGGCCGAGTACTTCGTGCGGTCAAAGTGCGAGAATCCGGAATCTAAGTAGCTGGGGGAACACAACCCCTTTCCCTCTATTTTTGTGTCAGGTTTCTTAAACTAGAACCATAATTCGTACATTTGTTGCGGGTCGGGTTTATACCCGGAGAGAGTGAATCGGGGCGCTGTCTTCTCCAGGGCCCGCCTTACTATCCAAGTGTTAAGCTTAGGCACGTCAGACCTAGACTCCATCTCGTTTAGGGAGTCTGCCTTGATCCGCTTTGCTTCTAGCGGCCACAACCTGCCTGGGTTCAACCTCAAGCCCTGTCTCCTCATGGACCTCCCGCTTGACAGCTTTCCCTATGGTCTCCGTCGACTTCACATAACCTCCCGGCAAAATCCATCCTTTATGACCATAGGTTAACTTTACGAGGAGTACCCTGTCTTGATCAAGTACAACTCCTCCTACACCTATTGTGAACGGGCCCGTAGGATACTCGGGTTCAGGGTTAACTGTCAAGCCACTAACCTCAACTAACGCGAGTGATATGGTTGCAGTCACGCTAAGATAGTTTTCCGTTATTCTGACGATTCTGCTACTTGTTCTCACTCATGGCCGATTACAGGATGCGGCTTGTAACCTGCTTCCAGTCGTTTCATTTCGTCCGCTTCGAGTTTTATGTCGATCGCTTTGACGGCTTCCTCGACATGCTCGGGTTTAGATGCACCTATGATGGGTGCTGTTACCCCTTTCTGGAGCAGCCACGCAAGCGAGATTTGCGAAGGTGTGACACCTTTCTCGGTCGCTAACGAAACCACCACGTCAAGTACGTCGAAGTCTTCCCGCGTGAAATAACGTTCCGACAGGTACCTGTCACTTTCATAACGTTTCGTACTCGGTGTTTCGTTTCGCTTGTACTTTCCGGTAAGAAACCCTCGCGCCAGAGGGCTCCAAGGTATCAAGCCGATTCCTTCTTCCTTGCAGAGGGGAATCATTTCGCGTTCTTCTTCGCGGTAAAGAAGATTGTAATGGTTTTGCATGCTCACGAATTTCTCCAAGCCCAGTCGGTCGCTAGTGTACAAAGATTTCAGAAACTGCCAAGCGAACATGCTAGAGGCACCTATGTAATGCGCAAATCCGAGACGGATGATGTCATTCAAAGCTCGCATTGTTTCTTCGATTGGTGTGTTGTAGTCCCAACGATGAATCTGGTAGAGATCAATATGATCAGTCCGCAAACGTTTCAGTGAAGCTCTAATCTGTTGCATAATATGTCTGCGTGAAAGCCCCGAGTCATTCTGGCCTTGGCCCATTGGAAAGTAGACTTTCGTTGCTAGGATCACATTGTCACGGTACGGTTTCAGACATTGTCCTGTAATTTCCTCCGATCTCCCTAGCGAGTACACATTGGCTGTATCGAAGAAGTTTATCCCGAGATCAATCGCTTTGTTGACGAGTTTGCGAGCTTCCTCAAGCTCAATTTTCCAGGGGGCATCATTGCCGAAGGACATGCACCCTAGGCATATTCGTGAAACTTTGGTGCCCGTTCTGCCTAGATTCACGTATTCCATGCAGCGTCCTTGGTCAGCGAGAGATTTTAGGCTATCAACTTCAAGTTATGTGGTAGGAGTCTCGTGCAGCTGAATGGTTAATCGATCGAAGATCGCTTTGAAAGTTCTCCCATACATTGCAGGAGTAATCTTCCTTGGCATGTGGGTTGCGGCGATGGATGTTTCATCAGAACTTTCAATGATGAGCGATGCTGGGTTCAACCTCTATCATGATCAAATTGATGTCCAAGTCTTCTGGTTCCAATCAAGGGCCTGCATGGTTCTTCCCCCAGATGGGTATCTCACGAACTGTATGTTCATTGCCAGCATCAGCGTTATGCCAGTGCTGACAGTCCTACTCCTAATCGTCCTTGTCCTGTTTGCGGTAGTCAGAAGACGAGAAGGAATCACAAGCGCTAATGTAGCGCGTTCTCAAAGTCCTCGATGATGTCTTCCGTCGCCTCGATCCCGACTGACATTCGAATAAGGCCGTCAGTGATTCCAAGCGCCTTCCTTTCTTCAGGTCGCATTCCTGCGTGTGATGTTGTTGAAGGTAAGGTAAGTAGTGTTTCAACGCCCCCGAGGCTCGGCGCTTTAATTGGGATTGTCGTTTTCTTCATGAACTCCTTGGCAGCCATTACACCGCCTTTTAGTTCAAAACTAAGCATACCGCCGAATCCGTCGAACAACTCCCGTGCTCTAGCGTGCTGCCGATGACTTTCTAAGCCAGGGTAATTGACTTTCGCGACCGCCGACTGGTTCTGGAGGAAGGTCGCAATCTGCAAAGCGCTCTCGTTTTGAAATCGAACTCGCAATGCTAACGTCTTTACACCTCGATGAAGCAAAAAGCACGCGTGAGGATCAAGTGATCCTCCCAAATGATCTAGTCTATGCTTCACTTTTTCAACAAGCTCGGCTCGACCAATTATGGCGCCTGCAACGATGTCCGAGTGTCCGTTCAGATACTTGGTGCAACTGTGCAAGGAGAGATCGAAGCCATGTTCCGGAGGCCTGAAGTTGATTGGACTTGCAAAAGTGTTGTCAATTAGTGAGATTATCCTATTCTTCTTAGCGAACTCCACAACCGCTTTGTGATCAGCAACATCTAGCAGAGGATTCGTCATCGTCTCAACGTAGATCGCCTTAGTGTTCTGCCGCAGTTTCCCGTTCCATGATTCTGGATCGTCGGCATCTATGAAGTCGTATGAGATACCGAATTTCTCAAGGTCACGTGTAACGAACGTGTGGGTCCCGCCATAGAGACAGTTCTGAACTAAGAGATGGTCTCCATTTGACAGGAATGCCAAAAGTGCGGTTGTTATAGCCGCCATGCCGCTTGACGTAACTAATGCAGCCTCCGCGTTCTCGAGTGCGGAGAGCTTTTCGTGGAGCGCTTCATGGTTCGGCGTGTTGTTCAAGCGAATATACTTCAAGTCATGATAGCTCGTTTCACCGGCGTACTCGAACATCGCAGATTGAAAGATCGGTATACTGACTGAGCCGAGGATTCGAGGAGTCGGTTCGCCCGCATGAATCAACTTCGTGTCAATATGCTTGAAGGTCTTAGTCAATTCTACTCTTTAACAGGTTCAGAGCAGAGCCGCTCATAACTCTTCAGTCTCTGAAATTCGAGGTATCTAATCTATATCCATCCAAGGCATTCATAATTAGTCGAGTTGCATGGCGAAGACAGACGATCTCGGATTTAATCCGCTCGAAGAACTCGACCGTAGTGAAGCCCGTGTTGTTGTAAGATTGGAATTCAGACGATTCAAGAAACCCGTGACGATCATCCAAGGGATTCCAGAGGCGAGGTTGGCGGAAGTGGCCCGACAACTTAAGAAACGATTTGGGGCAGGAGGCACCACCAAGGGCGGAGAGCTTCTACTTCAAGGCGATCATAGGAGCCATGTCAAGGTTGAACTTGTCAAGCAGGGCTTTTCCGCGGATCATATTGATGTAATCTAATTCAGTCCGCCTAGAAGGACGTTCGAACTTTCAGTAGCTTGAATCCCAACTGAACCGCGGGTCCAATGGTGATTGCTGCAATAAGCGTTCCAAGCCAGACAGGTCCTCCAAGAAACCATCCTAAAGAAACCACAATCACTTCAATGCCAGTACGAGCAACGCGCAAACTGGTCTTCCCGAGTCTCGATGTAGCCAGCATCAAACTATCGCGTGGACCAGCGCCAGCATTCACTCCCACGTATATCGCGGTCGCGAATCCCATGATCAGAGTTCCAAGAAGGATATATGCGATTTGAATTGGAATTAGCCGAGGAACTGCCGGAACATATGGTCTGAGAACATCTATCCAAACGCCAGTGAAGACCACATTCGCTAGTGTACCCCAACCCAACGGTTCCTTGAGAATGACGTCTATCAATACAACTAGGAACGCAACGGCGATACTCGCCTCTCCCAGGGTAATTGGAAGGTGATATGTTAGCGCCATTTGCAACACATCCCATGAGTCAAGGCCCAAATTTGCCTGAACTATCACATCAACCGACAAGCCGAAGAGGAGGAACCCTATCTGAATAACGAAAAAGTCCCATGCGAATCGCTTCCAGCCTTTCCATTGAAACTTGAAGAACTCTGTGATCACACTAACACCTGGAAATGTTTTGCCGGTAAGTCAGGAGTCGAGGACAAAGATGGTGATAATAGTTTGTGCTGCAGTAATTCGAAGAGGAAAGAAGCTACTCGTTACCCAGAGAAGACGCGATTAGACCCATCCGCTTATCTGGGAATTCCCAGGGGGACAACTCGACAGAAGTGAAAGCGAAGAAGCCTGTGTAAAGCGTGAAATCAAAGAGGAACTTGGTATCCGAGTGAGTTCAGCAGCCTACTACTGCACGCTAAGATACCGTCTGAGCGGTGAGCGTTTCGTATAGATAGTGCCTAAGTTCTGCGAAAGTTGATGACTAATCCAAAGCAAAGGACGAAGGCTAAAATTCGAACAAGACCTTTTCAAAGTTGACGATTTTTCCGTCTTTGACCTGTACGCCTTCTCTTCTCAGCAGCTCGACCTTTTTCTGCACAGTCTTCCCTGACGTCTTCCCCGCAAAGCCACCTATGGTCCCATCAGATTTCACTACTCTGTGGCATGGGACCCTTGGCGCGTAAGGATTGTTACGACAGGCATTTCCAACTGCTCTGTACGCATTCGTCTTTAGCTTCTTCGCGATGAAACGGTAAGTGGTAACTTTTCCTCTCGGAATCGTTGCCATTAATTTCCAGACTCTCTCAGAAAAGCTCAACAGAACATCACCCGAATAGCCTCGTCTGGAGCCATAAAAAGCCTGGAGTGTTATTTGGCCGGGTGGAGTTCGATGAGAACGAGCTTTGATAGTGAGAACCAGTCTTCAATTGTTTCCTTCAGAGCCTCACCGTAGTACTTCTCGTAAAGGGCGACCTTGCCTTCCCAGGCCTCAGTGTTATTCTCGAGTAACCGTGCTGTTCCTGTGAAGTTTCTTCCATCGATTTCAAAAGACACGTCGCCATGTTTCTTGATGTTCTTCATCCAATCAGTCTCTTCACCTTCATGGCTAAGGTATACTCTGCCTCGATTCACGGCAAACCATAGTTCGACCAAGTGTGGCTTGGTTGTTCTTCGACCCAGAGTAGTCACGTGGATAAGCTTCCCGTTGGCAACTCTAGCTAGGATTTCATGGGACATTTTCTCACCCGTTATGATAGTATGTTGGATAACAGCCTCAGAATCTTCATCCCGCATTCGTAATTGTAATTGTCCATCATGGGGTTATACGCAGCTACGTTGATGGCTCGTAGCTTACCCGTATTGCGAAGTCGTTTAATAATCGTTACAACGTCCTCGATGTTTAGCGCCTCTCCGAAAGTTGGAAAGTTAACTGCGGGCATTATTCGCGGATCAATTACATCGAGATCAAGATGACAGACAATCCAGTCGCAATGGTCAGTTAGTTCTTTGGCCACAATCTGAGCAGTTTTTTGTATTCCGTCTTTGTGCACCTCGAAAGCCGAAAAAAGCTGAAGTGCGGATCCCTCTATTGCAATAGCTTCATCCTGGTCTAGCGCTCTGCTTCCAACGTGGATGATGTTCTCCTCTGACACCAGTGGGCGTAATTCCTCAATTTCATCTGTTAAGCTTGGTCCGCGGCCGCAAGTCATAGCTAAACACATTCCGCCTATGAAACCTGAAGGTGGAGTGGATGGCGTATTGAAGTCGCCATGCGCGTCCAACCATAGAATTCCCGACGTGCCATTGAATCTTCTCTTGAAAGCCGCCATTTCGCCCGTTATCAAGGCGCATTCGCCGCCGAGACAGAGCGTTAAATCGTCAGATTCAGTCCAACCTGACATAGTCTTGTATACCGTGCTCGTGTCCTGAATGAAGTGCGAAAAGTTCCTAAGATTCTGTGGACCAGTATCCTCTGATATTGTGGATAATTTGGTATCTCCATGGTCCCTGAAGTTTCGGTAGTGCTTCCTGATCACTTCTGTAATTCCGAGCTTACGGAGAGTTCCACTGGCAAGAGCCATGCCATTGTATTTCGAATTGGTATAGAGAGGCAGACCGACCAGCGAAGCTATGCCTTCAATCAAACTATTAGCCTTGTGAATAAGTCTAGCCTAGGTTCGTATAATTGTTTACAACCCTAGTCGAGCGGATCTTCGTTGCGAGCTCAGAATAATTCTTGCTCAAGGTTCAAAATGAGTGTGTTTGCTCCTTGCAGCGGCATCGCAGCATTCTACCTGATGTATTTCCGGTTCTGGACACAAGAGAAACGCGAGAATTAATTCACTTAACCAGCCTCTTTCTGAGAAGGTTCACCGGCAAAGCTGTGAAGATTAGGACGAACCCCGTTATCCAAGCGAGATGTATGAGAACCCCGAATTCGAGCCTGCCGAGAACGAGTGGACGAATGACTTCTACAAGATGATATAGCGGGCTTAGAAACGCAATCATTCTCACGATTTGTGGAAGGTTATCTATTGGATAGAAAACGCCTGAGAATAGGAAAAGCGGCGTAATGAAGAGTGTGAAGTAGAAGTTCACTTGGTCTATGCTCTTCAGTTGCGATGTGTAGGTTAGGCCGAGCGTAGCGAACATCCATCCTCCTAAGACTCCCATGAACGGGACGAAGATAGCGTACCAGGACCGAGTTAACCCAAGAGCCGTCACAACGCAAAGCATCACGGTTGCGTAAATTGTACTCCGCGTCACAGCCCACATCATCTCACCTACTACTACGTCTTCAACCGTCACCGGAGTTGCCATCATTGCTTCATAGACACGGTCAAAGTGAATCCTAACGAAGGTGTTGATCGTGGTCTCGAAGGTCGCGGCGGTCATGATGGATGATGAGATTAGGCCAGGGGCGATGAATTGAATATAGGGTAAACCTTGCATTCGATTTACGTAGGCGCCTAATCCAAATCCGAGTGCCATCAAGTAGATAAGCGGATCCATCAGGTTTGAGACTATTGTGGACTTGTATACGTACTTGTACACGCTAACTTCGCGTTGCCAGACACGAAATGCTTGCCTGGGTGAGAAGCTGAAAGGTTTTAGCGGGTTCATTCGTTTAATCGCCTTCCCGTTAACTTCAGAAACACGTCTTCTAACCCACTTCGCCGTACTATCGTGTAATCGGTGTTGATTGTTGTATTCTTGATTACTTCGAGAAGTTGGTCGGCGTCATCGCTGTATAAGATGAGGAGATCTCGGTAACTGTCATGATCTTTGATCAATTCCGTATTCAGGGAGAGTATGTGGGATTTCTCCTTCTCCGATACCCTGATCTCCAAAACTTCTCGGCCTATATGCTTCTGGACGAGGTTCTGTGGTGTATCGTTTTCGACGATTTGACCTTGGTCCATGATGGCTAATCGATTGCACAATTGTTCGGCTTCGTCCATGTAATGCGTAGTGACTATTTGGGTTACTCCTCTCCTTTTCAATTCGAAGAGTTTGTCCCAGACTAGGTGCCGAGCTTGAGGATCCAATCCTGTGGTTGGTTCGTCTAAGATCATTAAGTCTGGATTGTTCATCATAGCTCTGGATATGAGTAGACGTCGTCTCATTCCGCCTGATAGTTCCGAGACTCTCGCCGAGCGCTTTTCGGTCAATTCCATGAATTCGAGTAGTTGCTTGGCGCGGTCCAGAGCTACGCTGGATGGAATGTTGAAGAATCTTGCGTATACGGTGAGATTCTCCTCTACGGGTAACTCTTCGTCCAAGTTCGCTTCTTGAGGCACTACGCCCAAGCGTTGTTTGATTTTGCGCCCCGATTTCTGTGTGTCTAGGCCGAAGACTTGCAGTGAGCCTGAAGTTGATGGGGATACGCATCCTATCATTCGCATAGTGGTTGTCTTGCCTGCTCCATTAGGACCTAGGAAACCGAAACATTCACCTGCTTTAACATCAAAGTCTATTCCTCGCACGGCTTCCGTGGTTCCGAAAGATTTTCTCAATCCGCGCGCTTGCACGATCGAGTTTTCTGCGGCCACATTTCAGTCCTTCATTTCAGGTAATAGTGAATCAGGTGATGATGGATAATTTGAAGGTCTCTTGGGAATATCACGGATTCTAGTGTCTTTTGAAGAAGGCGATTATTTCTTCACTGGCGTCCATGTTCGATGTTGTCTTGCCGATAATTTTCTCAGGAAAATACTGCCATCCTCCTGGCCACGTGTGGCCGCCGCCCTCGACGACGAACAGTATGACTTCTGCATTCTCGTTGCATGAACCGTATCTTTCCACGCGAATGTGGGTAGAGTCGTCAATTCTGTTCGGTAGGTGCGTGATTTCCGGTTCGGAGGAGCAGTTGTTCAGCTGTGCCCACTTGACGGCGGAGTCACGAGCGGATAGTATTGATCCCTTGGCTCCCGCCCTCACGTCCCCGCCCTCGTAAGGTACGAGAGGGTCATCCGTTCCATGAATTAACGTGACGGGAATTGGCTTCTTGAGAGATTGCAAGGTGGATAACGTAACCGGCATCGTGGCAGCTACGGTTGCAATGCCTCTAATCTGTTCCGGGATTTCCACGGCGAGTTTTTGTGCGAAGAAGCCTCCGTTCGAAATTCCAGCAGCATACACTCTATGGTTAGGTATCTTGTAATGTGAGATCATTTTGCTGATTAGAGCGGAAACAAAGTTCACGTCGTCTACACCATCGATTTCGGGGATCGGTGCTCGGCCATCTCTCCAGTGACGTCTAAATCCGTCCGGGTAGACTACGACGAATCGCTCGCGGTCAGCGATTTCATTAAAGTGGGTGAGTTTAGGGATTCCTCTTCCCGTTGCACCACCGCCATGAAAGACGAAGAGTAATCCGTTCATGAGAGTCGATTCTGGAGCTGGTACGTGAGTATGGTAGGTTCTTCGAGTCTGCTCCATAACGAGGTGATCTGTGAGGTCCATGGTTGCACTCGATGAGTGGAGAGTCATTAACTAATCTGATTGCGATGGAAATACGTGAAATACATGCGAATTTAGCTACGGCTCGGAGTAGAATCCACTGACTACCGACGCATTCTTGCAGGGTATTATTGCCGGGTATGGGATTGCGATTCCAGTAGGACCAATCGGTATACTGATCCTTGAACTCGGAATTGGAAGGGGATTCTCAACTGCTTTCAGCGCTGGAGCAGGCACAGCCACGGCGGATTTGATATACGCCACAATTGCGTCCACCGCAGGAGCTTTTCTAGTGTCAGTACTCGCTCCCTATGCCCAGACTGTCCGAACGGTGAGTGCGATCGTGCTGATCGGTTTTGGTGTCTGGCTACTTTACAATGGACTACGAGGCAGGAAGCAGAGTAAGGAAGTCAGTGCAATGAGCCGTATCGACACGTACGGAATGTTCTTGGGATTGACACTGCTGAACCCCGTGACCGTTGCCTATTTCACAACACTCATACTCGGGTTAAGGGTGGGAGCAGCCGCATCTCCCATCGATATCTTCCTCTTCGTGATAGGAGCCTTCTCAGCCTCTTTCTCTTGGCAGACCCTACTTGCACTGATCAGCGGCTTGGCCCACAAGCGTTTGTCACCGAAATTACAGTCAGTGACCTTCGCGTTTGGTAATTGCGTTGTTATCCTGTTGGGCATCCTGATTCTAATTGGAATTCCGATCTGACTGGAGGTGTGACGTTGTCCTATTTTCGTTCGAATGCTTCACGTCCATCCACTCGTTTCAAGTCGAGTTTAAGGATAAGTACCCCTATTTCGATGAAACCATGTCCAATTATGACACTTTAGCGAAAAACGTTCTCTTAACGACTCTCGGAATTCAATCGGGTGACGACTTTATCGTTGAAACTTGGGATCACGGCCTTCCAATCGCCTCCGCCTTCGTTTACCGAGGCAGAGAACTTGGTGCTCATCCTATGCTGCTGTTTGAGCATGAGAAAACGTTCTGGGAATCTGCGGAATCGCTTCGAGATGATCGACTGGGAAAGGTTGGTGAACATGAATGGGCTGCAATGGAGAAGGCGAAGGGTTACATCTTCATTCCTGGGCCTGCGGACTTCACAAAAGTTTGGAAGAACTTTTCAAAGTTCCATGCTGCTGTCAGTTACAATCAGGAATGGTATGAAAGGGCTAAACGTTACCGTTTGAAGGCAGCGCGAATTGCATTGGGCTATGCTTCTCGG
>JBEKGM010000034.1:0-32420 GCA_050012795.1 Bathyarchaeia archaeon | reverse complement strand
CGGACAATTAACGATTAAGCGAATACTTCCTTTCTCAGGCGGCTTCTTCTTCACCACTTCATACCTGTTAAGGGAGTATGTGAGAAAGTGCTTCTGACAAAAAGCAAAGTCTGGGTTACGGTTGGTTCTCCAATCATATTCCAACCCGGCTTCTCTCGAAACCACATTAGACACACAATCCACCAACCAACAGATCTCGTCGTCGTCTTGTTGTGTGTGTGCTCTTAATGATGCGGCCGGCAGTTCTTCTCCTTTCGGAAATTAGACACCGTGCTTAAAGCGCAACAGGCTAATGCAATGATTATGGCTCTATCTAGTTACGAGTGGGGTTTTGTAATTATCGTAGTTATTGGTTTGGCGTATTTGTTCCGGCGTTCATTTGCGCGCAGAATGGAAGGGACGCGAACACCACAGACGACCACTGGTCGATCAAAGAGCGGAGTCCTAGATGTCACAATTGCCCACTCATCCCAAAGAGGGAACTTTCGTCACTTCAGAGGACGATGGTTGAACAAAACTCATGAGTGGCACAACTTCGAGGCTTCAGTTAGCGACAGAAAATAACGGATACTTCGATTTTTGGAAAATTAGTGTCATGTTGGCTCGGTTGCACAAAAAAAGAGAGAAGATAGGAATAGGGTTTGCCTGTTTAGTCTAAGCTGTGACCGTTAGTTTGTTCTCGACTTCTGACACGCCGGGGGCACAATAGGCGGCGTATTCGGCTTCCTCAAAGTCTGCCCAGGAGCCTACCGTGCCATGTAGAATCACTTTGCTACCTGAGGTTTCCACCCGAATCTTGTCGGCATCTCGAAGCAATCTGGCATTGCGCTTAAGTGCGTCTTCGATTCCGCTCTTAACTTCGAACGCTTTCACCGTAGGCACCGGCGGTTTAATGGTGATCCTGTTGGTCACTCCCGAAACTCCTATCATGTGACGTACGGCATCCTCTGCACGTTCTTTTTGGTACCACCAATTCACCTCGCCACTCAGAGTGATCCAACCGTCTTGTACCATCACCTTGACGCGGTCACCTGGTACCCAAAAATTCCATTCGAGAACGTTTGTCGCCGACCGAGCAATATCTTCGTCAGTGCGCTTGTAAGGGTCAGGCAGGCTGACCTTGATCTCTTCAGCTACCCCTTTGACGCCTGAGACTCGCTTGACAGCACGCTCGGCAGCCCACTTCATACTGTAGGTGTCAACGTCGCCGCTTAATGTAACCACTCCATCCTTGACAGCAACACCAATCTCCGCCGCATGGATTGTCGGCTCCCACTTGAGCTCAGTCATAACATCTCGTTGCAATTCTGAATCCGTCTTCACAACAATTCACCTCCTTCAACGCGCGCTCTATATGTAACGCTGGTCTCGCTCAATTCGTTTTCGGAAACAAGTTTTAAAAAAAGGCTTTGTCTTGAGGAATTCCCATGTCAGCGTGACCCAGTTTCAAGAGCGGTAAGTGGTGGTGTGTGGGTATGCTGGTGCGCACACACACTTTCTAAAGCCGCACGAAGATTCTAACTCTCGCGGTCACGCTGGAGTATCACTACCACTGAGAATCCTGAATTAATGATGTCAGCAGAACCGCAGACTAAACTCAATGCCCTGTATCGTAACGACTTTCCGGCCCGAGTGCATTACGGTCAGGTTCATCTTTGGATGGGCCAATAAATATTGACGGACTATGGGATCCATTTCTCTTCCAGCTACGATCTGCCCTTTCGTCGGTTGAATTCCATATCTGCTCAAGAAAAATCTTCCACATTCCAATTGCTCCCAGTAGGTCTCTTTCATCGCAAGGCGGAGAAATCAAAAGCATGTATTAGGATCGTACCTTGTCTAGAGTGCCGGCAGTTTTCTGTCAGGGTAGGGTTTTGCTTTAAGGAATCTCCCCCTCCCTTTCTTCGCTTGGACGTGGCCATTCTTCTGAACTATTTCCCCCCTGGAGACTGTGATTGCAGGATATCCGTGACAAGTGTAGTTCTCGTAGATGGAGTAGTCGATTTTACTATGCAAATTATCAACCGTTAATCGCATCTTCTTCTCAGGGTCGAAGATTACTAAGTCAGCATCGCTGCCTACCGCAATCGTGCCTTTCTGAGGCCATAACCCAAACAAGCGAGCTGTGTTGTAGGAGGTCACTTGCACAAGCCTGTTTATCCCTATGACGCCCTTTCTTACCCCCTCAGAGTAAAGAATGGGAATTATGACCTCAGTTCCGGCCACACCGTTCGGGATCTGGGTGAAATCATCTCCTCCCATCAACTTCTGCTCCGAAGTAAAGCAAGCGTGATCACTTCCCATAGTCTTTACGTCTCCGCTTGCTAACCCTCCCCAAATCGCGGTTCTATCGATTTCCCTCTTGATTGGAGGAGACATAACGAAGTTAATTCCATTCGGCCTGGAGTACACTTCATCGGTGAATACGAGGTAATGAGGGCAAGTCTCAGCGAATGCTGCTACGCCCCTTCGACGCGCATCTCGAATCGCCTCCATGCCTAATTTCGATGAAATGTGAACCGCGTACATGTTAGCCCCAGCATATTCAGCCAAAATGAGAGCCCTTCTCACCGCCTCTCCCTCAACTATCCCTGGCCGCGTATCTGGATGATACCTCGCCTCTCTCTTTCCTTCCCTGAGGAGTGCCTCGGAGAAGTACTCTATCAGGTCGTTGTTTTCGCAATGGAGGCCCACTAACCCACCGTACTTAGCAACTTCCTGCATGATTTGTAGGATGGATCCATCATCTAGGAGAAGTCCCTCTTTTCGATAGGTCATGAAGAGTTTGAAGCTTGGGATGCCGTACTCAATGACTTTCTTTATCTCGTCGAAAGTCTTCTGGTTGAGGTCTCTGATGATCATGTGGAGCCCATAGTCTATGAAGACTTTTGGGTCAGCCTTCTGTCTCCAATTCTTCAATGCCTCAAAGAGCAATTCACCTTTTTGCTGTACCGCAAAGTCGACAATTGTTGTGATGCCCCCGCACGCAGCAGCTATTGTTCCCGATTCGAAATCATCGGCAGTGTATGTTCCCATGAATGGCATTTCGAAGTGGGTATGCGCATCTATTCCTCCGGGCAGAATCAGTTTGTGACCAGCATCTAGAACTTGAGACGCCGTACCTTTGATGCCTTTAGCTATCTGAGTGATTACGCCTGATTCGATACCGATATCGGCCTGAAAGACTTGGGACTCGGTAACTATCGTTCCGTTCTTGATGAGAAGATCCAAAACGGCTTCCAAGTCGGCACAAACCAGAATCTCATTTAAGCATTATGAGCAAAATGCGGCTCATCACAATCTTTAGCTCAGAAATCTCTCGCATTCGCAGTTCTATTCCGTTTCTAGGGGGATGATCTTCGTAGACATTAGCATGAGCCCTTTGTCCGAGAGCTTGAGTACGGGGATGGATGGGTTTCCCAGGAAAGACAATGTCATGAACGTGGAGGACAGCCGGCAGCCAAGTTTCTTTGCTGTTGCATTCAGTTCACGTAGATTTGTCGCGACAGCCTCAAAACTCTCAGAGGAGGTGAACCCAAGAATCGGAAGCGGAAGTTCCAACAGGACATCGCCGTCTTTTGCGAGGACGATGCCTCCCTGAAGTTCGATCACCCTGTTCAATGCTGTAGCGATATCGCGATCGTTCGTGCCTATCGATGTTAGATGATGTGTGTCCGCTGATATGCTGCTTGCTATTGCGCCGGACTTCAGGCCAAAACCAGTAGCGAAACCTTTCCCAATGTTCGGGGGAGTTCTGCCGTACCGTTCAACCACTATGGCTTTTATTATGTCTCGGGAAATGTCAGACAGGATTTCTCCGGTCTCTACCTGAAGGTCCACTTTGATTGCTTCACTCGTTATCTGCCCTTCAACGAACTTCATCGCCCAGACTCTTACCATTCCGTTTGCTTTCGTTGTGTACCTGAGATCATCTTGCGTGATCCTTTTTCTTACGTTAATAGTTTTGTACGCCCATTGTGGATATTGTTCCGCCTCAATTGGAACGGTTAATTTTCCATCTCGGGCTACGACCTCGCCTCCAGCTAATACCAGCTTCGGTGAGAATCGCGATAGGTCGTCAACTAGAAGAATATCTGCGATCTTACCGGGCGAGATACTTCCTAGTTCTCTATCAATCCCAATATGCTCAGCGGCGTTGAGGGTGGCCATCTGGACAGCTTTGATCGGGTCCAGCCCTTCCTCGACGGCAGCACGAACAGCGCCATCAACCAAGCCTTCTTCCAATAGGTCAAGTACGTTCTTGTCATCTGTGCAAAAGCAACAATGCCTGTGATCGAGCTTCTTCTTTGTGATTACTCCTATCACTGATCGGAGGTTCTTCTCGCTCGAACCTTGTCGAATGACGAGCCTGATTCCAGCTCGCAGCCTTTCCGCGCCCTCTTCAGGGGTTGCAACTTCATGATCAGAATGAATGCCTGCAGCGATGTAGGCCGCCAATTCCATGCCCATCATCTGTGGAGCGTTCCCGTTTGTGATCCTCCCGGAGTGCATGGCTGCCTGAATCTCAGAGTGAACTCCACGATCCCTGTTCAGGACGCGTTTGAAGTCATTCATCTCTCCAAGTGCAACGACATCGTCCCAACACAGCATCTGCTCGATTTCTCCAACTCCAAACTCGTATCCGGGACTCATCAGCTCACTGGGAGCAAGCGGGACACAAGACGGCGCATCAAAGAGTATCCTCACAGGGCAGCTTTTCGCTTGGCCTGAAAGAAGCCTCACGCCCTCGATACCTGCGACGTTCGCGGTCCACGAAGGATCAACGATAACTGTGGTATTGCCGCGGGGCAGGATCATCTTTGAAAATTCCCAAGGCGAAACCATTGTGGACTCAATGTGGAAATGCGCGTCGATTAGGCCGGGGACAAGATATTTCCCTGTAGCATCTAGGACTTGGGTGGAAGCCCCTTTGGTGTGCTCGACTTCGCCCACAATCGCGATTCGCTCTCCTTTGACGGCGACATCTGCCTGATATGTTTCCGAAGTTGCTACGTTTATCAGCGTCCCTCCCTCTATCGTAATATCCGCCTTCTCGTTGCCCAACGCCACGCTGACTAACTCCTCTCGTCGCACTAGAGTTTCGAAGAAGAGTGGCATTCGGATAATTCACAAGCTCAGAGCGGTGAGTGGCTTTGCTCGGGAGCCATCTATTAAACGTCGTGTCATGTTTTCCTTTCCAAGTCAATCATGGACGTTCTCCATAGCCCCCCAATCACGAGCAGTAAGCGCGCGAGATGATCCCGGTTAATTGTATCGTCTTTCTCATTCGGTCTTTTATTGCAAGTACAGATAATAAATGCGAAGGAATTATAAATGCATCCCTCCACGACCTCTGAATTATGACGGGCGAAAGTGTAGCATTTGTAAGAAAAGCTTCAGGACTACGCAGGGAAGTCTCCTTATTGGACGCGGTGACGCTCAACATGAGCAGCATGGGGGGCGGGGCCGCCCTAGGAACCATTGGATTCACAATGGTCCTGCTCCCATCGGTTTCAGGTGTCAACTTAGTATATGGTTCTCTAATAGCTTGGTTGCTGTCAATCCCTCAGGTCATTGTCTATAAGATGATGTCAACACGCATGAGTCGGACCGGTGGGGACTATGTGTGGGTCTCACGAGTCTTTGGCGGATTTTTCGGAGGGCCTTTTGCATTGATGGGCTTCGTGTTTGAGACGTTCGCCTATCTTGGTCTCATCGCCTTGGCAGCGGTTTCAGCGATTGGTTCAGTTGGAGTCTCACTCGGTTATCAAAACATGCTAAGCTTAGCGCTGCCAGGTAATGTTCCCGGATCCGATCAGATGCTACAGTTTGTGATTGGCGCACTCATCTTCACTGTTCTGGTAGTGATCAATATCATTAAGCCCAGAATCGGCTTTAAGATAGTATCAACCCTGACAATAGTTGGAGCCTTGGCAGTCTTCGTTGCTATCCTCGTCCTCGTCGGCGCAGGACAGCAGGGCGTCGTGAATTACATGAACACTCTCAACACGATGGGGGCCAACACCACGTACACCCAAGTCGCCTCATCGTACTCGGGTCCAACATTTGATTTCGGTGCAAGCATATTCTTGGTACCATTTTTCGCTGTATTCGCATATCCGTGGCTCAACGCCGGACCGGCCGTAGCATCCGAGATTAAAGGGAAAAGTGCAATCGAATGGAACGTAGTCATTTCTTCAGTTGTGACTTTCTTAGTTATCACTGCAGCGTTCGGCACCTTGTATTATGTTGGCGGTCTTGGTTTCATTAATGCTGCATTAGCCAACCCGTCGTTAGTATACAATTACTCTTTTAACTTCTGGACACTTGCCATGGGAGTCTCAAACAACGTTGCGGTAGCCGGGTTCTTAGGACTGGGCTGGATTGTCTGGAACTTAACTATCTTAGCTTATGGAATCATCGTTATATCACGATACCTCTTTGCCGGAGCCTTCGACCGATTTCTACCCGAGAAGATCTCGTACGTTAGCCCCAAGTACTCTTCACCTGTTGTCGCATACATGATTGAACTCGTAGCTGTCATAATTATGATTGGAGGGGCCTCGTTCTTGTACGGTACCTTTGTTTCGCTATATGGAGCTGTGATCGCGGGAATGGTGTATTTCTTGGTCGTGGGATTGGCCGCCGTAGTTTATGCTTTAAAGAAGGAGAGGGGGCAATCCAAAGCGATTCTATCAATTGCTGGACTATTGATGGTAATCGTGTTTGCGTACATTATCTACCAGTTTCTAGCCTCCCCAGCAATATGGGGAGGAAACCTATTCGCATACGGTTACGTTGTAGGCAGTTTCGTCCTCGGAGCCATAATCTACGCAATTTCGAAAGCATATTATTCTAAGCGTGGTATCGACATCACACTCGCATACAAGGAATTGCCACCACTGTAAGAGCCAGAGAGGGTCTTTTGTTACAGGTGTCACATTTACTATTGTTCCGTCATGTGCTGTATGATGCCAAAGTTCGTTCAAATAAGTCATGAGCGCCTCCCTCTCGATTCTTCCCTGTTTGTTTTCGAAAAGCAAATTCACTGTTATCAGAAACGACAATCGCTGAAGAAATGAATTACCGTACAGAGCTAGCGTCTTCTGTTGAACATCGTGCTTACTCGTATCGTTATCTTGGATGCTCTTCGGTCGGAGCTGCTCAATGATATCTCCAAGTTGTAAGATACGAGTGAATTCTCTTCTGCTGTACTTAGCTTGAATAGAATTCGTTCAAGACGATTCCGCGTTTGGCTGTTCGTTACGTCTAGGTCGATCGTTTTCCAAACGGATTCCAACAAGCATTGGAACGCTCTGTGACACTGTCATAGTCAAAATATGAACCGTCGATTTGAATAACTCAAAATCGTTTTGTCTCACTATGATTCCAAACATTTTGTAGTTGTTCTATTCGATCTTCGATCAAAGATCTT
The DNA here is from genome assembly GCA_050012795.1 of Bathyarchaeia archaeon. Taxonomy (GTDB): domain Archaea; phylum Thermoproteota; class Bathyarchaeia; order 40CM-2-53-6; family 40CM-2-53-6; genus FEN-987. Next base: position 24,985 of record JBEKGM010000034.1, on the reverse strand, counting down.
GCCGCCTGCTCTTCGGCATTTAGGAATATAATATGAAGGCGTTAGTCACAGAGTCTGATGTGTCATTGGTGCAAGGACAGTGATTTGAACCGTCGTTTTTCGTGTGTATGTGCCCACGGGGCGCATGTGCGGCCATCAGCTAGAATCTCACGGGTCTGCATTACATCCGTCTTTCTGGCTTGGCCCTACCTAGTTTGAGATCGTTTTCCAGGGACGGTCGCGAATTCGTTCCATCCGTGCTCTTTCTATGACTTCATTTGATGCTTCCTGCGCCTTAAGCAAGAGATTCGCGATACCGCCATACTGTTTCTCTATTGCCGGAAACATATGGTTCTCCATGACGATCTTTCCGTCAACTATCGCGGTGTTTACCTCCTTTCCGCAGGCTTGGTAAACCAGAGTTCCTGGGATGTTGTGACATGGGGTCAGTTGAGGCAAGTCCATGTCGATCAGTATGAGGTCAGCTTTCTTGTCAGGTTCAATCGAACCTATTTCTTTCTCCAGGCCGACAGCTCTTGCTCCATCTATTGTCGCCATTTCCAAGATTTTCTCCGCCGTTATAGCTGCCGCATCAAGATTCGCAACCTTGTGAAGTAAAGCAGTGGTTTTCATGTCGGCAAACATATTCACGCTATTGTTACAGTTGCAGTCGTCGGTGCCCAAGCCTACCGTGATACCCGCTGCTATCATCCTTGGGATCGGCGCGATTCCTGATGCCAAGTACATGTTGCTGACCGCGTTATGCGCTACTTTCACGTCTCGAAGCTTCATTATGCGAATGTCCCTATCGTTGACGTGGACGCAATGACCAGCGAGAACTCTCTCGCATAAGAACCCAATGCGGTCCAGATATTCGACGCTTGAGACGCCGTAGATCTCTTTGTCATATCTCGATTCTGCGACATGGATGGAACACATCGCATCGAATTTTTCCGCCAATTCGCGGCTCTTCAGCATAGACTCCTTAGTCGCGTAGTGAGTGATCCCTGGCGACGGCCATACTCTTATCCTGCCTCCAGCCTGTCCATGAAATTTATCCATCAAGTTTTCGACGCTCTTCATCGCTGACTGCGTGTCTTCGACACCCATTCCTCGATCTGAAACATGGATGATTTCCGGATGTTGTGCCTCAACGATCTTGATGAATTCATCTAGCTCAGGATATATTGTATCGAATATCATTCTAGCGTAGATGGCTCTGATGCCGAGCTTCTCGTAGGTCCTAATCGTAGGTTCGGAGAGCTCATCAAGGCATCCCCAGTCAGCATTGTCCACGACAGTCGTTATTCCCGAGCTAATGGCCTCCAAGCAAAACAGGGAAGCGGCTATTTCTGCGTGCTCTTGCTTGTACGCGATAACCCCTGGCCATAGAACATTCCAAAGCCAGTCGTACAATGACCTGTCAACGGAAAGCCCCCCCCTCAATAGATTATGGATTCCGTGCGTGTGCGCGTTCACAAATCCAGGGAGGATTACTTTTCCTTTTGCATTGATAACTCTTGCTGACTTGTGACGCCGAGCGATTTCTTCTGACTTTCCTACTTCAACAATATGTTGTCCTTCAATGGCAATAGCTCCCCGCTCCATTACTTCCCGGCGCGGATTCATTGTGACGATGGTAGCGTCGTCTAGTAGTAGATCCGCCAACGAGTTCTACCGACCGTGCGGTACTATATGGAGAGTTAAAGCCTTTCAGTCTGATCGGCAAGGTATTGGGTGAGTCATGTCCCATCGCGCGACTGTGTTCACAAGATCGGAAGTGGGTGGGCCCGAGAGCGGGGAGACTGGCGATAGGAATAGCATGACCAGAGATTTTCTGCCCGAAGAACAAGGAACAATCATCAAGCCTTTATTCGAGAAGGCAGAGTGAAAGATCAATCTGTCCAAGTAGCCGATGAGGAGGGATGAGGCATGCCAACGCCCAAGCTCCTGACCCAACAACTGTTCAGACCAACGGAATACTATCAGCCTAAGACGGTTCGAGAGGCGGTCTCTTTGCTCAAGTATACTGGATCCAAGCCGATATGTGGGGGAACAGACATCATGGTAGAGAGAGACCCAAAAATCGCAGTTCTGGTGGATCTGAGCAAGCTACCCCTTGGCTACATTAAGGAGTCAAGCGGGCATATACTGATTGGTGCGACAACAACAATCCGTCAAATAGAACTTTCACGCCTTTTCCTAAGAGAACCCTTGAACATTCTTCATGATGCAATTCGTGATTTTGGAACCATTCAAGTCAAGAATATGGCAAGCATCGGCGGTAACCTCTGTAATGGAATCCCATCCGCTGATACGCCACCAGCGTTAATCGCATTGGATGCCAAAGTCACGGTCAGCGGGCCTAGAGGATTTCGAAGGTTTCCCCTTGAGAAAATGTACAGACATGTCAGAATCCTACGCTTAAGGAAAGGAGAAATCCTGACGGAAGTCAGGATTCCCAGACAGCCAGCACATACAGCGGCCGCCTATGTTAGAATCGTACGGTCTCAAGTGGATATCGCGCTCGTCTCAGCCGCGGTAAGGATCACCATAGACGAGCAAGGCAAGGTCGAAGACTGTAGAATAGTTCTCGGAGCCGTTGCACCGACTTCTTTACGCGCTAGAAAGGCAGAGAACTTCCTGCGTGGCATGGTTATTGGTAAGGACATAATCGCTGAAACAGGGCGGAAAGCGTCTCAGGAAGCCCGTCCCATTAGCGATGTGCGCGCTTCGGCCGAATATCGCAGGGCCATGGTCGCAGTTCTTGTCGAGCGTGCAATCAGAATGGCGACCCTTAGGTTGGGGAGAGTCCTGAATTGAAGGAGATCGCGATCAACATAACTGTGAATGGAATGCGACACCAAGTCTTAGTGAAACCTCACTGGACGCTCGCCTCCTTGCTTAGAGACATCCTAAACCTAACGAGTGTCAAAGTCGCGTGTGGCACCGGCGATTGCGGCTGTTGCACGGTCATAGCGAATGGAAAAGCAATTCTCTCGTGCCTAACCCCCGCCGCAAGGGCGGACGGAATGGAAATTGAAACGAATGAGGGTTTGAGAAAAGAAGGGCATCTTCACCCAATCCAGACCTCCCTCGTTCAGCACGGAGCAGTGCAATGCGGATTCTGCATACCCGGTATGGTGATGAACCTAAAGGCGTACCTGGCTGAGAACCCGAACAGTAGTGAAGAGGAGTTGAGGAAGGTACTGGGGGGAAACATCTGTAGATGCACTGGCTACGTAAAGCAAGTTGAAGCTCTACTGAAAGCAAGAGACGAGCTAATGTCCGAGAAGCGGTTAAGTTGAAGACTCTGCAATTTCAAGAGGAACAAATGCGCGTTGTTGGCAACAGCCTTGTTCGAGTCGACGCATTCGAAAAGGTGACCGGGTTCGTCCAATACGCAGGCGACATCAAGTTACCAGATATGCTCTATGCGAAGTTGCTCCGATCACCATTTCCACATGCCGAAATAGTTTCGATAAACGCGGAGCGCGCAGAGCGGCTTCTAGGAGTTAAGGCAATCGTATCGTACAAGAACGCTCCGCGGATCAAGTTCAACTCCAGCTGCCCGGTTTTGCAAACGGTAGGCCTACCTCTGGATCAGCTGGTATTCCCTGAGAAGGCAAGGTTCGCGGGCGAACCGGTCGCTGCAGTGGCAGCAGTGGATATCGACACCGCCGAGGAGGCCTTATCGATGATCGATGTAAACTACAAACCATTGCCGTTCGTGCTTAATGCCGACGCAGCGATGCGGCCTGACGCCCCACAAATCCATAATGGTCACTCGAATATTTTCTCTGAGATTAGCTATGAATCAGGCGATTTCGACAAGTCAATTGAAGAATCTGAGCACGTTTTTCGAGGAAAGTATTCAACAACATCAATCCAACACTGTGCGCTGGAACCCCACGTATGCGTTTCAAGGTACGATGACAGTGGAAAACTTACTGTCTGGGCATCCACCCAGATTCCGTTTCGACTGCGCACTTGGCTTTCGAGAGCGCTCGGACTACCAGTAGGCAAAGTCAGAATCATTCGACCTCCAATTGGCGGAGGATTTGGCGGCAAGGAAGAAATGGTCGCTGAACCTTACAGCGCGCTTCTGGCAATGAGGACAAGGCGGCCTGTGAGGCTGGAATACACGCGAGAGGAGGAATTTACTGCTGGGAGAAGAAGGCACGCTTCCACAGTTGAACTCGAAACCGGGGTAGATAAGGACGGGTTTTTCAAGGCAAGAGGCATAAACGCACTTCTTCAGGCAGGTGGATATGCATCTCACGCCTCCCTCGTTCTGGGCTTGATGGGCACAGTTTTCCGAATGATGTACAAGTCCCAAGCTGCGAGATTCAACGGTAAATGCGTATATACCAACACAACACCGGGTGGAGCACTCAGAGGGTACGGGGGCCCGCAAGCGGTATTCCCAGTAGAACGTCAAGTCGATGAGATATGCCGCGAACTCAACTTGGACCCCTTGGAATTTAGATTGAAGAATTCCTTCAAGAAGGGTGACACCGACCCTGTAAGCGGACAGATTATCACGAGCGGAGCCAATGAGGAATGTCTTTTCAAAGGAGCGGCGAAAGTGGGTTGGAACACGATTCAGTCGCGAACACAGTCAGGCGACATACGAAGGGGCATCGGCGTCGCCCGATATATGTATCCCACCTCAGCCAAAGGAGTATGGCCGGAATCATCGGAGGCTTTCGCAATTGTCAACGAAGATGGTTCAGTGAACATTGTGACAAGTGCTGTCGATATGGGTACAGGGATCAGCACAGGTCTGGTACAGATCGCAGCCGAAGAGCTCCGCGTCGGTGCTGACAAGATCAACATCACGTTGGAATCTGACACTGACACAAATCCTTTCGACCTTGGAGCCTACGCGAGCAAGGTGACTTTTGTGGCAGGTGGAGCAGTTAGGCTGGCGGCTGAAGAGGCCAGACACAAACTTCTTGCAGCTGCATCTCAAATCCTGAAAGTCGATTTGAACGAACTCGACACGAGGGAAGGATATGTCTGCTCTAAGCTTGAGCCGAACAGACGAATTTCCTTTGGTGAAATTGTGACGACTTTCCGATACGCAGCATCTGGCTCTACATCTATCATGGGTAGAGGTTTCTTCGAACCCCCGGGAAATGCACCTGTCTTCGGTGCGCAGTTTGCAGAGGTGGAGGTCGACTGCCAGACTGGGCGCACGAAGGTGCTGAGGATTGTTGCAGCCCTTGACGTAGGAAGAGCGATCAACCCTGCCAATATCGAAGGCCAAGTTCACGGCGCGATTCACATGGGTTTGGGGTCGGCTCTTTCAGAGTTCCTAAGTTGGGATAAGTCGACTGGTAAAATACAGAACTCATCGTTCTTAGATTACAAAGTCTTCACGGCCCCGGATATGCCAAAAATAGACGTAATCATTTTGGAGTATCCCGATCCATCTGGCCCTTACGGAGCAAAGGGCGTCGGGGAACAGGCTACGCTTCCCACAGCCGCGGCAGTCGCCAATGCAGTTAGTGATGCAGTAGGAGTAAGCCTTAGAGAGCTCCCACTCACGTCGGAGAGGGTCTACAGACGAATCCACAATCTACCTGAAGCAGAGTAGGAATCGAACTTTCAAGACAAACGAAGTTCTGGATCTGCGCACAAGGTCAGAACTTCGTTATATGATTGACTTGGCAAGGCACTACTCATTCAAAAGGCAGTCACCAAGGAGATGTGCGTTCAGTAGCCTTCAGAGAACGCATGTATCATCTCTTCCACCCGTCCACCAATCGGACAGATCACAGGACAGGTGGTTCCGGTAGCTTCATACTCACGCAACTTTTGTTTGCAGTCTTCCGCCGTCCCAACAGCACATATCATTTTCACAAGGTCGTCGTCGACGAGTTCAAGTGCTTTCTGTAGCTTTTCGGGTTTGGCTGGCCAGCCTCCGAGAGTTTTGTGGATTTCTTCCAGCACGTCCTGTTTGATGCCGCTTGCCTTCATAATGTGGGGTTCCAAGAATAAGTATTCTATGACGACTCGCCGAGCTTTGTCCAAAGCTTTGTCCGCGTCTGCGTCCATCGAACAAGCAACTAGTTGAGGCCTGTCCAATCGTTCGAGCCTCCGTTTTGCCTTGGCCGCGCCCTTTGAGAGAGCCTCCAGCGCACGCTTGTTGTATTCGGGCGAGACAAGGTAGTTCATCAATATGCCGTCTGCAATCTCTCCGGCTAGTTCCATCATCTTGAACCCCGTCGCACCTACGTAGACTGGGATTGAGATCGGTTTCTTCAGGAGACGAACGTTGTGTAGTTTAACGAACTCACCGTCAACATTCACTGTCTTCATTGCGAAAAGGTCACAAAGTGCCGTAACATGTTCGCGCATGGCTTTGAGGGTATGCCTTCTCACAATGCCAACCATGTCGGCCATGGGTTGCCAGAGTATGCCAATTCCAAGCATGCTTCGACCATTCGAAAGCTCATCCAACGTAGCGAAGGTATTTGCTAGCGTCATTACGTTTCTGGTCCAGGTGTGAAGTACACCTGTTCCTAGTTTGATAGACTTGGTTACAGCTGCGATGGCTCCAAGTGGGATTACTGAGTCACGTGCATCTCGGAACGGGGGATATTCTTCTCCTTGCCACACGCAATCGAACCCGTTCTCCTCGGCGACCCTTGCTAGTTCAATGGAGTGTTTGATTTCATGTTTCTCGATGAGATAGAGACCAACACGTTTTCGGCCGTCCATAGAAATAACTCAGTGCTTATTTCATTTTAGGAACTATTAGTATTATTGGGTGATTGCAAGCGACCAATAATGTACGTCATCTGATCGCGCCACTTGTGTAAGGCGTTGCGCAATGTTAAAATGCGCACACCAAGCGGCGTGAAGCATGAATTCTGATCTCGTTGTAAGAAACGCGCGGTTGCGATCTGGTAAGGTCTGCGATATCGCGATTAAGAACGGTAGAATCGAACAGATTGGTGGGTCAGTCTCCTCAGCGAGACGGATGATCGATGCTCAGAGTAACTTGGTCACTGAAGCCTTTGTGATCCCTCACCTTCACCTTGACAAAGTCATGACAGGTTACTTAGCGGACGAATCGGCGTTGAATGAGTATCAAGGAGCGCAAGCTCCACTATTCGCAATGGGTGGGGCGGAAGGGCCTCAGCCCTACACGCCCGTGCAATGTCACTATACAATGAAGTATATCACAGGAAAGTGACCGCCCTGCTGAAGAAGGCGGATGTGGGTATCGTCACGAACCCTCATACTGGGCCACTGCACGTCAGAGTGAAGAATCTGCTGAATGCTGGCGTCACTGTTGCGCTTGGGCAAGATGATGTCTATGACGCATACTACCCGTACGGAAGGTGCAACATGCTCGAGATTGCTTTCCTAGGGTCGCACCTTCTCTGGATGATGGCCCGGGAGGATCGAGAGATACTCTATGACATGATAACCGTGAACGCGGCCAAGATATTGAGAGTCAACGGTTACGGAATAGCCATAGGAAACCCTGCAGATCTTGTCGTCCTTAATGCTGAGGATCTTCGAGAAGCTTTAATGTATCACTCTGAACCGCTCTACGTAATCAAGAACGGCAAAGTTCGTTGTGAAACTCACCTCAGCAGAACGTACCATTCCTCCAAGTAGAGGCGCGGGTCCAGTCGCTTTGGCCATAGTAACGACTCGCCTAAGGGTCTCCCACTCTGTGCAGTATCTCTTCAACAAATGACTCTCTCTAACGTGCTACTCTCCTGGGAAGAACCAGTGCAAGCCGCCGTACAGTCTTGCTAAAGGCAAACCATGGCTGAGTGACGAGGACTATCTTAAGTTGCGCAGTGACGCCAATTGTGTTACCGCCCAGAAAGCTAAGACTTCGTTCGCTATTCTCGTAGAACGGTGTTTCTATGAAGATCTACTTTGCAGCCTCCATCAGAGGCGGTCGAGCGGATATGAATCTTTATCGAAAAGTAATCAGATACTTGGGGACATTTGGCGACGTGCTCACTGAACACGTCGGTGATTCGTCTCTTGCTGTAGAAGATGGGCTTACAGATCAGCAAATACACGTTCGTGATATGGATTGGCTTCTCTCTTGCGACAGGATGGTGGCTGAAGTCACAACCCCAAGCCTTGGGGTTGGATACGAGATAGGAAGAGCAATCGAACGGGGAAAACCTGTACTGTGCCTTTTCAGGCTACAAGAAGGAAAGAAGCTCTCGGCGATGATTGCCGGTTCGACGGATTTGACGCTTTGCAACTATTCTAAACTTGCTGAGGCAAAAGCAGTGATCTATGCTTTCTTTAATGAACATAGCGTGAAGTAGGTTTCTGTACACGCAAGGATTTCAACAACGAGAGCAGTTCACAGATGGATTGCATTCAAACGTAGTCAATAACTCCAAAATCGGTAATTGATGATTGCTAAGGTTTCGTCCGAATGTCTGCGGAATTAGTCGAGTTAGAAACGCACTAAGACCCTATTGTCGAATTTATTTCAGGAGTAAAGGAAGCAGTCAGTCAGAGTCTAACGATTGATCATAAACGAGTTCCTCCGATCTCTTGAGCTGTTTCTTGTCAATCTTCCCGCTGGGTGTCATAGGAAGTTCTGTCTTGATCACTACCCGCGATGGTTGGTAGTGTGTTCGTTCTAGGGTTGACTTGCAATGATTAAGCAACTGTTCTTCGCGCACGCTTTCGTTAGGGAAGATTGCAACAAAAGCCACTGGGACTTGATTCTTACCATGTTGTACGCCAACAGCACAGGCTTGACGGACGGACGGCTGGTCAAATAGGGTCTCCTCGATCACCCTTGGATAGATGGGGCCATTCTCAGTGTGAATGATATCCGTCTTCCGAGCCAGCCAGTACACGTTATCGAACTCGTCCATCAGGCCGATGTCGCTTGTATGTAGCCAGCCGCCGCGGGTGGTCTTCGTGGTCTCTTCAGGCAACCCCCAGTATCCCCACATGAAGCCTCCGCTGACCAAGATCTCGCCCGGAACGCCGCAGGAAACTTCTTTTCCATTTTCATCAACAATCTTGACCTCCTTGTCGGGCAGTGCAGGTCCTATGCAAGGGATTCTGTTGAACGGTTTGACGGGTTTCGACTTGAAAAACCGACGATGCCCCATCGCGACAGAACCTCCAAGCTCACTCATCCCATATGTTTCCACAAAAGGTACGCCATGCTGTTCCCACTTCTTTCTGATTCTTCCAATGCCCGCCGAACCGCCAGAAAGGACCAGCATTAGGCTGCCTTTGTCGATGCTCTGGTCTCGTGCGTAGTCGATTAACTCTGAGAGTCGGATTGCGGTTCCAGAGATCATCCTCACCTGATGATTATGGATCATCTTCCATGCATTCGACGGATTCCATCTCTCCATGATTCCTATGGATGCTCGTCGATGCATCTGAGGTAGTATTCCGTAGACGAGAATGTGTGAGCTACTTAGCGTTGTGACGCCAAGGGTCGTATCATCAGTTGTCAATTCCAATCGTTCGGCTATACATCGAGTGGCGCGAAGACTCGGTTCGTGTGAGAGCACGGCAGGTTTGGGCTCATACGTTGTCCCAGATGTGAAGCTAAGATGGCATGGAGTATCTTCAGTGAAATCAACCTGCATCTCTTCTCCTAGACTATTCAGTAAGCTCTGCCACGAATGCTCGGTCTCCTTCTTGTTATCGAAAGATACGAACTCCGCTTTAGGAGTGGATTTCTTTAGTGCATCTATATGTTCGGAGGGTGCTATCACGAGTTTTGGCGCGAGATTTTTCACGTTCCTACGATAACTTGACGGGTCCAAGATATCTATCAGGGCAGCTATGGCGCCGAGCTTGAACACTGAAAACATTGCGAGTACGTACTCGACTGAGTTTGGCGCGAAAATGAGTACTCTGTCACCCTTTTTGACTCCGAGCTTTTGAAGAGCTGCCGCTGCCTTTCGGACCGAATCGAGAGCCTGTGAGTAGGTCACTGATTGGGATTCGGAGAATAGGAATGTCTTGTCGGGCACTCTCGAGGCACTGTGCTCCAGAAGTTCGTGCATCATCATAGGCCAGATCTGCCGCCCTTAGGACCGGACATCCGTATCTATTGCCCTAACCTTCTCATAGTCTTCTGGGCCATGAGAATGCAGACAATAACCAGCGGAACTGATCGAGCAAAGTCCAAAGTCGCGTAACACCCACAAGGGTTGCAATTATACCCGTGACAGATAGAACTGAGACGAGTTTGTATCCAACCTTCGGTTTAGCTATGTTGACAGCTATTAGAGCGGCGAAGATCAACGCGCCAAGAATGAACTGCCATGCGGGATCTGCTCCCGACACGTTGCCTGGCAGAGCCAGGGGCAGGAAACTTTCGTAGCCTAAGGATACGCCAACGGAACCGATCGCGAAGACCGCTGCGAGATCAATCAACGCCAGAAACGCCATCGTCTGCAATATGAAACCGCTAAAAGCTATCGAGCTACCGAACAGTCCCCCTAATGTTCGTGAAATCCAAACATAGTCTCCGCCTGTACGTGGAATGCAGACGGTCATCATGGTGTACACGATTATCTGAGGAATCGAAAGTAAGAAGCCGATTATTGACGCGTAAACAAGGTTCACGCCTGAAACGGACGGAAGGAGAACCATTGTGAAGCCGACAGTCCCCAGCGTCGCTCCGGCTGACATGGAGCTTACATTTAGCGAAATCGCGTCAAGGAGAGAGACGTTCTTTACGAGACCAGTTGCTTCACGAACGAAAATTCGCGACAGATAGATCGCCTGTCGCTCCCGCATACATTTTAAACATAAATGACTTGCGAACACACTAACGAATATTAAACTCGGATTCGTTTAACCAATATTAAACGGACCCGCAAAACAAACCTATGACTGAAGTTCAGTCATGAAAAATTGTGAGTATTCTCGAGTTACGAGAACGTCTTCATGGGTTCCGCCACGCAAACTGCGCCCTAGGGAGTATAGTTTAATCACCAAGAACTTTTCAATATGAATCATCGGTCACCTACTTCCGGTCACGGAGCCTCACGATTAATGAACATTCGAGGACCTATTCCGCCGTTTCTAACTGAGAACAAAGGCAGTCATTGTATCCGTGTTTAGGACGTATGGGATCTTTCTTATTTTGAGAACGACGGAGTCTATGTCTGCCGCGGCACCTTCCACCTGAACTACGAAGTCGTATGGTCCGTGCACCAGATCAACTTGTACGATGTGGGGGAGTTGTTTCATTTCTCCGTAAAATTCGCTTTCTCTTCCTGGCTGAATACGAGCCAACACGTAGGCCCTCTGCTTCGGTTCATTCAACATGAGGTTCCTCATTCATACTAGGATATTCATGGTTAAAAGAGATCTGCTGCGAATCAGAGTCGCATTGCATAGGGACGGATGCGGGCAACAGTGATAACAACAGGTAGATTGATTCTAGAACCCCGAATCGAGCAAAATTCAATGGTAGATGCATCGATACCCTGCAAAAGATGACACCTTAAGCAAACAGAGCGTAGGGTCGATCAGGTTCGAAGATTCATGCAGAGGGAGAACCTGGAGGATCTACAAGCATTGTTTGTTCCGGGCGGTCAAATGAGGAACTTTACCACGCCAATGGCAGTGCCGAAGACAATAACCCACATAGAGTTCACATGGAACCGAATCAACAGAATTGAACTTACGATCATTATGCCAATTGTTGCCACGTCGACCAGAGCAGATACCGCGAGTTCGTAGGTTACGAAAACCATCAACGCTAATGATGCAACAATCACGCCATCGAGAAACGCTCCGGCGATCGGAGAACTCCGAATACGTGGAATTAGGGGGCCGCTGATCGCTACCGCGATGAATGCTGGAAGAAAAATGCCAACAGTAGCGACTAGTCCACCTATTGGACCTGCTAGGAGAAAACCAATGAACGTTGCAGTTGTAAAGACCGGTCCAGGCGTCACCTGACCAACAATAATCGCATCCAGAAGCTGGGAGTCAGTTATCCAATTCAAGCGTACGACCAGTTCAGCTCGTAGAAATGCTAGCAGTACGTAGCCGCTTCCGAATATGACCGATCCCATCTTCAAAAAAACTAGGAACAACGGCCACAAGCCGAACGTGGTAGAGGATGGTTCGATGAATGTGGCCCCGCTCTGTACCACATACGCCAACAGTGGAACCAGGAACAAGAGGCAAAGCGACAGAAGACTCGCCCTTTGCTTCCTTATGTTCGAAAACCATCGGCCAAGTCCCGTGACGCCTCCTAGCCCGAAAATAATTAGGATGGGGTTGACGCCGAGAACGCTCAGGAGTATACCTCCTGCACCAATGACTAGCAGGTATTTGGTTTTGACGGCTGAACGTCCTAGATTCCACAATGCCTGCAGAATAATCGCGATGACGACTGGTTTGACACCGTAAAGGATGCTAACAACCTGAGGCAGCGAACCGTACTGAACGTAAACCCATGCCAATGCGGTTACGATGATCGAAGCAGGAAGAATGAAACAGACTCCTGCGAGAACAAGGCCGGCCCACCCAGCCTGAACATAGCCGATGTAGATCGCCAACTCTGTAGAACTTGGACCAGGAATCAGGTTAGCCGCACCTAGCAGGTCCAGGAACTTTTCTCTCGACAGCCAGTGTCGGCGGCGAACCGCCTCCTCCTCCATCATAGCTATGTGAGCCGCTGGCCCACCGAAAGCTATGGATCCAAGCTTAAGAAAGTAGACCGCGATGTCCTTAAGAGACGTCGAGTTCCCCGCCACTTGTCGGCAGCTCGCATCTTTTAAGAAACATTCACCCTAAAGTGTTCACTGTCTAATTTATAGACGTCCAGACAGAAACTTACTCAAACAGGACGATTACAACGAGCAGAGCTGACAAAAGGGACGGGCTTTCAATCCTATCTTACCATTGCTACAACTCATGACTATAATTGAACTGTGGATAGAGAAAACGGTTTACTTCCATTGTGTCTCGCGAATCGTCTTAGTCATGGTATCAGCGTCGATCTTCCCCTTCGAGATTAGTTTTCCATCCAAGAAGACGGCGGGCGGATATTGAACACCGTTCTCAATTGACAGTTTAGCTCCCGACGCTGACGTATATTCAACCTCTTCTACAGCTAAGTTCGGCATCTCGGCTTGCAACTCCTTCAGGATGCGTTTAACACGCAGGCATGGTGTGCATCCGTAACTTGTAACAAGCAAGATGTTAGGCAAGATTCACTCCCAATTCCCGTCTCATATTCATTCGCGTACACTCCTGCCTCTCCAAAAGTGAACCAGTATAACTAGGACCGTGAGCGTAATCGCAACCATCTCGATCATAATCGTCGATTCGAGTGGGAGAGTAGAGAAGTTTGTTAGGAGAGTCTGTTGCATGCGAGTTTGCAGATCACCGATCAGGAATGATCCCGGTGCCGGAATCATCGTTCCCGTCAATCCTACCCAAATGTTGACCACCCCCATCACCAAAAACATAAGGCCCGCAATCAGTTTTGATGAATGAGCGGAAAATTCTCGTCCAAAGAGCTTCAAATCTACTACCTTACCTTGGAGAGGGTTCTCACTTCTAGTTTGATACCCGTCCCAAGCAAGGGCGATCACAAACAACGGGAACACCATTCCTACTACGTATGTGAATCCGATTACTAGTCCTTCTAGTATGCTAGCTGAGAGAGCCGCGAAAATCAGGATGCCCGCTAACACAGGAGCACAACACGAAGTCGCTGCGCCTGAGAAGATCCCAAGCGCATAAACAGATCCAACACTTGGAATCTTGGTCAAGTTTACAGGAAAATCAATTCTCGGAAGCATACCTCGCCCCCACAAAGTCCAGAATCCGATTAGAACCATTAAGGAACCTCCAGCTACGAATGTCAGGGTATGATTCGTTCCTAACAATCTCCCGACGAACGTAATCCCGAACGATAACGGAAGCATGATGGTAGCTATGCCCATCGAGAAGATCGCTGTCATTCCCACAAGGCGGCTCATCTGTTTAAAACTCTGAGCAAAGTATGAAGGCAAGAGAACACTGAAACAGCATGGCATCGCTAGAGCAATCACGCCAGCCACGAAAGCAGCAATCACGTAACCTAAGAGCAACAGAGACATTATCCGTTCAATCTCTGATCAGTCTGATGTGGAACTCTTAAGCGGCGTGTACACTGTGAAACACACAGTATTGCTAACGGTTGTGCCACCGAGTTCCATCAGAAGACGAACGATCGAAAATGTCTCAGGGCAGAAATTTCTTCTGATTCTAAATTCCATCTTATTTTAAGCTATTTACGCGAGCTTAGGTACTGAGTAGGTTGTCTTTCTTAATGCTTGGCTAACTGCCTTCTTCGTTGCGCTAAGATCATAGTAATTGCCCCTGTGAGTAGGGTCGCAATTAGCACAGGCATTTGCTGTCCGAATTCGGGGACTGGTGTGGGAACGTCAGATATTGTTACTGTTTGAACGTAGGTTCCATGCCAGCTATGATACCACACTTGACCGTTGTACCCGTTCACGCTGAGCATGCCAAACGTGTTTCCGTTCGACAATACATCCACGTTGTAGTATCCGTAGAACGCATCAACATCTCCAGCTGAAGTTCCACTGAAGTTAGTGTCAAGATATTGTTGAGCTATCGCTTTCGCCTGTCCCGGCGTAACCGTCATGTTACTCGTTGGCGATTGCCGGTAGACACCCATCATTCCCCCCATCACGCCATACTTGGTATTCCACATAATGTTAGGGCCTGGTTCCGGCATCACTAAGCCGCTCATCATCCCATTACCCATCATCCCACCAGTCCAAATAGAACCGGGCTTCCAGATGAGCATCTGAAACGCGAAGATGCCGGTGTTCTTCTCGTAGTATGTGGCGTAGAAATTGTTCTTGTACTCCTCAACCTCATGGAGGCCTAAGTTCTGATTCCCAAGTCTCGTCAAGTAGTTCTCGAACAGTTGCACTGCGGTATCAATGGAAATCGTTTGGTTTGCCTGTACCAAAGCGAGAATGCTGGGCAGCACGATAACGACGAGCAAAACTGACAAAACGGGTCGGGCTTTCAATCCTATCTTACCATCACTACGACTCATGCTATGGAGTTATTTTCAATAAACTGTGACTTGCCCCTCCATCCATCCCGGCGCTGACATGGCCCCTCCCATACCCGTGGGACCGAAGCCGCAGGGGGTTAAGCAGACCCACTGAAACGTGCCCGTCTGGTTGAGGTATAGGTAAGCTATCTCCGTGTCCCCCCCCACCACGGGAATATTGATCCCAAGTTGCTGAATCGTGAATGTGTGCGCAAGCATGTTACCGGGCACTGAGGTAACATTTTGACCCCACGAAGCCGGTACGTTCATTCCCATAGCGGTTGTACCATTGATAAGGTAAACTGTGCCCCCCACCGTTCCAGTTACTTTGCCCTCCTCGTCTGTACTGCCCGCGGTAGGCGTATCGTAGGAGATTATCGTAAGCTGGATCAATGTGTTGGCGGGAAGACTGATGTTAGCCGCCGGCTCCAATCCTTTAGCCTCGAATATGGAGAACTGGGGCTGGGCAATCGTGGAGTTCCAACCAGTGTCCATGATCTCCATGAGCGTTAGCCTGAACGAACCGATTTGCTGCGACGTCGTACCAATGACAGGCGCCGCCGCGTAATGCGTTCCAACATAAATCGAGAGAACTCCAACGAGACCACCGGTTATGATGATGATGATAAGTTCTAAACCTCTGAGAGAAACAGGCTTCGGTTTCGAAGGTTCCATGCTAATTGCTTCTCCTCTTAGCATTATAATGAAATGCCCTACAGACAGAACATCCTTCGGGCAGCGACGCGTCATACTGATGAATGCGGCACACGACTCCTCGCTTCATACTCTGACAAAACAGACAGAACAGTTGGATCGTGTCAACCATCGAAACCTGCTGCTTGGCTATCTGTTTTGCAGTAGAGGCAGCGACCGGTTTCATCGCGGATAACAAGTCAGATTTCTTTGACCACCTTCGCCCTCTCTTCGAATCAAAATACTGACTGATCGCAGCCTGAGTGGTGCCAACCTTCTTCGCAGCCTCAACCTGGGAGTAATGGTACTTAGTAACCAATTCTTTAGCCACCAGAAAACGGAAGGAAGGTAAAACTTGACTCACGACAACTTCGCAAGGAGGACGCAAGCTACAACAACAATCATAAACTACAACTCAGATACTCAAAGAATCACCGACTATAACACCGTTATAGTATATAGTAGGTCTATTCCATAACAGCGTTATATCCAATAGCGTCTTCCTCTGCATGCGCGAACCTGGTGTACCGTCAATGATTGTAGCGAATAATGTGCTAGATTTGATCAGTAGGACTCCAATGGTTAGGATAAACAGTCTAACCGGCCCCAACGATTCCACAATATTTGCCAAACTGGAACGGTTCAACATCGGTGGCTCGGTCAAAGACCGATTGGCCTTGTACATAATTGAATACGCGGAAGCAGCGGGACGGTTGAATAGAGAAAACAATATCCTGGAGGCAACCTCCGCGAACACTGGCATAGCGTTAGCCATGATTGCTGCGGCAAAAAAATACAAGCTTACCATCGTAATGCCCGAATCGGTGAGTATCGAACGCAGAAGAATAATCCGAGCATACGGCGCCGAACTTTCCCCAGCTGCAAAAGGAACTGCAGGAGCGATAGAACTCAAGCAAAAAATGCTGAAAGAAAAACCTGAGAAATATATTGACGTGGACCAGTTTAAGGATCCAGCAAACATTCTCGCCCACTACGAAACGACTGGTCGAGAGATTCTTGAACAGACTCACGGACAACTCGACATGATTGTTCGGTCGCTCAGAAACCCAAACGAACCTTTTCCCACACTACTATTCAGAAACGAATGGTTCGACGAAGTCATCGAAATAAGCGACGCCGAAAAACAAGTAACATTCCAGGTTGCACGAGAAGTCGCAAAGCAAGAAGGATTGCTTATCGGAATGAGTTCAGGAGCAATCATCCATATCGCTTTGAAGAAGGCGAAAGAATTTGGCAAAGAGAAGACTATCGTCGCAATATTACCGAGCGCCGGTGAACGATACCTATCTACACCGCTGTATGCGGAATGACTGCACATGTCTTTGACTAAGACCACAATAGCGCTACTCACCGTGATCCTTTTCGGGATGGGATTCTCAGGCTACCTAACCGCTAACGTACTCCTTTCATCCACTTGTCCGTTGAATGGTGGCTGCACTCTAGTGCTTGGTTACCCGTCCTGCATGTACGGATTCACCATGTACACGATTATGCTGATAATCCTCGTGTTGACTTCAGCCGGGAAAATCATATTCGCGAATGGTCGAAGGCTAATCCTCCTCGTTAGCGTTATCGGCATGCTGTTTGCAGGGTCCCTACTCGTTCAAGAATACCTGAGTAATAGACCTTTGACGATCTGTGCCCTAGGATTCGTTATGTATCTACTGATCCTACTGATTAGTCAATTAGTCTGGAAAATAGACCACGTGTAGTCTAGTTTTTGCGAGCAACGGAATTTGAACTTCTTGAAAAGAAATGGAGGAGAGACTCTGGTGCGACGTTACTGAAACTTATTTCTTGTAGACCTTCACGAGTTGTCTTATTACGAATACTAAGGCGAGACCGAAGATTAGCCACGGGACGTGAAACATGTACTCGGTAAATGCTAGAAGCATCCAGTTTGGTGGCATTGCGCCTGTGTTATGGAGTCCATCGTGTATCCAATTCAGGAGTGTGAACCAAAGTGCGATGAAGGAGAGCACTAGGAGCGAACTATGAATCTCCCTGGGCCATTTGGAGTAACTCATTCCAAGGTAGATCAAGATTACTATGCCAACTCCGAAGGCTAGGGCGTCCCAGATGCTGAGAAAGATAAACGCTGGAAGCCATGACATAGGTGGCATAGCTGCGGGCGGGAAGATCCTTGGCTGGGTGAGTAGGTTCACTAAGGTCAATACAGCAGCGACAACTACCAAGCCAATCTTAGTCGTTCTTGTTGTCACTTTTTCACCTCCTACTCACTTCACGTTGGGTACTTGCCGTCCTTGCGTTCCCTTGGAGCTCAGACTCGCACTAGAGAACACAGCAGCCGCGTCCAAACGCGGTCTAACGATGAATCGCAGCAAGCTCGGTAAGTGACTTGCGGAAGTAGGTAGTTATCGCTTGCCATTCCGTAGGGCATGGTTGGGTGTGTGTGCACCAGCAGACCCACACACATCTTACGAGGAAGGAGGGGAGAACGTTATCGGGGCTAGGGATGAGTCTGTGTTTTCTTCTCATGCGCAACGGCTCAGGGTCAGGCGTCTTCGTTGGCTCTATAAATTCATCGAAGGGGGAATACTTGCGGAAGATTTGAGGTATGAGTTGATGGCTAGGTTCGGTTTGATTTATAGAACCTCAGGGGAATATTTGCGAACGCTCGCAGGCGCGCGTCTAATCGTGAACAACTTAGGAAGGTGGATGACTCGCAAGCAATTCGAGCAAGACCCTAACTGGTTTGGCTAAGCGCATGCCGGCGTAAGATCCAGTACTGAACCAACATTCCTTCTGGCTAGATTCAACTCCACGGTATGATGATACGCGGATGAGACAAACAGTCTCACGTGAGACAATGTCTCAACTCAAACACATCAAAGGCCGTGGACCTATGCCAGGAATGCTATCGAACTCTTTCTGGGCATATTCGAAATCTTCCTCTTTGAGGTGTGAGAACCTTCCTTGGCGCCCAAGATATTCCCTTACAGGAACTCTAGGCTCTGGCGGGGTGTAAGTTAGTTTCGCCTAGTTCATTCCGGCTTTAGTTGTGTGTAGTATAGGTGGTGCGCACCACCACCAGGCATAGACGTGACAAAACCGGAAAAGAAACAGAGAACAAAGCGTTACTTCGATCGCATCGCGAGAATGTATCCAATGCCGCCGAGTGTAAATCCGATGATGGCTAGGAGGAGGAAGGCGGCTATTGGTTCCGTGTAGTATTGGAGTACATTCACATGTACTTGACCTGTTGTCCATCCGGAGCCTCCGAACTGGGTCGGTTGCATACCGGCTCCCCCAAGGTAACCTCCGACCATCGCCAGGATAGCAGCCCCAGCGACACCAATGTTCCCGAGAACAAGGTGGACCCAAGCAAACGCCTTCGCGGCTCCAGCGTATGCCTTGCCGAGAACGGTTTCAATGTAGAAGTAGAATAATGAAGTGACAGCCATCGCCACTACTCCGACAATGACGTACATCACGTATCCCATGATGAACCATGTTCCAGCTTCGCCGCCAGCAATCACTCGCGCCACACCTACCGGATACAGGCCGATCTGATCGCCGAAAGCGCCGAGGAACGTGATGAGCACCGCTATAGCACCTTGAACCATTGCTGCATAGAGGAAGAGCCCCGCCATTTTACTTGATTTTCCTCTAAGTTCCATTCTTCATTCACTAATGTCTCGTAGCTTGAAGTTTATATAAATTCCTTGGGAGCATAGAGGGGTGTCTTGTTTGGTGCAGGAGCCCCCAGTCACGCACAAAACGGTTGAGATGACGGTTCAATTTCCATCAACGATTCGGGGGGTTTCTGCTTTCATGTTACAGGGATACGGGAGGCATCAAGTATCCGTTACCGCAGCAAAATGTTGCGGACGCGATGGTAGCGGATTTGGCTTCGGTAGCTCCGAACAAGCCATCTTTTCTCTACCACGTAGGCAATGTGGCCTATTACTTAGGCGAGGCCAAGGAATATTTTGGGCAATTCTATGAACCATATGAAGCAGAGCGATGGAAGCCCACTCCAAGTCCCCTTCAAGATGCCCGAACCAGGAGTCACTCTAGAAAACAAGATACAAGTAACAAAAAACCTAAGCGCCGAATACTACATCACCCCACTTCCGAACCAGACTGGCGCCACTCAACAAATCGACTCCTTCCAACTCGATCTCCAACAACACACGCTGACAAAGAACGCTAGACTACCATTAGCTGCAAGGGAGGTGGAATGATGCCATATAAAATAGCACGTTATGGATGGATTCGAGATCTTCCAGACCAACGAGATCATCTATATGCTGCACCTCCAGAATTTCTACTCAAACTTCCGCCAACCACTGACCTACGACCTCAGTGTCCCGACGTATACGACCAAGGACAACTTGGAAGTTGCACCGCCAATGCAATCGCTGCCGCGTTGGAATACGATCAGATGAAAGAGAAACAAGCAAAGATCTTCATGCCATCGCGACTCTTCATCTACTACAACGAACGCGCAATGGAAGGAACGGTAAATGAGGATTCAGGCGCCCAAATCCGAGACGGAATCAAAAGCGTTGCAAAACAAGGAGACTGCCCTGAGAACCTATGGCCATACGACATCACAAAGTTCGCCGTCAAACCTACCCAGCAATGCTACCAACAAGCAACGAAGTTCAAAGCAGTGCAGTACCAGAGACTTTCGCAAATATCTAATCAACTAAAAGGATGCTTGGCCTCCGGTTACCCGTTTGTCTTCGGCTTTACTGTGTACGAAAGCTTCGAAAGCCCGCAAGTAGCCCAGACAGGCCATGCTCCAATGCCAGCGCCCAAGGAAGCGTCTATTGGTGGACATGCTGTAATGGCTGTCGGCTATGATGACACGCAGAGCTGGTTCATTGTAAGAAACTCTTGGGGAAATGCCTGGGGCATGAAAGGATACTTCACCCTACCCTACACATACCTGCTCGATCAAAACCTCGCCAGCGACTTCTGGACCATTCGCGTAGTAAGCTGAGACCAGTCGTTTAAGCAATTACGCAACACTTAGCTCCAAGAACTAAGTATCCTGCCTCTCGTAACGAGCATGAAAGCGCCAACATGCAATATTGACACTGCCTCCCGCCAATTTCATAAACTAACTGTGAGACTAGGAATCAAATTCGAAATTGACCTACCGTGCAACAGGACCACGGGGCACACATGGGAGGCCAACTACGATAAGTTACTCCTCCAACTTTCAACAATAAATTACAAACTCGTCTCAGCAAAAACAGGAGCAGGTGGAACAGAGACCTTTACCTTCATACCCTGCAAGACAGGAATAACGCTGATTCGAATGCTCTACAAACGGCCCTGGGAGAAGATAAACGCGAAAGAAGTAGCGTACGAAGTCACAATAGAGGACTAAAGCTGCCCTGAATTCATGATCCAGACCGTGAACAATGCTCTCGAAGTCCACCGGAGTCTAAAGAAAGAATGAAGACGGGACCATGGTCCCGGTTCGAACTTCATGCTGATTCGACTGTTCCCCTGAACACTGAGCCTACTCCGGTTAGAGCTTTTAGTCACACCGGGAACTTTGTCGTCGAATCTGATAATGGATGTGGAACCGAGTTACAAAGTCAAAGTTCTGGGATAACTGCGGCACTAAGCAATCCTAATTCATTCAACTCTTCCAAGTCGGGAAATTAGCGTTTACGGTGCGCCTGCGTTCATGTTTCATGGCGGAATCAAGAAAACGCTCGTTATTTTGTCGCGTTACACTTCCTTACGTAAAGACGGCTTAACTGCTCCGGAACGGTGGGATTCATCTTGACAGCGTCTGGAGACACGCATTTGAAGATAATACAAACCCTAGCTTTGCTGACCATACTGTCTGCGGCACTTTCTGTTCCTAACGTTCTGGCCTATGCTATGCCGCGGTCTGGGATAGATTTCAGTTCAACAGCTACCCAAACGTTGCAGGTTTGGTTCGATGCGGCTCCTCAATTGACGATCGCGTATCCTCATGCATATCTGTTTAATGTGGCAGCAAAGACTGACAGTGGACTCTCAATAACACGTCTACACTGGGACTTTGGTGATGGTTCAACGTTAGACGTTCCGTTCTCTGGTCAAAGCCAGGTCAGTGACATGCGGGCTCACCAATACGCGAATCAGGCAAACTACTGTATTACTGTCACAGCGTTCGACAACGCTGGAAACACTGCAAGTGTAAGCGTCTCTCTGGTACCCAATTTTGACTTTACGTTGACTGCCAGTCCATCTACACAGAATATCGCGCAAGGAGACACGGCAACCTACAACATGGCCGTAGGCTCCTCGCCGTCGGCCTGCGGTAAACCAGTGGCCGTTAACCTAACCGTATCAACCCCTCCTCCACAAGGAGTCACGTGGGTTCTCAATCCGCCTTCAGGAAATGCTCCCTTCACCTCTACGCTACAAGTGCAGACTGCAACAGCTACGCCTACGGGAACCTACACAATCCACATCGTTGGAACTAACGCGAACGTCATACACACGGTAACGGTGAATCTCGTAGTGAGTGCACACGTAGTGAGTACACCTGACTTCACTCTTTCCCCAGCCCCAAACTCGCTTCTTGTACCCACGCAGTCTAATCCTCAACCTGACCGAGCGAACTCCACTATCATAACAATTCAATCAATCAATGGTTTCAACAACCCAGTCTCGCTTTCATCATCAGGGAACCCGAGCGGAATGACCCTGTCCTTTACCGTTCCTACTCCTACTCCGCCTCCCAACGAAATAGTTACTTCGACACTGACCATTGTTACTCCGTGCACTGTGTCACCTGGGTCGTATGCAATTCATGTTCAAGGTGTAAGCGGCAGTCTTGTCAGGCAGACCGCCGTTACCATTACTGTGAGTGCGTGTACAGTGGCACCGTCGTTTGACATCCTTCCATTGATTTTGTTAGGAGGGATAGTCGGATTGTTGATTGTTATCCCATTCTTCTTCCTTTTCCTTCGGAGGGGGAGACCTGTCGTTACCCCCGTTTTAATGCCCGCTATTGTCGTCCCTACTGTAGTTCCCTGTCCGGTATGCGGTAACCCCATGGTATTCGTCGACCATTTCCAGAAATGGCACTGCGATAATGGTCATGGTTATTTCCGACTATATTCTACCGCCGGTACGTGAATCCTCAGCAAAGCCTACCGACCTGGTGTCTCGCCTTTGACAAAACAACACCCAATCCGCTACTAATATTCAGCCGCAGCGATATGCGTGATTAGAACTCCTTCAGGGCGTCGGCTTTGACCTGTTCTGCTGGTTTGATTGTAAGGTCAGTAAGACGGGGAACTGTAAGACGGGGAACCGTTCAAAGATACACGCTCTTCAGAGAACTCAATTGATAAAGAAGTACGGTATTAAGGGAGAGGAAGAGAAATGAAATCGAAAGACGCAGTTAAGATGCTCAAACATCTTAACATAACTCCACAACAGGCACAAAGCTTGCTTGATGCGAAACTTACCACAAGTAAGCGGCTGACAAAGTACCTGAAAAAGGTAATTACTCCACCAACAGAAGCGAAACTAAAGAAGGAAAAGAAGAAGCAGAAACCTGCACGTACAGCGCAACCCGCGTAGAAACTCTGTTCGGTGACACTCACAAACAGCACCCCACGCCAACACGCCACCACAGCAAGGATAAACAACACATCACAAACCAGCAACCAACCGTTAATTCGTTTGTCGTCGTCGGGTGGCGGCGGTTTAATTTCAAAGCTTTTTGTTCAACCAGTCTTTGACAGCCGTCTCTATGGCGGCGCTTAGAGCACCTTTCTTTCCACCGAGTCTCTTTACAGCTTCCAATCGTAATCGCCGCTCAACTTCGTCTGTGAGCACGCAGCAGAACCAACATTTGAGGTCTACAAAGATCATGCTGAAAAATTCAGGTGGAGATTGAAAGCTTCAAACGACCAAAAGATAGCGTCCGGTCAAGGCTTGGGCGTGGGCTTAATTTGAAACACGCTTGTCTCGGCGCATTACCCAGACTCTTCGTATTCGGTGGACAAGAAATAACTGAACGCACAGAACCTTCACAACCTCGGCCTCACTCTTCTCTCACTTCGCACATAAGAAAATTATTACACATCTAGCAGACATAAAATGAGATTTTGTTAGCTTAACGGCTGTGGATGGCGGAAGGTCTACTATAAATGTCGAAGTAACGTTTGATTTGTATTCGCGCTGAATGCTGATGAAGGTCTCTAAGGCTACTAGGAAATTTGAGAGGGTTTGGTCTCTTCCAGGAAGACACGCCTATGCTTTCTTCCACACTCTGGATTTGATTATGTTCCACGAAGTGATCCATCGACTCGAGAGATGTGCGCATCACTATTACCCGCTACTGAATCTCCTATGTTCATGAGAGTTGTGATAAGCCCATTTCCACCAGGTAGAATTGGAGTCAACTTCAAGGCCTTTCGTTGGATCACTGAATACGTATTCTGCTTTAGATTTTATCATCACGTCAAACTTTCTCTCAGAGGGATCCTTTCAGCATCATAGTCCTTTCCACTTGTTCCACTAATACTGAAATATTTCGTGAATGGTCTTCGTGACTGAGATAGATATGAAGAGTTACTTGTGGGCAACGGTTGTTGTCGTACTCGTAGTGTTAACGTGTCTCGGTCTCACTCAAGTGTCAGCTCAAGGGTACTTTAACGGTAACTACTCTACCACATGCCTGCCAGGTCCCGGTAACTGGATTCAATGTTCCGGAAATCTCCTCCAATCCCCCGGCGGATGCATAATCCTCGGATTCATTGTAAGTAGCGGGTACACTTCTGCAACGCAGTTCTATACCCTGCACAATGTAACAAGCATTAACTATCCGCCTTTTGGGAGCTGGGTGACCGGACAACTCTACCAAGGTTACAATTATAGTCCAATCGGCGCAGCGTGCCCAGGAAATTACATCAACATAACATCGATAACGTGAAGTCTGAAAGAAAACGGAACCCTGAGAGAACAGGCTGAAACTGTTTCACATATCGCCAAAGATTAGTCGTTATTTTGTATGTGTAGGTATGCTGGTGCGCACACACACGAAAACGATGGTTCAAATTCTATTGCGCGCATAGTGGCTATACTTGTGACACTGTCCTGTTATTTACTAATCAAACCGGAAGCTTGAGTTGATCATCATTGTCGGAGAAAGTTGACAAGTCTGCGCAGAAAACCGAAAAGATTCCTGAAAAAACCGTAGAGAAAACCGAGAAGGTTGAG
>JBEKGM010000033.1:0-33933 GCA_050012795.1 Bathyarchaeia archaeon | reverse complement strand
AGCAGGCTGGAACTTCTACACCTACGACGGTGTATACCAAGCCTACTTACCACCAGGCACATACCAGTTCACAATGTCAAGCCCAGGCTACGCGTCACAATCCTGGTCCGTCGCCGTTTCATCAGGTATGAACGGTGGAGGACAGAACCTGTACCTGGAACAAAGCAACATTCCAGTACCAGAATTCAGCGGAATCGCAGTAGTAGCAGTATCAGCACTAGCAGCATCACTATACGTACTACGACGCAGACGCAAGTAAAACCGAAATCCGAAAACCACTGCGTAACTGCAGTGGCCACGCTCCCTCTTTCCTGATTTTTCCTACTTTGAAATAGCTGCTTTCGTAAGCATCGCAGCGACTAGCATTGTAGAGAGCACCACGACGGAGGTAGAGAGCATCAAGAGAGCGGGTAAGACAAGCAACTCGCCCACCACGATTGAGACTATCCCGCCTAGCAACGTAACTCCCCAAGGTTTTGCACTCATACGCTTGAACAGGCGGATTCTTCTAGAGAGGACACCGAGAGGCAATCCAAGATAGAAACCTCCGATTAACGCGCTCGCGAGCAGGCCGGAAAGCAGAGTTGCAGCCTCGGGGAACGCGGTCAAAGCAATATTCACTTGAAAGGCAAGGCGAAGGAATCCTATTAGCGGATACAGTATGACCTGCATTGCGGGCCGGGCAGTCGAATGCTCGTTAATGTAGTTTGCAACCATTGGACTGAACGAATAGTACCACGTGTTGAACATTATTAGAAAACTCCAACCAATCCTGCTCTTAACCGCACCGTCACGGAAGCTTCGGAGAAGTTCAACTTCTGGACTTAGCTGTGACCCGTAAGTTGCTGTCGCAATGAGGCATTGCGGTTTCTGTGTGCCCAAGGCAGTGCTGTTCGTCACGATCAGGAGAAGGCTCGTGGAGTGAGCGATAGTACCATCGCCCTGCAGAATTATGGAGCTATTTCCGACCTGAGCGTTCGTTGCAACATCAATCGTGATCTTCGATGATGCAGTCCCTCCTGACGGGACATTAATCTGACCGGGTGTGAAGGATACCTTCACGCCGACCGGAGCGTTACCAGAGAGAGCTACTGACCCTTGATAGCCTGAAGCTGAAGTAGCCTTCACCGAGACTGTCCCCGATTGACCCAGAGACAGGGAGAGAAGAGAGGGAGATGCGTTCAGAGCAAAATCAGGGATGAAACCTGATAGCCTTCCGATCTTGTTCGCTCCCGGCTCGCTAATCCAAGCATTACCCGCTGAATCTACTATGATATCATGCGGCTGGTTTGATCCTAAGCCGTATTGTCCGAATTCTGGGTCCGATAAGCTCGTAATCTGTCTTGAAGTGGGCGAGATGGTGCTATTCGTTGCATTTGCAACATGGGACACGGGCCCGATAATATATGGCGTGCCTCCGGAGGGTGCTGTGGAATGCAGTGACGTGACAAACGTTTCACCAGTAGAATTCGCAAGCACTGCAATTGCGGCGTTCCCTGCAGAGGGTGATCTTTCAGCGACCCAAGGCTGCTGCGTCAATGGGTTCACGCTGATTCCTCTCGGATCAGCGCCGGGGGAAGCAAGACGCCATTCTTGAATCAGGTCACCGCTGAGTACTCCGACAAAATTGTCGGTACTCGTTCCGTTGGTCTCACCTTGAGTGTACCAAGCCTGCCCGCTTAAGTCAAGCATGATGAATCGCCCCAAGGCTGTTCCGTGAACTGGCAGAGGCCAAATCGAGTACTGTTGCGATGAGCGATCCCATTTTACAAGTGACGTGAATCCTGCAAACCAGACTGAGTTTGAACCTGCAGTCACGCCATAAGCCCCGCCACCTACTGCCGCCGGAAACTTGTCTTCATACAACGTTACGTTCCCACTCTTCGGATCGTAAACAAACTCTCCGTTCGCATTTCTGAGAGTCTCAGTGAACCAGACCCGAACCTGTGCACTAGCAGGTTCTATCGAAATGTACCCAACGCCAGTTGTGGAATGTGGGAGAGTGTATTCGAAAAATGTTCCCGAGTCGGGGAAGAAGGCGAAGACTTTGTCGGTTCCGAACTCCGTTCCCCAAACCATCACCTTCCCAGAAACAGTTGTAACCGCGAGACTGTAGGGGTTAGCGTTCCTTGTTGGAATCTGCCACTCCTGAAACGTGTTGGACGCTGGATCGAGATGGCCTACCATGTTGCCGTAATATTCCGCGAACCAGCAGCACGTAACTGACGGATCCAACGTTAGCGCCCAAGGACCACTCATAGGCGTAGGAACAGTCCACTCGGTTAGCAATGCCATGGGTAAAGCTGACGACGCATCCGCTGCACTGATTCGAACAGTACCTTGAAGAATAAGCAAGAGAACAACTGCGACTACCGACACACGGCACAATTTACGCGGTAAACGATGAGTCGGAGAAGCAGGCGAATTCAAGCTTTCAACAGCCAAATGAATTCAATAACTCTCGGAATCCTCTACAACTAACTCCTAACGCTCTGGACTTCGATTAGAACCTTATCATGCAACGTCATCTGGTAACTGATGACCCCGATCGAAAGTCAAGATGAGTCACGCATACTCAGATGAGATGACCATTCATCTGAACCAGTGAATTCTTTTCCTATCGATGGCTCACACCTGGCGTTAGATTGAACCATAATTGAAGCCAGGCAATGCGCTGCTGGTCCCCGTTCATCCATCCAATCTGGAAGTCCGCGCTGTCAACATTCCAAGTCCACAGTTCAAATATCAATCGCAAATTGCATGAATTCATTGATTGGCACGTGGTTGATCCTTGAATGGCATACGTCGCATTGTTGATCGTAATCGTACTGATGACTATGTGACCGTCTGGAGTAATAGTGTAGTTTGCAATTTGCCAGACAAACGGCATCTGCCACGTTCCGTTGTCTGGCATGAACTGATTGAATCCAGCGATTAGAGGAGATGGTGACGGCGTCGCTAGCGTATCGTTTGGAGGATTAATCGTCTGGTTGCCTAACTTCACCCGGATTGAAACGTACTGAACCGAACCCATATTATTCACGACCCCAAGACTCCATTGGACGCTCTCCCCAATTTGCAGAAAGGTTGAGTTATTCGGGTAGTAATTGCCGGCCATTCCATTCGATCCTAAAGCGTAGAACTGGAAAAACTGTTCCTGAGGTCTTACGATAGTGGAAGCGTATGCCGCCATTTCGAAGATGATGAGCAGAGTAACGAAGATAGGCAATAATCCTCTAAGAGATCGAGTGTTCAATTTCATGAGCCTTCATCTCGCGCAGGATAGTGCGTCATTTCGGTATAATCTTCATCTGAAACGTTCGCTTTATTCGATATCGCCTATACAGAATCAGCCCATAGTAATATGCTGCAGTAGCTATGACTGCGCCGACGACTCCTGACGAATAGGCAATCACATGACCCATGTACGTCCGCTGAGATGCAGTTACTTCAAGTCGATTGGCCTGCGAGTCTATGGAGGTCAGGGTTGCGTTGATTTGGGAAAGCAGTTGCACCCGCGTCTCTGTATCCTGAACGGGTAGGTTCTGAAGCTGGGATTGGAGACCAATTATCGAATTCATCTGGTCAATTAGCCGCTGCATTTCAGTAGACGTCGCTCCAGCTGACTCAGCTCTTTGCAAATCGTGCAAAGCCATACTCACTTGCGCGTTCTCAGACTGTGACTTTACTAGCGTCGGGTAGGCGATGAGTGAAATGACGACAATAGCAGAGAGAAGAACTAGTACCCGTAAGGCGATTCCAGTCAATTCAGATTCGACAATACCACTGCCTCTAGCTACATTAGGTTAATGGCGGAACGCCTATTCATTAGAAGCCTTAGCAGCGTACGATCAACGGCGCGTACACATGCCGACCCCCCCTCAGCATTTAAGCGAAAGTTCTATCCACAAGGAACACTCTTTCTATAAGACTCATCCAGAGAAGTAACCTCGAATGGTTGAGACGCGGTTGCGAGTAACCAAGAGCCATCCTTTGTGCCGTGAGTGCGGAATTCGCGAACATATGAAGGATGACATCCTTTGTAAGGAATGTTCCGAAAAGTACGCGACACTCCTCCGTTCAGCAAAAGAAAAAACCAGCGATACCAACATCAAAATCGACCGATCTACAGCTCCAGTTAAAGTGGAAAGTGGTGGACTATCGGAGGGTTCTCGCGGACAAGTCGTCCAAACCTTGTCAGCGTCATCAGCTCCGGCTGGGGTTGCTTCTGAACAGCTCATTGAGAGTCAGCTTCGGTCCCAGCAAAAGCGGGCGCATTCAGCCTCACTCATAGGATACATGCTGCTTGGACTTGGCTTACTGGCTTTAGCCGTATCCATCCTATTCGCTTCAACAATTTTGGCGTTCATCGGGCTGGGGCTTGCGTTTTGGGGCATGCTCATGTTCTTCATTCAACCCCAAAACTACGTACGTTCCGACCTGCTGAATGCCACCGCGATGTCCTCATTAAAAACCATCGATAGAATAATGTTGGGAATGGGTTATGGCGAGAAAGGCGTATACATCCCCACCAACGGGCCTGATAAGATCATGGTTTTCGTTCCTTCCGAACCGTTCTCAATGATCCCTCAACCTGCAGAGATCGAGGGGAAAACGTCGCTCACAGATCCAGCCGGATTGCTAGTTGTCCCACCTGGCCTAGCACTTTCAAACTTGATTGAGAAGAAGCTGGGCTTCGCTCTGAAGAATTGCGGAATTGATACGCTAGTCCGAGCTCTTCCAAAGGTGCTGACAGAAGATCTTGAGATCGTTCGAGATTTCGAAGCCGAAGTGAAAGACGATCGCGTGGAAGTGAAGCTTGTAGACTCTATCTATGCTGATTTCTGTCGGGAAGTGCGTGACAGCAGTCGACGCTGCGGTCTCGGATGCCCCATGTGCAGCGCCTTAGCGTGCATGATCGCGTTGGCGTCGGGCAAACCCGTACTTTTCGAAGAGGACAGGCAGTCTGCCGATAAGAAAACGACAGAATCCTCATACCAATTACTCACTCAGCCAAGGCTCTAACCTGTATGGCTTGAGGTACATCGTTATGCGAGATTGTACTGCCCGGTTCCTTGCGGTCATCACGCTAATAATATTCATCGAGCTAGGTACGATAGTTCCGATTCATGCTACGTCCGCCGTTGCGATCGTGGTTTACGATCACGGCCTAGTCAAGGCTGTCAAGTGGGCGTCTAATGGTCATTTAATTGCAATTAACAGAACCAACAGCTTCACACAAGACGACCCCTATCTCTATGCTTACTTTACTGCCGCCCTATCCAGCGCGAATGTTACTTGGCAATGGTATGATCCGAGCGGAGTACTCTTCCGTAGTCGAGATGACCAGCTGAAATGTGCTGTCTCGCCATGTTCGTACGTTTTTTATTTTGGAATTCAAGATTCTCCAGCGGCCGATAAATTTGGACGTTGGAGACTAGACCTCGAAGCGGGCGGCTCTACCCTATACTCGGACTTCTTCACAATCACGCCGGTAGTAAATCAGGATGATCATTGGAGCTTCAACGTCATACAGTCCGCCCCACCGCTTGCTCAAGGACAATTAGCGGTGACCATACACCCTAGTAACCTGACTTGGAGTCAATACCAAATTTACATGCCATACGCTGCTAATCTGACGGCTAAAGAAGCGAACACGAATCACCTGCTTAACGTCACAAGTGTCTTCGATGCAGGCAACAACCTTGTCACAGTAAACTTTGGAGGACCGCGACCGGATGGGTATAGCTTTGTGCTGAGTTTTGATTTGAGGTATGGCCTGCAGCCACTAATTGACTACCAGTCAGGACAATTCGTCCTCACGTGGAGGGAACGTGGATGGGAAAGATTAGCGGATCCACACCCGATTCCTGAGACGTTCAACATCACGTTGCCCCAAGGGTCCACATTAGTCGATACCGTCGGCTTCAACACGATGAGCCCTAATCAGAATGTTACGATCGGAAACGCCCCGTCAATCTCGCTCGCAACAACGTTCATACCGCGACAGACGGGATTCGGGTGGAATCTGATCTATCGTGACTATACGTTCCGAAGTCTGCACCCTATCAGCGTCACTACACCAACGGGATCCGGGTTGATTTCTGCAACGGAGCACCTGATACCATTTCTCCCGCTCACGCTGGGCAGCATAAGTCTGTGGACAGCAATAATGTCGGTATTTCTCTTAACCGGCTCCGAACTTCTGTCTCCGATTTACATTAGGACAGGCATCCTCATCGATCGTCGACGGCTGAGGATCGCCGCGTTGATCCTTGTTATCATATTCTTAGTGACTACTGGTTACAGGCTTCTAAGCGTCCCGCTAACGCACTGATGAAAAAACACTTTGGGATTGAGGACACTTAATGTCGACGCGAAGGGAGAATCAGCAGCGCACCTGCGACTAACAGAATAGTCGTTACTGCCAGCACGACTTCAACCGTCGTGGAATCTTGACTTGGCTGCTGAGGGATCGAAACAGCTTGGCCAACTACATTGTTTGATTGTGGCATTGGACTGGCAGGAAGAGCCTGACCCGGCGGTGCATTCGCGGGAGCTGAACTCGAAGTCAACCCTGGAGTGGCATAAGTTCCAATTTGCGTGTTCACACTGGGGAATATTCTCCCGTTGTCGTCGGCTAGACTACCAGCTAGCACGGTAATTGTGATGGTTCCGTTCAGTGATGAAGGAGGAGTAAACGAGTACGCGTAAGTTCCGGGAGCCGTTTGTTTTAACGTCACTGGTTCAACAATACAGCTGATTACACAGAGCTGCAGATTCGCTCTATTTGACTCGAGCACAACTGGCATTCCGTCCGCGTACAACACGGTAATGATTCCGGTAAACTGGGTGCCGCTCAAAGCTGGAGCACCACTCGTTCCAAGAAGCGGAACATTAACAGTATAGCCAGCTGCAAAAACGGAACCGATAGTCGTAGCGATCATAACGAGGGCTAGGACTGGGAATACCCGTAATGCACGCATATCTCGTCACTTCTAATATGCCGGTCGTTATATTTAACGTCTGTTGTATTACGGTCTGAAAGGAGCGTCTAGAACATTCAACGAGAAGTTGCACTGTGCAGATTGTGCGGATCTAGCAACAATGGGAACAAGCTACGAAACGCTGCATTAACCACGAACAGCAACAATACTGAAACTAAGAGCACGCGGGCAATCTGTAGCCTGTACCGTGGAAATCGAACCATCATCAACGTCACTGCAGCTACGCTGGCTAGCAAAACCAGAAGCCTCAGGAGAGGGTCCACAAGAACGAATAATCCTGCACTTGCTGCAGCAAGTAACGCGAATAGGATGAGCAGCAGTTGTAGCGGGGCATGAGGTGCTAACGGATTCTTCTCCTCCCAACGCGTGAAAAAGTCGCCACATCTCTCAATGCCAAGGGCCAGAAGGAATGGGAGAGGGGAGAGGTAGAGCATCCGCCACAGTTGTGTTTCGCTGACTGCGATATTCGCTGGGTAATAGCCATATGGGGCAATCAGGATTGATCCGAAGCACCAAGTTGCGATCCACCCGATCATGTAGTTCTTGAAAACTCCTTCTCGCCTAACCAGCGCGTATGCTCCGATTAGGCAAATAGCGAGAAGAATAGGTGAAAGGAACAAGCCCCAATTGAAGAACATCTCCTCAAATGCACCTTCAAATGTGGATAGGCTGACTTGTTGCATGGAAAGCTGGTATATCCCAAGAGTGCTGACCAGATCACTCCTCATGCCGGGCAAGAGTTGGTAGACTGCGCCCCCTACTGGCAGTGCCAGAGCCAGAGCGGCCAGCACACCCTGAATGCATTTCTTCCTCCATGAGCTACGAATCGAAACGAGTGCAGTTAGTGTTAGGCTGGTGACAAAGACACCCCATGTCCAAGGATGGATTAGAAAAATGGCAAGCGAAACCGTTGCCTCGACAATGAAGGTAAGCACGCTCCACTTCTGGTTTAGGAAATAGAGGGAGAGAAATAGCATCCACAGCAGGTACGCGAACCAGTTGGCTTGGATGCCTGAGTATATTCCGAGCGTAGTCGGTAGCCAGAGCAATGAGCAGACGGCCGAGAGGATTGCGAGTTTAATCGACCATCCCGCTCTCTGCATTGCCAGGAAAATGATAGTGGCAGTTACAAACGATAGGGCCACCGGAGCAAACTTTACGATAGTAAACGGATTGGCCCCGCTTGCAAGGTGTACAAGGTATAACAGAACCAGGTACAGTCCATGTGTATATGATGTGTCAATGGCCTGCGATGGGGTCAGGCTGGTTAGGTTCGTAAGCGGTTCTAGATAGCGTAGATAGGAATCGACGCCGACCGCCCATGTTTGTCCTGCGAGATACGGGTAGAAGAAAACAATAATCGCCAAGATCGCGAAGAGATCCAAGGATGCAGCGACGAATCTGAGGTTCCATCTAGGACTCTGATGGTCGTCGGCCGAATGCACGGGTTGAACGACATGCAATAAAAGAGGAGTCCACAGCCATGAAAACATGAGAATAAGCATCATCAACAAGGCGATCGGGTAGAGCGAGAAAGTCAGGTTGGCTTCAAGTAACTCTGAGGGGACCCCAACTTTGGAGAGAGGATAAAGCGCTGCTTCCCCCCAATAGAATACCGTGGAGAATTCGATCAGAAGGACAATAATGAGTGCGTAAGCTAACATGTCCGCTGATTCAGACAGCTCGAACTTTGATAGGTTGACGACTGCGGCAAATATCACGGTAACATACAGTGTTGGAGCACCGTAGGGCTCCCCCAGAACCGTCAGCGTCAAAGCTACCGCCCAAATTGCCAAGATACCGATAAGCCCTGACTTTGACAGCTTTCGCGAAGAAAGCGCAAACGTTGCTGGAACGCAGATACTAGTCGCCAAGAAAAGATACAGGTCGACTGAAACGGAAAACAGAACCGTATTTGTGGTTCGCGGATAGTAGAGGTAAAAGGGAATCTGAAACTGATTCAGAACTACTAGAAGCCCTATCCCAAGGCTGATTCCGATCATGCAATGCAATGCTCTGGTAGTTGCCTGCATAGTACATGATCGTCGGACATATGTTTAAAGCGTTTAGGAAAACCGTTCAATCATTTGGAATGTAGACTGAACGAAATGCTAAGGGGTCGTTGACGACTGGTTCAGTCCTATTACCGCCTTCTCCAGCTCAGCGATGTCGCCGATCACCACGTCCGCCCATTTGGCGTTACTTCTTTCGTCAGCGTTCCTAGAGAGCAGCACAGTCCGAAGCCCTATTTCATGCGCGGGTCGGATCTCCGCTTCGTCTCTGTCACCCACATACACGGCATTGGCACTATCGTATCCGAGTTCTTTCATCGCCAACAGGAATGGTTTATGCGAGGGCTTCGGCTCCGCGTCTGTGCCTGTGATAATTGCGTCGAAGAGCCCTTGCTCTAACCCGACAGCATCCAGAATCTTGACCACAAGATTTCTTCCGCTATTTGAGACCAGTGCAATCTTGAGGCCAGTTTGCTTCAACCTGCTAATTACTTCTCGAGTCTCGATATCGGTCGTCAGAAAGACGGATGGATCCACCTGCGCGGCCACCAGTTCATGAAATTCCAGACGACCTAAACCTAAGCTCTCGATTGCACGCGTCAGCGTACCTTCTTTCTTTCTTCGCTCCTGTAGAATTCGCGATGCTTCATCCTTCCCGACTTTCAGGAAGTTCGAGACGATCTCTGACATTTGGGAATCGAAATACTTGCTATATTCCTTGGAGTCATACAGCGTTCCGTCCAAATCAAAGAGTATGCAACGAATAGGAGCTCGCCCAGAAGTATTCTCCTCCACTGTGTCTCACAGATTCTATGATCAGCGCCCTTCTGAGTTAAGTATTCACACGTTAATTCGCGGCGGTCCCTATGATACCAGTCGTAGTTTAGAGCGCAAATCGATTGAGGGAGATATCGGTTTCATCATGAAGCCTCCTAACGAGAACAGTAAGACGGAGAACCAGGAGTAGGATGGGCTCACGCTTGTTCCTGGAGATACACCTTGACGTATCGTCGAATTGCCGCTTGAA
Source organism: Bathyarchaeia archaeon (assembly GCA_050012795.1). Lineage (GTDB taxonomy): Archaea > Thermoproteota > Bathyarchaeia > 40CM-2-53-6 > 40CM-2-53-6 > FEN-987. Next base: position 23,887 of record JBEKGM010000033.1, on the reverse strand, counting down.
GTTATCGCAATAGATTGAGTAGAATATTCAGGAGTTGACGGGGTTAATGTGTAACTTGTAGTTGGCATGTACAACGTTGTCGAGAGAGCACTCGATCCTCTAGTGAAAGTGCCCGTACAGTGATATCCCCCCAGCTCAGTTACGCTTGAAGCACCCACTGTAGTGACGCTGGATGAAGTTGCAATGTTACTCGTGATGACCAGCGTGATTTTCGGCGTGCAATTGGTCGCGTATAGCAAACTGCTGCTGCCTGCGTACGCTATCGCTGGACTTGTCACATATCTGATTGTCTTACGGTTATTGAAGGCTGTAACAAAGGAGGATATGAGCTCATCGGGAGATACCTAGGTCGGCTGGGCTGGCTGTCACAGCTCCTGAGCACAATCGTCCTACCCCGTTCACATCTCTCGGGGGAGGCGCATGTTCTATAGCGTTCCATGAATTCGCACTTACCCGTCAAGCATGCTTCGCAGATTTGAAAATGTCTCTTTTGCGTGCTCGTTGGTCGACGCGCCAACGACAAATGAGTTAATCCTTGGATGCTTATTCAGATATCTTACAGCGTCATTCAGTTTCAAGAAGCCCGCTGCCAATATACTCATTGCGATCACATGACCCGCACTTAATCTGCTCAAAGTTTGTTCGCAAGCTTCTCTACTCGGATTCATCTGAAACCCTGCCCCGTTGAACGGGGTCACGATTACGATTCGATCTAACGGTAGGTTACTTCGCGATGCGAAAGCGACGAATCTTGAGAAGTTCCGAGTGACGAACCCCGGCCTAACGTGATACTCATCCATTATTTGATTTGCAAATGCCATAAGCAGGTCACTGGCTCCGAATGAGATCGAGAGATCCGTGATCACCTCATGCAGAAGCACACATTTCAATAGCGCCTGCTTCGGAGCATTCTTAGAGAGAAGTTCTAGCTCTGTTTCGACGTATGCATGTAGGGCACGTTCGGGATCCATCGAAGCGAGTGATAGGCCGCCATTGATGACTGCTTTTGCTCTGGATTTCCAGCTCAGCGACGAGAGAATTGACCTAAACAGGCCGACTATTCCTTTCTCAGTTGCCATCTGCACGTACGCGTGGGCGTATGGAAGCAACGGGTACAATCCAAGGTTTGACATGTCCGGTTGCTTTTTCAACTCATTCAGGGCGTCGTATATGATTGGATGCGTTGTAAACAATAGGCCTTCGGCACCGTTCGCGATGGCGGTGTTTATCACTTCGCAGATTCTGAATGAGTTGAGTCGAGTTTGTCTCTCTCGTGCGCGTTCTTGGGAAAGATGATCTACTCCAATGAATGGGTTGTCGCCAAGCAGAAACCTGTCGAGTTTCGGGAGCTGCATTCTCATCCTCTGCGTGCAGCTTCGTGTATTGAGTCTATGAACCCGTTGACCTGTGAGGCGGTCTTGAAGTTCGGTTCAACGTGTGACTTGTCGCGGACAGCCTTGAGGAAGCACTCGTCCTCTATTGTATACTCGGGGTCAGCGAGTAAAAAGGTCACACTGGTGTTGAAAGAGGGTTTTTGAAACACTTGTCTTCCCGCCTGCATAATGTTCGTCACGGCCTTATCGGCTTGCACACTCACATAATCATCTGAGACGACCATCGATCCGTTCGAACCTTGTAATTCCATTCGAATCTCGGGCAGGCGGAAGCCATGTTGGCTCCAGGAGACGTCCATTTTGCATTCGATGTTCGATCGGAATGTTATGTCGGCGTGCACTTTGTCCTCGACCTCAGTTGAATAGATGGATTCTTCAGTAGCGGAGATGTGCTCTGGTTCGCCGAAGTACCATAGGAGAAGGTCAAGTAGGTGGGGGCCCAGATCGAGGAGTACCCCGCCAGATCCTTTTCTGAATCTCCATCCGCCTCCCTTCCGGAAAACGTCGGACGTGTAACTATAACAATTTACTGAATGAATAACCCCAATTGCTTCGGCGTCTACGAGTTTTTTCGCATGTTGCATTACAGGAGAGAATCTCTTTTGGAAACCGACCATGTTAGTCACGTTACGGATACTAGTCTCTTCCGTTAGCGCGCGTGCGTCTCGGCCGTTGGCTGCAAGCGGTTTTTCCACAAACAGTCCAATGTTAGTCTTGGTTGCGAGCAAGTCTTGGATGATGGATAAGTGCGATTGAATTGGTGTTGTTATGAAGACGGCATCGATCGTTTCGTGATTTATCATGTCAGTAAACTTAGAGTAGAAAGATACTCTACGCAGGAGTTTCTTCGCAATCTTCGCCACCATCATTTCGCTCTCGCAAACCGCCGTTACTCGAGAGTCAGACAATGCGTTAACGATACCTGCATGGAGCGTCCCCATTTTCCCCAATCCCACTATCCCCACGTTCACCACAACGCATCTCCGCGGTCAGGCTAACTCTGGTCGGCTCTCGACTGCCTATACCTTCTTGCGAACGCTATGGCGGATAATCCGAACGTGAGAATATTCAACGTGATCACTATGGGCAGTAGCGTTATCCCCCATGGGGAGAAATTGAGCAGTAGGCCCGTTAAGGGCACCAGAGTTAAACTTAGCCCAATACTCAGCGCTACTCGCTCGGTCATATCCATATCGCTGCTCTTGAGAAAAAGCGCCTCGACCATCACATATCCAGGGATTAGAATGACAAATGCTGAACCCAGAACCCACCTGAACCATATGAATTGAGACTGTGGGGGGATAGCATAGATCGCCATGCTTGTGAAGACTGAAACTGTCAACGCTCCATAAAGCCACAGGTTCCTATCCCACAGCTTCAGATATTCAGTCAACGAAGCAACGCGAGGAGGAATCTCTTCTAGCTCAATCTTCTCTTGCTCAGCTAATCGTAGTATTGAATCCGCAACTTCTGATTTGGAGATAAATCGATTGCCCAAAATTAGGCCCTCATAGACATCCTGAACTCGGGCGCCCCTATGCGCTTGGACGTATTTCAGGATCATTTCATCAAGGTTCTCTCGTGAATTCGTTTGAGGAGGCCTTCTCTCGGTCAACCTAGTCGTCTTCTGCAGCTACATGCCTACGGGTAAACTAGAAAAGTTGAACGCTAGAGCGGTTATAGGTATATTGCAGCACCATCTGAATACAGTCTATTCTTTGGCATCAATTTGGATGAAAGATCAGCGATGGAGAATTGGTCGAAGGTTGGAGGGCGCCGCGAAGCGTGTCCAATCATAGCAACATTGTTGTATTCACTAAGGTAGACGTATGATACGGGAATCTTGCATCCGTACGGCAACGTGTCCACTAAACCAGCCCCTGTTCTCGGAAAATCACCGTAAGATGTAAGGGCACCGTACCTCACGAACTCATCTGAACAAACGGGTCCAATCATTCTATACACCCTTAACCATCGCGCAGCTGCAACATCAGGTGTCTGCGTATAGGACTGATAGTACTGCGCCGCAAGAAGCTGATTATTCGAATTCTGCATACGCGGTCCATCTAGAACGAGAGATGACGGTTGATCCATCGTAACTGCCCAAACCCATCCTGACGTCAACAGAAAGTAGGAGAACAATATGATCACCACGATCACCCATTTAACGGAAATGTGCCGTACATGTGTCGCAGGCAAGTGTTGTCTAGCCTGGCTGCTGCCTTTGCCTCGCACAATCGTTATCAAACGATTGACAGCCGAATCAAATACTCCTACCCCGAACACAAAGCAAGGCGAAATGAAAATCAATGCTATATGATACACGCGCGAGAATTCAAGAGCACCAGCGAAGAAAGGCAGGATCACTGCAGCAGCAATGAAGACCAGTGCTGCAGCCATTAGAGGAAACATCTGTAATTCTGCAAAAGTCTTGTGCGGCTTACGAGCAAAGGAGACAAAACCCAGGACGATGCATCCTGGTACAACGTACTGAATTATCCGATTCAATTCATGTAAGGCGCCTGTCAAGCCTGAGACGACTCCTGCGGCCAGCAAAACCTGGGTCGGCCTCGACGAAGGCGAGAAAAAGTCCACTAGCAGTCCGCCCGACACCTTACCCACTGCTTGACCGAGTGTAGAGATCGCAACGCCACCCGCTACAAACACGTACCAGGAGAAAACGCCAACCAATATTATCAAGAGACTCAGCCAATCTGCCAACGCAGCAGCCCTCTGCGGCATAATTCGCGGAAGCACAATTGAGAATGCTAGAAAGAAAAGGAAGATGAAGACGAGGGCATAATGCGCAGTGATGAATCCAAGTGTCAATAGCACTGTCGCAATTCCACTAGACGCGTACCCTTTACGCCGCGACAGCAATAACAAGATGAGCAGAAGGAGGAGGACTTCTCCAACCTCTTGTCGACCCAATTGCACCATCTCATCACTGAACGTTGGGAATGACATGAAAAGCAGTGAGGAGGCAAAGGCTGTGCGAGGACTGACAATGCGTCTGTAGATCTTGTAAAGAACCACGGGGGCAATTGAATAAACAAGCGGTAGAACCAGCTGATGAATTACGAGAGTGTCCAGTCCCGAGAATATAGAGAGCAGTGGGACGAAGAGGGTTATGCTGATGACAGAATTGTAGAGCGAATTCCCTGCCACATTCCAGCTATGTAGAGCCACCACATCACTCGAGATACGGTATTCATCGTGAATATCGTAGCCTCTTAGGTTGCCTGAGATGAGTGCTGAAGAGAGAAGCAGTGACAAACTTACGCACCAGATCAGGACTAAGAAGATCAGGTCGCTGTCGGCAGCTGTATTCTTCTCTCGAAGAACCGCTAAAACCGTTACAGCAATCAGAAAGTACACGAGAAGGAGCAGCTGTGAAGACTCGCTGTAAGCAGCTAGGACGCTTAGCACTGGCAGGGGAGGTGCCAATATCAGAACGGCTTTGAATGCTGCTGAGTACTCCTTATCGCTCAATTCTTCTTACCAGAAGATCCTTGTTCTCCGCTTTTCCCGAGCAGCAGTATGTAATCTTCTTACACATCAATATAGTTTCACCATGTCATGACATCTTAGTATTTAGTCGTTGTGAATCTAATAACCGAACCTTGCTAGTCGACTCAATGGTTGTTTCTTGACCTTCAGATGTTCACTGTTTCGTACTGACCAGATAGGCGAAGCGGATTTGGTAAGGATTGCTCGTTGCGTTCATGTACGCTACACCAATGTAATTGGACCCTTGATAGAATGATGTGAGTCCATCATTGCTTGGTAGACCCGTTTCGGTTAACCAGTCAACTCTGCCCATCCACGTCGCATTACTAGCCAGGAATCTCCGATAGTAAATGTGATTCGCTGCAGGAGAACCAGCCCAGAGTACGTACAAGTTGTTGGTCGTATCAATGCTGATGACAGGATCTGTTCTTGACGTAGTGGATGTTTGGAGTGTAGTAAGAAATGACCATGTTCCTGCGGCGTACGCGCGCTTGTATTCTGCCAAGTTATACGTAGTAGCGACATTGATGACTACGTAGACGTCATCGCCTTGAGCTACGGACGAATAACCATAAACGTTCCCGAGCGTCATACCGTTCGGGATCTCTTCGCTGCTCAAGCTCCTATTTTCAGCATAGTAGACTCGGTCACGCAGCTTCAGGTCCGATCCTGCCACGTATTCAATCATCATTTTACCGAGCGTAAGTGGAACGGGAGTAACAACGAATCGTGAGCCACCCGCATTCATGGAACTCAACCTGAATGGAAACGGTGTAGGGACACAGGCCGCGGACCATGTCCCATTGACGTTTGTACACGTCACAACATACGCATACCTAGTTGAGTTTGAAGCGTAATCTCGATAGTAACCGACCCACGGATGACTTGACGAATCAAACGCGACATTGACATCATTGTAACCAATGCCCGTCTGTCCTGCAACAGCAATTTGTTCGGTCGGGGTTGCCCACGTAATAGTGCCATCACGATTCAGTGCACCTTGACGGTACATTAACCCACCACCCGTGCCTGTCACCAAAGCATAAGCGAACGTGTTTGATGACCCACACCAAACGGAATTAGTCTCTCCCGGATTGCCTACACTACTGCGGATTCTTTGTGTTGTCCAGGCAATCCCATCAATGGATGAATAAGCGTTAAAGGATGTCCCGTTGACTGCAAATAGCCAAAACCGACCATTCCCCCAACAGGTCTTTCTCTGATTTGGCATCTGTGTCGAAGTTGGAATTCCGCTGGTTCCTGCAATGTAACTATTCAGTTCCGAAGTGGTTGTCAAGGTTGACGAAGCGGATGTTGTGGTGGTCCTGGAGGTAGTTGTGTTCGAAGTCACCTTTGACGTTAATGTTGAGCTAGAGGAAGTAGAGATTGTGGACGACGATATTGTCGACGTAGAACTTCTGGTGGTGGTTGTTGTTGAAAACGTAGTCGACTTTGAAGAACTAGTAACGATGGTTGTGGACGTAGAAGTCAAAGAAGTAGAGGATGTCGAAATCGAGAAGGTTGTGGTTGTCAGTTGTGCCAAGTATGGGTTCAGAAGCGGCATGATTGACTGGCGAGTTGCTGCATCGCCAATATTCCAGCCTGCATCATTAGTTGGCACGCTTGAGTAGCAGTAATAGTACCAACTTGCGACGTTTTGCTCCGCCATTGTGCTTAAAGCGGTCTTAAACCAGTTCTTCCAGTACGTTTCACTAACCTTCTTGCTGAACTCAGTGGTCATCCATGGTCTGCCCCATCCGTGAGCTTGCGTAGCAACCCGGATAAGTTTCCACGCGATGAACGTTGTCCCATTACCATAACCCGAAGGGAAAAATACACCGTGCCAGGTGAAGGCGTCATGATAGTAGCTACCAGTTGGGACGTAGGAATTCATCGGCGCATAGAGATGATTAGCCCAAACCACGTTCGTCTTGGTTAGATCCATTGATCCGCTGACAATCTCACCATCATATTGATCTCGCAAGAATTCAACGATCTTCAGATGCGATTGACCTTCGACCGATTCGATTGCGGAAATGATTCTCTCATTAAACGTCTTGTAATAATTCCCCGCGATTGAGGTTTGGACGACGAATGGTTCGTTTAAGAGTTCGAAGATCACGTTCGGAACGTTTCGATACCGATTAGCGATAAACTGCCACGTGTTGACTAGGCCGGTTTGTTCCTTTACGGCTGTTCCGTTGATCAAACTCGCATAAGCCTGCCGGGAGGCTGTGCTTTGATCTCCCCAGACCGCGTTGTTCCCTGCGTGAGAAAATGATGGAAAGGCCCATGCCGGAGGAGCGTACCACCCAGTCCAAGCCATCAGGCAGATTATCACATACATATTCTGCTGAACAGCCATATTCACCACATTGTCCAAAGGAACCAGAGCAGGATGAACCCCCCTTAACGGAGTAGATATTCCAGTAGAGAAGAAAGGCACGTCAATCCCGGTCAAAGAATCATTATACGGCTGAATAAGCCCCCAATACACGTTATTCACGCGAAACGCGTTAAACCCTAACGACTTGATAGTTTGCAAGTCATTAAGAGTAAATAGCGCACCCTGACCATAATCAACGTTAACACCGTACAAGCTCACTCTTTGACCCATACTATCATAGACATTCTGCCCTGATGTGTGAAGCGAAGGCATGGTGCCTGAGGCTACTCCTGACGGCGCAAATGCAATGGTGGCAATGAGCATCAATGAGAAGAGAATTGTTCGTACCGTCTTCAGTGGGAGTTTCTTTTGATAAGCGATCATGTGAGTTCCCATCACGGTACGTTCATGTACCATATAATACTTCGTAGAAATTCTTGACATTTCGGATGGAAAGGATAACGATAATTGCCCTCATCGAGGACAGAGCAGTTTTGCTTTCAAGGATCTTTGAGTGGTCGTAATTTCTGCTGGGATATATGAGATGACTGCACGTGTGCCGCATGGTTCAGATTGTTAACACACTTGCGTTTAGTTTAGTTCTTTGCTAGGTTTGAAACATCCATTGTGTAAAGTTGTCGGATCCCTTCATGGATCGAATCGAAGCAAATGCTGGTTCCGGTTCGATTCCATCTTAGATGGAAGTCGCATCGGAGTTCACCGTATGGTGGAGGTGAACGGTAGCGTCCAAGAATAATCTTTTTTTCAGTCGTCCATTCGAAAACTTTGAGGGTGATAGTGTGGTTTGCGTCTGGGAAGGTGTCGATGAGTACCCAGCGGCCGTCCGGGGAGAAGCTGCAATGTCCATCCTCATTGAGGACGTCTTCGCCGATTACTTTTGGCGTCAAGCGTTCTGTCGTTGACGAGATAAATCTTCTACTCTGATTCCTTACGTTGGCCTAGACGAGAATTTCCTTCGCATTAGGTCAATCATAATGTGAGACAGTTCCATAGTCGATAATGCATCGCAGGTCGGATCTGTCGACGTCTGGGGTCAACATGTCCAATTTGGTCAGAGCAAGTAAGGCCAGTGATATCCCAGGGTTCTTGGCCGTAGTAGCCGAAGAAATGTTGCAGTGAGGGTGAGGTTACGGCGTGAGCAACGAAGTCACTCATACCTCATCAACTCATGAAACGATGCTCATCATGGATTAGATGTAACCTAACGATCTAAGTCTCTTGGTAATCGTGGAATCGAACTCTTTATCCTCGCCCACCGGGGCACGCTCGAAGGAAGCTCTCCAAGTCTCAAGCTTATGCTTCAACTCCATCTCCCTCTCCGGTTCTACTGAGATCAGATTACTAGCCTCTTCAGGATCCTTCTCCAAATTGTACATTTCATCTCTCCCCTCAGACGACCGGATGTACTTGTAATCCGTTGTTCTGAGGGCGACTAGCTCATGCGCGTACCTACGCCAACTATAGTTTGGGTAGGTCTTCTCAAGGTTCTCGATCTTTCTCCTGCTCGTTGTCGAAGACCAGTCCGCCCTCTCCGAAATTGTGAATTCACGCTGATCGGCACCGGATATGAGTTTCAGAACGGACTTGCACTGAATCTGGCCTGTGACTTGAGGAGCGTCCACGTTCAAGTAGTCAATTAGCGTTGGAAGGATGTCATTCGTTTGAACCAATCCCAAGTATTTTCTCGACTCTTTCGGCGGTTGAGGGAATTTGATTATGAGCGGAACCCTAATCAGCGGATCGTAAAGTACGAATTCATGATGCAATAGACGATGCTCACCTAGTAGGTCGCCGTGGTCCGAAGTCACGATGACAATCGTGTCATCAAGAACCCCCAACGACTTCAGATGCTTCAGTAGGTCACCAACGCATTCATCCACCCACGCAATCTGAGCATCGTAAAGTGATGTAAGAACCGGTAACCTACCTTCAAGATTATCTTGGTCCGCGATTATCCCATACACATCCCCTCTTACTCCATCCACCTGACTCCTCAATTCCGGTCTCACGAAACGATTCCTAAGCGACATGGGAGGATCGTAGGGCCAATGTACATCATAGTGAACCATCATGAACCAGGGACTATTGGTGGGCCGTCTCTCGATCCATCCTGCGGCGAGCCGATTTTTCAGAAAGTTCGCTGCGAAGCTCCGGAGATTCGAAAGTGACCCGTGTTGAAAGGCGGATCCTACCATTCCTATGATTGACAGAGCGTCTCGCGAGAAAGCCATCTTTGGAACGTTCTCCGGTGTTACATAGATGAGATCATCAGCTTGCTTAGAGAGTGGTTGCACGAAGAAATTATCCGTCACAACAGCCGACTTGTACCCTATAGTGCGTAGGACTTCCATGACTGTTGGGATATGCTCCAAGTACTGACCGGTCCCATTCTTTGACGGGTATGTTCCGGTGAGCATGGAAGCAAAGACTGGGAGCGTCCAGCCTGAGGGAGAGATAGCCGTCTCGAATTGCACCGCGGATGTGGAGAACTCGTCGATGTTCGGAGTCGTGATGGTCGGGTAACCGTAGCATGACAAATGGTCTCTGCGCAGAGAGTCTACAACCAGCAGCAACACGTTACTCTTCTTCGCGCTCATCCAACCACAACCGAACTTTCCGCAACGAGGCTTTGACTCGTACATGAAGCTTGGTTATGTACGTTTGTGAAGCTATGCACTAGAACAATTTCTCCGTTTCCACAACTTTCATTCGCTTGCCTTTTAGGTTGATAACTTGTAGCAAACGAGAAATATCGAGCAGATCATGTGCTGACTCATTCGTGGTTATCCAATGAGTGTCGAAAAAAGTATCTTCATCATAGGCTCCGGCCGATCGGGGACCACGATTCTCTATGAAATTCTCGCGGCGCATCCTGAGCTCGCCTGGTTCTCCATGATAAGCAACATGTATCCCGGCTCTCCCAGCTGGGCACGGTTTAACAGAGTCCTCGACTACCCTTTGATAGGCAAGTACTTGAAAAAGCGGATAATCACATCAACTCGACTAAGCCCCGCTCTTACCTATCTCTTCAGGCCGAACGAGGGCGCGGACATTTACCGATCTTACGGGTTCAGCGATGAACGGCAGATGACTGAAAAGGACTATGACGCGGAGGCAGAGCGCAAGCTGAAAGGCAATATTCAAATGCACCTCGACGTGACTGACAAGCCTCGGTTCATCAACAAGCGAACAGCGAACACTCAGCGACTCAGATTGATGAATCGGATGTTTCCGGAAGCGTACTATGTTCACATGATCAGAGACGGCAGGGCCGTGATTAACTCCTACTTAAACGTGGACTTCTGGAAGGACATGACCATATGGTGGCTTGGTAAGACCGTTTCAGACTGGGAGATAGAAGGAAAGGACCCTGTAGATCTCGCCGCCAAGCATTGGAGACACAACTTCGAAGAAATACTCGCTAACAAGAACGCGTTGAAGAATTACCTTGAAGTCCGCTATGAGGACTTCGTGAAGGAACCAAGCAAAGAGATTCATCGCATTACAGATTTCTGTGAAATCTCCTTCCCAGACGACTACCAAGAATTTATCCCGCAAACGTTACCGAACATGAACTACAAATGGAAAAAAGGCCTAACCGCCGATCAGATCGCCATCATCGAGGAAAATACTAGGGACCTCCTTGGAAAACTAGGATACACGGACTGAAAGCGGTGCGCGGCGAACTCTCGCGAAACCTACGAGAACACCCATGAACTCGAACCACCCCTTAACCCCCCAGTACGGAATCAACTGTACCCTACGCGTTCCAGTACGTCTCACCGTTCTAGATAGCACGCTAACAAAGGAATCAGATTGGGTAACAAGTAGCTCCTCATGATACTTTGCTCCAATCTGCGCCTTCCCTAGTCCACCTCTGAACCGTTGCTTCGCAAACGCGAGGAAACCTCTTCTGTGGTAGTGAAATACGACCGCGCTGGATCCACTGAGCACGTAATTATCCCTGAGAAGCCTCCGGAAGAGACCAACGTCCTCATAGGACTGCGTCAGGTTTGGGTCGAATGGATAACGTGGTAATGATTGCTTCCTGAACAGCCGTTCCCGTACGCTTCCTAGGTCCGGCGGCATTCTCCATCACAGAGAACTCTTCAACAGCCGTCCGTGGATCAAGCATTCGCAGCGAACATCGCTCCGGGCTTCTACCGCTGAACACACGACACACCTTGCCATGGTCCGTACAGAGTTCTTCGTTGGAATAACGACTGAAACAGTCTAGTTGGAGGTCGAGTTTTTGGGAGACAGCGTTTCACGCTTCACTTATCCATTTAAGTTCCAGGCAGGCTGATCCAAACTCGCTGATGGTTACTGGTACGAGGTCGACCCCGTGCTTTCGTATTGTGGCAATTTCGTTCAATGACGCTGCGAAATTCTCCAAGAAGGCTGAGTTTAGTTTTCCGCTAAGCGGATTCATCATTTCGCAGGGATGGAAATAGCCGAGAATGTAAGCCCACCCTCGGGATCGAGCTTCTTGCACTTTCGAGGCGAGAAGGTTACTCATACCCGTGTTGTTTCTCCAAGCTGAGAAGATTAAGAACTGGTTTCGGAGCATGAGGCTCCTTTTGGACGCGAGGAATGGAAACTCGGTCATTGTGGCTCCGACATTTGTGAGTCTCCTAACACGCGCCACGGCTCTCATCCATTTTGGAAACACGTTCCCCGACTTCGTGCCGGGCTCTTTCACATAGCTGGTTAGTGGAATCTCGAGAATCTTCATCTTTCCGGCTGCTTGGTAGTCCTCGTAACTTGGGTGGAACGGGGAAGTCGGAGCTCTGCTCCAGTCGTAGAAATTATCTCTCTGCCCATACATCAGCTGTGATTGCATCCCAGGGATGCATGTGGCGTCGTATCGGACGCCGTCGTCCTCTAGTTGTTGCATAACCGAATTGCTCATGTAGTTCCATCCCATGCGCGCTGAATTGGGCAATTTGCCCATATGGCTCTTGAAGATTTCAAGAGAATCCGAAACAACGCTCCTGCAAACATTCTGGTCCAAGCTCTGGACCCATCTCGACTGGGCATCTCGCCTGAGCGTATGAATATGAATCCCTAGCTCATCATCGTAGTCTCTCACCTTGTCCATCAATAGAGTTAGGGCATCGAGACAACGTTCGCCAACAGCTGGGTCAGTTCTGAGAAACCAAGTGACCTTGAACCTTAAGCCACCTTGATCCAAGCAGCTCAGAAGATTATCCATGTATCTTAGCCAATCAAACCTGAGCTTCGGCGGATCAGCGTCGTAGTCGCTACCATAACGCCACCAACCTGGAACGTAATTCGGGTGGTTATCCTCCGTGTCCGATGCTAGGATAACAAACATTTTTGGATTATTACTCGGCACGAGAACCACATCAGCTCAAAAGTGACTCATATGCGTGCATTTGCATCTTCAGATTTGAGGCCCACGAAAACCTGTCAGCCACCAATTGTAGGCTGTTCTGTGATAATTTGCGTCGAAGGCTCTTGTCCTGAAGAAGTTCAATTACTTTCCGGGACAGCTCAATTGACGATCCGCTCGTGAAAGTCAGTCCGTAATTGTCATCTTTTATTATTTCAGGTATTCCACCCACGTTGCTGGCGACCACTGGTACTCCACACGCCATGGCCTCCAGGACAACGTATGGACAGTTCTCTAGGAAGCTTGGGAGGATTAGCGTCTCCGTGCAACCCATCAGCTCGAGGCATTTCTTCCTAGAGAGAGGTCCAGCGAAGAGAAAGCGATCTGCTGGGACGCCGAGACTCCTCAGTCTCGCACTGTACACATGTGGATCACCTGGACCGGCGAATACGAATAGAAAATCATCATCGATGGATCGTAGGATTCTGGGAATCGCGTCTACTAAAACGCCAAGTCCTTTATTCGCCAAAAGGCGACCACAGTAGAGGATTATTCTTCTATTTTCATAGCGCTCCGGTAAGAAGAATCTTTCTTTACCTCTCTCCGCTATCTTCTTGCATTCCTTAACGTCGATTGAGTTGGGGATCACGGATATACTGTCTGCCCGTTCTTCCGAAATACTTGAGAGGCGTATTGCTTCTCTCTTCATCCACATTGATGGGGCAATGCATAATCGCGTATCATACAGGTACAGTTTCTCCAAAACACTTAGGAGAGGGTAAAGGGTGAGGACTTTCCTCTCTGATTTCTCTAACGCGTCGAAGGGTTGATGTGACATGGTTATGGCGTATCTTTGGACTCTAATCGTGTTATGGAGCGTTACGACCGTGGGAACGCGTTCTCTTAATCGCAATAGCAAGTCAGGCATATGAGACATGTGAGACTGAATTAGTTCAATCTGTTCATTTTTCAGAATTCTTGGAACATGTCTGAGGCATGCGTATTGGAATTCTGCATTATATGTGACTGTGTCGCTGGCGTTTGAGATGTAATGTACGTGGACATTATCACCCAATTCCAAATCATCCTCGGAGGTTTCAATGGCTTGTGAACCGAAGCTTTTGCGCTTAGGCGCCACAACGTGAAGCTCGTGCTCCTTCGGTAGGTGCCTGACAAGTTCCTGAGTGTAGGTGCCTGCCCCACCCCAGACGGGTATGAATTCTGGGGCAAGGATGCAGATTCTCATGCGCTTCACGATTCTATTTCTGGGTAGCTACGGGGTCTATGCGTCTAATTATCTGATCGGAAAGCCTCGACCACTCACAGAGAACCCAATTTCTCCATTGCTGGGGGTATTATGTCACCTGCAACTCGCGAATAGAGTGATAAGAGGCCGAGAAGGATTGGGATATACCTCTTTTCCATAGCGACGTTTCTCCTCGGAAATACGGATCTAAATTGCTCCGGGTCTTCACCAACTACAGTAATTTCTTTTGATTTGCCAACTCCTTCTTTCTCAGCAAGGACAATATGGGATATCTCCGAGGGTTCGTAACCCATGATCTTCGCGGATACAGAATCGACTGCTACCGGGTCAGTTCCCGCTAGCAGTGATCCAAGTTTCACTGGGCGTTTGCCATTTGCGACCACTCCGTCCACGACGTTCAGGTCCGGTCTGATAATTTTGTTCGCTGCGACAATGGCTTGGTCAATGTACGTATGGTATTGCCATTTGTATGGTTCATATATCATTCCGTACACGTTTTTCAGACAGCAGGTCATGGCCGTAATAGGGTGACTCTTCATCTTTGGCACATTCACGAGCATGTTCGAATTAGAAATCATTTTCGAAAAGGGAAATACGATCTTCTTCTTTCCGACAGTAACCTCTTTCTCAAACTTCTCTCCTTCGCTAAGATTGACCAGTTCCGAACGCTTCTGCTTTGCCAGCTCTACATAGTTGAGAACTTCGAAAACATGCCTCACTCTCATCGCTGAGGCGTCTGCTTCTCCAATTCTTATGGTTACGTCTTGGCCGTATCTTTCTCGCAACCAGTCAATGACTGCTGAAATCACTCTCAAGTCCGTCGTTTGGCCGGTCGAAGAATCCCAATAGAAACATGCGTTCGTTTTGATTAAGATAGATTGGACGTTTCGTTTCTCTAACTCTACTCTTCCTAGCAGATCGAAGATGGCTTTCCTAATCTCAGGAGAAGAGAATCCACTTCTAGCTACGCTAACTGTTGACATATGCAGTGCTCCCTGCGACCTTTTGCATTATCTGCTCAATGGTCCTCGTGGCCTTCAAAGCGTCATCCGCCGACACGGGCGGTTGTTCATCCCTTCGAATGCAATCGAAAAATGCGGCTTCCTCTCTGTAGTAGCTGCTTATCCAATAGGTGTATTCCAAAGGATGTATCCTCTGGTTCGTTAGCTTTCGCAAAATATTCTTGGATCCTTCTTTCAAGGCGTGTGCGTATCTGTTCGGCGTGAGGTCATCAGTTGAAACAAACCCTGCCGTACCATGCAGGATCACTCTGAAATTGTATTTCAGCGGATCGGGCGCCTTACAGAACCACCCTATGTTTGTTACGCAACGGGTTTCTCCGGATTCTGAAACTATGGTTGCCGAATCCTTGTAAGGCAAATTATAGACAGCGCTGAATCTAGATAGCAATATCTCTGGTTCTGGCTCGAAAAACCATCGCTGAAGATCGACAAGGTGGTATCCAGAATCCATTATTCCCATACTATTTTGATCCTTCGAAAAGAACCATTCAGGTATCGGAGATGGCAACAATGAAACCGAAAATGGGCCATTGATCACATACTCGAATACTGCAAGTTTGATCTCTCCCAGAAGACCCGTGTCTACCCACTCCTTGATCTTCATAATGCAATCGAAGAATCGAAAATTATGCCCTACCATGAGTTTGATGTTATTGCTTTGAACCGCGCGTTTGATCTGCTCACACTCCCGGGCATTTTCAGCCAATGGTTTTTCGACAAAGACGTTTACTCCCTTCTGTGCAGCGTTGATTACGCAATCGGTATGCAGCGAGTTGGGAAGAACTATGATTGCTGCATCCAAGTCCTCGTTGGCGAAAAGTTTTGCGTAGTCTTGATAATGTTTGGTAACTCCAAAGGCCTTAGCGTAGCGAAGCGCCCGCGGGGATTGATCTGCCACGGCGACAATATCAATGTCTTTCATGGACTTACAAATTTTGAAGTGAAGTCTGCCCTGTTTGCCTAACCCGATAACAGCAACCTTAAGGTTCGCCAACGTCGTCTCAAAAGTCTTCTTCAAAAGGCTCGTATTTGTGCGTAGTGCATGCTGCAAGTCACTTTTTCTGTTGCACTCGTCAGGCGGTATTCATAACGCTTTTGAATTCGGCTAAGTACTGAAGCGCGACTTTCTTCCAATCATATCTTAATTCGGCGACTTTCCTAGCTTCGCGGGACATCTTGCTTCGTAACGACGAGTCACTCAGCAAATGTACTAGAGCTCGCGTTAGCTGATCGACATTCCCAGGCTCGAACAGAATCCCAGTCGTCCCGGTCTGGACTGCCTCAGGGATTCCGCCCACCCGGGATGCCACCACGGGCCTACCACTGGCTAAAGCCTCTAAAACTACAATCGGAAAACCTTCAGAGATAGATGGCACGGCGACAACATCGGATGCAGCGTAGTAGAACGGCAGTTCGTCTCGTTCCACTGGTCCAGCGAAGATTACATGCTGCTGGATTCCGAGGTCTTGGGTGAGCAACTGCATTTGATGTTCATACTTCCTGCTTCCGACAACGATCAACATTGCGTCCGGAATTCTCGTCACCACTTCAGCCATGGATTGAATCAAGTATGGAAGTCCCTTCCTGATCGTAGCGGTACCGACCGTTAGGATGACAGGCTTTTCCTGCATAGAAAATTTAGTCCTAATTCGCTTCCGAGATACCCCTGGATTGAACTCACACAAATCTACGCCATTGTAAATCACCGACATCTTCTCTCTAGGGAGCCTATACTCTGCCCTACATTCCTCGCCAGTCCTCGCGGAAACAGCTATGATTCTGTCGGAGAATGAACAGTCTATGTAAGTTCCAAGAAACTTAATTGGCGTTAACAGATACTTCAAAGCATACTCATCAAGCGTCGGATGAGCGTACTCTCTCCGAAAACCCTTGAGTTTGCCTATCGATCGCCATTCACTCATATAGGAATCGTGAAGAGTCGTCACGACCTTCGCGCGACACTTGATCACAGCCAAGAAAGGAGCAAGGCTCATACCACTTTCTAGATGGAAGTTGATCACATCAAAATCCATCTTTCTAATCCAGTTCAAGTAAGCTGCGCTGGCAACATAGAAGAGACGTTTACCGCTCCCCGTTCTAATGGTGTGAGAGTACCCTTGCACATCTGGACCGGAGGTCAAAACATATGCTTCCACGGAGTGCTCGAGGAATTGCTTCTGAAGCTTCAGTACCACTTCGCCTTGTCCGCCGATTGTTTCAGGCTCATAGGTCGAAACGATGAAGCAAACCCTCACAGTTTTCGCCTCCACTCAAGATCAATATCCGAGAGGATTCTTCTCTCGCTCGTTGTAGATCGAAGCTATTCCTGCTAGGAACGGAAATTTACGAACGAAATGTCCTCCGGCCCTTTCAATTTTCCCGTACCACTCCACAGCAACGGTTAGCCTTGCTTTGAACATGATAAAGCTCACTGACGCATCCATTGACACTCTCTTCAGAGAATAGTGATTATCTCCTCGTTGAACGATTCCGTCACCTGTAGCGAATGCCACTTTGAATCCCTTATCGTGCAACAGTTCGAAAAGGGAGCGGTTGTAGCTGCCTTTTGGGTAGGCAAAGTAGACTACGGGAAGCCCAATCGCTGATTCTATGTCCGCTTTACATTTCTCAATCTGATCCTCTGCTTCTCTGCGGTCGACTTGTCGAAGATCAGGGTGACCAACCGTGTGGGCTCCAATCGTCACCTTGTTTCGACTCATTTCCACAAGTTCGTCCCAACTGAGCATTTTAATTGGAACTTTGCCGAGAGACATTGCTTTGCCCACGAATCCTGAAGCTACGAAGATTGCGATAGGAAATCCGTACTTCTTAGCACGCGGATACGCATTCAGGTAATTGTCATAATATCCGTCATCGAACGTAATAGCAACCGAGCGTCTCGGCAGGTCGCGTTTGCTGATTACAAAATCAAGCACGTCGTCGAGACTGACGACGTGATAGTTCTTACTGAGGTACTCAATTTGCTTCACGAATTCCTTTTGCGTCACACTATAGAATGAATCATTCTCATCTACGGAATGGTATACCAGGATCGTGACGTATTGCTTAGAGCTTATTCCTGCGAGAAGGTATAAGCCAAAGTAAAGGACCTTTTGGGCAAATCGGAGAAAACTGGCTGCTTGACCCTCGACCATATTGTGCAGGCCTGAGCGGCGGTGCTCCGCGGATGCTTCTAGCGTCGGCTCGATAGGTATTGATCGAAGTTGTGTGCAATTCTCTTCCAATCATATCTCTCCTCAACTATGGTTCTTCCAGCAGCACCCCACTCGACTAGCATATGCCTGTTATCAAAGGCGAACATCATTGCTTTCGCGATTTCTTTTGGATCAGCAGAAGCCGCATAGATCACAGCTCTGCTGTCACCTGTCACTTCTCTGTTGGCAGGGATGTCGGTTGCGACCACTACTTTCGACATAGCGAGGCACTCGAGCAGATTCAAAGGACATTGACTTTTCCAATCCGCCAGATCTGGCAGCGGAACAATTCCAACATCACAAGCCGCGATAAACTCGGGGACCTTGCTGTATTCGACTGGACCGTGAAAAATGACACGCTGTTCAGCGTTTACCTTATGACTTAGCTCTCTGAGGGTAGACAGCGCTGGTCCTTTCCCGAGAACTACAAACACAATGTCCTGGTACTTTACGTCTAGCAAACCGAGGCTTGTAATTGTCTCCGCGATTCCGCGGTTAGCTGTCAGAACTCCATGATAGAACACCACGAACCGATCATTCACACCCAATTCAGCCCTAACACGGTTCGCTGTTGAGGTGCCGGGGCTGAAGACATCTGCGTTCACTCCTGACGTCCAAACACCAATGAATCCCGGCTCCACACCGAACTTGCGACAAATGTCTTCGCGCATCATGGTAGTGATGGTCGTTATACCATCAAGCATCGTTCTAGCTATTTGCATGGTAATTCGGAAGCTCAGAGTTTCAAGTTTTCCACGAACTCCTTCAACTTCTACTGGGGTAGACCTCACGTCAACGACCATGGTGGGCCTAATGCGTCGAGGCATCATACGGACTGAAAACAGGCTGAGGAACATTCCAAGATCTGGTTCGACAATTATGACCGTTGGCCTCAGTCGGAGAATGAGGATGGGGAGGCAGAGTACCATCACGAATGCGAGGAAGAGGTAGGATAAGCCAGGTATCTTTCTGACGGGAATCAGGATTGAGGGAACTCCTAGCGTCTCATCAGACGGCTTCGTGTTTGAGTACGCAGCCAGCAGAGTAACGTCGTATCCAAGCTTACCCAAGTTCCGAAGGATCTCGATACGAGAAGTCTTGTGTAATTCTACATCCACGAATAGGAAACATACCCAGATGAGCTTCTTTCCATGATTCGTGGACATTGCGACACCTCTTAAGATCGTGGCGAATTATCGAGTAGCTGCAGTTAATTGTTGAACACGCGTATTACTGTACCGTTTCGAGCCGGGGCCATATCCTACTCGAATCTTTTTTTAGGACCGTGTTTCAAAGACTACTTAAGTTCTAACTGTGAATTGAGGTAGATTGCTTTGGTTAAGATTCTCATAGTTGGAGCCGGATTCGTCGGCTCAACGCTTTCAGGTTGGCTTGTGAATAAGCAGTATTCAGTTCGAGTTGCTGATCGGGTCCGACGTCCACTTGACGATCGGGTAGAGTTTGTGGAATGTGACATTAGAGATTATGATTCACTGCGACGCGCTACAGAGGGCGTCGACGTGCTCATACATACCGCGATCATTCAGATACCTCAGGTTAACGAAGAAAAACGGTTAGGTTACGAGGTAAACGTGAAAGGAACACAGAACGTCTGCGAGGCGGTGAGGGAGAGTAAGTCGGTTAAAGGCATGATCCTTACCGGTTCTTGGCACACTATCGGCGAGCGGAACATTAGGGGAATCGTGGACGAAACCTTCGGCTTCAGGCCAGACATGGTCGAAGAAAGAGCGCGCATATACGCCATAAGCAAAATCGCCCAAGAATCGATCGTAAGATTATTCGGAGAAGAATCCTCTGACAAGATCTATGGCGTAATAAGAATAGGAACTACCCTGGGGCCTAACATGCCGCCGAAAACAGCCGCGAACATATTCATCGATCAAGCACTGAACGGGCAACCTCTAACACCGTACGATTACTCCATGCACAGACCCATGCTCTACGCGTACGTAAACGACGTGTGCCGCGCATTCGAATCCTACTCACAGAAGATTATCAATGGCACGTTGAAGGCGACAGATAGCAGTCTAGCGCATGTCGTGAACGTCTACTATCCGCGCCCCATGACGATACTGGACCTAGCGATGACCGTAAAGCGTTCAGTTACGAAGGTCTCGAAAGGAAAGATTCGACCTGAAGTCAAAATCGTGAAGACTAAACAGAAGAGTGCCTTCAGCAGTCGTGACAAGCAACTCATTCGAGTCAATGTCTCTAAAGTTCGAGAATTTCTGGGACTGAAGAAACTGACGAGCCCATCTGAAGCAATTGAGGAAATAGTCAAGCTCAGGCTAGCTCAGCCATTACCCCAACGTTAGTACGACCTATCATGCCAAGAGAATCGTTACTACTTCGCACGCTCGTTTGCGCGCGTCTGCAACGGAATCTTTATGCTTGTTGCATTATCGCACTGCTAATTGAAATTCATGACTCTTTCGACGCGTTGCAGGTAAAGAGCGAAGTGGTCATCACTTCAGGAGTAATCATATTGGCCGTTGGGTCACTTGTATTAGGTCGTGTCCACTTTGCTGTGTACTTCCACAAACCACCTCGCCGCTTTCTGGAAACGAGTAATGATCTCTTCAACGTTCCCTTGGGGCATACTATGGAACCAGTCGCAGATGAGACGAAAGTGTTGGATGAGCTCATGGAGTTGAAGTAGTCGAAGTCTAAGAGCTTGGGGCGCTAGTCCTGTCGTTGATTTTAGCGTGCTTGACTCCACTCGCTGTCGTTGTGATTGTAGAAATTGCGACGGAAGAGATTGTGGTCGATGGTCCGAGATACTGCTGTAAAATAGGCATTATCGCTTGTCGAGTCGAAGGGTCGCCAATATTCCATCCGGAATCAAAGGCTGTATTCCTATCATACACGAAGTAGAACCAGCTTGCGACGTTTTGCTCCGCCATTGTGCTTAAAGCGGTCTCAAACCAGTCCTTCCAGTACGTTTCACTAACCTTCTTGCTGAACTCACTGTTGATCCAGGGTCTATTCCAACTATGTACCTGTGTAGCGATTCTGATCAACGACCACGCGACGAATGTTGTACCGTTCCCCCACCCCGCTAGGAAATACTTCCCATGCCACGTGAAGGAATCATTACGCCAATACCTACCGTTAGGATTGTAGGAACTCCAAGGTACGTAGAGGTGACTTGCCCAAACCACATCCGGTTTGCTAACATCCATCCACCCCTTAGTAATCTCCAACCAGGTACTATCCCGCAATGGCTCAATAAGCTTCAGATGCGGCTGCATCTCCACGGACTCAATTGCGGAGATTATCTGCTCATTGAAGACCTTGTAAGAAGCCCCGCCCAGCGACGAATCAGATACCATTGGTTCGTTCAATAACTCGAAAATCACGTTCGGAATGTCTCTGTATCGGTTCGCAATGAAACGCCAAGTATTGATGAGACCAGTTCTCTCCTTCGCCGCAGTTCCGTTAATAATCGCGGTGTATCCTTCCAGAGATGGGCTGCCGAGGACCTCGCTTCCCCATACTTGATTATTACCGGCATGCGACATCGACGGGAAAGCCCATTGAGGTGGAACGTGCCATCCCGTCCAAGCCATCAGACAGATTACTACGTACATGTTCTCCTGAACAGCCAAACTCACAACGTCATCCAACGGCACCAACCGCACTCCCGGAACGACATTAGATATCCCCGTAGAGAAGAACGGTACGTCTATTCCATTCGACGACTCATTGTAGGGTTGCAACACCCCCCAGAACACAATGTTAGTCCGAACCGCGTTAAACCCTAACGACTTGATAGTTTGCAAGTCATTAAGAGTGAATTGCTCCCCGTGACCATAATCAACGTTAACACCGTACAAGCTCACTCTTTGGCCCATGCTATCATAGACATTCTGCCCTGATGTGTGAAGCCATGAGAGACCGCCGGGTCGATTCTGAAGGTTCAGGGCTAACCCAAAGGTCAAGCCCATGAGAATGATTAGTATGACGATCCAACATGTGACAGCTGTTTTCGTTTTCATTAATTGACACAAGCCGTTCTTTGAAGGGTATGCTCCAGTCAATATCGAAGCAAACACCGTAGTGTCCACGCTGATGGGGAGATGGCTCTATTTAAGTGAACGAAAGATGTGGAAAACTCCTCTATGTTGGGGGTTGTTCGCTTTGCGTAGCCATAGCTCGAGAGTGATCAACCCGCAGCGAATCTACCAGTAGCACGTTCGGTCTTAGAGCCTTCATCTCGTCATGTTCACCAAGTTCTCTCTACGGCATCACGCATGACCGTATCCTTCAATATGGCTTTTGCCAAACCCAATGCACCAGGGAATTCCTTTGAGACAATACCAGCAGGGTAGAAGAAACGCCGACTTTTGTCTCGTCAGCTTGTAGGCTGATCTTGCGTCCTTTAGGCCGACTAGCACGGATATTGGGAAAACTTGATACAGCAACGGTCTAAGTACAGTGTGTTTGTGTAGACGGTAGTGGTAACCATAACCATCCCGTTTCCGTTTCTGGAAGACTTCTTTCAACGAGCCAACTCGGTGATAAAACTTGAGCTGAATGACGGAGAAGGACCAACCATGGGTCATCATCCTTAACACGAGATCGACATCCTCTCCTGCTCCTTCTCTAACGTCGAATCCACCTGCCTGTCTTACGGCTTCAAGACGAAAGATTTGCCCGTTAGTGTCAAAAACGTGTCGAGGACCAGTTCTCAGTACCATCGTTAACCTCTCGAGAGTCGTTACCAAGTCTGGTTGACTACGCGCGTCTTGAATGCCTTTAACTCCCCCATGGCGAGGATGATCTACCATGTATCCGACCAAGTACGAAACATAATTGTCCGGAATCGTTGCGTCACTGTCGACCCAAAGCACATAATCGCCATGAGCCCGTTCGACAGCAATCTGCCTCGCTTTTCCGAGCCCTCCTCCCTCGTCCGAATATATTCTGATGGGGATGTTTGAGGCTCGGGTTGCCCTAGCAATGACGTCCATCGTCTTGTCCTTGCTGCCTCCGTCGACTACGATTATCTCTAGAAGCTTGTGTGGATAGTCTTGGGCGGTTACACTCTTGACGGTTTCTCCGATAGTGTCTTCGCAGTTTTTCACGACCAATCCAATCGTGACCACTGGCTTAGTAGGTTCGTATGCCAAGCTGGTCAACCGCACCGCTGTTCTGTTCTTGATGCTTGTCATTATGCAATTCATTAATTTGCTTTCTCGCGAATAAACCTCATGTCTCGTAGTGAGAAATCAGCTTGAAGGTTCATGGGTTCGTTCACTTGGCTGCATAAATTGCTCGACTATCCTAGAATCGGGGGTTACAAAGGAAGATAATTGGACGTTCACCGCTATTTGGCAGAATCATCACTTATTTCGTCCGGCCGAATAAAGGCGGGAAAGCACCAAGATCCAAATGACCACCACCAAGCTTTGAGATTCATTAAAGAGCGTGGAGCAACAAATGTCGACTAACTATTTGGTGCACTCGCTGAATTGGACCCTACGATCACCAAACAAGAAATGCCCGAAGTAGTATGGCGCCTTGCCGATGCACAATCACATATAGGAAGTAAGTGATGGCATAGTCCGGACCTTTGTGATAGAAATGTCCGATGTGCCCACGGGAAGCCACACCTCTCATCTTCGCTTTGCTCGTGGCGCGTCATACCTTATCATACAGACCCTAGGGATAAATGCGGTAACGATACTCGCAT
>JBEKGM010000032.1:0-34020 GCA_050012795.1 Bathyarchaeia archaeon | reverse complement strand
TCGGATAGTTCTGTCGAATCCAAAGGAGTTTAGCGGCTGTATACCAAGCTTGGACTCTTCCACTTATGGAGTGTTCGATACCCAGATCCTTGACTTTTGCTCTGAGCTCTTCTGCCTGCCGCGTTGCTCTGAGGTCTGGCCAAATGAGACACGGCATAATTGGTCTTCCTCTGGAATTCAGCAGGACGGGTCCGTGGCCCATTCCGATTATGCCAATGCAGTCAATGCCATTAGGGCGTGTTCGTGTCTTCTTAAGAGCTGTCTTTGACGTTAGCTTGAAGGATTGCCACCATGTATTAGGGTCTTGTTGCGCCCAGAGGGGGTTAGGTCTCTTCGTTATGTAACCTTGCGCGGATTTTCCAATTGAAACGCCGTCATGCTCAAAGACGATCGATTTGCAGATAGTGGTACCTACGTCCGTGATTAGAATCGGGCACATATGTAACATCCCTAGGGTGAATGCCGCAAGTTACTTGCGTGAGACAAACGTTTTGGTACTAGATTCAACTATAGAAATAACTTGCTCATGTCCGCGTAGGCGTTTCTCGATTCTTTCTCTATTACGTAATATTGGGAGCTGGAAGGCAGAGGAGTGAGCATTATTGTATTTTGGGATTTTCACTTCGGTTTTCGGAAATTGAATCAGGCAGATCAGTATATAGCGGTATGGCAGTTTCGACGTGAACGTGTCTTGTGGATGGCAAATATCTTAGACCAAATCTCTTTTGCCTTATCCGATTTGCGTAGTTCCGAAGAACTTCGCAATCTAATCAATGCTGCCTTGGCAGAGAATATTCCGATATCCGATATTGTGGAGAAGGGGCTAAGGTCGGGTATACAGGAAGTCGGTCAAAGATATGAAAATCGAGAATATTTCCTTGCTGAGCTCCTATTTGCTGCAACAAACCTAAGCGAAGTAATGCAAACTCTCCGACCGAAACTCATTGTACAGACTCAACACGCGAAGGGAAGAATTCTCTTAGGTACAGTCCGCGGGGACATTCATGACATTGGCAAGAACATATTCAAGTTGATTGCAGAGTCTGCTGGTTTCGGGGTGGAGGACCTAGGCGTAGACGTAGATCCTGAATTCTTCGTTCAAGAATCAAAGCGCCTTAACCCGGATCTGCTCGGATTATCATGTCTCTTAACGACTGGACTCCCAGAAATCAGAGCGGTCATCGAGAGGTTCGATCGGGCAAAGATTAGGAGCGATTTGAAGATTCTGATTGGAGGAAATGCCGTGACAGAAGGGTTCGCGAGAGAAGTCGGCGCCGATGCGGCTGCTCTTGACGCTGTTCAAGGTGTTGAATTTTGCAGAAAAGTGATCAAGGCATGACGCCTAGAGAGAGAATAAGGGATGCTATGGACTTCAAACCAGTCGATGCCATCCCTTGGGCCGAAGATTTCTACGTTGAAACTATCAACAAGTTCTTTTCGGAAGGATTACCTGCCCAAGAAGTTACCGTCGTCGATTGGGAACTTGATGGCATTACACTGCTCAATTATCCTAAATTCATGGGCTTTGATTTGGGTTCATACTTCGGATGCATTAACCTCAGCGGTTTTGTGGCCCCTGTTGATATCGGGCCGATACCAAGATTCAAACAGCGAAGGATAGGTGAAGACATTAGGTATGAGGATTTCATAATGCAGAGTGGGGCACGTGCCCGCAGATTCAAGAAGGGATCGGGGGAAAGTGTCTGGTACAACATGCCGCAATTCCACTCATTCCCAGTATCGGACCGAACTAGTTGGGATCGTTACAAGGAACGTTTGAATCCTGAGGATCCTAGAAGATACCCGAAGGATTGGGATAAGGACGGTTACCTGCAGGCATTCGACCAGTACCAGGACGGTCCAACCGTGCTTGGGATAACCGGATTCTACGGGTTCGGAGCGGAACTGATGGGAATACCAAATTTCAACCTAGCGTTCTATAAAGATCCCGGACTAGTGTCGGACATGGCCTCACACTGGGAATACCTGATGATTGAAACTACTCGGCAAGCCGTTGAGACGCTGAAGGACAGAATCGACATGGTCTTCTGGTGGGAGGACATGGCTGAAAAGCATGGCCCCAACATCTCGCCTAAACTCTACAAAGAATTCCTACTTCCACACTACAAGAAAGTAACGGAATTCTTCAGCAAGAATAAGATTCACAGGATTATGATGGACAGTGACGGAAACACGATGCCAATACTCGACCTAGTAATCGAAGCAGGAATAACCGGACACTGGCCTCTGGAAGTCAACTCTGGTATGGATGCACCGGCCATAAGAAGAAAGTACGGAAAGAGACTGTTTCTAGCGGGTAATCTGGACAAAAGGGAGATCGCTAAGGGCGGTGAAGCTATGCACAAGGAAATAGACTCCAAACTCCCCGCGATGAAAGAGACAAGCGGATACGTCGCTGGTTTAGATCACCTAGTGCACGTTGAGTTCACGTTTGAGAAATTCACGGAATATGCCAACTATATCAAGCAGGCATTAGCAGTCGAATAAACGCGTGTTATAGTCCATATCCTTGCCCGAATAAAAAAAACACGCGACTGAGATCATACACAGTGCGCGTTGGTCAAAGCGACGCTAACGCTTACCCTAAGACCCATCTAACAACTAACGAGTGGTCGAAGTCGATGATTACGAGTATATAGTCTCATTTGCTTCGTATTAAATATCTCATCTTGTACAATTTCGCTGATACGAATTGACCAAGGTCTTCGCTCGCGAAGCTACTGGCCTAGTCCGAGAGGCAAGTTGGCTCGACGTTTTCATGTACAATGAAGCAGGAATGGGAATAGCGGGCTCATCAATCATGTTTCTACTGTGGGGTATGCCCATCTTGGGCGGTGATTTCGCTACACTATTCGTGGTGTCGATAATTCTTAGTTTGATAATTCTTCTCACCTACTACATGCTGTCAGTGTCCATGCCGAGAACAGGCGCGGATTATGTTTATTCATCCAGACTCTTGCATCCTGCTCTAGGAGTGCTGGCTGCTGGCTTCGCAGGGATAGTTGCACCTCTAGCTAATATTGGATATGCAGCTTCAGGATGGGTCACTGCAGGATTGGCGCCTCTGTTATCGTACGCGTCATTCGTAACAGGCAATTCGGGTCTTGTAGATCTTGCTACGACGCTTTCCACCCCACTCGCAGTATTCATTATAGCTGCATTAACCACCATAATTTTCGGGTTGATACTTGCTGTCGCTGGAATGAAGAAGTACTTCCAACTTCAGAATATTTTGGTGGGTATTGGAGCTTTAGCTCAAGTTGTCATGATTGCCGTGGTCTTGAATACCTCTCACAGTGCTTTTGTCAGCGCGTTTGATTCAATAGCTACCAAATACGGCACAAGTTATTCTGGCATAATTTCACAGGCTAGCCAGGCGGGTTGGACGGCTCCCCCCTTAACCGCACTCCAAGCGCTCTTTGTAGTTCCCGAAGTGCTCAGTAGTAGCTGGTGGGCTTCCCAATCGTCGGTTTTCGCTGGGGAGATCAAGAGAGTTAGGAGTTCGCAGTTGGTCGGTATGCTCGGGTCGTGCGTCATATTCACTACTCTCTTCTTCATTAACTATATCTTGACCATAAATATGGTGGGATACAATTTTGCGGCTGCAATGAGCTATTTTGCATTTAACAACCCGAGCGCGGTGCCGGTTCCGGTTCTTTTGCCGTTTCCTGGTATGTTCTATTATGGTTTGGCGTCTCACAACTTGGTGCTTGCTGTAGTTATCTCTCTTGGACCAATATGCGGGCTTTTCGTGATGACCGGGTGGTGTATTGTTATCTTCTCAAGATATGTTTTCGCGATGTCATTTGACAGGGTGCTTCCAGAAGGGGTGTCCTCAGTAAGTGACAGGTTCCATACGCCGGTTAAGGCCGTCGCTTTAGCCACAGTTCTGTCAATCGCCATGCTGGGCATATTTGAAGTTCTTAGTCAGCTGCCCTCAGCTGCGAGTTACGTCTATTACGTAGGGATTTCAGCCAACGTCCTAATTCAGGTGGCCGCGTTTCTCTCTGCCCTGGGCTTGACGCTTTTTGCTTACTTGCACAAGGATTTGTACGAGCAGGTTTTTCCGTTCAAGCGCAAGATAGCGGGAATACCCATTGCAACTTGGACGGGCGCATTAACGATGGGCATCCTTGTCTACAGCCTTGACATATGGTTCCTTCAACCATTCTCCGCTTTGGTCTATGGAGGATTCCCCGTGATTGCCTATATGCTCATGGCCTTTGCAGTGATACTACTTGCCGCATACGTATTTGTCAGAGCATTCAGAACTCGCCAAGGAATTGACCTGTCACTAGTCTTCAAGGAGATTCCGCCAGAGTAGATTAGCTGACGTTGATTCGGGTAGTCACACTACCCACGCCCTAAATTCTCCTATTGAAACAACCGGGTTGAGACGTATATTTTCCAAGAATCCGAGCGGATTCAAGCAATTACTAAGCGGCCCCAAGCTCGAATCCATATTTCTGTGGGAATTGAGGCGTATCGTATTATAGGTTCTTCAATACCCGAACTTTCAGCTGATGATTGAGGACAGCTGATCGGGTTAAAGCGGGCGTTCAGATGTTTAGACTATTCAAGTTTTGACGGAAGCAATGAACCTGAGAGTAATTCGGTCTATGGAGTGTACTGGCGTCCGCCTGACAACATATTTTAGATATGGGTGAAACGCACATCCATAGGGAAACCGATGGAAAAACGTTTGAGTTTTGAAGATCTAAGACGTTTCTCACGATCCTTCAACGACGACCCAAAGAACATACTTGCATTGAATGCCGTTACGCAAAATGGTATAGCAGCAGTTGCGTTAAGTAGAAAAGAAGTGGATAGACAAAACTTCACCTTCAGCGATCTTATCGAATCACCAGATGCAACTAACCAAGAAAGATCAGGAAGATGCTGGTTATTTTCTGGATTGAGCATGCTGGCGCTTGATGCCATGAAAAAGTTGAATCTTAGGACCTTTGAACTCTCTGAAATATACCAGATGTTTTGGGACAAACTAGAGAAAGCCAACTATTTTCTGGAAACTATTATCGAAACAAGACAGGAGCCCTTGGATAGCAGGCTAGTCAGTTCACTTCTTTCAGATCCAATATCAGATGGTGGTCAATGGAATATGTTTGTCAATCTCATAAAGAAGTATGGAGTTATGCCAAAGACGTTCATGCCGGAAACAGCTAACAGTAGCAATTCTGATCCAATGAACGGTCTATTGGCTTCGAAACTAAGAGAATATGCCAAGGTAATGCGAGACATGAGCGGGGCTTCTGCAACTCAACTAAGAGAGAAAAAAGGGGAACTGATGAGAGAATTCTACAAGTTGCTGTGCATCAACCTTGGCGTTCCTCCAGAGATATTCTACTGGGAGTGGCGAGACAAGGATGGCGTTTTTCATAGAAGAGGAAACATT
This sequence comes from Bathyarchaeia archaeon, assembly GCA_050012795.1. Classification (GTDB taxonomy): domain Archaea; phylum Thermoproteota; class Bathyarchaeia; order 40CM-2-53-6; family 40CM-2-53-6; genus FEN-987. The sequence goes on along the minus strand of JBEKGM010000032.1, from coordinate 28,586 downwards.
TCCCCCATTGAGTTCTACAATGAATACGTCGGCTTCCAGCTCGATGATTTCGTGAGTCTTATCAACGCTCCCAACAAACCATTCAACAAACTATACACTGTCCAGTATCTCGGCAATGTGATTGGTGGACAGAATGTTCGTTACCTCAATGTTGACCTGAAAGCGATGAAGAAAGTAACGATAGACATGATCAAAGGTCATTATGCTGTATGGTTCGGATGTGACGTAGCTAAGATGCTGCAGACTGAGATGGGTGCAATGGATCTAAGCATCTACGATTACGATTCAGTCTATGGGACGAAATTCCAACTCGACAAGGCGGCAAGATTGGAGTATGAAGATAGTGAGTTGACACACGCGATGGTGATTACGGGAGTTGACCTCGACGAGCATGGCAAGCCCAAGAAATGGCGAGTTGAAAACAGCTGGGGAGCCGCCATAGGAGATCAAGGATACATGAGCATGATGGATGAATGGTTCGATGAGTATCTCTTCGAAGTTGTCGTGAGGAAAGAATACCTTTCCCCAGAACTCGTGAAGATCCTTGACACTGAACCAGTGGTTCTGTCCCTCTGGGATCCGATGTGTTCATTGGCAAGGAGTTAGGTCAGGGTCAGTTCCATCGGTTTCACAGCAGTATGATAGTCAGCTTTGCACGAAGAGATTACTTCACATTCCTTGCGTCAACTTCAACAAGTACCGCTAAGCTGACCAGTCGAAACTCAAGTCTTCTCTATCGAAGAGGAAATCAACTAGGTTATCGGCTGCCTCGGATACTCTCTCTTCTTTGTGAGAATTCGGGACTATCAGAGGCTCTTCAATACTGCTTCAATCTGTTGTCTGTTAGAGCCATTTTTCACAAATTTCTTTTCCATTATGGCGCCTCCAATAGTGAAGGCCCATACGCCGTTTTCTTTGAGTTCTTTAATCTGCTCGAAATTTGCTACATTGCCAGCTACGATTAACGGAACTTTTAGCTCCTTCGTCGCCTTCAACAGTTTCTTCTGGTCGTCGTCAGTGTAGCGATAAAGCAGCAAGTTTATCCCGTTTATGCCGTATTTTTCAGCTTCTTTTCCGTCTTTGATTATTTGTTCAATAGTCCCACCCAGTATGCAAGGATGTTCCGTTATTTTTCCAATATACGGATAGAACCCCAACGGCTTTCCCTTCAGATATTCCATCGTCTTCTTCGTATACGGGGGCATTCCTCCGATGAGATTGTCAGCCCCTATCCGCAGTGCTAGGTCCACTCCGCGAAAGTGTTCCTGTTCACTGTAGGTTACAACTTCCAGAAAACTCTTAATCCCATGCTTCCTAAATGCACCGAACAGTTCCTTATACTGCTCAACGTTAAGTCCGACATCTTTGCATCCGATGCACTTCAAACCTGAATCTTTGACCTCATCGAAAACTTGAAGCGCGTTCGGAATCGTCACATCATGGTGCGTCAACATGAAAATAAATTCCATTTGTGTCGCCAGTCTGCATTTCAGTTCAGCGGTATTATCGAGCTTCATCGATTTTCCTCGTCGATATTCCTGCAATAACTTCTTATCAAATGGTACGACAGAAAACGCTAGCGTCTGTCGTATTTGGTCTATGGAAATTGTGAACTCTTTTGACTACCGAATTTGCGGTCGGGATAGACCTTGGAACTACTGGCTTGAAATTAACGATGATCGATGCTACTGGGGCCGTTCAGGCTTCTGTCTTCAAGGCATATCCGATAGTCCAACCTAGAATGGCATGGGCCGAACAGGATCCAAAGGAATGGACTAGAGCCGTTGTCCAAGGTTTACGTGAGCTGGTAGTCAAATCCCGTGTTCCCGGCCAGCAGGTTTTGGGTGTAGGCATCGCGAGCCAAATCGATGGGGTGGTCGCGGTTGATGGAGAGGGGGATCCTCTCGGAAATGCTATCATTTGGATGGATCGAAGGGCTAAGGAAGAATGCAACAAGATACGATCCTCAATCGACGACTCATCTTTCTACTCTATGACAGGATTATCAATAGACCCGTCACACATGGCCCCAAAGTTGATGTGGATCAAAAACAATTTGGAAGATAACTATCGAAAGGCTAAGTACTTTCTTCTACCCGGGAATTACCTTCTTTTCTTCCTGACGGGGCAACCAATCACAGACCACTCGAACGCGTCATGCACAATGCTATACGACCTGAGAACCAGAAACTGGTCGGAACGCCTCTGTGAAATTTGCGGCATCCCACCAGAAAAACTTCCAGACATTCGTGACTCCACATATGTGGCAGGCACGGTTACGCGAAGAATCGCGAAGTTGTGTGAAATCGCTGAAAACGTTCAGGTCGTAGTAGGTGGAGGCGACGAAGAAGTTGGCGCATTAGGTGCAGGAGTTATCGATCATATGGCTCTCCTGGACTTGACGGGAACCTCAGAACCAATGTGCCTTTGCCTTGACCAGCCTTTCCTAGATCCTACTCGACTTCTGGAGTGTCATGCTCATGGACTTAACGGGAAATGGCTCCTCGAGAATACGGGTGGGCTTTCCGGAGGCATATATAGATGGTTTCGTGACGAGTTTGCATCTGTAGAAGCCAGCGAAGGCGCAAAGACTGGAGTCGATGCGTATGAGATCCTAAACCAAGAAATTTCATCTATATCCGCAGGCAGCAACGGCTTACTCTTCCTCCCGTTTCTATCCGGCTCAATATTGCCTGAGTGGAACCCTGACGCCCGGGGAGCATTCATCGGATTAACCCTGGGGCATAAGCGACCACATATCGCCCGCTCAATCATGGAAGGAACCGCTTACGTACTCAAAGACTACGTTAAACACCTCAACCGCATTGGCATCAAGCCAACGAGGGTAGTGTTAGCAGGTGGCGGAGCACGTGGGGGCGTCTGGCGTCAAATCAAATCGGATGTCATAGGGCGGAAAACATCATCATGCGCCAATCAGGAGGTAACAGTGCTCGGCGCAGCGATCTTGGCTGCCGTTGGTGTCGGTATGCACAAGACCGCAGAGGCCGCTGTCAAGAGAATAGTGTCGTTATCCGAGGAGACTTCTCCTATCGCGCCATCCGTTCAGGTCTATTCTCATCTGTACGAATTGTATCGTGAAGCATATGAGAATTTGAAGCCCACTTTTGCGAAGATTGCCTCGTTCCAGGAGCACTAGTAATCATTCGGGGCCAAATCGTTCTTCGACATCTGTATACCACTTTCGTTTAGTGCCTATGCGGGCTCGCAGTTTCCACTTTGACCCTTTCGGTTGTTCATCAATCTGTTTGATCAGACTGTCGATTCTTGATGAGATGATTCCTTTCTCAGTTTCAGAAAGTTGATCATATTTCATGGACAACGATTTTACCTTGTCCAGGTTAGTCAGGGTGGTGTAGTAAAGTCCCCAGTCACTAGCCAGCAAAGAGGCTACATACTTTCCGTTGATATGCTCATTATCATCATCGGCGACCTCGTGCCCGAGAATCAGAATAATCGCATCCTTTATGTCCTTTTCATTAATCTGCACGATTTGCATTTTCTCTAGGAGTAATTCGGCCAGTGGTATCGTGGGGCTGTCTTTTTCCAGCCTGTTCTTGAAATCGATCGTGTGACTCATTTCGAGTTTATCGAAAAACACGTCGATCTTGAACTTCTGGCTCGCGTCGTGATAGAAATGCCGTTGCGCCCACATATGAATCTGATATTTCGCATTCTCGTCCGCTGGATAACCCAAGGAGCTAAAGAAAGGTTCAAGCTTCTGATTATGCTTCCCATACGTCATCAAATCCAGATCTGTAAAATCCGTACCGGTACTATTCAGACGGTTCAACCTCTTGTGAAGGTCCGCAAGAGTCGGCGTGTGAATTCTGAAGGCGACGGCTCCCATTATGCGTAAGATGATTCCTTGCTGCTGACCCGATTGAACTATCTCTGTTGCTTTCTCTATGAATTCTTGGGACGAATACGGTAGAGGATGTTCAGCTGATGTCACGCGCTCAGTGCACCGAGCGGCAATACTGAGCGTCGCAAACTTAAGGATATTCGAACCGAAACCATGAATGTGATATCAGAGAACTGAACCATGAGCAATGGTTTAAGAAGCCCAGCGGCCGATTCCTGCCTGTTTGGATATGTTCCGACTATTCTTCGTAACCGACATACATGGCTCCGACGTTTGCTTCAAGAAATTCGTGAAAGCAGCGGAGATCTACAAACCCAATGCAATGTTACTGTGCGGCGACTTGACAGGGAAATTTATTGTTCCGATAATTAAGCAACAGGATGGGACCTTCAAGGCTCGGTACGCAGGATCTGATCTTGTTCTTACTAAGCAGGATGAGGTAGTTGCTCTAGAACAAAAGATCGCTGACACTGGCTCATACTCATATGAAGTCGACTCAGCAGACAAGGAGAAGCTCACGACCGAATATAGTAAGAAAATGTTCCAAGAAAAAATCCGGGAACGAACATTGTCTTGGTTGAGCTTAGCCCAAAAGCGGTTATCGGAAAAGAAAATCGAGTTCTTCATATCACCAGGAAACGACGACGAACTTCCTATAGACGACATACTGAACAGTTCGGAATACGCAAAATATTGTGAAGAAAAAGTTATCGATGTCGGCGGCCACGAAATGGCCACACTCGCCTGGACTAACCCAACTCCGTGGCAGACAACCCGCGAGTGCAGCGACGAGGAACTAGGACAACTCGTTGAGAAACTATTGTCGGGCGTCAAGCGCATGGAGAGGTGCATCTTCAACTTTCACTGCCCACCCTATGATTCGGGTCTTGATTCCGCGCCTGAAATCTCGAAGGAACTCAAGGCAGGAACCGAAATGATCTCCGTCGGCAGTAAGTCGATACGAAAGGCAATCGAGGAGCGCCAACCGCTACTTGGCCTTCACGGACATATTCACGAATCGCGGGGAGCGTTGTCTATTGGCAAGACCCTTTGTATTAACCCAGGCAGCGAGTACGGCGAAGGTATACTTCGCGGCGCCATTGTTAACCTAGAAAACGGTAGAGTGAAAGGATACCTACTGACATCAGGTTGAATTAACTAATTTTACTGTCAAGACGTTTATTACTTTATCGATATTCTATATTCGAAAGTCTTTTGTTCTCAGGCAGCTAGCCTCTTTCGATTTCTATTGGCTCAACCAGATACTGGAAAGGATGCGGAAAAGGTCTTTGCCCGTAAAGCAACCGGCCTGATTAGAGGCCTTTCATGGAAGGACTTGTTCGTTCAGAACGAGAACGGTCTCGCCCCTACTGCAATGGTCGCCGCTCTCTACATTGTTGTCCCAGCGTTTTTCCCAGGAGCAGACATAATCACCGCCTACATGCTGATACTCCCGATCGCACTATGTTATGCTATCAGCTACGGAATTCTCGGCTCCTGCATGCCACGTAGCGGTGGGGATTACATCTTCGGTAGTCGGATCGTTCATCCGGTTTTTGGGTTGATGGGGAGCTTCATGTACTTCAACGCCCACTTCATGTTGCTTGGGTCCCTTCCAATTTTCGCATTTAGATACCTACTCCCAACCCCCTTACTGGTCGCATTTCCAGGTAACCCTGCCGTTGCAGGCTTCGTGAGCTGGATCTCCGTGAACCTGAACCTTGCATTGGTAGCCACGCTCATTCTTGTTTCCGGTGCAATAATTCCAATCTTGGGATTAAAATATTGGAAGATTTGGAATTGGATTATGTTCACTCTAGGAAGTATCGGAGCAGTAACTTTCATCGGTATCCTGGCCTTCTCCTCACACGAACAGTTCGTTACAGGGTTCAATAATTACGCAGCACAATATGGTACGAGTTACCAAGGAATCATAGACTTGGCAAAAGCTAACGGTTTTGTGCTCACACCCTTCCTGATTGCGCCGACGTTGATAGCAATGCAATTCACAACTCTCTACATAACGACGGCATGGCCAGTCTACATTGGTGGAGAAGCGAAAGAAGGACGACGGAGCCTAGCGGTCGCAATCATCGGGTCCATAGTGTTTGCCTGGATCTTAACGATACTATCGCAGGTTCTTTTCTATAGGGTGTCGCCATACGATTTTAGTAGCGCACTCGGATATCTTGCGTACCAGGTTCCAGCCAAATATCCTCTGCCCTATGCCCCCGAGATGTACGTCCTCGGCAACATGATCTTCCCGAATCCAATCACCACCCTCCTAGTCGGATTCAGTATTTTCATTTGGACCGTGTCGTGGCTTTTCAACATGAACGTTCTCAATAGTAGAATGATCTTCGCATGGGCATTCGACAGAGTCTTCCCCAAATGGTTCGCTCAACTGCACCCAAAGTTCCATACACCAGCGAGAGCACTTATCGTAGTCGCCTGTGTCGGCGAGCTTTACCTGCTGCTCGCAGTATACTCAAACATACTCACTCTGATGATAAACGCCTCATTGCTGGTTAACCTCGCGTTTATCCCCGCTGGCTTCTCCTGTGCACTGCTGCCATTCCGGAGGAAGGACATTTGGGAGAAAGGCCCCGCGTGGACACGATGGATGATCGGGCCAGTACCTATGGCAACCATTACTGGCTTAGTACACGGTGTAGGACTTACGGTGCTCGCATTATCCCTCATCCTAAGCCCAGTGATAGGCGCAACAGTCACCGGAGGGCCCATCTCTTGGGTGTCAGTCGGTTTCGTACTTGCGATCTACGCCGCCTGCTTCATAATCTACTATGGCGCCAGAGCATACCATCTACGGACGGAAGGGATAGACGTGGCCTGGGCGTTTAAGGAACTTCCGCCCGAGTAACAAGTCTAATCCTTCCTACCTTTATTTACACAATCAGAAATTGGCAGGCTAAACTGTTCTCGTTCCCCTCCAGTGCCTAGGTTTCGCGTGGAAACCCGATAAGACATCTATCTCCTCGCGCGATCGGACCGAAGTCTGCTGTTGAACGGCTAATGTCGGCTGCTGCTAGACGCCTATTTCTTCTATCACTCTTTCAGCGTCAAGATTATTCGGATGACGTTTATGTAAGATTGTGTAGCGTTCTGGTCTATATTCCCAAGCGCCAACGAAGGCTCCGATCGCGAGGTTCTTGGTTACGCCTAGCCTATCCAGGCTAGTGGGGGCACCCACGGTTTTCAGAAAAGACATCAAAGAATCGGCCTGGTACCTAGGATACTTATCAGCATCCCACCAGTTCGGGTTATAGTGCTCGTGATACTTTGCCATAAGAAGAGTCCCCATCCCAACCTGTTCTCCGTGGCGTCCTTGTGGTAGCCCATTCTGCTCGGCATAATGCTCCAACCAATGCGACCAGAGATGCTCAGACCCGGAGGATGGCCTTGAAGACCCCCACATAGCCATTCCAAGGCCGGAGACTATTAGTGCGTCAACAAGCGCCGCGATACCCTTCGAAGATCTTGATCGAATCTCATCTGCATTGTTGAGTACTTGGTCGAGGGTGGAAACTTCGAAATCCGCTATAGTCGAACAGAATGGTTCGTCAACTTCCTCTTTGCCGAGTTCCCAATCTTTTATCGCTGTCGCCTCTATGACAAGATCGCCACAGCCCGCGGCAAACATCCAATCTGGTGCATGAGACACAATGTCTAGATCAACCAGGATTGCGTCTGCGAGTCTGACTTGAATGGACTCTTTCTTTCCTTTTACGTAAATCGATGCTGTTCTTGAGACAATACCACTGTTCGCCAGACCTGTCGAGATCAGAATGTATCTGGCTCCCTTCTGGTGTGCCGCAAGTTTCGCTACGTCGAGTACGCTCGTTCCACCTACTCCTATCACGAAGTCTCCTGGTTCAAGCTGGGCCTGTACTCCAGTAACACTGTCGATGTCCGGCTTTTCTGCGAGTACCTCTGAAACGACGTATCCTTCACGCTTCAGGTCGCCTACTACAGTGGCACCTGCAACCTTTCTAGTATTCGCATCTTCCACTACTACGCATTTCGAACTTAGGCTAAGCTGCCTTGCAATGGCAGGTACTTCTCGAACAACCCCGCTACTAATTCGTATCAATGCAGGTGGCATTGTGTGCTTCCCGCATGCACACTTCCAAGAAGAATCGAAAAGGCGTAACAATGTCAACGACCTCATGGCAATGTCCGTGACAAGTATAAACTGTTGTTCCAGATTTCTTCGCAGAGAGTTTATTCTATGCGCTAGGATAATGATAGACCAAACTGCTTTATGTCACTCACTAGAAAATGTTGATCATGAACCTACGTACAGTACTATTTCTAATTGCAATTGTAGCTTTTGCAGCGTACGGCATCTCCATCTTAATTCATGCAGTTGAGACAGTTAACGCAATCTTCCAATCTGGTTATTCATCAACCGGAGGCGGTCACGCAATCTTAGTCGCGGTCACGGTCGCTGTGGGAATTGCTATCCTCTGCATCATCCCTGGTGTCTTCCTTCTGGTGAGATCGATCAACAAACTGATTGCTAAGAAACGTCAGAGTAAAAGTGGACGTGGCAGTTCATTGGCAAGGAGTTAGGGTAAGGCCAGTTCCATCGGCTCAGCTATCTGTTCGCTGGTTCTGTTCTTCCTGAATTTTCCATGCCTTCTTGGTTCCTGTGATTCTGTAGATGAGCAGCTTGATGTGTTCCAACACGTATGCCATGAACGTTTTCTCTTGATGGTAGGTTCTTTCGAGGATTGCGTCTTCTGATAGGAACGCTTCTTTCAGTTCAGGTAGTTCTTTCTTCGGAGAGAAGAACATGTACACCGGAACACCGGCAGCAAGCAGTGCAAGCGAAATCAAGATCTGTTGCTGGGTGATTTGTGTCATTAATACGATTGAGAAGAAGATCGTTAAGGCTGGAACGATTATTGTCCAAATTCCCTTGGGTGAGGATCTTAGATGCCTCCTCTCCAGGATTAGGGCTGAGCCGCCGGTTGCGAAGTATGCTAGCGAGAGCAGGAAGACAGAGGCGTTCACCAAAGCAGATAGCGAGTTGACGATGCTCGCGATGAAGGCTGTTATGCATAAAACGGCTAACCCGATGTAAGGCGTGTGGTAGGATTTGTGCAATTTGCTGAAGACGCGAGGAAGATAGCCGTCGACAGACATGGCGAAAGCCAATCTTGACGTTCCCATCGTCCCGGACTCATCTGCACCCATAATCGAAACTAGCGCACCCACTCCTACCACGAGGCTCCCGACCCACGCTAAAAGAGGTGAGAAGCTGAGAATATTCGCAGCCGCAGCAACCAATGGGGCCTGTGAAGATGCCAAAGTGCGCTGATCGACTACTCCAATCACGACGAAGTTAGTGACCATGTAGATCAAAGCAGCAATCAACATGCCAATTATAAGTGCTCGCGGAATCGTCTTCTTCGGATTTTGAATTTCATCCGCAGGAAGAGTGGACAACTCAAAACCTGCATACGCCCAGAAAACAATCACCAACACCTGACCAACATTCTGCAAATTACCGTCAAGGAAGGGTTGGAATCGAGATGAAGTCATCTGGGGGTGAAATCCGAGGAAGACACTTCCCAAACACATGATCAGTAGTAGAGGTGTCACTTTCGCGATGGTCAAGGAGTCATTAAACTTACCCGCTTCTCTCACGCCAATTACATTGGTTATGAAAATAACCAGCATGAATACGCCTTTGAGCAGGATTTGTTCTACCGGGTCGAGGTTTGGAACGAACACAAGAAAGTATTGGGTGAAGGCTACGGGGAAAACGGCTAGTGAGAACCATTCAGCTAGAACGAGAGCCCATCCAACCATGAATCCGCTAAACTTCCCCGCCGCTTCTTTCGCGTATACATACGGTCCCCCAACTTTAGGAAATATCGCGGCGCAATATCCGAACGATAGTGCGACAACGGTCGCCATGACTCCGCCAATGAACCAGATTAAGATCGAGGCTGGTCCTAGAAGCTTCGCGCAGAGAGCAGCGGCAACATAAATGTCAGCACCAATGGTTGCGCCAACAACAAGGTTTGTGGTATCAAAGGCGTTCAATTGCCTTTGTAGAACAACTCTCGTCTTCAAACCTACTCGCAACCCTCCATAGTCCGTGTGCAACTAGTTCGATATAGAGATTGAAGTCAGCTTCGACCATTTACGTACCGGTTACGAATTCAAAGTAATGAAGAGTTGGATCGCCTCGGATCACGGGGTGACTCTTCGCCGGATTGATTCATATTGGCGGCAGGTTAGAGTCTTCGTATTGCGGAGTCTTCGTGTACGATAGGATGTCTGTGAATACTTCGAAGCCTATCTTCTTGTAGACTCTCTCCCCAGTCCCACCCCTTCGAGTTCTTAACCAGACTAATTCGCTTCTCTCTTTCTTAGCACGATGTACCGCTTCAAGAGTCACTGTGGTGGCCACGTGCCTTCTCCTAAAGGAAGTGAGAGTTGCGATCATATGAATGGAAGCGACCTGATCCTTCATGAAGAGTAAACCTGCGCCCACCGATCTTCCTTGGAGGCTGGCCAGGAGAAGTTGTGCTGATTTTTCCGTTGAGACTTTCTCAATCATCTCCAGTCTAGTCGGCCTAGAGCTCTCTACTTGAGGAAAGGCATCTTGCAATTCAAACCAGTCCTCCAGCTTGGGTCGGTCAATCTCTTCAACTCTGACCTCTGGGTTGCAATTACCGGTCAATTCTTTCAGCGTCATTAGCATCCACGGCGGACCAAGCGAGTACTCAAGCTCCTCCAATGAATCACCCAATTCCTCGTAGGGTTCCAGTCTTGGGAGGGTTATGGCAAAGGGAAGCTTTCGTTCTGCATATGCCTGCTCCACCTCTTTTATGACAAATGATTGCGGATTTTGCACAAATGCTGAATTATAGAATGATCCAGATCGGTTAATCGGATAAGCGTGAACGAGCGCACCTGAAACTCTTATCCTCGTACAACCCATCGCAACGCAGAACTCGCTCCAATTATCTGTTGCCTTTTGCCAAACGTCCATAAGATCATGAAATCGGTTGAGCTATGAAAATCTGTGGTCACCCACAAATTCAAGCAGTCCAATTACATCTGGTTTAGAGTGAAAGAGTAAGCATAGGACGCATTTGGGAATTTGCCGATTTCTTTAGAAGAAAGACTAGGGCTTGCCCTATTCACTTCCATTCAAATGAATGAAGGAGTCGATCATTTGTCTCAAACCAAGCGAAATTTCCCAAAGAGTCATGACTTGATCGGTGAGGCTCGTGAGAGAGCTCACGCACTTTATGGTTCCGCGATCGGGCGAAAACGTAACGAGCTTGTAACACCGGCACTCGTTCTCGACCTAGAGATTGTGCGCGAAAACCTTACCTTCATGGCTGAACATATGGAGAAGATGCCTGCGAAACTCCGTGCGCACATCAAGGTTCACAAAAGCCCCGATATCGCTCGTATGCAAATGAAAGCCGGAGCCATAGGCATCGGAACGGCAACTCTCTGGGAAGCAATCGCGATTGCACGCGCTGGAATTCCCGATGTCTTCGTCATCAATGAGGTGGTTGGGCCTGAGAAGGTCAAAGCAGCCGCGCTACTCGCGCGCGAAGTCCCCTTGAAAGTAGCGGTTGATGATCCACCCAACGTAAAGGCACTTTCCGACGCGGCCAAGGATGTGGGTAGCGTGATCGGTTGCGTTATCGAGGTTGACACTGGAATGCACCGTTGCGGCGTCGGCTCACCCGAGGAAGCATTGAAACTCGCTCGTCGGATCGGTGAACTCCCGGGCCTACGTCTTGATGGGGTTACCGGCTACGAAGGACATTGTTCACTCGAGTTCGACAAAGTGAAACGTGAAGCCATGTGCAAAGAGGCAATGGACTATTTCGTCGGTGTCGCTAATCTACTCCGGAAAAATGGAGTTCCCTGTTCCCTCGTCTCAGCCGCCGGAACGGGCACATGGGAGCTTACAGCTGCACACGAAGGAGTTACTGAAATTCAACCTGGTTCATACGCGACTATGGATGTGTACCACGCAGGATTAGAGCCCCGATTCAAGCAGGCAACCACCGTGCTTGCGACCGTCATTAGCCGCCGACCTGACAGAGTCGTTACAGATGCTGGGAAGAAGACCGTCGGTGCAAATCAGGCCGTGTTGAAGGATTACGATTACCCGGTCTTTCGCTACGACGAGGAACACGGAATCTTCAGCATCGACAATTCGTGTCCTCTCAAGGTTGGAGATACTGTGGAGCTACGTTGCGGGTACACGCCATTCGCTGTCAGTTACTTTGACGTATACCATGTAGTTGAAGGGGACAAGGTGGTTGACATATGGCCAATCATCCCTCGAGGTCCAGAGCACGGTGGACTGTTAAACGAATTCAAGGGGACTTAGCTCGGTATCGTTTAATGAAGGGTATGCCGCTGCCTAGACTTTCTGCTGCCAAGTTGAAGAGACTGGGCGTAGACATCTTCGAACGGTTAGACGCCTCGAGGGAGTATGCGGAGCTTGTGGTCGACATACTCGTTGATGCTAATCTTGCAGGGCATGACTCGCACGGAATACTCTACCTTACTAGATATGCTGAGAGGATTAAGAAAGGAATCATCGATCCAAAATCTAAACCAGAAGTAACAAATGAGAGTCCAACCACAGCGCTTATCGACGGGCATTGGGCCTTTGGACAAGTAACTGCCAAGAAGGCCATGGAAGTCGCTATAGAAAAGGCTAGAAGAAACTCAGTCAGCACCGTCGGGGCATTTCACTGTAACCACATCGGCAGACTCGCAGCCTACACTCTCATGGCTGTCGAAAACGACATGATTGGCATTCTGATGGTGAACTCCGTTAATCCTGCCGTGCAACCTTATGGAGGTGTTTCCCGCTTTCTTGGAACTAACCCTATCTCGGTCGCTATTCCAGCGGGTGAGAAGAAACCATTCCTGTTGGATTTCGCTACTTCATCCGTAGCTGAGGGTAAGATTTGGTTAGCGGCTATGAACGATGAGAAGGTTCCTCTCGGTTGGATTGTCAACAATGAAGGATGCGACACCGATAACCCGCACGATTTTTCCATATCAACCCCCACTGTTGAAGGAGACGGTAGGTTACTTGCCTTCGGAGCGAGAGATGGACACAAAGGCTACTGCCTATCGATCCTGATAGAAATACTCGGCGGGATATTGACGGGTGCAGGATCAATCCTCGACCGTGGCGCCGTGCACCCAAATGAGAATGGAATTCTAGCAATAGTTCTAGATGTTAAAAGATTCACACCTATAGAGGCGTTCAAGAAAAGAATGGATTCACTCTTCACTACCGTTCACGAAGCACCAATAGAACCACGATTCAAATATGAACAAGTTCAAGTGCCTGGTGAGATCGAGTGGCGAAACCGCGAGACGCGTCTCAGAGAAGGCATCAACATTCCAGACCAAGTCTGGGAGCAGATTGTGAGTCTCGCAATAGAACTAGGTATCAAAGGGTCCCTCATTGACTCCCATTAATACAAATAGTATTCTGCCTGATAGAGACCGCATGATTAGTCGCTTCTGGGCAACCTACAGGAGTCACCTCCTCGAGTAGGTTCCCCCAGCGGCTGTAACGATCACCATCAGTATGGCGAATAATGAAGCCACCACGAAACTAAATCTGACATCTAACAAAGTCGCGACCGATCCTGCAAGGATTGGCCCAATTGCTGCACCTATTCCGTAAACGCTCTCATACGATCCGACGGCGGCACCGTTCTGCTCATCTGGAAAGTGACGTGAAATCAGATCTATGGTCAAAGGAAAGATCACCGCGAAGCTCCCTCCTAAAAGAGCAATAACGCATAGAAATGCATCGAAACTTGGATAGAACCCTATTACGAGGCAGCAGCAGCTTATCAGCAGAGACACAACAAAGAGAGATTTCTTTACGCCGAAATGCAGGTAATGATCAGACGTAGCAAACCCTGTGACTCTGGCTAATCCAAATACGGTGAAAATCAAGCCAACCTGTACTAGGTTGATGCCAACTGAGTTCGCGTAGCCTGGAAAAATCGTGGATACGATGCTGAAGATTACGCCGTAACTTGCGGTCATAACGTACCACGGTAAGAGCCGTCTTACAGCAGGAAATCTTCCTGAAGTGTGCATGGATGGGGTCTTACTCTTTCGATTCGTGGGCCTGGCCCAGAAAGCTGTTTGCACGAACGCTAGCATTATGAGCAATGACGAGAACACGAATAGATCGAAGAAACCGAGATATTGGATGATTATTCCACCAAGCAGCGGCCCGATCAAGAATGCTAATCCCCACGAAACGCTGAACAACCCCATCTCTCTCACCCGTTTCTCCCTGGGAGCGCTATCCAGCACTAATATCTCTCCAGAAGGCCAGAAGAATGCTAAACCTAAACCTCCCAGCGAACGTATCAAGACAATATCGGTAACAGAGCGAGAGAAGACAAGTGCAATTGTTGTGACGCAATTGACGAGTAGAGCTAAAGCAAACAACCGCCAACGGTTTACCCGATCTGCCAGATGTCCTACAAGGATCGGGGCAATTGCGTAGGTTACTGCGGATGCAGTTCCAATATAACCCAGATCAAGGAAAGTCGCACCAAACCGCTGCGCGAAGATCGGAACGAAATAGACATACATTCCCAGACCGAGCGAAGACACGAAAATCGAAATGTAGAATCTCAGACGGCTATCATTCAGGTTCACTGAAGGTCGTGAGATTATCATTTGTGTTCTAACTCGCGCGTGGGTTGGTCAAAGCGATTTGACGGGCAAATCGTTCTTCCTTGCACTAAAAGGAATAGTCGTGTTTCCAGCGTTTTATCAGAAAGCTCCGCAACTTTCTTCGAAATCAAAACCTTCAGCGAAAGGTACGTGCTCAAACTACAATGTCATGTTCAAGTTGAAACGAGACCGGTCAGAATCGTTCCGAGCTCATCATTATGATCTGAAAGCAATTTATCAGGCATGTAGAGGGAACTTAACGCTAGTTCGTCTTCCAGTTGGAGATTACTCCTTGAAGCATCAGTTGACTATTTCCAGCGCGTTTCTCGTTCTAATGCTGACTGCAATTTCGATTCCTATTGTTGCATTCGTACCATCAGTTAAGGCTGCTATCGAGTATGATTCAGGTGATCCGACTGCCGCGGAGCAGTTAGTATTGGAATATGTCAATCGAGCCCGCGCTAATCCAGTCGCTGAGGGTCAGCGTTTGGGCATTGATATTCACGAAGGCTTATCGAATCCGAATCTTGTAGGCCCCCGACCGCCTTTAGCGATGAATAAGATTCTGTTGGGCATTGCGGAGGCTCATACCCACGACATGTATACGCTAAACTATTTCTCACACAATGACCCGAACGGCACCACTCCCTTCGAGCGCATGTCACATGCAGGCTACAGTTACTTATTGGCGGGCGAAGACATGGCCGGGGGGGTGGATCAGACTGCTGCGGAGTTAGAGGATTTCATGATGATAGATTCTGGTACGCCAGGGCGCCCACATCGCGTCAATCTTCTTGATCTCCTTAACTCGTATCCCTGCGGATCTCCACCATGCGTTTACACCGAGATCGGGATAGGATACTATGGTGCTGGACCAACTAACGGCGATGGTTTGAACAGCCTCATAACGGAGGATTTTGGCGCTACGTCGGTGGGGCCATTCCTATTGGGGGTCGTTTACAATGACGTGAACGGGAACAACTTTTACGATATTGGTGAGGGAATAGGTGGAGTAACAATCACAACTAGTGACGGCGGATACTACGCCGTCTCATCGTCATCAGGCGGCTATGCGATTCCCGTTAGTGCTTCTGGGACTATTACTGTCACAGCGTCGGGTCCGGGCTTCGGCCCAATTACCAAAACAGTGACGCTCAATGGGGCCAATGTGAAGCTAGATTTCACGTCGCAATTATCGTCGCAGACCATCCAATCGACCTCTCAGACATCGCTTCCGTCGATCACTCTATCACAATCAACTACGCAGACATCATCACAATCTACTGTTAACACGTCCTTCGGATCGATAATCTTTCAGTCTACTCCATCGAGCTTCAGCGGCGCAACTACTCCTGGTCTCATCTCAGCCTGCGGAAGCAAATTCGCAAATGCGCAATCAACGACGAGTTGCGGAAATAGCTTCGTGGCCATTGCGAACCTGCCCACACCCTCTACTGGTTGGCAGTTCAATCACTGGACATGGTTAGGAGGTGTAACCTGCTCTAGCGATTCCACAAACCCTACAACTTGCAACGCTTCTTCCGCAGGCGGATCTTTAACAGCCGTGTATGCAGCGCAGGTGACTTTCCTTACGAATCCTGCTTCGTCGGCTTTGATTAGCTGGACGTCGTGCTCTAATCCGAGTATACCGAACGGAAATTCGTTTTACAGCACTAGCTACGGCACATCGTCAGTTACAGCATGCTATGTGCCATACGGGTACGCATTATTGAGCTGGAGCTGCACAGGTGGAGTCGTTTGTTCAGGTACGGCCAATCCTACTACTGTTACAATTGCGGGACCAGGGACGATCACGTTAAACCTCGAAGCTCAGACAACAGTAACTTCACTATCGAGTACATCACAAACCGCGTCATTAGCCTCAGCCACAACGATTTTGCAGAACTCAAGCAGCTCAACGATCACAACTACGACTTATTCTACGGCTGAATTCGGACTCGATCGAATTATGGTGATTAGCATGATCTTCTCAGTTCTCTTAATGGTGGCTGCGCGTAAGAAATCGCTTAGTCATCGTCGTTAGCTGAAGCCCGTGTTAAGATAAGCTCTCTACAAGCTTCACTAGTCCTGGAGATGTGGCCACTGAAGCGTCAAGTCCAAGAGGTGTTATGGAGATTACGTGCTCAACATAGACGGCATGGATATCCGTGCCTTCTTCGAACTCTTCATCTTTCTTTAGTATTCCCCATTGCCAAAAGTAAGGTCGCCCCCCGGGGTCCTTCCTTCTAACTACTTGGTCGTTGTATTTCCTGAGACCTAGTGTAGTAATTCTAGCGGTGGTTTCTTTGGTGAGATCAAATGGGAAGTTCACATTCATATAGTCGACGCCTAGTGGAAGTTGATTTGTCATGATCCATCTGACAATTCGTGAAGCATGAAAAGCCGCTATCGTCATTCGCGGATTTATTTCGCTTCGTTTAACCTCTCGATCTTCTGGCAGCGATAGAGAGAATGCCACTGCTGGAGCACCCATGACCGCCCCTTGAATTGCCCCTGCAACGGTACCGCTCGCGAAAACTAATTGCGTTGTCAAGTTGTCTCCAAGGTTTATGCCAGAGGCGACTAGGTCGGGCAATTCCCCTCGAAGGAATTCTATGACTCCAAGGAAAACACAGTCAGCCGGGTTTCCTGAAACAGCGAATCCTCTTTTGTTTTTTGCGCGAAATTTCCTCACTCGTAGAGGTTTGTGAAACGTCAAACTCATTCCGGTGCCGCTCTTGGGTGAATCTGGAGCCATGACTACCAACTCTCCTAGGTCGCGTACCCCATCAGCTAAACTCCATAATCCGTGGCTCGATATTCCATCATCATTTGTTACAAGTATTCTTCTCAAACAATAGCGCTCCACCTGCTGCTATGCTTATGGCGTGAGATGGAGTTTGTGGCCAATTAATCGCCCGTAATTGTCGGTGAAGTGAAAGTCTCCAACGAAATTTTCTCCTTCCAGCAAAAACGGTAACCACTCACGATCGTCCTCCCACATTTCGGAATATGGAATTTGATGAATCAAGAACCACCTGAGTATTCCTTCTCTGCTTCGACGCATTTTGCCAGTGTGCCGTTCACAGGAAAACACGAAAACAACTTGATCGAGTCTGCGAGATCTTCCTAGATAGAAGTTAAGAATACCATGGAAATGCAATCCACTTACTTTGAGACCTGTCTCTTCCAGCATTTCTCGCAATGTGCCTTCCTCCGGCGTCTCTCCTCCGATTAATTTGCCTCCAGGGGCATTCCACTTTCCTTCACCGAACAGGCCCTTCGCTTTTCTAAGGAGAAGAACCCGACTTCGATAACGAAGATAACACAGAGTTGCGAAATTTGGCAAAACGATGCCTTTCAGCAATTGAGAAGTCGTACTATTTAGCGAGATCGGGGTCGGCAGATCCCGTGTAATTCGTAGAACTACACGATGCGCGTCTTCGTGATTACTATTGTGAACGGTGAATTGAACAAGGGTGCTTAGCAAATCGGAGCGAAGAAATCATGATGAAGAGGCGAGATTTGATCATGATTCTTGTCACGGCTCTGTCCCATCAAGTTTCAGCTTATGAAGGGGAGCAACGATTCGAGTCCAGACACGAGGCGTTTGCATGTTGGTCTTTGGGATCGACCCGATACTCATCGTGCTCTTAGTTGGCTCAACGATATTGTACTATTGGCATCTTTACAATATCATGCAGAGAAACAAGAGCAAGTCAGGCAGCTACTGGAGATGCTAACGTTAGGTTCACGTCTTTTGCTCGAGCCTGAACGAGTAATTTGACTCAATCCGACATCTTCCTCGCGCAATTCATGCTCAACTATCTCGAAATGAACTCTGAAATTCCGTACGTCACATAAATCCTTTCAATGAAAATACGACCAATCCCTTTTAGTGCCACGAAGAACAGAATGTTACGCGAGGTTCGTATTGTGGCCCAGGCGTTCGTTCTGGTGAATGCTGAAGTAGGCTCTGAAGACGAAGTAATTCAGGAGTTGCGAAAGGTCTCCTATGTGAAAGAATCGTACGTAGTATACGGTGCGTACGACATAGTGGCCAAGATCGAGGCGGACTCTATGAACAAGTTGAAGGATATTGTCAACGGAAAGATAAGACGACTCGACAAAGTTCGATCAACGCTGACAATGATCATGGTTGAAGAATAACCACTGACTAATCCGTGGCAAACAGCGCTGACTGATGTCTCTAGATGTGAGTATCATCTTACGATTAGTACTGAAGCCTGTTTCCCAGGCCATGTCAGGGAAAGTACATAACGCTCAAGATAGGACGATCATAATGACCCCAGAAACTGGGTTTGAGCAATCGAATGGTAAGGATTATCGTCAAATTCATGAGTATCGCCCGTCAACGTGCGGGTACGGGCAGAATAGAAATAGAGGTCATGACGCCTGTTCCAAAGCTCCGATTTGTCTTAAGTGACATCGTTGAGAAGTTCGGCATCAGTGACATAATTGTCACGGAAACTGGTGAAGTCAAGCCGTGGGCTCGAGTTCTAGTGAATGGGGGTCGCAGGAGTTCGTGGGGAAATTAGATCTTGATCTCCATGAGGAGGACACTTTGGCACTGGTTTATCCGTATGCTGATAACTTCTGAGAGCAACTGGTAGCAATTGAATTCGCGCAGTCTTCTTGCGGAATGCCGTCACCCGTCACAATATGAGGAAGGGTACCGTAATTTCGTGTCCTGAGGTTCCAGATTCGTGGTGAAGTTGATCGTGAAATTCATGGGTATTCCCAGACAGTATACGCATACAGGTCGAGTAGAATTTGAATCCTCAAGAGACAAGTTGGGAGATGTTTTGAAGGAAGTGGTGAACTCGTATCATATCCCTGACGTTATTTTGGCCGAGAATGGCGACGTGAAGCCATATGCAAGAGTGCTAGTTAATGGCAGGTCATACCAATTCATTGGAGGAATGGATGCGATTCTTCACGATGGTGATGCGGTGGCACTGATCTATCCATGGCTTGGGCATGAGGATTTTTGAAGTAGCGCCCGTTTACGGTCTTGAACTTAAAATTCGTGTCGCTTGTCGACCTGACTACCTGCGGAGATTCATAGTGCAATTCAATCAAATTAGCTGTAATTCTTGATGATCTTTCTGAAGGATGTTAATGTTCGTCGAACCGTTTTCGGGGCCAGTAGATCCGCAACTGCAAAATGCCTAACGCCCACGCTGCCCAGCTCTTCAATTCTCTCCTCTACTGCGTCACTGTTCAGTGCCATAGTTCTGTAAACGAACTCATCCGGAATCTTCTGGGCTTCACTCATGATCTTGGCTATGTCATCTCGGCCTGTCATCGTGTGCTGATATTGAGGGAGCACGTGTGAGTAGCCAAGTTTTCTCAACACGCTCCTTTCCATTAACAGGAGAGCTTTTCCGGATAAGAGTGCCCGACGCTTCTCTTCACTGGTCCGAGGAAACGCGACCATGAGATGTGAGCAAGGAACAATCTGACGGGCTGGTCTTGACGATGACTTGGCAGCTTGTTGTATGATTGACCATCGCGTCTGGAAGGTTTGCGGAGTGTTAAGCCAAGAATACCAACCATCACCTAAACGACCCACCACTTCCAGCGTCTTCCTTGAAGAAAATGCCCCCACGTATACCGGTGGATGCGGGTTCTGTTTGGGGGATTGACTAAGAAATGCGTTTTCCAATCTGTAAAAGTGTCCCAAGAAGTTCTTTCGTTCGTCGCGCGAGCTGCTCCAAAGAAGGTGAATTACCTGAATAGCTTCCTCAAGTCTCAAGACGCGTTCATCTGG
Source organism: Bathyarchaeia archaeon (assembly GCA_050012795.1). Classification (GTDB taxonomy): domain Archaea; phylum Thermoproteota; class Bathyarchaeia; order 40CM-2-53-6; family 40CM-2-53-6; genus FEN-987. The sequence continues at coordinate 8,172 of JBEKGM010000032.1, read as the reverse complement.
GGAATCCCAAGGCAAGCCGAATGGGATAATGTTCATCGCTTCACCAGCGCCGATTCCTAGAATTGCACGGCCGCGTGACATTGCGTCCAAGCACGCGACACATTGAGCGGTTCTAGCAGGGTGACTGCGTTGAGTATCGGTAACCGACGAACCGAGCTTGATCTTCCTGGTTTTTGCACCCACAACCGCTAGGATGGTCCAAGGTTCAAGTTTGTCGCCGTTTATGTCGGCGAAATGATCTGGCATCCATAGAACGTGAAATCCAGTTTTCTCTGCCCTCACCCCGTACTCTACTGCCGACAAGGGGTCGACACTAGTGTCTATGTAACCGAAACTGAAGTGGGCCATAGCGAATTCAACAAGTCGTTTTGTAATTAACCATTTCTCGCGTTTTCCCTGTCCCGCCGGGTTAATGCTTCCAGTCGCCGGATGTGATTTTCAACACGAACACAGCGCCGTAACATGAATAAGAAGATACGTAGTTCACAACAGACGGTGCCACGCGTTGGATAGCGAAGTAACTCTTACACCTGAGAATGTATCCGTACGTCACATCATTCTTCAGATTGAGAACGAACAAACTTTGGCGGCCGCAGACCATCTCCTTGTTCGCGGAACAATACAGGATACTCCGGCGGTTATTCGAGGTCTACTGGCTGCCCTTCCCGAATTCATTAAAGCGCACTCAGGGCTGGAGAAGGATGTATTCACGACGCTGATTAGGATTGGTCTCAATCTTGTCGGTCGAGATGCTATCGTAGCCCAATTTCCAGAAGAAATCGTCGAGAATTCGCTATCGGACTTGATTCGAGGAATTATACCGTTGGAAGACGTGCATCCCGAGTCTGGGTGCGCTGCTGTCGAGAGCCTGTTGGCTGACATGTCGAGCGTTAACGGGGGTGATAGTCTACCCGCCTATATGGCTGAGAAAATAAGGAAATCACCAGACTATCGCAAGCCTTCACGCTTTATTGGAGAATATGGGAAAGCCGCGCGAGATACTGTTTATTGGAAGATGGTTGAAGGGAATTTGTGCAAATTCGGAAATGACTACGCTCGTGGACTGGAAACGCTTAGACATCTCGGATTCTCACAGGTCTCAACAAACCCAGTTCTAGCTGCGAAAGCGTTTGATGAAGATACGAATCTGGTAGCCGATCTAAAGAAAGAGATCAGCAAAAACCCGCATTGGAAAGAGAATCCGAGAATTCATGGTCACGAATTGGTGATGGCTGGGACTCTCCTAGCTTTATGGCCTAATCTGGAAGTCTTCAGGCCGCTTGCGATCCTCGCCAACAATCGTGACTACATGGTAAGCTTCCAGCTGAATCCTAACGTCGCCGATGATTCGAAAGCAAGCCTTGAGGACGCAAGACGCGCATACGCCCTTGCGCGTGAGCACTTGACAGCCTATGACCGTTCATTGGGTGTTCAGACGCCGGGAAGGATTGCTCCTAATATTGTGTTTAAAGTGGCAGCAAGTTCGAAGGCAGCGAGAGAAGTTACGCTCCAACTCAACGCGTCTGGTATCGGTACCAACAACACAGTAACATTTGCAGTTTCACAGGAAGTCCCATTGATGGTTGATGCGCTCGTAGGAAAAGCACTTGCCATGAATGCGGGCAGGCCCGTTACGAGAACTTACATGACGAACATGGGAGGTCGTTTCGTAAGTCATCTTCGGGAGGAGGAAGCGAAGCGAATCATGCTGACGATCGCCTCCCAGAGAGGCGAAAGCGACGCCAACAGAATTATCGTTCGATTAGCAGAAGAACTGAAGCTCACAAGCTCAGAACTAGAACGCGTGGATCGTGCAGCAACAGTGGCTGAGAAAGCAGGTATTGTGTGCGCTTTCAAGAACATGAAATCCCTCACCCACGAAGCGTTTCTTGGGGCTGCTACACATGCAGGTCTAGGTAGAGAGCAGGTCGCGGAGTTAGAAATGGATCTTCGAAAAGCAGGAACACTCGTTGCCAGAAAGGTCTACCAGCTCTTCTACGAGAAGCGCAATCACGAAAAATGGTTAACCTGGCTTGAGCATGAACATAAACTTAAGCGAGCAGAGGCGATCTCTGTTCTTGATTCGATGGACATTTTGCCAGCTTCCAAGCGGGTTCCTGAAGATACTCTTGACACTCTAGCTTCAAATAACATGTGTAACACGGAATTTCCTAATCACGCCAAGGCTGTGCAAGTTTACTCTGAGAAGAGCGCGTTCGACCTACGGTCCTTTAGTGAGGCTGCGCTTCGTGGATCAGAAGGAGAGCTTGTGAGGCGACTAAGCGGCATCAGAGACTTCGTGAGAGGTTACGAATCTACACCACAAATTTCGGGAAAGGTACGTGAAGTCAACGCTACATTCCCGACTCAACTTGGAGGTATGACCGAGGATGAGTGGAGCGAGTTTGGCCCGGTGAAGAAGACAATGACGGAGTTCAAGGATGCGTATGACAGGTTCCTTACGCGGTGTATCGAACTGGCAGACACAGTTGAGAAATGAATTACTGGACGACAGATTCTGCTAAGGTTAAGGTTCGAGTGATGCTCTCTATTAGAGGCTTGGAGCCGACGTAGAGAGTGCTTCTTTGATGTGGATCCTTCGGCTGAATATCCAGTATTGGAATACCCCTTTCATCCACGGCACTACCTCCCGCTTCTTGACAAATGAAAGAAACGACGGCTGCTTCGTACATTAGGCGAAGTTTTCCTTGAGGGCGATTCTTTTTGGGATCAGGATGATTGACGATTGCTGGGTACATGAACATACCACCATTCGAAATGGTTCGATGAAAATCCGCTGCTAAGGCACCAACGTACCTAAACGCGTACTTGGTTTCATTCTGCTCAATCCACGTTCGAACTCTCTCAGAATAAGTGTATCGATTAGCAGAGTTGAATGACAACTCCCAACTTTTAGGGTTCTCAGGAAGTGTCATTCGGGTTGGTCGGACAAATTCCATCGTCTCATCGATGTGAAACCGCCAGGTTCCAGCGTCCTTAAGTGCCAAAGTGAACGTTCCCGTAGGGATGACGAACATTCCGGCAGCGATGTATTCGTTTCCAGCCCGCAAATGATTATCTCCACGGTTATCCAAATCCTTCTTGGCAACGCCGAACATGAACCCAACTGGCAGGCCATGACGGACATTTGATGAGCCATCCAAAGGATCGAAATACACGAAATATCGACCGTCTGGGCTTATTGGAATAATCTTATCCGATTCTTCGCTTATTGCGTGAATTACACGGCCCGATGATCGCAAGTAGTGAATTGTGATCTCTTGAGCGATTTGATCCATTCGCATGACATCCTCACCGTGAATGTTTACGCTACCTGACAACCCGATATTTCCCTTCAATGTACCTGTTAGGTAGTAGTGCTCGATGTGCTTTGCAGCACTGATGAGGGCGTCCATTAAGATGAGGAAGTGATGGGTTCGGTGGTGCTTCTCCTGATGATTGAGCAAGAAACCCATTACCGTCTCTTCAAACTGGATCGGCTTTTCCGCCATAAGAGGTCGGACTTAGGTATGCTGTTAACCCAGATATCTCTTGCCTTGCGCGTGAATCAAATAGTCTCAACTGTTGCCGACACGCAGCGAGGCAGTGAATTTTAGTGGAGACAACAGGGCTATTCCGCTTTATACCCCTATGAGTAAAACGTTTGTCGTGTCGTGTAATGCCGATTCTTGACAGTAGATCCGCAGAGCTGGAAGGATTAATGGATGTCGCAAAACTTATGCTCATCTCAGCGCGAACGGCACCCAAGTCCGGTGGGATCGACGATGTTTTCACTTTGATAGTTATCGGAAAAGAAAAGGATGCCCTGGCTGACGAGATGGACAAGATTGGTGAGGAACGAAAGATCTCCGGATTCAAGCGAGACGCTGAGAACCTTCGTAATTCGGAAGCTGCAGTATTGATCGGCGTTCGTGGCGATAAGAGTTTCAGCTTGAATTGTGGAGCATGCGGCTTTGAAACGTGCGGAGAGTTTGATCAGGCTGAGAAGAAAGAGGGCATGGATTTTGTGGGCCCCAATTGCATTTTCAAGAGTCTCGACCTTGGGATCGCATTAGGATCCGCAGCAAAGACCGCTAGTATCCACAACGTGGACAACAGGATAATGTATCGGATCGGGACTGCGGCAAGACGGCTGAAATTAATGACGGAAGCCAGCGTCATAATGGGAATCCCAATATCTGCTAAAGGTAAGAGTATCTACTTCGATAGGGCTCCAAAGTAAACGTCGAGATCAAGCCTGTATCTTGGTTCCAGGATTCAGGATCTTGTTCGGATCGAAGGCTGCTTTTATCTTTCTCATCAATTCTAGCTCGTCACTCGACACGAATTTAGGCAGCTTTGAGGCTCGTGTCTTTCCAATGCCGTGTTCACCAGTTATAACACCTCCAGTCCTTGTCGCTATCTCGTAAATTTCATCTCGTACTGCGTCGGCGATGGCTTCCTGATTCTTCATAATGTGAATATGCAAATTGCCGTCAGCAGCGTGGCCGTAGACAGGTAGGTACGTATCGCGGGCACTCGCGATTTGTTCAATTGATTCGACGACTTTCTCCAGCGCGGCCGGGGGGACAGTTATGTCGAGTATGTCAAGTGTTTCATTCTTCAGAACGGTGTAGATGTTGCTTCTGATTCTTAGAATATTGTCTTGGTCCCGCTTCGGTTCGGCTACGAACGTTTCGTAGTGCGTAGCCTTACTACAGATTTCCGCGACTTTCAGGCTTTCCGAAAGAACTCGATCATTATCTGCTTCAGCCATAATGATGATTAGATAAAAAGTCCCGGCAGTTACAGGCCAATTTGTGCCCAGGTATTTTGCAGTTCTCTCAACAAGGTCCTTCTCAACAAATTCCACGGCAAGCGGCGTACTCGCGTTTTGCAAAATCTTCGAAACCACTGAAAATGCGTCACGCCGCTTATCGAAAGGCACGATGAGCGTCAGAGTTGCTTCTGATTTCGGATACAACCGGAGAGTGGCTTTTGTTATGACGCCCAGGGTGCCTTCGCTCCCGATAAGAAGCTGCATGAGATCGTAGCCGACGTTATTCTTGTGGACTCTTCCACCCAGATTCATGATTCCACCGGTAGGGAGAACAACTTCTATCGCTCTGACTTGATTCCTCATTACACCATGCCTTACCGCCCTTGAACCCCCTGCGTTTGTGGCGACAAGACCACCAACTTGCGCATTCTCATCGCCTGGGTGAGGTGGGAATGAGAATCCAGCGGCATTTGCCGCGGTTGCCAGGCTCTCTAACGTTACTCCGGCCTCAGCGATCGCCATCATGTTGTCCTTGTCTACTTCGATCTTGTCCAATCGCTCCATGGAAAGAATTATCCCATTACTTGTTGGAACAGCGCCCCCGACAAGTCCTGTTCCGCCTCCACGCGGATAAACAGGGGTGTGATAATTGTTCGCAATTCGCATGATATCGGATACTTCCTGAGTATTTGCCGGCTTCACAAGCGTCAGATCATCAGCGGGCTTAGGTCTGACTGCGGGCGGGGTTTCGTCTGTGAGGTAATTCAGCATTTGCTCTTTCCGGGTGATGACGTAGTTCTCTCCAACAATCTTTCCTAATTCTTCAATCACGTTCTTATCCAACAGATATTGCTCCTGAAATGCTTGCTTGCGTAATCAGTGCGTGGCCGGCGTCAACTGCTCTTTCGGCTGTTTCATAGACAGGAATACCGAGCGCCTCGATTCTTCTCGACATGCTTCTTGTGTAGGCGCCACCGGCAGCACAACAGATCATTGGTTTACGTAATTCTTTCACTCTATAGAGTACGTCTACTATACCTTCGTCGAGTAGTGTATCCTGGAATACGAAGAAGGGCATCATTAAACTCACAGCCGGATCTCTTGCAAGGATGTTCAGTGCTGATTCATAGTCATGTGACGTCGCGCTACCCGTCAAATCCACTGTTGTCTCGCTTAGCAGCGAGTAGGACGGTAATATCGAAGTCAACTCAGCTACGGTGCTACTGGAAAGTTTTGCTATGCCCATTTTGTTTCTTACCAACTGGTCTGCAGCCATGACGCACGGGCCAGCTCCATTCGTAACCATCGCGACATTAGAACCAGTAGGTAGGGGTTGGGACGTAAGAGCATGAATTGCGTCGAACAGTTGGGTAACGTTTTCCGAGGTGATCATGCCCGCTTGTTCAAAAGCTGCTTTCGCGATTTCGTATGATCCCGCGAGCCAGCCTGTGTGTGACTTGGCGGCTTTTGACCCTAATTCTGTCTTGCCCGCTTTCAGAATAACGATGGGTTTGCGGGACGCTATTTTTCTGGCGGCGTCGCAGAGTTTGCGCCCATCTCCTAATCCTTCCGCGTATATGCCGATGGTTGACGTTTCGTCATCTTGTCCAAAGAAGTCGAGTAACTCTCCTTCGTCAACATCACATCGGTTTCCGTAGCTGACGAATTTGCTTATCCCTACTCCTTGCTCAGCCGCCCACTCCAAGATTGTGGCTCCGAAGGTTCCACTTTGAGTGATGAACGCTACGCGCCCTCCGTTGGGGCGGAGCATGCGTTCATGAGACTGGAAGAATGTATCTAATCTGCTGTGACCGTCGAAGACTCCGATACAATTCGGGCCGATTATTCTGATACCGAATTTTCGAGCGATTGAGACGGTGTCATTCTCAATATCCTCGTTACCCGCTTCTTTAAAACCGCCTGATACGATCACCAGGGCTTTAACACCCTTGAGTCCGCATTGCTCCGCAATCATCGGAACGAATTTCGGAGGGGTTGTCAATACTGCGAGGTCTATTTTTTCTGGTACATCAGTAATGCTCGGATAGCACTTCAGGCCGAGGACGGTCTTAGAGCCAGGATTAATCGGATACACTTTTCCGTGATAATCATATTGTGAGATGCTTCGCAGAATTTCGTGCCCAATTTTCCCGGGGGTTTCTGATGCGCCAATCACTGCAACGGATTTTGCTTTGAAGAAACTCGTGAGTGAGCTGGCTGGGTAGGACGTTGTTGTCTTAATCTCAGACTGGTCTGAGAGAACTAGGCGCGCATCCACTACGACTGCTCCATGCTCGTGAGCAATTAGGGGGTTGAAATCAAGCTCAGATACATTATTTTCAGTAATGAGCCTCGAAGTAGCGCATAAAATATCGGCAATCGCATTTCTATCGATTGGCGGAAGACCGCGGTATCCGTTTAGTATCCTTACTGACCTTATCCCGTTCACCATGCTCAGTGCTTGTTCGAATGTCACAGGAGCAAGTCTGAAGGTCACGTCTCTCAAAGCTTCAACGAAGATGCCCCCGAGCCCAAACATCAGCGTCTTGCCAAACTGTGGATCTTGGATTGCTCCAACTATGAATTCGGTACCGGGAGGTTCCATTCGCTCAAATAGAATACCGTCGATTAGTACAGTTGGATTGTGCTGTGTCACTCTTGCTGTAATCTCTGCAAAGGCTGTGCCTGCTTCTTGAGATGACTTTATGTTGGTTATGACCCCGCCGGATTCTGTTTTATGGATTAGTTGAGATGAAACAACCTTGCCGACGAGTGGAAATCCAAGTTCTCTAGATACTCTTGATGCTTCCTCGCGTGTGTGGGCGATTTGAAACTCAGGCGTAGGAATGCCATAATTTCTACACAGTAGTTTCGCTTCAGGATCGGTTAAGTAAGTTCTCTTTGATTTGCGTGCATCGCCGATGATATTTGACGTACTTCCACCTTGGAAGCGATTTTCGCGTGGGGAATTTGAAGCTTAGGTTAATCCATGAATTACTGGACGTTTGGTTGCGATCGATAGCTAATTGATCGCTTGTAGTCTTGTGAAGTCTATTGATTCTCCGAATGCGTTCATACAGCTGTGTCTAGCGTTTGTCTACGAGTTTCAATGCGTCATCAAGGGTTCGCAACCCAAAGTCAAATTGTTCTTCTGTTATCACTAGTGGCGGAGAAAGTTTCAGAACGTTTCCGAAGCGTCCTCCAGGTGGTTGTAGGATGACTCCATGCTTCAGCGCGTACTCGACGACTTTCTTTGTTTCCTCGACTGCTGGTGTCTTTTTGGTGTCCTTCACGAGTTCTAGTCCACACATCATCCCTAGGCCTCTGGCGTCGCCGACGATCTCATAACGATCCTTCATTTCGTTAAACCTTTTCATGAATTCTTGACCCAT
>JBEKGM010000031.1:0-34561 GCA_050012795.1 Bathyarchaeia archaeon | reverse complement strand
TTCACTCTTTCGAACTTCGCGAATTCTGTCTAAACTTGGCAGAATTATCGTTAGCTGTCCGTCGCGCATTACGCCGGTGAGGAGAGGCTTCGTTCTCGGCGGCGGTGTCTCATTTGCCAAAGCAATCAAGTCTCGTACGATCATTCCTTGACGATTATATCGTCGATATACCTGCTTAGTGCCAGGGATTGTCCTCTTTCCAGCGCTTGTTTTTGCACGAAGCACAGTGTGTCCTCGCTGTTTTATAGCGACCAACTTGTAAATGCCTGGGAGAGCGGAATCGTCTCGCGATGTGACGAGGTCTGTTCCAACGCCGAAAGAGTCGATTGGCGCATTCTGTTTAGTAATTTTATCGAGTACATACTCGTTTAAGTCACCACTTGCGAAGATCTTCGTGTCCTCCATACCAGCGTCATTCAGGATTTTTCTAACTTTTCTGCTCAGCAAAGCCCGGTTTCCACTGTCTAGTCTGACAAGGGCGGGATTAACATTCATTGATGCAACGATTCTTGCAGCTGCAAGCGTATCGTATGTGTCGAGCAGGAACGCTGGGGATGAAGGAAAGACTTTGCAGAATCGTTCGAAGGCTTCACGTTCAGTATCAAACATCATTACGAATGAGTGTGCTACAGTACCATACGTTGGGATTCCGAACTTGTAACCTGCGAGCACGTTTGATGTGCCCACGCAGCCTCCAATATAGCTGGCTCTGGCAGCCAGCAGTGCTGATTCCGGTCCGTGGGCTCTTCTGGCTCCAAATTCCACTACGTCACGCCCTCGAGCGGCACCAACAACTCTGGCTGCCTTTGAAGCGATTAATGTCTCGAAGTTGATTATCGATAGAAGATAAGTTTCCACAATTTGAGCTTCAATTACTGGTGCAGTAACTTGCAATATTGGCTCGTTCGGGAAGAAGACTGTGCCTTCTTGCATTGCATATACTGATCCAGTGAATTGGAAAGTTTTCAAGTACTGAAAGAAGTCTTTGCTCACATCCTTGAATACTGGATGGCGTCTCAGAAACTCGATATGCTTCTCTTCAAATCGAACGTGATGCAAATACTCGACTGCTTGTTGCAAGCCAGCAGCAATCAAGAAAGATCTGTTCTTAGGATAATTACGAACAAAAAGCTCGAATGTTGCTTGACCTTCAATTTTGTTCTCAAAATATGCAGCCGCCATCGTAAGCTCATAAAGGTCTGTCGCAAGTGCTGCATCCTTGTCCGGCCACATGACTTCAGAACCTTAGCAACTATCGCTTAAGACTATTCGGATGCGCGAATCGGCTCATGAACCCTTCAAAGTTACTCTGAAAAACTTAAGTACAAACCTCTTTTGTTACTCCGAGTTGACTTTGATCTAATGAAAAAGGTGGGTCAGGAGGCAAGCTACTCGTCCTCACAAAAAAGTTTCGAATTCAAAGGGCATCGATACTCGAGTGCCTGCCTCACTTGCAATGATCTCGTCAATTGCTGTAGCGGCGATTCAAGCATAACCGAATTTGACGGGGCTTCCCCTAAGAAAACGAAGATGTCACGCAGAGACTTCCTTAAGATAATGGGAGGAGTTTCAGCAGTCCTCGCGGCCGCACCCTTTGCTGCCGCCAGCCAATACCTTATCCCTCAGATTCCTACAACTTTCAAACCGGTCCTGATTGCGAAGAAACAAGATGTACCGGTAAATGATTCGCTCATCTTTTGGTTCCCGTTTACTACTGACCCGACCTACACGAATATGTTGATACATCTTCCACCTGACTTGGCTAGCAAAGCCGGCAAGGAATTTGTGGCATACAATCGCACGTGCATTCACTTACAATGCCTCGTGTCATTTCTCTCAGGTTCAGAAATCATCGGTTGCCCATGCCACGGGAGTATCTACAGGCCCACCGATGGCTGGCCCATAGGCGGCCCAGCTGCCGAGATAGGCCGTTACTTACCTAACGTCGAATTGAAGATTGACGGCGACGATATCTATGCAGTAAACGTCAACTTGGATGATATAGGATATGGCAACACAAGCGGGCCACAGTAAAGACAAGAGCCCCATCCAGCTCTTAATCGATTGGTTGACTCAGCGGCTAGAGCGTACAATATTCATGGGTTTGAAGTTCACCCTGCCCAGGAAGTTCGTGAGCCCATTAGGGTTCCTTGGATTCTTGACTTTCTCAGTTTTTGCGCTACTAGGAATTTCAGGAGCACTCCTGATGCTTTACTATAGTCCGATCGTTATCTTCAATACTGTCACGGGAGCCGTCACGTCTCCCTATGATAGCGTAAGTACCATAAACAACTCTCTAGCCTTCGGACAAGCTTTACGGAACATTCACTATCATGCATCGAATGCGATGGTATTGCTGGCCGTCGCACACATGTTCTATCAGTACTTTTCAGGCAGATACAAGCTCAGGTACGAAGTTCTATGGGTCACGGGCATAATTATCGGAATCCTAACAATTATTGAAGCTTACACTGGCTATGACCTTCTGCTGAACGTTCGCGGAATGCTGGCGATCAACATCGGAAGAGCCCTGGCACGGAGCACGCCAATAATGGGACCTGAAGCCTTTCGTCTGATGGCTGGGACAGGCCTAGCGGACCTCATCCTTAGATTCTATGCAATTCACGTATTCATTTTTCCGATGATCATGATTCTCGTCATGATGGTACACTTTCCTCGCTACTTGGTTCTAGACATTCCGGTTGTTTCGATGGTGGCAGGGATCATTATGGTGATAGGGGGATTATTTCCGGTAGAGTTGGGTGCGAAATTTATCCCGACAGCCGAGGCGGGCATAACCATGCCTGAATGGTACCTGACCGGAATGTACGCGATTATCCGGACGGGGATCGATAAATTCCTGGCTGGCGCAGTTATTCCGATGATTTTTGTGGTCGTCTTTCTCGTCGTACCGTTCTTAGATACTAGTAAGAAGTTGTCAGTGAGGGACAGGCCGTTCTATACGGCTATGGGAGTGGCTGGACTGGGGCAAGTCGCCCTGACTACCGTCTGGGGATTTCGTGCGAACGATCTATTCAGCGGATTAGATAGCATTCCTCAGCTTGAGATTAACCCGTACCTCTTCTTCGGCGCCGTAATATTCGTCGGTGCAGCAGCGTACGCTGGGACATATCTTTGGTTCAGAGCCACAGCTCCCCCTCCGGGAACGCGGCCGACTCATGCTCGTAAACAGTTTCCAATCTATAAGATGACAACAAATGAATGGCGGGCCGTAGTCATCGCTTTACTCGGATTTCAAATTCTATTCGACATCTACTCATCCCAAGCATTTCTACAAGGCTTCAAGAACGTCCTTCTGTTACAAATCGGCGTAGGGCTGATAGCGTTCGGAATACTGGTCCACTTATACCGGATTGGAGCAGACTCGAAGTAAGTGATCGAGAATGACTCAGCAACCTCCAACAGTCAGGGGGCCATGGGTAGGCGCGACCGCAATCCTGTTAGTAATATTGGTCGGTACGGGCATGTTCTACTACCAGTACTATATTCTTCCGGCACAGATTGGTCCGCCACACGTAGCGCAGAATATCACAATCTACATCGTGGCGGAACAGTGGGCGTTCATGGTCAACGGTACGATCAATACTCAGACAACTCCGATCGTTGTCCATGTTGGAGATAACGTGACGTTCCACGTTCATGGGGTGTGGCAGCAGGATCCTTCGTTTTCTCAACACGGCTTCTTCATTGAGGGTTTGATGGATGTCCCGGTAACCGTATCGAAGGGGAACGATATCACCGTGAACATTGTGCCAACTCAACCAGGTGAATATACCATCATTTGCACAATCTACTGTGGGGTAGGACACCCGAACATGCACGGTCTCCTCGAGGTTCTGCCGTAACTGTCGATCGGAGACTGAAGTCGTGCAAACGTCCGTTACTAAGAGCATCAGGAATTATGTTGAAGTTACGAAACCTCCAATAGTATTCCTATTGGTTTTCACGTCAGTTGCCGCTATGGTCGTAGCTTGGATCAAAACGCCAGAGGCATTTAATATCTGGCTCTTCGTCGAGGCGGTAGTTGCAATCACAGCTGCGAGTGCTGGCTGTGATGTATTGACCTCGTACATTGATCGCGACATTGATGCTGTGATGCATCGAACGAAGCATCGTCCGATCCCAAGCGGCCGTATCAAGGCAAAAAGGGCGCTAATATGGGGGCTGTTACTGTCAGCAATAGGGCTCGCGCTTGCCTTCTGGATAAACGGTCTTGCATTCCTATGGATTGGCTTGGGCGTTGTGGATAATGTAATCGTATACAGCTTGTTGCTGAAGCGAAGAAGCCCTTGGAACATTATCTTAGGAGGCATAAGTGGTGGTCTCCCCGTCATGTTCGGGTGGAGTGCGGTTACAGGGACTGTCAGTCTTCTACCCGTCCTTCTGGCGTCACTCGTCGTCTTGTGGATTCCTGGGCACATTTGGAGTCTTGCAATATTCACAAGGAATGATTACGAACGCGCTCGGGTACCGATGCTGCCTGTTGTGACCAAATTGAGTACTGCATTAAGGTGTATTGTGTCCACCGTTGCTCTCATGGTTCCGTTTTCCTTGTGGATCTTCTTCGTAGGAAACTTCGGTTTAATTTACCTCTCCGTGGCCGTAATCTTTGGAACAGCAGTTCTCTACGTAAACTTCAAGTTATTTGTTCACCCTGACGACAAATTGGCATATAAGGCGTTCAAGATCTCGAGCCCGTACCTGTTTACGCTCTTTCTGTCAATGATGATCGATAGCGTTCTGCATATCCTTTGACTCTCAAGAGATGAGCAGACTTAGGCCACGTGGCGCGCGACAAGTTATTACATCCTTAATTCCTCTCGTGTCGAGAACTTTTAACATTAAATGAAAGAGCAAGTCATGTCCCATCACCCGGTCTGCTAATCGCCTCATCTTGGTTGATGTTACCATCTCTTTTCCCATCACTTGTTTCCATCGGAGCTCGTAATCTGACAGAGGTTTATTGTTTTGGAGGTGATCCACGGCGACTTGACCCGCTATTGCACCAGTTATCATGGCCGTGGCAATGCCCCCACCATTTGTTGGCATAACCATCGCGGCAGCATCCCCGACAGCCATTACACCTTTTGAGTAAGTTCTCTTCAACGGCCCATCCACTGGTAGCACATCCGCAATCATTGGTCCAGCTTTTCCTCCATCGAGTTTGTTACGTGTAAGTGGATAATCATCCAAGAAATATTGTAGGTAACCTCTCCCGTCATTCTTCTTGGAGTAAGAAGTGCGTATGCCGATTCCCACGTTCGCACTTCTGTTCCCTTTAGGAATTATCCATCCGTAACCGCCTGGAGCAAATTTAGTACCGAGGTACATTTCCGTAACGCTCTGATCGACATCTAGATCAGCCATCAGATACTCATAGTTAATCGCCACATTATTTGAAGTAACATATTCGTCCGTTAGAATTCCTGAAGCCTTAGCTATCTTAGAGGGGAAACCGTCAGCAGCTATCACGACCTTGCTGCGAATACTGCTCGTCTTGGATCGTCCAACGCATAAGTTTCCGTTGTCCCTGAAAAGGCTCGCAGGACATTGAAGCTCAATTGTGCCTCCGAATTTTTCCACTTGCTTCGCCAATCCTTGCTCAAGTGTAGTCCTGTCAAGCACATACGACAGAAACTCGAATTCGTATTCATCTCCTTTAGGAGATATCACACGTATAGACTTACACACATTATCTATCGCCTCCTCAGGAACATCGAACACCGTCATATAGTCCCGCGCATTTGGAAGGAGGTACTCCATCTCTTTGCGTACTGGAAAGTACTCACCGCACCTGACTGGTGCCCCAATTATCCTCTTTTTGTCAAAGACGTGGACCCGCAGACCATACTTAAGCGCTTCTATTGCGGCGTATAATCCCCCCGGTCCAGCGCCGACCACTGCGACGTCCACGTCTGTCGCTGACATACCAGGACCTTCTGAGAACAGACAGACGAAGTTGGGCAAGATAAAACCGTTTATGAATTAGCCGACGCTTGCGACAGATGGAGCAAGATAGTTGGCGACTTGGAATAGGTAGCTAAGAACAGGGCCAGGAAAAATGCCCAGTACGATTATGATAATCGTCGTTATGATCAGAATACACGTAATCGACTTTGGTTCGTCTAGTCTGCCTTGGACGAGTGGATCATCGAAGTACATGCGTTTCACTACCCAACCATAGTACGACATCGAAAAGGCACTGTTGAGCACACCCGCCAACGCGAGCCACCACAGCTGTCCGTCAAATGCTGCTGTGAACAAGACCAGTTTGCTCATGAATCCGCTCAGTGGAGGTACTCCTGCGAGCGCGAATAGTGAGATGGTGAGCGTGAATGCGGTGATCGGCATCCGTTTTCCTAAACCCGCATAGGAGTCAAGCGATGTAGTCGAGATCCTGCTAAAAATGGCGGCAGCTGCGAGAAAAGCAGCGGTCTTCATCACTCCATGGTTCAATATGTGAAATAGCGCGCCTGCTATTCCTAGCTGGTTGGGGACAGCTAACCCAATCAGAATATAGCCTGCCTGTGCTATACTAGAGTAGGCCAGCATTCGTGTAAAGTTCTTCTGCATTAGAGCTGCAATATTCCCAAGAGTCATCGTCAAGATTGCAATGATTGCTATCGTAGGCGCCCAGTCGAGTCTGAGTGCAATAAATGCAACGAGAAGAACACGGAATAATGCGGCGAACCCGCCGTTCTTGGTTCCTGCCGCCAAGAATGCCCCTACCGTCATGGGGGCGCCCTCGTAAGCATCTGGAATCCACATGTGAAATGGGACAGCGGCCACTTTCATCCCAAAGCCAGCGATGAAGAGCATTAAGGCCAGTAATGCCAATGGGTCTAGTTTGGGAAGAGCAGCGCCGAGGGCGTTCGCGACTACGAACAGGTTGGTGGATCCAGTAATACCAAACGTAAGGGATATTGCGTATATTACCAGCGCAGACGATAGCGCGCTGAGAATGAAGAACTTAATTGCCGCCTCGTTCGATACGGAATCGTCTTTTTGAATACCCGTCAGTATGTAGCTGGGTACGTTCATCAATTCCCATGAGAGAAAGAGCGTGATCAAATCAACTGAGAGAGCGATCAAAATCATTCCGAATGTTGCGAAGAGGAGTAGCCCGAAATATGTGTCAAGGTTCGGATTTTGACGCATGTAATAGAACGAGGCGACGCTAATCAGTAAAGTAATGCTGAGAAAGACGAGCGAAAAATACGCGGAATATGCGTCAATTGAGAGTACTCCGAAGAGAAGAGTAGGTTTCTGTACGCCCCCCAGAACCAGAGCTGTCACGCCAAATAGCGGGATTAAAAGTCCGAGAACGGTCCACCAGCCTACTAGCATATGAACGTGAACCCGTTTACCCAGTCCCTGGATCAACGGAACGAGGATAGCGAAGAGAGGCAATGAAAACAGAAGCAATGACGTGGCCGTGTCCATCGACTTCGCCTATCAATTCGACGTAGCAGTTCTGTTCTCGTAAATAACATTTCGCCGGTTCGAGCAAACATTTTTGACTATGTCATTATGTTCGGTTTTCGTGTTCTGTTCGGGGTTGTATATTTATCCGAACTTTCACCAGGTCCTTGACGGGACCTAGGCGTTTTGGCTAATATTCTAGAAACTAACGTCCCTACGCGCGAACCCTGGGAACGGTCTTGGATTGTCCACGTTGCTCACGTAATCTGTCGCAGAACGAAACCAATAGCTTCCAGTGCGTAAGCTGCGAAACGTTCTGGACCATTTACGATGGACGGTTGTATTTCAGGGGAAGCCAGTGATTTTGTCACGGTGTCCACGGCGCGGATCCGGAATCTATTTTGAGACTGCTCAGAGGATCAAGCTGGACGACGGTTCATTCAGAACTGAAATCTACCGCTCCTGTGATGCCTGCGATTTCCACGAGCAAGATGCTACATCCGATTCAGCGTCAAGATTGAGGTTGAAATGATTTCGATGCAAGGTGTTGGGTGAGTCACTTCAATTCCTGCTCGATTGGTCTACCTTGATAATCTGGATGTCGGCGACTTGAGTCGTCGTGCGAGGAGATATTTGACTCGCTACGGTTTTTCTTTCACCGACAGTTTGCACATGATAGATCCCACGATCACTAGTAAGCATCCAATCCATAGGTAAAATCCGGTTGCAACTCCAAGGTATATGGATCCGATAACGATCGAGAAGAGCGGAGTAAGGTACGACAGGGAGGCCACGAGAATCATGTCTCCCATCCTCATCGCTGTATCCCAGAATACGTAAGCTAGGCTCGTACAAAACACGGCCATATACACAAGCTCGATGATGGATTGGTTAGTCCATTGAGTTCTCTCGGGAAAGCAAAACCGTACGATCGCAAGCAGGAGTCCGCTTGCTAGAAGGAACAATGGCACGGCTCCATTCTCCGCTTCCTTTGTCCAGCGTCGGGTCAGGTTCGAGTACAGCGCCCAACAAAATGCGGCCACCAACGCAAGCAGGTACGGAAACGAGTTCGTTTCAAGATTCGTCTCGAATACTTGCCACGACTCTTCAGCCGCTGCGGCGGCAAGGAGTACGCCCCCAAATGCCAGAACGCATCCAGGAACCAGAGTGGCCCGTGCTCTCCAGCGAAGAAATGGAACTGCCATCACAAGAGTCAGGCTGGGCCACAAGTAATTTACGAGGCCTACCTCAAGCACCTGCAGACGACTGGCCGCAGTTCCGATCGCAAAGTAGAGGCACACTGTATACATGATGAACAAACTACCACATCCATAGAGGTAAGCTCTAGAGACGCATCTGATTCCCTGAAACCGGTGCGAGATTATGAAGTATGTGCAGGAAACGCCACCTGCAATCAAGAAGATGCAAGAGGCCGCTGTAAACGTACCAACCTTCTCGGCAAGACTTCGTGAAAACGCTATTGTGGAACCCCAAAACAGGATTGCAAGGATGCCCTGAACGGTGCAACGGTCTCTCTGTATCACAGTGAATGCCTCATGATCGCCTCTGTCTGAGGAAGGCACCTTCGTAAACACTCCGAGGCAAACCATTAGCTCCAATCGTAATAAGATTCTCCTACGTTTAATCGATCAGCATGTAAAATTCAATTGAAACAATCCAAGATGAATCACTTTGTATACCTTGGGATTCTCCAGTGATCGTTCGAAAACTTCGTAGACTTAACCCAGCCACCTCCAAGTTTCTCGATTATATCGTTGACTTATGCCACTTTTCAGACCGGAGCTCAATCTTGACTGGCGCAATAGTGTAGGACTGGCCGGGCACGTTGTGCACGAAGAATAGATCCGCTAGGAATCACGCTATTATCATTACAGGTCATCCAATCGAGATCAGCACAACCGCCACTATCGCTAATAGAACTCCGATACCCTGAGTTGGCGACAGTTCTTCTTTCAAAACCACGACTGCAAGAATGATCGTCACTAACGGGTACATTGCAGTTAACGGAACTACAACTGACACTTTTCCATGCTCGAGAGCCTGGTAGAATGTCATGAGTCCGGCTACCATCACAATTCCAACTAGCATGGCGTAGCAAGTTTGCATGTTAATCGCCAAAGATGGTTTCGCGAATACGTAGAAGATCACAATGAAAAACATCTGCGAGATGACTGAGAAGAAGAATACGGACTTCCAATTGGCGTTATCGATCGTAATCTTGCCAAGAAAGCCCCAGAATCCCCACAGGACGAGCGTAACTAACGATAGATTAAACCATCCAACCTGCAAAATAGCATCGTGTCAAGGATTCTCTGGGTTTTATCATAAACGTTGAGGTAGTACTGAGTTAGTGGTGCGGGTCTAATGATGCTACATATGAGAAATAGTCAAGCAAATCGCCGGGAAACGCTAGGTCCCTCTTTTACGGGACCCAGCCCTTTTCGTTATGACGTATCGCAAGTCTTTCGCATACCCACGCCCGATACAATCAAAAAGTCAATCAACTGTTCGGTGGATCGGAAAGGGATCCCTCTCACCGACCTTTGCTGCAATGCTGACACCTGAGCAGTCACGATGATGCGATATATGCTGATCCTTGACCCGTTCAACGCTATTTGGTTCAGCAACAGAAACCCGTTCACGATCAGATACCGCATGGTGCGCAGTATTTGGTCCCATTCCTTCCATTAGATATTTTGAAGGAAATGGACGCTTTACTATTGTCACCCGTCTCAAGGAACTAAAACATGGCGGCCTTTGTTTGTGAATTGTCACCGATCACATGTATTCTCGGTCACATCATTCTTCAATGTCGCTTAAGTGGAAACATTCAATCCAAACGTCGTTAGAGGCAGCGAAATTGTCGTCGTGGAGTAAGATACGGGGGAAGGCCAAGTCCTTGGTATGCGCCAATGGCCTTTCGTGAACTTCGATCCCTTAACCCAACTGCCGCCTAGCCTCTTAACCGCGTCATTGATACCATTTGTCGTCTCGGACCTCAATTCTGTAAGGTGCTGCCGAAATAACCGCATTTTCTCAGATTCCCCATTCGGCTTCACTGCTGCTGCTTGACCTTGTGAGTTGGTTGATGAGCGCTCTAGATATTAACTCGGGCAGACATGTCGTTAGCTTAGAGGATCTAGCTAATGTTCGAGGAGGAAATGGCATACTACAATCAGCATAGGCAAGAGTTCCTGTCAAAATATGAGTGGAAGTATCTCCTCATCAAAGGGTCCGAACTTCTGGGAACTTTCAGTGATGCTCAGCAAGCGTACGCGGAAGGGTCGCGACGATTCGGGAAGGTTCCATTTCTGGTAAAGCAGGTTCTAAGAGAGGAACAGGTTACGGGCCCGAGTATGACCTGATGCTTCAACGCAGCCGCGGGTCACTTGAATTAACCTAGTTTGATTGGACTCCACCGTTAGGTTCTTGGTATGCGCCAATAGGCATTCCGAGTCTCACAGCTGTTTTTGTGAAAACGAGTACTAGGATGGGGGACGCAAATAATATTCGATTCCCATCTTACTCGAGAAATTAGCGTAGAGACCAAACATTTTTCTTAGTCATAGTTATTTGCGGCTTGTTAGTATTTGTGATTAGAATGTCTGGTCTGGAAACCGTCAAAATCATCGTGGACGCTGAAAAAGAAGCGTCAAAAATGCTGAATGATGCGCAGGTCAAGGCCTTGGAGATCCGAAAGCAGGTCGACCCCATGATAGGGGCGGAGCGAGAAAAGAGGTTGTCTAAGGCCAGGAAAGAGGCTGAATCGTTGGTGCAAAGAGCCGAAGCTGAAGGTAAAGCAGAAGCCGCACGCATCAAGGAGGATTCAATGGAAAAAACCAAACGAGATTTGCAAAAAGCCTTCTCTGCACGTCTAGCTGCCGAGAAGGCGCTCTTTGAGATTATCATGGGATGACCTGATTGTCTGAGACAAGCAAGTTCACTGAAGATATATTGGCAGTCGCAAAGGAAAAGGCCCGTCAGATCGTAGAGCAGGCTGAACAAGAACGCCAACGCATCTTAGAAGACGCAAATTCCTCGATTAGCAGAGAAGAGAACGAGATAATTCGAAATGCCCAGACAGAAGCTGAAGGAATCAAACGACGCGAAATAAGTGAAGTGCGCCACCAGGCGAAACTCCTGGAACAATCCGAAAAGGATAAAATCCTAAGCTCTGTCCTCGATGGAGTGAAAGCTCGACTTCGCGAATCAACAAGTGACCAGAACGCGCACTTCGCATACCTCACCAGACTCGCGGTCGATGGTATACGTCAACTTGGAATGGACAATGTGAATATCCATCTAACCTCTGAGGATCTGAAGCGAATTGACTCTACGCAATTCGCGCACGAAATCTCAAAACTCACTTCTCCGATCATGCTAGAAATCGCAAAGGAACCGATCGAGGCCTCAGGCGGCCTAATCGTAGCAAGCAAAGACGACAAAATCAGAATAGTAAACACATTTGACCAAAGGTTCGAGGCATTAGAGCCACGAATGTTGATCCAAGCAGGACGAATACTCTTTAGCGAGAAATAAGCGAGCTATATTTGGAAATGACTGGATCAGCGGGACGATACGCAGAGCTAGCGGCCGCTGTTCGATCATACAAGGCAGAGCTGATCCATAAAGAACAGATTCAGAGAATCATTGAGTCAGGATCGTTATCCGAGACAATTAGCCAATTAACACGTGGCCAGTTGACCCTAGCTGACAACAATGACCTGGCGCCTATAGAAGCATTCCTAATCCAGAGAGTTATTTCAATAGGCACCAGCCTATCCTCATATGCGCCGTACGACTCCCGAAAACTAATTCGACTCCTTTCACAGCGATATGAATTCGATTGCATTAAACAAGTTCTAAAATGCACCATTGAACAGTTGGAACCCGAGGAAGCGTTACGTGACATTTCACCAGCAGGGAGATTCACTGCAGACAAATGCAAAGAATTGATCGAGGCGCGTAACCCAAACAGAGTTATTGACGCATTTGCCGACAATGATCTTAAACAGATTACTTCCGCGAAATTGAACGAAAAGAACGCCAGAGCGACTGTTGCTGCTGTTGATCAATACTATTACAGCAAACTCTGGGCAGCATCAAACCTGCCCGATCCGCTTGACGCTCAGTCCGCGCGTAGTCTAATCGGCGAATTGATCGACCATCTGAACGTGCTCCTGGCATTAAGAGCGAAAGTTGTCGGATTGGACTCCAGAACAACGTCAGAAATGATGATTCCCGTCAATTACGCGCTTGGCAAAGCTCATTCTGAGATTGCAGAAGCCTCAAATTTCGCAAATGCGTTACACGCCATGGACAAAACGCAATACTCGACGGCTTTCAGAAATCTTACATCGTCAGACGCCGTTGACGTCGACGTTGAACTAGCCTTGCATGTTAGTCATGCTCAAAGCTGCCTAAATTCGTTCGCCGGGTCACCATTCAACGTCGGACTCGCACTCGGACTACTCTTCCTGAAAGATTATGAATTGCATGATATGCTAACCGTTATCAACGGAAAAGCAAACAACATAACTAGTGATCGCATAACAGAATCCCTGATTCTGTGAAGATAGGGTCCTGAGAAAGCATTATAATCACATATGATTGATAACGCACACACTGAAGGTATTGAGAGTGAAGTCAAGAAGGCAAATGCTTCTAAGCTTTCTACTGATGGCTATTGGTATTATCACAATTTCCTCAATGGTCGTCATAGGCTTCTCACAGACACCGACTCAAGTAACTGCCGGCGGCGTTAGCGACAAAGGGTTCTTCCTAATTGGCGCCGGCATAGCCGCAGGACTTGCATCGTGTGGCGCCGGCATCGGTCTAGGAACAGCAAGCGCAGCAGCAATCGGAGCCATCGCTGAAAAGCCGGAAATGCTAGGACGAACTCTCTTGTTCGTCGTACTAATAGAAGCGATTGCAATTTACGGTTTAGCTATGTTCTTCATAATCTATTCAAGAATTTGATGCGATGAGATGCAGAGCGACAATTTGAGGGAAACTATCAAAACCAAATAACTCACGACTTTGATCTAAACGATATTGACAGAGCTTTCTTACTGTTTCAAACTACAGTGAGATAACTGAATTTAAAACAAAAGAAGATTACAACCGATATTGAATTCACTTCTCGGCTCACGATTGGTTTCGGGTTGCAAGGACGTTTAAGAGCTCGACTTCAAACTACCACTATTAGCTTAATCAATAACAAGGACCGGATTCCTAAAGACGCCGAAAGTCACGGGAACCTGATCTGATGCACCGCAGTACTAATGATGCCCAATAATGGCTCAGGGTAGAATCCGAGAAGGATTATCGGAACAAGGAATGCTACAAGTATCAACAGAGTACAAGAAGAGGCATCACGCTTGACACATAGTTGACTGGGCGATAGAAGTACTCTGCGCATCATCCACACGAAGTACCCAGCAGTTATACCGGGAACTAAGACGGCGATAGCATAGAAAACATTCACTGAAATTCCAGCTAGGATAATTTGATACTCGCTGATGAAATTGCTGAATCCCGGGAATCCCATCGCTGCAAGTGATGAAAGAACCAGTAGAAAGCTAAGCTTCGGCATAGCTCTCGAAAGGCCTGATAATTCCCGGATCGTTCGAGTGCCCATTTTTTCATGAATGACACCAGACATAAGAAACAGAGCACCTATTGCACATGCGTGATTGAACATTTGAAAGACCGCTCCGCTCACACCTATGGTTGTCAGAGTAAATACTCCAACCATAACATAGCCCATGTGATTAATGCTAGTAAGGGCAATCATTCGCTTTAGATCCTGTTGAATTATAGCTAGGATTGCTCCGTAGAACATCGTCAGGAGCCCGAATCCAATGAAGATTGGAGCAAGGAACTTCGAGGCGTCGGGCATTAGAAAGAGATTCATCCTGATGAACCCGTATCCACCCATCTTCAGGAGAACGCCCGCCAGTAGAACGCTAATAGGTGCAGGCGCCTCGACGTGGGCATCAAGTAGCCAGGTATGAAAGGGCACCAATGGAAGTTTAACTCCGAATCCTATGAAGAAACCAATCGAAATTAGAATCTGGATGGTAAGAGGAAGATGTAGGTTTGTGAGCGTTATGAAATCAAAGGAGTGAGGCGAAGAGAGCACGTAGAGAGCGATGAAGCTAAGCAGGATTAAGATGCTCCCAACATGTGTCATGATAAGAAACTTCATTGCTGCATACTTCTTTCGCGGGCCACCCCAAACTCCGATAAAGAAAAACATGGGAATAAGGACAAGTTCCCAAAAGACGTAGAACGCAATTAGGTTCAGAGTTGTGAAGACGCCAATCACTGCGCCTTCAAACAATAGCAGTAATGCGTTGTACTCTTTGACCTTGGTTTTGATTTGCTCGATGGAGCCTAACGCTGAGAGGGTTGTCAGGAATGATGCGATAATGAGCAATGGGATACTAATCCCATCTACACCCACTGAGTAGCTTAGGCCGAACGACTTTGCCCATTCATAGTTCTCAACAAATTGAAACCCTGCAGTGGACCAATTGAATGTAAGAAAAATGAAGAGCACAAGAGCTACTGTAAGCGCGGAGATAGCAACTGCTATCGCCTTAGAGGCTTTTTCACTTATGAACCCGGCCAAGTATACGAGAATAGATCCCGCGAGTGGCGCAAAGATCAGCAACGAAAGAATCATGATATCCACTCAAATGAGAAAGAAGAGCACTACAACTATGAGAGCGAACAATCCGAGAGCGAAGATAGTGACGTAATCTTGTGGTATCCCGGTTTGTATCTTCTTCAGCGAATTAGAGATCCTGCGTCCGAGGAGTCCTATTCCGTTTATGGCTCCATCTACAATTACGGTGTCGACACTTTGTCCACTTCGTGAAACATCGAGAGAGAACGTTGCAACGGCTTCGCTAATTCTGTCGAAGAACCCGAGCTCAATTGTCTTCCATAATTCGGTTGCAAAGGAAATGGTGCCGTAGACGAAAACCAGATAGTAGATTGGGTTCATGTACCATCGATTCCAAAGAAAGTTGTAGATCGCCCTCGTAGGTCCTGATTGTCTAACGATTGAGGCCGGATTGAGTCGTTTCGAGATGTACAGTAAATACCCTAAACCCCCGCCGAGAGCTAACATGGCTATTGATCCCAGACTACTGATCAGGATTGCCTGTTGTGCGATAGCGGGCGAGACGGATGCCGTGGCTGTTGTTATGATAGGAGTAGCTGAGAATGCAAGAGATCGTGTGAAGAATTCCTCGACGTAGGGGCCTGTGAGGCCGATTGCGATCGTTGCAATTGCGAGGAGTAGGTAGGGCACGAGCATTATTAGGGGTGCCTCGTGAACGTGACGGCCTTCTTCTTCCATTTTCTTGATGTGGTCACTCTTTGGACCGCAGAAGACCATGCCGATCATCTTCAGGCTGTATAGAAAGGTGAGTGCTACGGTTGCCCAAGCAAGAAGCATAAGGGGTAGCTGGCCTGTCAGTACTGTGGCGGCAATCACGGCGTCCTTACTCCAGAATCCGCTCAGCGGTGGCACACCTGAAAGCGCGAGAGCAGCGATTACCATAGTAATGAATGTGAGTTTCATCGAGTGACGAAGACCGCCCATGTCCGTCATAAATCTGGAATCTACGCTATGTATGATTGCTCCAGCTGCTAAGAATAACGCTGCCTTGAAAATTGCATGTGTCATGAGATGAAAAATGCCTGCAGAAAGCCCCGTCACAAACGCGGACGCTAGTCCGCCTGCCCCTATTCCGAGTGTCATGTACCCAATCTGTGAAATAGTCGAGTATGCTAGGAGTTTCTTCAGTTCCTTTGAAACAACTGCCTGAGTGGCGGCTAGGAACGTCGTGAAGGCTCCAATCCACGCGACAAGTTCGAAGAAGAAGCTCGATTGACCATATTGAATTAGGATGTTGTAGAACATTGGACCGGCACGGCCAGCTAAGTATACTCCTGCCGTGACCATTGTGGCAGCATGAATGAGTGCTGACACGGACGTTGGTCCAGCCATTGCATCCGGTAACCATTCATGTAACGGGAACTGCGCTGACTTTCCGATCGGACCCCAGAAGAAGAGGAACGAGACTGGGATGAGCAATCCTAGGTGACTGAGTGGCAGTGCCCATGATACATTACGTGTAAGATCAACAAAATTTAGGGTTCCTGAAAAAGTGTAGATCATGAAGATCGCTATGAGAAGGCCAATATCCCCAATTCTTGTCACGACGAGTGCTTTCATACCTGCATGGCTTGGCGGGTACGCCATTGGGACGTTGAGTGACTTCTCTCCAACTGTTCCGACCCATTTGTCGAGCGGGTCCCTGTACCAATGGCCGATAAGTGCATATGAGCAGAGTCCCACTCCCTCCCATCCAAAGAAGAGTTGTAGTAAGTTATCCGATAACACTAGTAGCATCATGCTGCCGATGAAGAAGTTCATGAAGAACCAGTATCGATTCAGGCCATCGTCGCCTTTCATGTATCCTAAACTGTAAATCATTATCAGAAAACTAATCCACGACACAACATTTGCTAGAATGATGCTTAATGGGTCAAGCAGAATTCCAGCGGTTATGTTAAGACTCGTTATCCACGGCAATTGGACATCCTGAACGTTGCCATTTAGGAGTGAGGGAAGAAGAAGTGATGCCGACACCGCGGCAAAGAAAGAAAAGCTCACGGCGACATAGTCTCTCAGTTTAGGATGTATTCTCGCAGATATCGTTGACGTTACTGCACCAATAAATGGGAATCCCCATGCAAGCCAGCCAAATATGGCGTCCAAACTCATCACGATCCTAAGATTGCTTTCACCGCGGGAAGCAGGAAGCGTTCGACAAGATCTGGGAATATTCCTAAGATAACTGAAATTGCGCACAGTACCAAGAGGGGGGCGGTCATTGTCCATGGTGCTTCTTTGACATTGGTAAGTTCTGAAGGCAACTCTCCGAAGAAGATCCTTCGAACTGCCCACAGCGAATATCCTGCCGTCAAGGCCGTCGAGATGACTCCTAGGGAGGAAAGCGCAACCCGTGTCATTGAGCTTAACTGAAATCCTTCATGGAAACTCCCGGCAAATATCAGAAACTCAGAGATGAAACCCGATGTTGGGGGGATTCCCATTATGGTAAGGAATCCAATCAATGCCGCTGTCGCCGTGATCGGCATCTTCGCGGCCAGTCCTCCCATCTTTCGAATACTGCGGAGACCATCAGTCTGAATCATAATTACGCCGGCAACCATGAAGAGGATGCCTTTGCCCAATCCATGGGTCACATATTGGAACATGGCTCCTGAAACTCCGAGAGTCTGAAAAGATGCAATCCCCAACAGGATGTAACCCATTTGACTGATGCTTGAGTAAGCCAGCAGACGTTTGATATCATCTTGAACTAGAGCCATCGCTCCTCCATAGAACATGGTCACAACTGCCCAAACAGCAAGGAAGATTGAGATTTCCAGAAAAGCCGACGGAAGAATTGTCATTACAATTCTTACGATTGCGTAACCGCCAATGCCGATCATAGCTGGTGACAGTAAGGCGCTGATGGGAGTTGGGGCTTCTGCGTGAGCATGTGGAAGCCAGATATGCAATCCGAATGCAGCCATCTTTACAAGAAGACCAACTGTCATTAGGCAGACTATGAGTAGCCGAAGATTTTCTGGGATCGAACCACTTACTATAGACTGCAGATCGAAGGAGCCGCTGAAATATCCGACTGAGAGAATCCCCGCGAGAAGCGTCAATGCGCCAATATGCGTCCAGATGAAATACATGAACGAGATTCTATCTCGATCGCCTGAACCCCACTTTGCAATCAAGAAGTATGATGGTATGAGCATAAGCTCAAAGAACAGATAGAACTCAATCAGATCAGTAGCTAAAACGGCACCCATCATGCCAATGGAGTAGAGCAGAAGAAGTGCATAGTAGAGGCCGAATTGGGCCTTGTCATCGTTGATTGTGTGGCTCATGTATGACATTGAATATATGGAAATGAGCGCACAGAGGAGTGAGATGGTAAAGAGAATTGGAATGCTGATGCCGTCAGCGTTCAAACCAAACATGCCGATAGGACGCCATTCGTAGTACTCCGCGGCTCCACCGCGCATTGCCACGAGCAGCGTAATGACAGTAGAGTACGACAGGGATAGAAACGCAAGCCATCCTGTTCTTCTTCCAAATCTTAATCCGGCGAAATAGGTGATGAACACGAAGGCAAGCGGCACTAGAAGAATCTGGAGAAGCTGAATGATCATGAGTCGATTATCCTTTCAATTTGTTGAGTTTTCTGACGTCGATGGATGAATTCAGCCTGAAGGCTACTAAGATCAATGCTAGGCCCACAGCAGCTTCCATTGCTGCGGCAGCTATCGAATAAAACACGATTATTTGACCAGAGACCTGGGGAGGGTTCATGTAGCGCGTGAATGCAGCAAAATTCAAGTTTGCCGCGTTGACAATTACTTCGACCGCGAAGAGAATTCGAATCGCATTTCTCTTCACGCTCAAACCATATACGCCGATTCCAAGTAGGGCGGCAGAAACGATCAGATAGCTCGTTAATGTTACCGTCTATCTCTCCACCTTAGCCAAGACTAGGGCCCCGAGAAGTGAGGCTGAAAGTAACAAGGCAAGTACGATCAATGGAACAGGATATTGGAACGTCAAGACTGGACCTAGGTCGGATACGGGGAGATTCGCGGGAGGCGCTTCGGTTGGCAGACTCGTACCCGCGAGTGCCACAACACCTGAAATAGCGAGAGCGAGTAAACCAGCGAGCCATAACCCCATGGAACTTTCCGGGTCATCTGATCTCTCTTCCATCTCTGCACCCTGTTCACGACTAACTAACATTATAGTGAAAAGAATTAACACGACGACAGCTCCGACGTAGACTGCTATCTGAAGCATGGCGAGATAGGGTGCGTCAAGCAAGGCGAAGAACCCGGCGATTCCTATGAAGCTAATTGCGAGAGAAATCGCTCCATAGATCAATTCCTTTGCCTGCAGGGCCATGATTGCTCCGATAATCGTGACAGCAGTTAAGAGCACAAACGAAATGTCTGGGGGAATCGTCAGCGAGACCATGATTAGATTCCCCACGCCGCCATGAGCCCTGAATTTATGAGAAGTATGGTTAGGAATACGTTCGCGAGTGCGATGATGAGCAGCCTGGTCCAGCCTAGCTTAATCAGCATATCTACACGAATCCTAGGATAAACCCCTCGAGGTATTATGATGAATGTGGCCACAATCAACGTTTTTGCAATAAACCAGACCGGCTGCGGCAGGAACGCTGGCCCCCACCATCCGCCAAGGAACAAAACCGTAACGAGTGATGACATGAGGTAGAGTTTCATGTACAATCCCATGAAGATCAGCATGAAGATCGCTCCGCTGGCTTCCGTGTACCAGCCGGCCACGAGTTCAGGTTCTGCCTCGGGAAGGTCAAAAGGCAAACGTTCCAGCTCGGCCATAATTGAAATGAAGAAGACTACGAAAGAAAGAAACGCTGGGACAATGAACCACATCTTCTCCTGAGCGTTGACGATGTCAACTAAGTTAAGTGATCCAGCCATTAGAACGACGCTTAGGGTTGAGATCCACATTGGAATCTCATACGCAACCTGCTGAAAAAGTGATCTCAAGCCTCCAAGGAACGGGTACTTACTATTGCTTGCCCAAGCAAACAAAAGAATCATTGACGGAAAGAGCGACGTCATCGCGAAGACGAAAATTAGGCCAACGTCGATGTTGGCTATTACCCAGTGCTGGCCAAAGGGTATCACGGCGAAGGGTAGCGCCGACAAGACGACAAGCATGATTGGGATCCCCAAGAATAGCGGCTTGCTGGCCTTGTACGGAACCATTACCTCCTTGAAAATCAGCTTCACACCGTCCGCCAATGGTTGGAAAAGTCCGCCCGGACCACCAGCGTATAGAGGTCCTATTCTTAGTTGTATTCTCGCAAGTAATTTTCTCTCATACCATGTGAGGAAGATCACCACAACTGTGAGATGTATGAACCCGGGAAAAATGACGAGTGTTATGAAGGTGTGTGACGTGATGACTCTGATGATCAGCGCTATGAGTTCTGCTGGCGTCGTCGGCGGGAAGACCACCAATTACCAGTTCTCCTTGTTCAAGGCCAGCTTCAACGCGTATCCAAGTGGAGCGGCGAGCAAGACGATGAAAAGAATCACTGATGCGGATGCGTTCACAGGCAACTTCATGAAACTGATGCCCCAAGCAAAAAGGAACATTCCAACTACGTCGAACACGACAAACATTAGGAGATAGGGGTAATATTGCATCACAAGGCGATGCCTCCCCTCACCTTGAGGAACCTGCCCCGATTCGAATGGCATGTCGCGAAACGGATCTGGTTTTCTTCTCGACCAGAAGATTGGCAGGGTTAACATGGGGCCGGTCATTACGATGATGAGGATTGCCCAAATGATTATTGCTAACCACGGGTTAAGTGCCATGTTAGTCCCAACAAGAGACTTTCTTTGAGTCTAAAATCCACTGAATATAAATCATACTGCACTCACAGAATCATAGATTAGAGTTATTTTCTTAAAAGCACAATCTCGGGTTGTTTCATCTGTGGAGATGTTGATTATGTGGAGGTCGGCAGGCACTACTCATTTCTGGTGTGCTAAGTGTAAGAAGCAAGTTCCGGCAGAGTCGGAGCTTGTTTTCAAGTCAGGAAAAGTTCTTTGGAAGTGGAAGTGTAGCTCGTGCAGTACGGATTATGAGACGGAGGCGTGATTAGAAGGACCGCTCCAGTGCATAGTCAGCAAAGTCTTCCAGAAGTTTGCTCCGGCTCTGATCTTTGAGGATCTGTATCTCTTGTTTGGCTCTTTCAACATTCTCTCGCGATTTCTTGACTGCGAACTCCATCGCTTTCTCGTACATTACTGAGAGGTCAACTTTTCCATCGTGATTTTCGAGGAGGTTACTGATTCTTTGTTTCTTAGTTGCCTCGTCGATATAGTGCATAACCACAAGATTTACCCGTTCATTTCTCTCAGGATCGTTCGATTGATCTAGAATATCGTCTTTGATTTGGAACGCGATTCCAACTGCTCTTCCATAATTGTACAAGCAGTTCACTTCATCCGTACTGGCATTTCCCAAGACTCCCCCGATTCCTGCTGCTGCGCTGAACAAGGAGCCAGTCTTCAGCTCGGCAATTGCTAGATACTGTTCCACGTCGATCGCAAGTTCAGTCGTAACGTCCAGAATCTCTCCTTTGCTCAAATCGACCAGTCCCCAGCCCACAAGTTTCGTTATGCGCTGATCCTTGTATTCTGATAGGATCTGGACACCTTTCGATGCAAGAAACAGACCTGCGCTGATCGCTTTGTCATCAGCGAAGGCATGCTGGGTTGTGGGAAAATTCCGTCGGACCCGATGTCGATCGATCAAATCATCAAAGACGATTGAAGCTGCATGCAGAAACTCCATTGCAACAGCTCCATCGAGTGCCTGTTTAGATTCGCCACTTATACTCTCGCATGCAAGCAGTGTCAGAACAGGGCGGAGGCGTTTTCCACCTGTCCGAAAGGTGTACTTTACAAGTTCGTTTGCCGCGCTTTGTTCGAAACCGGTTGCAGCAAGCAGTTCATCAATCCGTTTGTTTACTACGGCACGTTTCTCGTCGAGAATCGCTCTAAATTCTCTCATGTTCCCAATGTTTTCCTCAGTTGGTTTAGGCCTCGAAGTCATAAATCGTGACGGACCTCATTTGATTGTTTCAGAGAATCGATTTGCGGCTTCACAGAAATCAGACATCACGCGCGCTGGATCAGGTGCTCGCACGACACCACTGGCAATAAGAAAGCCTTCTGCCCCTAACTTCAGAGCGGTGTAGATGTCATCACCCGTCGTAATTCCAGCGCCGCAAAGAATCCTGACTTTCGGATTGACTGCCCGGATCTTTCTAACTGAATTCGAAATCACCTCTGGTTTCTCCTTTGACACTGCCCTGCCTGTCCCGATAAGTTCTGGCGGTTCTATAGCCACCATGTCGGGCATCAGCATCGATACGCCTGCGGTTGCATCAACGTCACCGGCGCAAACTACAGTCAATAGCCCTAATTCACGGCAACGAACGATGGCGGTGCGAATGTCAGCGAGTTTGATTGTGCGTTCCGAATGATTCAGCAATGTTCCTGCGGCTCCGGCTGCTTTCAACGAGTCTGCAGTCACATGACCCGTGTAGGCACCTGGGCCAAAGGCGTCAACATGTTGGGCAAATACGGAGACGCCCACTTCAGTTACAATTTGCAAAATGTCGCAGAATTGAGGGGCCACTGCCACTTTCACTCCTGCGTGGTTGCCGATTTCGAAGATTTTGCGAGCCAAAGCTATCGCTTTCTTACCAGTGGCTTCCGAGTAAGTTTTGAAATTGACAAGAATCAACGGGTCATGATTATGTAGATGATCTGTCATTAGTGATTCCTATTCAATTGCTTGCAAAGTGTCGTTAAGGCTAATGGCCTCAGCGTACTACTCCGAGGTAATTAAATGTCGCCGCGATTTCTTTGTATTATTGAGATTACCCCACCCTTGAAATTCACCGATAGGTCATATTAATTGACGTAGGTTGACCAAAGTGTATAGATGATCTAGTTGACTAAGATTCTCATTTGTGATCCCATCTATCCTGATGGTCCTTCTCTCATGAGGAAAGCAGGATTAGATGTCGAGGAAGATTCATCCATTACTGCTGAGCAACTTCAATCTCGCATAGTTGACTTCGACGCAGTGATTGTGCGAGGCAGAACGAAGATTACCGCGTCTGTCCTGAATTCTGCATCTAAACTCAGAGTTGTAGCAAGATCAGGCGTCGGCTTGGACAACATTGACTTAGGTACTGCTAAAGCTAAATCGATCAAGGTCATTTCGACGCCAGCCGCCCCCACAACAGGTGTAGCTGAGCTTACTATCGGTCTGATGCTTGCCCTCATACGCGAAATTTCCTATGCCGATCGAACGATCAAGGAGGGCAAATGGGTGAAGGCTGAACTAGTGGGAAGCGAATTAAAATCGAAAACAATCGGGATCATTGGTGCAGCAGGACGCATCGGTTTAGAAGTGGCCCGAATTGCAATTCATGGCTTTGGAGCACGGGCGTTAGGCTACGACGTCATTGACTTCGCTGAGAAGGCTCGACAAACAGGAGTCGCTGTAGTAAGTGATTTGGATGGTCTGCTAGCTCAAAGCGATATTGTGTCTATACACGTCCCGTACCTTCCAAGTACCCACCAACTAATCAATGAAGGATCATTTTCAAGAATGAAGAAAGGATCGATGCTCGTAAACGCATCTCGCGGAGATATCGTTGACGGTCTTGCCCTTCTCGAAGCTCTTAACAGCGGTAAACTGGGAGGTGCGGGACTAGACGTGTTCCATAAGGAGCCTCCCGTCGACGAATGGGAAAGAAACTTGATCAAACTCCCAAACGTAGTTTGCACGGCACACATAGGAGCACAAACTGCCGAATGCCAACGGCTCGAAAGCACGCAGATTGCCGAGCAGCTGATACAGATATTCAAGAATTGAGTACAATGTCTGTAACACTCAAGGACTTCGAAAAACTTTCGTTGAAGGTCGGCAAGATCGTTACGGCGGAAAGAATTCCTGGACTGACGAAGATAATGAAAGTTGAAGTCGATATAGGAGAAAAGCAAGCACAAGCAATCGCAGGGGGCGCCCAATACTACTCCCCCGAAGATCTGTTGGGAAGACGCGTTATTGTCATCACAAACATGGAATCGAAAACTATCGCCGGAATAAGGTCTGAAGTAATGCTATTGGCTGCAGATCTCAACGGAAAACCCATTTGGCTAACCGCTGAAGGAGATGTTCCTGTAGGCACTACCGTTCGATAACCTGAGTTAGCTGTAGTCTTATAGGGGTCCTATATTCTCTAAGTACTAAGAAGCCATATTGCTTCTACGGAATCTCATTTGGAGGAAGAACCAGTGGATTTCGACTTCAGCCCAGAACATGAATTGTTCCGAAAATCCGTCAGGGAATTCTGCGACAAGAATCTTGCCCCATTTGCGCGCGAAATGGAACGCAAGGGCAGAATGCCAGATTCAATCATCGACGGATTGGCACGAATGGGATTATTCGGGTTAGCGATTGCACCTGCGCTTGGAGGATCCGGCGCCGACGCCATCTCAGCAGGCATCGCGGGAGAGGAAATTGGTAGAGGGGATCTAAGCTGTTCAACTGCGGTGTTGTATCTTGTACCCGTCTCCTGGAGTCATGTGCTGAACAAGTTCGGATCCGACGCGCTCAAGAAGAAAACCCTACCTAAAGTAGCGGCCGGAAAGTCTTTCCTTGGAATTGCCACAACTGAACCCGGGGTTGGCTCGGATCTTCAGAACATGAGTACCACCGCGAGACGCGACGGGAATGAGTATGTGTTGAACGGTGAGAAAATGTACATCAGTGGTATAAGAGAAGCTAAGGAGCAGATGCCAGAGAGCGGAGGGTATCTTGTACTTGCCAAGACAGGTGGAGACACAAGCCACAAGCTGTCATTCTTCTATGTCCCAATAGATGCAGAAGGCATATCGACAACACTGCTTGAAGAGATGGGTCGTCGCGGCATGTCTACAGGCGGCTTCACAATGAAAGACGTGCGCATCCCTGTTGAGAATTTGCTCGGTGAAGAGAATAATGGATTCTACTACGCCATGGAGGGATTTGATTATGCACGAGCAATCATTGCGGCGGTGTGTACAGGAGCCGCCATGGCCGCCCTGGAGACTGGAATAGAGTACGTGAAACAGAGAAAGGCGTTTGGTCAACCTATCGGACGATATGAAGGCGTGCAATTCAAACTCGCAGAGGACTTCGCTCGTGTTGACGCTGCGCGTCTACTAGCATACCGCGGTCTTTGGCTATTCGAAAAATCCCAACACGATGACAAGATCAGTAGGTTCGCTGTTAGCAAGGCCATAGCAGAAGCCAAGATGATGGCGCCAGTCGTAGCCTTTGAAGCAATCAACGATGCGTTACAATGGTTTGGCGCGTTCGGCTATACGCTAGATTGTCCACTGGAGATGGGCCTACGAGGAGTTCGATCATACATGCTCGCAGAAGGATCAACAGAAGTCATGAAAATAATTCTCGCACGTGAGCTCTTGGGAAAGGAGTTCATCGCGTACCGCTGAATCCACCTATAATGAGAAGCTCTGCTCGGTAAAGTCAAACCACTCTTACGAGTCCCAGCGAATACTTAATCCTCTCTTGACCGAGCTTTTTCGCCACACACCTGTTGAACTTTAAATACCAATCATTATTCTGGTTGCGCTACCAAGCGTGAGCAGTGCGGAACAATGCGCTACAAAGCAGCACTCATTTTCATAATCGTCATTGGATCACTCATCGCGGTGCCCGTTCATGCCTCGCAAGTCACACTGACAATCCGAAATGGGATAATAGGGTCAACGCTGACACTCTCCTTTCATCAAAATATGACCAAATTGCCAGACACGACGGCCACGCTGGATGGTGCAACTGACTCAACTCTCATGTCGAGTTTTACCAACGCTTTGAGAGCTGCCGATCCGTTGGCTGCTGCCTCGCACCTGACAGTTGCAGTTTCATCTGGAGCAAACTGGCTGAACGTGACGGCTTCCGTTGACGTGTCGGGTGTAACTGTTCAAAATGGCAACATAATGAACACGACGACTGCTTGGAAGTCATTTCACATCGACAATGACTTGCGATTTGGAAATCTCAGTTTCAACACTGTCGGAAGCCGATATCTTCGACCCATTTATGATTACTATGTTAACGCGACTCGCTACATAGGAAGGCCCAACGCGACAATTAACGGTGTAACCTTCTTCTCCAACAATACCTCCGTCGCAGGCGATCAAGCGGCCAATCAAGCCGGGAACTTGACACTGTTCGACTTCAGACCGCTAAATGTTTCACTCAATCAGTGGAATTACACATACAACCTCCAAAATGACACTACGACTTGGCGCTACTCACCAGTGCCCATTATCTCATCATCAATTAAGATAATCAGAGGTCTTAACAGTACATCTACGATCTTCGCGGATTACGGTTACAGCGCGGAGGTTGTCGCAACGGGATTAGCTAGGTCCGTAGGAGACTGCGCGCTTGTTGATGTAGGCTCTGGAAATCGAGAACTAATTATGGCCGGATTGGTCGTATTGGCGATCATCGTAGCTGCTTGGATTCAAATATGCTACAGAGCTCGAAGAAAGCGGGCCGTGCTCGGCCGAAGATAAGCTTCACCCGCGAACCCTTTCTTTGCTAACGCGATCCAATAGCGCAGAGTCGAAGAGGCCTTTGAAGTGTTGCTTGAGAGTTCCAATGTACAGTTCCACCTCGTCGTCTGTCATATACTGGAACATATAATCACCTTTGTACGGTGACGGCTCTCCTTCTCGAGAAATGAATTCAATGTGCATAAGCGGATCTCCCCGTTTAATTGTTATAGGTTGGCGACCATTGTTCAAGTTGACAAGCTCCAAAGCTAATCGTCCGACGAAGCCGCTGTGAACCTTAGCCGCATTCAGAAATGAGAGACCCATACGCCCGTATTTGCTCTTCGCCGTGAGATGGGACACAAAGTTAGGTGGAGTGAAGACCACTTCGTAGGAAATAACGTTTCTGTGCTCAAGATAATGCAAAGTAGTTTCATCTCGCACCGTCATTACGTATCCATCACCATCCAGTAGAGCATAGTCAAATGGGTGAATACAGTTGTAAGTTTGAATTAACTTCGTTAGTTGATCTCGCCCTATCACACCCATCGGCAGTCACTGAAATGAAGTGTATTACGTCTATTTGTGGCTTAGCATGGTAAGAGGTTATGGGCCATTCGCCAACGTAGCGTTCAATGTTGCCGCGAAAAATTTCTGGCCTTGTAAGATCTCCGAACGGCCAACTATCACCAAGATCAGCGGAAGGTCCTGCGAAGATCTCACGGTAAAATCTATGCTGGAAGTCAGCTGACCTGATTCCAGCTGAGGGTTACTTGACGTCCCATTGAATACCCACGTCACGTTTGACACGTCGACCCGCAATGTATCATAGGTTGCTACCGGGGCATTTCCTTTGATTACGTCTGGCGAACTGACTAGCGACATGAGATCGACACTCTTGGTCGTGTTAAACACCAATTCCCAACCCTGACCCTGAATTTGCCCCGTCCTGTGCGCCCAAACATTCGTGATTGTGATTATCACGTGATCGGCTGCAGGGATACTCTTCGACTCCAATGAAATTGACAACGATCCGGAGGATAATGCAGGATAGATCAGAATTACTAGTAGCACAACCACCGAAATGGCTGCAACGACCTGTTTGGAATTCATGTTTATGACCGGCGCCCTATTGTTTCCATTTTCTTAAAAGCACATTGGATTCGTTCAAAAGCATGTATTCGTGTTCTTCTATGCTGGACCACACAGCGAAAATGGGGAATTCATCACAAAAGGGCGATAATTGATCAATT
Organism: Bathyarchaeia archaeon; assembly: GCA_050012795.1. Lineage (GTDB taxonomy): Archaea > Thermoproteota > Bathyarchaeia > 40CM-2-53-6 > 40CM-2-53-6 > FEN-987. The sequence goes on along the minus strand of JBEKGM010000031.1, from coordinate 6,557 downwards.
CGTAATGAGACGACATAACTGCTCTCCGCCAAGATTCTGTCTCTCCCGGAAAAGGTCATATTACTCTTTCAAAGAGTCGAACTTACCACATTTTCAAGTCTCTGACGTCTCGGTTACTGGTTTACGAAACCACGTCTTTCGACCACATTCATGTATCGGACATCTCGCATTTGGCGAACTCTCACTCCGGAAGGCCTACTAGGTCAACGAATATGGCTAGCGAATCCATTTTGCTATAAGGTAACACGGTGTTTCGGTTTCTTACGCGATCTGCAGCTTTTGTCAACAAATTGTCGCTTATCTTCATTTTGTGTTTTCCGGTTCAGACTATGGTGTAAAATGGAACGGAATACTCATGTGCTGAACGTTTAAAACGCGAGACCACCCCAGGAGAGGAAGAGTGGCCACGACTCTTGATACAGGTGAATATTTTCATGACGAATTTTTCAGCTGAAAGGCTGTGGGAGACCGATCGAGCTCTACCACAACAAGTCCAGATCGGAGTCAATATCAACATGCTGGACATAGGAGAACGATCAGACGGAACGTTGGAAGCGCCTTTCGTGTTTACGGTGAGCTTCACGCCCCCCATCGCACAGATCAGTATCAAGGGAAAAGCAAAGATCTCTGGCGACAGTGAAGATACGAGAAGGATCGTCGAGGAACATAACGCGAAAAAGCCACCACCCCCCCAGCTGATTCAAGCGGTTTCGAACGCCGCAATAGCGGATGCCATATTGCTCTCTAGGAGTCTTAACATTCCACCTCCGTTACCACCGATCCCTCAGCCACAAGCGCAGCAGGGTACGCAAAAGCGCCCCGACTCAAGATACACGGCGTAATCCAATAAATTGGAGAGATCCCTAATACTCCAAAAAAATGGAGTCCTACACGATTTTCGCTGCGAGGTAATTCTCCCAATAACTAGCAAGATCACGTAGTCGATTTGCAAATTGGGCACTGAGGTTAGTTGGATCATTTCGATATTTCTTCTCAAGAAGACCGCTCCGAAGCATGGCTTTGTAGGTGTCACTAAGGGTCTGTGCGCTGACTTTGATCCTTTCTAGAGTTTTGAAGTGAAGATCCCTGAGGTACATTGGACGTTTCTCTTCAACCATGATCTGAACAATTGCTTTCGCCACGGCCTGCTTTTTTACGCTATGTGAAAAAAGGATGGCAAAGAACACATCGAGATCTACAATCTGGTTAAGCGTGGAGTGTTTATCGATCTTCGGAAATACCCAAACCCATCTCTTCTGCCGCTCAGCATAGTAATCCTCTCTGGGTATCTTACCTATTCTGGACGATCGTTGTAGGACGATCTGCCTCGTCTTTGCAGCCATCGTAATCAAGAGATTCTGCTCCACGACACGGAAATTAGTTCAGCACATGAAACTCCAAAGATCTGAAACCTTAGTTCATCTCAATTCGCTGAAATAGCGCAATTCTGATACCCTTCACATGATGGCAGAATCACGCGACTCCGTGTAATCTCTTATGGATATCAGAATTGGTCACATCCAGCGATAAAACACCATGATCACCCATCATAAGGCTTTCTCGCTTCACGAATTCTGTAAGTCGTCAGAATTTGGACAGTCAAGACGTATCAAGGAGTTGTAATGTTTTCGACGGCGATTGAGAGGCTTTAATCGACAAGAGCGCATGCTCCAGAGAGCTGCCATTAGCATGAAATGTCCTCATCGTCTACGATGTCTGGTAAGTATAGAATCTCAGCTCGATAAGATTCACCACCAGCATAGCTTCAAGCTCCCACGACCGGTCTGTTACATTGAGTAGGGCTTTCTACCGCGCTGCGGTTGGCTCCAAGTGACCACATCTGTCTGAAACCGACTCCAAAAAATCGAAGCTGACAGTATGGAACACAATCAAAAATGGCTTTCATGAGTTTGGGACAGATATTCTGGTTCAGTATCAACCCGATTATGTGACGGATCACCAGACCTCTCAGAAGCCAACACACGGCCGATTTTTTGGATCGGGAATGTTTAGGAAATTAAAGAAAAAGTGAAAAACCGATGAAAAGGATAAGGAAGGGGGAACTTGGAGTGAGACTTCAGTCAGGATTCATGTAGCCTGAATACAAGGACCTCCGAAGGAACGCATCTATGTCGATGGTGAGCCTGAATACAATATATTAAAAAGGTGAACGTTAGCTTTTAGCGAACCTAAAATGTGACAGGAATCATGGCTAACACCAGGATCTTCTTCACTTCCGACGTTCACGGCTCAGAAGTGTGTTTCATGAAATTCTTGAATTCGGCGAAATTCTATCAGGCTGATGTCCTGATCCTTGGCGGAGACATAACTGGGAAGATGATTGTTCCTATAGTTCATCAACCTGATGGTACTGCGGTCGCTGATTTCCTTGGTACTCAACAATTAATGAAGACCCCTAATGAAGTTCAGGCAATTGAGAAGAATATTCGTAACAGTGGATATTATCCGTACTCATCAACGCCGGAGGAGGTTGAGAAGCTCCAGGCAGACAAGCAGCTTGTCAACGAGCTTTTCTCAAAGGTCATGGCTCAGGGCGTCAAGAGATGGGTTGGAATAGCGGAAGAACGACTCAAAGACTCAAAGGCCAAATGCTTCATTAGTCCTGGAAACGATGACCGTTTTGACATTGACGCCGCACTCAGAGAATCTTCCGTAGTGATTTACCCAGAGGAAAAAGTGGTCTCTATCGACGATAATCATGAAATGATTTCGAGCGGTTGGGCAAACATTACTCCATGGAACAGCCCTCGTGAAGTACCTGAAGAAGAGCTGATCAAGAAGTTCGGCCCAATGGTTGACAAAGTCCAACACATGGAAAATGCTATTTTCAATCTGCATGTTCCCCCATACAACACGCCCTTGGATCTGGCGCCTGAACTCGACGCTACCCTCAAGCCAGTGGTGAAGGGTGGCGGAGGCATAAGTATGATCCATGTAGGGAGTACGACAGTAAGGCAGTTGATTGAGCAGCACAAACCCCTACTAGGACTCCACGGACACATACACGAGTCCCGAGGCTTCGTCAAGATTGGCAGGACTCTGTGCATCAACCCTGGAAGCGAGTATGGCGAAGGCATACTTCGCGGAGCAGTAATTAACCTCGATCAGAAAGGCGTCAAGAGCTACATCTTGACTCAAGGATAGTTCTAGCCACCTGGAGTCATCAACGTATTGGAACAGACGAGTCGCTGCGTCATATGCGGTCAAATTCTTCAGTACTTGTTCGGAAGACCACGAAAACTCTGCGGTAACAAATCATGCTATCTTGAATGGAAAAGAAGGAGATACGCCAATCTACAGCTTGTCGCAAGAACAAGGCGACTCTCAAGTGCAGATTTTGAATATGCCGAGCCAATGTGCACATGCGGCAGCGAACGTTTTGCTTGGACTTTGGAAGGCGTGTTTTGTCTTGCCTGCGGGGTCCAAGAGCCATTATTCTCTCTCGAACCCTGGGTTCCTGCGGAGTTTGTACCGAGACCAGCATGCACATGTACACAGATTTGCAGACAATCCGCGGCCTACAAGCTATGGGCTTATGTGTAACTATCAGCGCTTTCTAACTACGTGACCCTCTCTGTCTATTCGACCCCGCCTTATCCTGGTAGACGAAATCGGTTTTCTGTCCTGAGCCTGAATCAAATCAATCGCGACGATGGCTAATGGGTTAATTCGCATTAGACGCCTCCTTCGGTTGATTTCGTACGCCGTCTTCACGGTACGTTTGCTTACGACAATCGCTTGGATTCCCGGAGTTGTAATAGTAGGGCCGAACCGATCATCTAGCCGTACAATCCTAGATCGTGAAAGTACACCCCACCTCCCGAGCAGGTTTTCAAGTTCAATCCTTCGAGATTCGAACGGGTCAATCTTGTGCGGTTTGTGGAGCTGACGAGCGAAAGCGTCGCTAGTGACGCCAATAGTAACATTCTTTCCGACCTCGAAAGCCTTCTTCAGCAGTAGTCTGTGTCCGCGATGGAGAACATCGAATGTACCTCCCATCGCGACGTGAGTGTAACTGGGGCCGTTTTCTTGTCTTTTGATTGATGACGTTAGTCTTCCCCCGTCGAGGGTGGATTGGTCCTTCGTTCGAGGTCAGCATTTAGTGCTTTGGCTTAGTTTTCAACCAGTCGAACACCTCTGTCGTCCAGGGCGCTTACGAAGATCCTGGCGGCTCGAAATTCCTTCTTCACCTCTCCAGTTATCCTTCGTATTGACTGGTTTTCAGCAACTCCGTGAACCGCTTTCCCGACCATGTTCTGTGCCGCACCGACAGCTCCATTTGCAATCATGATTTCCATTATTCGAGATGTCTCCTCCGTTTGAAAGCCAGATTTTCTTGCGAATCGTCTAGCCTCGGAAAGAAACTTGGTCAGACAAGGTTTTCGTCTTATCGCTGCCAGAGCCGTGCGCCCTGCAGGGTTAACTCGTCTTTCGATATCCAGTTGGGAGAGCATGTTCTTGGTTGGAATGGCATCAAGATATGCGCAGATGATGGAGTGTTCCTTCGGAAAAGGCAACCGATCAACTTCGCCGATCCCAGGTGCACCGGGCTCAGTAACGAGCACAAAACCGCCCACGAGTATTGCCGAAGCTGTTCCAAGACCAGTTTGTTTGATAACCTCAGCCACATGGGTGAGTTTCCCAATCTCGTTAAAGGTGACTGGGAACTGAGCGGCATCAGCAAGCGCCAAGCAGGATGCAGCAGTACCAGCAGCGCTCGTCCCGTAACCGGCACCGATGGGAACATCTACATGTAGATTCACCTTGACATCTAACCTCACCCTGTTTGTATGCAAGAGCCTCTCGATAGCCCATAGTGTGGTACTCGCTTCAGGAGTCAGTTTGGAATTTATCCGAATACTGATTCTGGTCTTAGATGCTTTTCTGATTGATACACGAGCTCTTACCCCGGGTTTGAGAGCGAAGCCCCCACCCCGAGCACCGATGAGCAGCGGATCGATTAGATGATTACCATTCGGGTCGACACGACAAATTTCAAAGAAACTCGATATACCCGCTGGCGACGTCGCATCCGAGACTGGCAAGGAGAGACTACGACCTGTCGCTAGCTCGTCTCAGTTGACTCCACTCGAAGGCTGGGAAAAGCAGCTCTACACGCTGCAACAATGGGAGGGGTAAGAAGAATCAGGAACGGGATTTCGGACAGGTAGGTAAAGGTAGTTGCGGCGTATATGACAGATATAGGAAAAGGGCCTTTGCCCACGACCGACGGCAATGTGAAGACCGAGCTGTATGCCACGAGCCCCATGCCGATGATGAGACTTCCGATCCCCAAACCAATCGACGCTGCTGCTTCAAAGTTAGCCCATCTGTTGCGGATGACAGTTGAACCCAGTATTGCAACCACTACGATCAAGCCTACGAACGCAAGGAGCAGCTGAGCTGTCGCGAAGAGAGTTGGCCCAGCCACTAGGTAGATTCCGTATCCTGCCAGAACGACGGGGATAAGCAGGCTCGTCATAATCAGAGTCCGCCTGGTCGCCGGGGATTGATTCCTGTTACTGAGCCAACCGATAATGAAGAACCCTAGGAAATTTGATGGAACTCCCACCAACAGACTGAGTAGGGCATCATGATGACCGTAAATGACATCCGCAAGAAATATCCCGATTGCGGCTCCCACCCCTCCCGTCCAAGCGCCGAATAGGACGCTGAATGCTGCAGGCACGAATACTTGTGGCCAGAATCTGATCCCGTAGACGGTAACGGGAAAAACAGTCCACAGAGCTCCGACCCCTGCATACACCGCAGCGTTCATAGCAGTAGATGCAAGCCGGAGGGACATCGGCATCTTTCTGGTCATGCGAGCAGCCACAACCACTGCATCTTCACCGCTTATTCTAGGTTTACTCTACAGGGTCATGATGGTCTTTACCACTAATACTCGAACTAACGAAACTTTAAGATAAGTCGACTCGGTTGCCTTGACCTAGTAGCCCGGTGGTGTAGTGGTCAAACCGTAATTGGGACTATGCATAGCATTGGCGCCAGAAATCTGTCACTAGAAGGCTCTGGATCCCCTCACCGAGGAGAGACCTGCCGACGGGAGATCGCCGAATGCGCGACCCGTATTCGAATCTCCCCCGGGCTACCATTCTTACTTTGTAACTTCTACTGTTTTGGGTGTGGTTTCGGTGGCTAGTTCCTGTTTGAGTTTCTGTTTTAGGGCCTCGAGCAGTGTGTCTGTTTGGTGTGTTTCTATGCCTGCTTTTATGACGGTTCTGTGAGGTTTGGCTAGGGCTTCTTTTGTTAGGATCTCGTCTGGGTTGAGGCCGAATGATCTGACTATTTCCTTGAGGGTTTCTATTCTGTTTGATGTGGTTTTGGGTTTTATGCTCAGGCCTGAGGCTGTGTAGATTCCTCTCATGAATTCGGTGCCTTTCATTTCGATGTCGTGATAGGTGCTAATGGTGTGTCCCATCATATATTCGATGTAGTCGTTTTGTACGCCTAAGGCGGCCATTTGGGTTCGGAAGAATTTTCTGATGCTGTGCGGCCTCATTGTGTAGCGTCTT
>JBEKGM010000030.1:0-34700 GCA_050012795.1 Bathyarchaeia archaeon | reverse complement strand
AGGTTTAGGGGACTTCAGCACCGCACTCGCGATCGTTGTGGATTGCTTGATTGTGTTGTTGCTCTTTGGTTTGAGTAGTCGATTGATGAGAATTTTGAAACCCTCGGTGATGGTAATCACAGGGAAGGTTATGGACATCCTCATGGGAGCAATCGGCATATCTTTCATCATACGGGGAGCCGTAGGAATATTCGGCATCACCCTACCCTAACCATTCGCAGGTTAGCTTGGTTAAAGGAACCCACCAGTTGTGATACGAATATAGAAGAGGGGGGGTACAAGACGGCAACCTGTAACCCACATTTCGAACGCGAGTACCTCGTCAACTTCTTGCAGACAATCTTTTGCCCCTGCCAATTATGCAGGTCGGTACAATAGCAGCAATCGCTACCGATACGGCTAGAATGAAATACGTCTGAGTCGAGTTGAGTTCAGGAATTGTGGTTGTATGCGTTGTTGTGGTAGTTTCTGCTGGGCCTACGAAGTTTGCGGGCTCGATCAGTGTAGGTTGGGGTGCTTGGTTGAAGTCGAACGAGTTCATCATATCGTTAGCGTTCACATCTCTCACGCCGAGGGTTGGGAGGTTGAAGTTGTCTTCAGCCAACCTCAACATTGAGGCGGATTCGTATTGCGTGTGGTCGATGAATCCATGTTTCGCCCATGGTGAGATTACGAGGGTTGGTACTCTGAAGCCTTCTCCGTAGGCGTCAACCTGTGGTGGAGGAACATGATCGTAGAAGCCACCGTAATCATCCCAGGTTATGATTATCGCAGACGATTGCCAGTATTGGCTCTGCATAACCTGGTTCACCAGGTATGAGACGTAATCCATTCCACAGTCACTCCTCGCTGGTGGATGTTCACTGGTGGATTCACCCCTGCATACAGAGGGGTAGGTTGGTGGGATCCAGCCACCCGGGAATATCCATGACACTGCTGACAGCTGACCGTTGTGGGTAGCGTTGACGAAAGCTTGAGTATTCCTCACGTGCTCAACAAGCTGGTCAGGATTATTCTGGAAATAGCTGAATAGGGGTAGGATATCCCAAACGTCAGGTTTGGTCGGTTCAGCCTTCCCATCATACCATGTCCAGGACACGTTCGCGTTACTGAGTTCCTGAGCAAGCGTTGACCAATCCAAGGAAAGACCTTGCCAATCATAGTCTGACGGAGGATCATCAATTATCCTACCGTCCTTTATCCATTTGCAAGGAGCTTGGAGGCAGAGCGGAGGCAACTTGTTCACGGGCCCGTTTGTTCCCGAGGCAATGTAGAGGTGGTTCGGAAAACTTGGACCCATCAGGGAAGAGAAGAAGTTGTCATCCAACACGTACTGGTTCGCGTAATCCCAGTAGTAAGGTATGTCACTGCTATCGTAGTACCCCATCGTCAGTGTACTGCCTTCAGCAGCAATGAACCCGTCCATCTTCCCATTATCGTAAGCTCTGTGCGCAACCAACCATGCGTGAGGCAAATCTCCACCAATTGATTCGTTACCTATGTGAAAAGGTGCAGCTGAATTAGCTGGCTGAAGATCGTCTGGATCAGCCACACCTGGCGGAAGTTCATCTCCCCAGATCAGAATCGGTTGTGTCACGTTCAAATGGAACGGGTGAAAATATCCCAAGCTTGTCTGGTTTGGATCAAGTGGAATAGCTGCACCAAGCGAAAGCCCATTAACACCCGGATAAGTTCCGAAATAATTATCGAACGAATGATTCTCTTGCACGATGAAGATCAAGTGTTGAATCTTAGACCCTGACCCTCGAACGGTGGTCGGTGCCAAAGGCAAGAAAACCCCGCAGAGAAGCATCACAACTACCGCTAGTGAAGCGATCGCATAAGCTGGCTTCATGCGTTTGCACGAGTGGCTGGTGTCCCACTACGTGCAATTAAATGTACATGTGCGCTTCATCCAACATGTCCGTCCTGATGTATGTTCAACACACCCGCTGGAAGAGATCTACCCTGATTGAGGAGACGCTAAGAAAACTAGCTACCGGTAAGCCCATCTATCCAGACACATTCATCAAGACTCTCGAGGAACTAAGCAAAAATCAGGAAACGGTCAAAGTCGTCCTGCAGGTCCCGAAAGGAATCCACGGATTAGTAACGAAACTAGCCGCGGTGGAAGGATCCAAACCAGACGAATGGTACGTTGACGCCATCAAGAAGGATGTTGAAGTCATGCTGGGAGACGCCCATGAGGTTTTCGACGTGCAGCGACTAGTCAGAACGAACGGACTTCAAGGAATAGTTAACCCGACGTGAGAAACGCTAGGTCCCTTTTTTTTACGGGACCTAACACATACGTGAAGTGATTGAGACGATAATGATGAAGATGAAGTGCAAAAGGGCATGGGCTGGTCATCCCCATAAACACGTCTGTAGGCTAGAAGCTGGCCATCCAGGGCTCCATAAATGTGGAAAATGCAAAGACAGCTATTCAGCCTAATGATTCGTTCTGGTCCCGTCCTATGGTGGTTCGAGTTTGGGTTCTGTCTCCGCGACGTTTAGCCCAACATCGACAACAGTAAACCTCTCCGCCCTTCAGCCGGTCGAAACGGAACCGAAGAGCGGTCGTTTAGAATCCGAAGAGCAGTTGAAGCAAGCTAACGTGTTCCGTGACATGCTGCGGAATGCATGCTTGACATGGTACTGAGAACGTTACGGGCGTGATAGCTGAATTTGTGATCGTGTTGCTTGCCGTGACTGATCCTTGGACGGTTGAGGTGCCTGTCCGGGTTAGGTCCATTTGGTAGACGTGTCGGTACGTGTCTGTGGTTCCGTCGTAGTGTGTCAGGACCATTGTCCATAAACCGTTTGATTCCTGTGTTTGGTGAATTTTGACGATGTTATCGCTCGGGTCCACAGTCACGGTATTGTAACCGTATTGGGATTGGCCGTAGTATGGCCAATAACTGTAGTTGTAATTACCGCAAACCCATCCGCCGTAATAATCACTATAGTAGCAACCATTGTTGTAGTTGCCATACCAGTAATTGGAGTAGCTGTTGTAGTAAGTGTCCGAAACCGTGTTCAGCGTGCCCTTGTAGACGTTTATTGAAATCTCTGATTGAGTCGCATACCTTTGAACTGAAGTAATGTAAGATGTTGACATCGTCATCGTTTGTGTAGAGCCATCAACGTAGATGACCTTGTCCCGTGGAAACACGGGAACAATTAGAACGAGGAATACTACGACCACGACGATGATTCGTTTGTCGATTCCCCAGACCTTGTTTGAGTTCGACTGAGGGGTGGGTTGGTAGGGTTGAGCTGGCTGAGTTGGGGCAGCAACTCGCATGGGAGCACCGCACTTTGGACAGAAGCTTTCATCTTCTGTTAGCTTGTTGCCACATTTAACGCAGAACTCAGGCATTCTATTCACGGACTGAGAGATTGTGCAAATAAGACAATTATCCTTTACGTTATCATGTCCTTTAGAGGGACAGATCTGTATTGTATGCGGGGCTAGGTCGGCTTAGTGAACTGTGCACCCAAGAGGATACTCCAAATCAGTGAGTATAAGGCTTCTCCGAGGTTGAATCTAGAGTTATTCTCCAATCCTGGAGTCAATTCCTAGTGGACTTAGATCTTCGTCGTCCCCTTCTGCGCGATGTGAGTGGTCGTCGAATCGCCCTTGAGTCAGGTTTAGCGATGTAATGAAGTCACGTCGACACCCTAACGAAATCGTGTCGCGATGCAGGGTCCTTGACGAACTCTAGCGCCGACGGTGCAGTAGCCGTAAGCCTAGCGAAATACGCCAGAATCGACGAGATCACAAACATGACTCCATTCTCCCCCGGCACAGCACTCGCAGTAACCCTGATTATCCGTCTTCGTCAACCTTGTCTTGAGTTCTTCCACATACTGAATCATTGGTTGCCCACCAATTTCATAGAACGGAACTCCAGCTTTCTCATACATCCTCTTAGTTCGCGGGTAAAACGTTCCTGCAGAAGTGGACCGCGATCAAACTCGGCTGAACGGGACCATGACTGTTTAGGATCAGTCCTTCACGTTTGTCCCGCGTTCTTGATTACGTTTTGGAATCCCTTGCTCTTGTTCTTGGGAAGATGTGTTCCATGAACCGTTTTAGGTAGGGGCTGACGTTGCTTCTGAGTAGTTCCGTTAGTAGGTAGTAGCTCGTGTCGAAGCTGGCCTGATCTTCGTTTCTGAACTTCAAGACGGGCATTTTCTTAAGAGGTTCCTCCCAAGCCTTATCGTAAGCATCACTGGCTCCGATCAAGTTCCGCTCTTGGTTACGCCTGTCCACTTCCGTCTTGCTTACGATCATGACAACAAGCAACCGCACGACATCCTCAACCTTAGTCTTCAGCAGGAACTCACGCATGGAGTTTTGAGGTGCGGTGGAATCAAGAATTACGTTATGCCCACTTCTGAGAGCAAAGTCACGATAAGAAGCTAGACACTTGTAAACGAAATCCTCCTCGTCTGAAGGTGCAGCTGTTCCGTAGAACATTGAGCGAACATCATCCACGCTTAGTCTTACGAACGTCGGGTTCTCAGACACGAGACGCCTCGCGAGCACGGTCTTGCCGGAACCTGGATAACCACTAAGAACAATATTCCACAGCTTCTGCCTGAAGCTCAGAGGCCCAATCCTCCCGTAAGCACATTCAACCCTTCTCGGAACGACGGGGCCACAAGCTCTTCGACTCATTTGGAGTTATGGGGCTCCTTGAAAGTTGGAGTTACAACCTACGAACTCTCAGACTATGCTGGCAAAACATTCCTGCAACGCTGAAGGGCGTACCTTTCGTTCTTAGATCGAGCCTTCTTGCGGAGTTAGCTTCCGTTTGAGTTCATGTACGTATTGAATCATGTGCGTGCCCGCAACCTCGTAGAATGGGACGCCTGCCTTCTGGTACATTCTCTTAACCACCATCTTGCGGATGTCGCTGCCTTGCAGACCGAAAGAGTCTATTAACGTAGAGAACAAGCGGTCAACATTATCCTCCATCTCATCATCAGACAGCCCAATGTACGCCTCTAGATGGTGGTTGAGTTCTGGTGTTATGGGTCGTCCTAACGTGATGGAGATTGATTCATTTACGGATTCGAGAAGAATTTGGGTAAAGTCAATCCTCGATTTTGGCGTCAGCGAATCCGACTCTTTCATCTTCAGAACCAAAGATAGTGACTTTGACACCTACGTGTATCTACGTCTTCAAGGAGTTGTTACCTCGGTTAAGGAATTGACGTGACTAACCATTCTAACGAATCAACGAAACCGCATCAACCGACAACCTCCTTCAAGATCGGGTTAATTTGCGATATGGCTTGGTCACCAAAAGAACTCCCAAAACCGCGAAGCCGATCATGATTATCGCTGAAAAGGCGAAGAGACTTTTCACCCAGAAAATGTTCTCCTCGCTAACAACAGATGCAAACATTAAGCTCCCAACCGACGTCATAACTATAAGCACGTAAATCGCACCCAAAATCACAGCAACGCCTACTGACGGAACCGCAACATCCATCATGCTCGCAGACCTGAAGTAAGAGAAGCCTTCCATACTTGAGAAGCCAGTTCTGCTAAGCGCAAGGATCACCAGGGGCACTAAGGTTAGAACGAAAGGCAACATGGTAACCGTCCAGAAAAGTGTGAGCCCTAGTATAGTACCTAGCTTGACTTCGAGAACCATCGAAGCCCAACGCGGAAACACATACGTCAAGTAGAATGCAACACCTCCAGCTGCCACAAGATTCCCAATCATGAGAGAGACAAAAGTGCCAAAAATGAAACCCTTCCACGACTTCCATTTGTTAACAAACCAGCCTAGGAGGTAGAATCCTATGAAATTCGCCGGAACCCCCGAAACGAGACTACCGAGAGGACCGAGCCCTGTACCTGCTGCTTGAAGAATAAAACTGCCTATCAACGTACCGACGGCCGCACCCACCCCGGCCACCAACGGTCCGCCAAGAAAAGCGTAGATGACGGGAATCACAACACCCGGTCTAAACTGTCCGACACCCCAAGGTGTCGGTACGAACGCTGTGGCCGCTATAGCTACCGCATAAAGTGCAGCGCTGGTTGCCATATTCGCAAGTTGCTTCGCCTTCGCGACCGGCATTTCACATCCCGTTTCAGTCAAACGTAACTTAACTTAAGAGTCCTCTCTTCTGTGAACTATTTTGAAAGCGCAACTGGAAGCAGAGAAAACTATGACATGGAAGAGAAGAGCTACGGGCTCAAGGGAGAGAGTTTCATTCATCAACACGGTTTGTGGTTTTACACGTTCGCTTCCGTTCTTCTGGCGATGATAGCATGGTTGGGGATACAGCGAAATGCATACGTGGGGTTCGGTGCGGTGGTTGGTTCCACAGCATATTTCATTACGCACGGGTTCAGACAAAGCGCGGAAGAGAATGAAAGGAAACTCGTTCACAGGAGTGGGCTCAGCGATATTAGTAAGCTACTCTATCTCGAAGTGATTGATGCAACCTTCTCGATTGATGGTGTGCTCGGGGCATTCGCATTCACTCTGTCTGTTCCACTGATCTTGGTGGGAAACGGGCTTGCAGCACTTGCAGTTCGCCAGCTCACGGTGCGGAATATTGAGACGGTCAAGAAATACAAGTATCTCAAGAATGGTGCTATGTATTCCGTGCTCTTTCTCGGGCTGATAATGGTGGCTGAGAGCTTCGGAGCCAAAATTCCACAATGGGTCTCGCCCATTATCACTTTTTCAGTGATCGGATTCTTTCTCTGGAAGTCGGTGGTTGAGAGATCAGGTCCATGAATGAAGGTTGTCCCGTAATCACACGGCGATCTGATGCCCGTTCTTAATTCCTGCAAGCCCTGGCCCTACCGTTACCCCTCCCAAGCCTGATGCGCACCGGTCACCGCTACTTGGGCTACCTGCAGCGAATCCTAGACAGACTTTCTTCAAAGAGAGTTCACTGCTTCCTGCGGCGACTTTGATGTGATTACCTCTGCAACTCTTATAGTGGCACCAGTCTTCTGCCTGAACGATGAGTCTTGGATGCGGTGACGGTAGTCAACTTCGTTCTGGCTGCGGTGATTTTCATCTTGGGCGTGTCGCTTTTCGGTAGGAAGAAGAGCTCTCTCGCCTTGTACATTGGAATAGCCTTCGGCCTGTTTGCGATCTCTCATTTGGTGACCTTGCTGGGCCTCGCTGAAAGTTTGGCAATTCCACTCATCGCGGTCCGAATGCTTGCATATCTAATTGTTATCTTTGCATTGTTCACTCTTTGGAAGAAGTGAAAAAAAGGTTCAGGGTTCTGTCACTCTGAGGACCGTTTTCGCCTTATTCACGAACCTCGTACTTAGCGTCTCTTACCGCTTTCCCGATTAGGTTCAGCAATGTCTCGAGAATATCTCCAGGCCCCTACGCGTGAGTCCTGGATGCGTTAAGGCGTTCCACCGTTCAAAAGAGTCTTGTTCTCGCGAGGTTTTAGATGGTTCGTGGTCTAGAGGGTGATAGGTTACGGTTCGAATTCTGTTGCTAGTACCATTGATACCACACACAGAATTAGTGAATAATCCTAGAGGGACAGTCCAATTTCTATTGGGGAATCACTCAATTTCTCTCGACGTTTGATAGTGGGAATGATAGAGAGAATGATCTTCACACCATAAACCACTGTCGCCCACCCACTAAAATACCCGATCATTCCTGAGACCGTTTTTTCGGGCATTTGGCACGGAAGTACAAAGACATGATTCCTCGCGTGTTCAGTATCTGGCCATTGGTCGTTCAAGCCGGTATCGAGGATATTTTTTTCATGGTGTTGGCGAGTGTCTGTCTGATCAACTCGTACGGGACGTTTGAGGAAGCTGACGACTTGTCAATTGAGGAGGTGTCTTCATTGCAGAATCAATTCTTTGGGAAGCTGGGTTATGGGGACCCAAAATGGTTGACCGCGCTCGCCGCAAATGAACTGCTTCAGACAGCCACAATATGTGCGGTGTTGAATAACGCAACCCAAGCAGTCAAAAAAGCAAACAAAACTCTTGAGACGCTCACACCCATTAAACTGAAGGATTTGGACGAGACGAAGCAACTAGAAAGCGAACTACAGAAGCTACATTCAATCGTTCAACCGCTTAGATAGTCAAAGACTATCCGTGTTTCTGTTTACGTTGGTGTGAACTTCTCCCTTACGACCGAGTCGAATTGGTCCATGCGCTGCTTCAAGTCCTACAGTTCCTGGCGTAGTTCCCCGGTCTCCTTTTCAACATGTTCTTGTGTCGCTGCCGGTTTCGTTTGTGATTTGTTTTTTGAAGGCGGTTTCGAATTGACCTTTAAGTTTCGCAAATTCTTCGCGGAGTTGGGCGATTTCGCTGGTTTCTTGTGCTTGCGAGTTGCTGATGACGTTTAGGTATTTGCTTGCGATCTTGGCGTGTTCAGTGTCGTATTCTGGTTCTAGTTCGGCGAACTTGTCGTAGTTGTACTTGTCGATTCTATGGCCCATCCAGTATTCGGCTACTTCAAGGTCGAACCCGTCTTTCTTGGCTCGTGTTCGGAGCATGGTTCTGACTACGTCTCTGAACGCTTCGTGTGGGGCTGCGCCTGTTCGGTTGCTGATGTCTCGTGTGCCTTTGCGTCGTGGGCGTATGCGAAGTTGTTCGGCGACGGTGATGAATGCGTGTCGTATTGACGACTTGGATACTTCGTGTTCGTATTGCTCTAATGCGATTGGTTCGGCTGGCTTGGGGTAGCCTCTAATTCTCTCAAAGTAGTCCTTCCACGCTTGGAGTGCGTCTCTGTGAATGAACGTGTGGAAGGCTTGCTTGTTCCGTTTTCTTCCCGAGGCATAGTCGATTCTGAAGGGTTCGTCGAATTTTCCCGCCTTGATATGTTCCACTAATGGGCCTGCGTATTTCCTGTTGAATTGCACGAACCGTTCCAGATCCATAAGTGACTGGAACATGGTTAGGAAGATTGCTTGCTCTCTAATCTTCGAATGTTTGATGATCTCAACTACCTTGTCAACGTCAAGCCTTCCCTTCGTAGGTTCACGGGTCGGTTGTGGTTCCCAGTCGCGTGTGGAGGGCATCTTCACCCTATTCTTCAGGAAGAACATGCGAATTTATGAAAGACGGTTTACCATGCCTACCGTGGTCCCGGCTTTCTCCTGAACATGCGCTTCGATCAGATCTAAGAGAAGATATTCAGCTGACTCGTCCTGCATGCTCATTGAGTTCAGTTTCTTCTGAAACGTCAAGAGCTGCCTAGCAGTCTTAACCTCCAATAGCTCAGCAGGAAGCGTCGAATGATACGTTGAATCATTTCGAGCCATCGTAATTTCATGTTGCTGCCGGTCCCACAACCAACGCATGAAACCACGAAAACTCGTCTCGTAACGGCTCCGACTAATCGGATTCAGCCGACCCATAAAATGCAGATAACAAGCCTCACGCCGCACAGCCTCCCAACGCGGATCCAAAACCCACCCAGAACGACCACGCCGAACCGCAACAGTCTCCAATCAAGCACCCGCGTGACTAGACAGCCCCAAACTAATCACCCATAACTAATAACGGATTGCGAACAAGTTACACTTATCTATTCCACGCTTCCCTAGTCCGAACCTCGTGAGAAGAAATGGCAGGCATTGAAGTAGGCAGAATATGTGTCAAGCTACTCGGAAGAGAGGCAGGCAAAAAGTGCGTGATTGTTGATGTGGTGGACAAGAATTTCGTGCTGATCACTGGACCAAAGGCTGTAACGGGAGTGAGGCGTAGACGCACAAATTTGGACCATTTGAAATCAACCCTAGAAATTGTCGAATTGAAGAAAGGAGCTACTGATGATGAAGTTGAGAAAGCGCTAACAAAAGCCAAGAAGACCAAGTTCATGAAGGAAGATCTCCTCCAGTCGAAAACGGCAGCCTAGACAAAAGGTACTTGATCATTCTTTCGTGTCTACTTAATAGGATCTAACGCAAAGCAGTCTGCAAAGGGGTGAGTCTTTGCAGAGTATTCCAGTGGTTGAGGAACGACAATTTGTGACGAAGGTGGTAGAAGGGACTGATCAGCGTTATGGGTCTGAGCCTGCGAGTAGATCAATCTCAAATCACATTAGATATGGAATCATAAACATCGATAAACCTGCAGGCCCGTCAAGCCACGAGGTCGTTGCTTGGATTAAACGCATCATGAGGTTGTCACATGCCGGGCATGGCGGAACCCTAGAGACTTCATAGTCGGGGGGATCCCAAAGTAACCGGCATACTTCCAGTAGCGTTAGAGGCAGCTACGAAAGTCGTTCAAGCATTTCTGTACTCTGGGAAGGAGTATGTATGCGTAATGCAGCTTCACGCTGATGTTCCAAACAGTACGCTTGTGCGAGTGATGAGGGAGTTTACGGGTGAGATTTACCAAAAGCCACCTTTGAGAGCATCTGTTAAACGGGCGCCAAGAAAACGTTTCATCTACCAACTAGATATTCTGGAGATCGACGGCCGTACAGTCTTATTCAAATGTTCATGTCAGGCAGGTACATACATCCGTAAATTATGTTCGGATGTGGGTGAAGTTATAAGTTGTGGTGCCCACATGCGTGAGCTTCGGAGAACTCGAGCAGGGCCCTTCACCGAAGAAACTAGGCTTACAACGCTGCACGACTTGAGCGCGGCGCAGGAAGAGTTCGAAAAAGGAAACGAGCTACCGATGCGCCACATTATCCAGCCAATGGAGCTGGCCTTGCGACCTTTTCCGCAAATCATCTTACGTGATTCTGCAGTTGACTCGATTTGCCACGGAGCGACATTGGCAATTCCGGGAATAGCGAAAATTGAAACCTCTGTTGAGAAGGGCAAACCGGTCGCGCTCTTCACCTTGAAAGGCGAAGCAGTTGCTTTAGGGCGGGTTTTGCTGTCCATGAACGATATGGTTGATCAAGACAAGGGTCTGGCGGTTAGACCAGAGCGTGTGCTAATGGAACGGGGAACTTACCCGGCCTTATGGAAGTAGAATCGAATCCTTAAATCAGGCTGGGAATTCAGAAAAGACCGAGCCGGGGTTCCCTAGTCTGGTAAGGGGCAGATTCGCAAAGAAGCTCACGCCTGGAATCTTCAGACCGTAAGCCTGTGGTCGAAAGGCCTCGAGGGTTCAAATCCCTCTCCCGGCGCCATCACAATTCAACGTATGTAGTTAGTGAGATCAGGTAAGGTTTAATACCCTTCAACTTGCTTTTGCGCTCGAACTTGGAGGAATCGGCATGTCCAGAGAATTCAGGCACGTTCTTCGAGTATCCGGAACGAATATTGACGGCACGAAGAATGTCGTATACGGCTTAACCAAGATAGTCGGAGTGGGTATGAGTTACGCGGCGGCAGTCGTAAAAGCTTCGGAGCTGAAGCCGAGCTTGCGGGTTGGCGAACTCTCCGAGGCCGAGATTCAAAAACTTGAAGACATTATGCATGATCCTGCGAAATACGGATTACCCGCGCGACTCTACAATCGAAGAAAAGCCTTGGATAACGGCAGAGACGTTCATCTGATCGGACCGGACGCCACATTGAGCGTCAAGAACGACATAGACTTCATGACAGACATCAGAACTTGGAAGGGTGTTAGACATTCCCTCGGACTTAAGGTGCGCGGACAGAGGACCAGAACTACTGGTCGAAAAGGACGGGCCGTAGGAGTAGCAAAGAAGATAGTCATGGAAGCAGCGAGAGCAGCTGCAGCAGAGAGAGAAAAGGAAGAGAAGAAGTAATGGGAGACCCCAAACGTCAGCGAAAGAGCTACGAAACGCCCAGACACCCATGGCGTAGTGATCAACTCGACGTCGAATTGCGCTTGATTGGAGAGTACGGGTTACGAAACAAACGTGAATTATGGCGTTACAAAACAATGCTTTCCGAAGTACGAGGAATCGCTCGATCTCTCCTAGGGACTAGTGAATCTGAACGCGCTAGGATAGAGCGAGAATACTTAACTAAACTGAGCAAGATCGGAGTCCTGTCCGAATCTGCATCTATTGACGAGGTTCTAGATCTTGACATCCGCGATCTAATGGAACGGCGATTGCAAACAATGGTTTTCAGAAGGGGCCTAGCAAAAACGCTATTCCAAGCGCGCCAGCTGGTTTCACATGGGCACATCTCTGTCGCCGGGAGAGTGGTTTCTATCCCTGGCTACATTGTCAGCAGGAACGAGGAGCAGAAAATCAAGTATTTCAACCACAGCCCAATTGCTAAGAATGATCATCCGTTGCGCAAAGTCATAACTGCGACGACGGCCGGACAAGAAGTCGCCGCATCCTAATCACCTTCGTCTCTGAAGAATTACGCCGAAGATTAGCGCAACGATCGTTAGAAGAAGCGCAAGAACGACCACAACACTGGCAAACGGACCTGATCCGAGAATTATTGGAATAGGGCCTATCAAGATAACCGTTCCTACGCTCCCAATATCGCCGTGATTCAGTATTGGGGCGAGAGACATTAGAAGAATTCCAACGAATATCATCACAAACGCCAGGAAGAACAATCCTGTGGGAGGAATTAGCATGGTGCTTTTCACTGTGGATGAGCTGGTTTGATTTATACAACTGCGACACGACCATCGGTTCGTGTCGAAACACTCGTGACAGACAACTCGGCCACAAGTATGACAAACGAAAGACGCGTCACGCGTCCCGCATAAAACGCAGAGGGTCATTTTCATCTCAGCCAGTAGGGGAGAATCATGAGTATTGCGATCATCGCGATTGACGCGATCGCCAGCAAGATAATGACTCTAACAGATTCATGATCCGTGCCGAATATGATCGGGATAGGTCCGATGAAAAGAATTCCCCCACCTCTAACTTGACTGTTACTTTTCTTTCCTGCCATGATCATGAGAATGAATGCTGCGAACGCCACTAATAATCCGATTACGGTGAGTCCGAATCCAATTTCGAACATTAGATCCGTCAAATTTCTTCTTGACCGATAGAGTGAGGATAGAGATTAATGCTTCTCGAGATTTTGGAACCAGTCGAGTTAACTCATTAAGGTTCATGGCCGTAATAGTTTATAAGCCCGGCGGAGGCTACTCGAAAAAGCTCGTTACTGAGAAGTGGAAATATCGTGGACTCGGACCCGGAAGGACTAATGATGGCGGGGAGCGAATAGCTTCTAGAATGAGGGCCGTCGAGTTGGACATAAAGATAATTGAAGACAAGGATAGTTTCCTTCGTTTCCTATTGACGGGTACAGATCATGCATATGCGAACGCCCTTCGGAGAGCCATGATCGCAGAGGTACCGACAATGGCTATCGAGGACGTAATCATAATTGAGAACACGTCAGTACTATACGATGAAGTAATCGCACACCGCCTTGGATTAATCCCCCTCAAAACAGATCTTGACGCTTACGTACTTCCCGAAGAATGCGATTGTAAGAGCGAGCTCGGATGCAGCAAATGTAGAGCTTCATTCACCCTCGAAGCAGAAGCGAAGGATGAGCCCCTCATGGTGTATTCATCTGATCTGAAGCCGGAAAGCGATGTGACCCCAGTTAGTGGCAATATTCCAATTGTCAAGTTAGGGCCAACACAGAAGCTACGTTTGGAAATGTACGCACGTCTAGGTCGTGGGATCGAGCACGCGAAATGGCAACCGGTCTCAGCCTGTGCCTACAAATACCTTCCGAAGGTAACTCTCAACTCTGAAAATCTCGCTAACGCGGAGGAGGTTATTCGAATTTGTCCGACGCGCGTATACTCATCTGATTCAGAGAACAAAATCATCGTCCGAGACGAAGCCGTCTGCACCCTTTGCATGGATTGTGTTGAAAAAGCAGTTCCAATAGACAGCAAGAAAACCTTCCCAGTGAAGGTGGAAGCCGACGAGAACTCGTTTATATTCTACGTGGAGTCGACAGGAGCCTTACCGACAAAAAGGGTAGTGACCGAAGCGAGCAAGATCATCGACCGGAAAGCATCCACCCTTGATGAGATCATGAACAAAGGCCTAGAGCAGGTATGATAGTTTGAGAAGGACGATTAGTAGCACTGAGCTGTCTGATATGGTTCGATTTCTTAAGGTTAAAGAACGAGAGAACAAAGCAAGGATATGGGCAGTTGCTGCCGATCAGCTTTCTCGCCCTCGAAGAGCTAGAGCCGTACTTAACCTAACTCACGTTTCACGATCTACTAAACCTGATTCGTTAGTGCTGATCCCTGGAAAGCTGCTGGGCTCAGGCGCAATCAATCACCGCGTGGTGGTTGGTGCATTTGAGTATTCTGCGGCAGCCCGCGAAAAGGTCGAACGCGCGGGAGGCCAATGTATGGCACTGAAAGATTTCGTAACACACTATCCAAAAGGTTCCAACGTAACCATCATGCGGTGAATTTCATGTCCAAAGAACTAGTTCTTGACGCA
This sequence comes from Bathyarchaeia archaeon, assembly GCA_050012795.1. Taxonomy (GTDB): domain Archaea; phylum Thermoproteota; class Bathyarchaeia; order 40CM-2-53-6; family 40CM-2-53-6; genus FEN-987. The sequence goes on along the minus strand of JBEKGM010000030.1, from coordinate 20,322 downwards.
AAGAATCAGATCTTAGGAAGATTCGCAAGCTACGTCGCAAAACAGGCGATCGATGGAAATAGAGTAATCGTACTAAACGCCGAAAAGGTAGTGATATCAGGCAGAAGGAGCAACATAGTCGAGGAAGCTAAGCGCAGACTTGAGACCAGAACCCACGGGACCCAATCCCACGCGCCTGTCCACCAACGCCGACCAGACCTGTACCTGAGGAGAGTGGTGAGAGGCATGCTCCCATGGGACAAACCCAAGGGACGAGCAGCATTTCATCGGGTGTGGGTCTTCATGGGTATCCCTCAAGAGTATGCGGACAAGGAAGCCGCTAAAGTTCCCAACGCAGATGCATCCAGATTGGCGTCCCCCTATATCACACTTGAAGAGCTCGCGAAGGAGATTGGAGGGTGATTGCATTGAGCGAACAGGAGAAGATGGGATCCGAAAAAGTGGATAAACCCGAGAAGGCCGAGAAGATTGAGAAGAAACGTGTGATCCTCGTGAGTGGGAAGAGGAAGACTGCAATTGCTCGCGCAATTGTGAAGAATGGTTCGGGTAAGACGTTCATCAACGGAATACCGCTCTTAACATACACTCCGGAAGTTGCTCGCATAAAGATCTCTGAACCCCTAGTTCTTTCAGGCGAAAGATACAAAGCCCTTGATTTCAACGTACGCGTTAGCGGGGGCGGAGTGATGGGTCAGACTGAGGCCGCAAGAATGGCGATTGCCAAAGGCCTTGTAGCATGGACTCGAAGTTCAGAGCTGAGAAGGACAATGACTACCTACGATAGGACGATGCTGGCAGGAGATCCGAGGCGTAAAGAACCCAAGAAATTTGGCGGGCCAGGCGCACGACGAAGAGAACAGAAATCCTACCGGTGACATAGTGTGATTATTCCAGTTCGTTGTTTCACTTGCGGAAAACTCGTAGCCGATCGATGGGAGGAATTTTCGCGCCGCGTAAAAGCAGGTGAACGCCCTAAGAAAGTGCTGGATGATATTGGTATGACGCGATACTGTTGTAGACGAATGTTCATATCACAGGTTGATGTCGTGGACGACCTCTTACGATACGCGCAGGTTACGGCGAAGAGGCGCGCGCAATTCGAGTAGACTTAGTGTGATTTCAAATGTCTGATATCGTCGAAGACAAAGAAGGAATGCCGAAATCCGAAGATCTTCTGCTTCCTCTTGAGGAGTTGCTGGCAGCAGGGTTGCACATTGGAACCAGAATCAAGACAGGTGACATGGAAGCATACATTTACCGGGTGAGACCTGACGGCCTTTTCATTCTGAACATCGGTAAGACCGATGAGAAAATTCGTCTTGCAGCTCGCTTCATCGCAAGATTTGAACCAGAACGAACATTGATCGTCTCGTCGAGATTATACGGTAAGACGCCGGTCGAGAAATTCTGCGAACTCACAAGAACGATGCCTATCGTTGGGCGGTTCATGCCTGGTCTAATATCCAATCCACTTCAACCATATCACGCCGACCCTCAAGTCATAATGGTAACTGACCCACGGGCAGACTGGCAAGCGATTAAGGAAGCGTCAAGCGCAGGAGTGCCCGTAATTGCCCTATGCGATACCGATAACGTATTCAGCGGAGTTGACCTTGCTATAGCAGTCAACAACAAGGGTCGTCGCGCCCTTGCAATGGTGTACTGGCTTCTGGCTCGTCAAGTTCTGAGAGAGCGAGGCGATCTTCCTCAAGACGGTACACTGACCGCGACTGTAGATGATTTCGAAACCAAGTTAGCCGCCATCGCTCCTCGAGCGGGCGGGGAACTTTGAAAATAAGGAAACCGCACGTAGCAAACGCTTTCTACGAAGGAAGCAAAACTACTCTAGAAGATCAGATAGTGAGCTGCTTCACTCACAGGCTGGGCCCGGGGCATGTTCCGGACCTAGCAGCCGGTCCGAAGAAAATAGTAGGAATCATCGTCCCCCACGCTGGATACATGTATTCGGGTCCTGTAGCCGCCCACTGTTACGCTCAAGTTGCATCTGATGGAGCTCCGGACTCAGTGGTAATACTCGGTCCAAATCACACCGGACTCGGAAGCGGCGTTTCAATAGTGACCAAAGGCGGATGGAGGACTCCACTGGGAGTTGCCTCCGTCGACACTAACCTGGCAGAGCAAATACGCAGCTCTAGTAGCATCATCGATGAGGATGAAACCGCTCATATCTCTGAGCATTCAATCGAGGTACAATTACCATTCTTTCAATACCTCTATGGGGAACGGTTCAGTTTTGTCCCGATTTGTATGATGATGCAGGACCTACAGACAAGTCAGGATATTGCAAAAAGCATCGAAAGCTGTTCACGAGGCAAACACGTTGTCGTAGTCGCGTCCAGCGACTTCACTCACTATGAACCACAGCCTGTTGCGGCACGGAAAGACAAGATCGCTATCGACGCAATTATCGATCTTGATAGTCGGAAGCTGAATGAACTTGGGGAAAGTGGGCGAGTAACAATGTGCGGGTACGGTCCAATCACGGCTTTGATCGAAATTGCGAAACGCGAGAATGATGTGCATGCAGAGTTGTTGGCGTATCACACGAGCGGCGACATTACGAACGATACTAACTCAGTAGTGGGGTATTCTGCAATCCTATTCACGCGAGGCTAATTTGGAGTTTAAATGTCCGGAATTCTGCGAAGATTTATATGTACAAGCAGAAACCGGCGTGGTTTTGATTACTGAAAATTATCGATGGTGGATTGTCTTGAGCAAGTCGACTGCATGTGCACATACAATCCAAGGGCTCGTAAAATACCATGGCCTGAGAAATAGGAAACTGAGGCTCCCGTACCATGATAGTGTTTCTGTTTGTGCTAAGGAACTCACGACAACAGCGACGGTTGATTTTGACGACAGATACTCTCAAGATCTGATAGAGATCAACGGTTCTGTCGCTAAAGGTAATGAAGCTAAGCGAGTAACTGCAGTCATCGATCCATTACGGAAATTAGCCAAGAACAAGCATCATTTCAAACTGGTGAGCGCGAATAACTTAACGAAAGTGAAAGGGGTTGGCTACTCCGCAGCCGCTTTCGCATCGATTGCACTAGCAGTGAGCACTGCTCTCAACTTGAAAATTGACCTCAGCCACTTGAGTGAAATCGCGCGCTTGGGTTCTGGTTCTGCGAGTCGGAGTCTGGTGGGCGGTTTCGCGATTTGGTACGCCAACAAAAACGGGCGGTCTTTCGCACAGCAACTGGATGACGGAACACGCGTCAAGTTGGCTATGGGTATCGTGCCATTGGCCTCTGATGTGAAAACGGAACTCGCTCACGAAGAGTCCGTCAGCTCACCATTCTTCACTTCAAGAGTGAAAGAAGTGAAGGCGGAAGTGCCTAGGATGCTCAAGGCAATCAGGAAGGGCGATGTGAATGAAGTGTGCAGAATCGCTGAAGATGATTCGCTTAGCCTTCACGCAGTTACCATGACCGGAAGAGGAGGACTCGTGTTAGTGTCTCCTGAAACGATTAAGGTCATTAATCGGGTTAAGGCAATGCGTGAGGGTCAGGGTATCCCCGTCTGGTATTCACTTGATACTGGTCCATCTGTCTTTCTGAACACTCAACCGCAGTATTTGGATGCCGTATGCGATGATATTCAGAATAACACCAATCTTCAAGTCATCAAGAGTGAAGTGGGCGGCGCTGCTCACACGATTGACCAACACCTCTTTTAGTCCACTCTCCGCTCGACTTTTCTAGCAGCTTTGCTTGAAACAACCGAGTGTTGAATCTTGGGAACGGGCGTTGGGTTTGGAAAAGTGATTCTGTTCAACGAGCATTTCGTCGTATATGGTCTTCCCGCCATCGTCTCAGCGATCGGAAGAAAGACAACTGCGGTCGTGGAGAAAGGAAGGGGATCCGGGACAAAGGTCAATGATTGTCGACCTGAAACACCTGGCTACAAAACTGAGAAACTTCGCGAGCAACAGGAATCACTGCAGCGAATGCTGAAGTTCATGAACGTCGACACGGAACACAACCACTTCAAGATCACACTAGGCGGCGACTTGATGGCTGCGAGTGGCGTCGGAGCCAGCGCCGCCTCTTGCGCTGCCATTGCACGAGCATTCTCAGAAGAACTGAGTTTGAACTATTCCGATGAGCAAGTGAATCAGACAGCTTACGAGGGCGAGAAGGGATACCATGGCACGCCTTCTGGGATCGATAACACAGCAGCAACATATGGAGGCCTGATCTGGTACAAACGCGGAGGAGAATCACAAATCATGGAGCGAATGAAGCTTAGAAAACCTGTTGAGGTTGTGATGGGTAACACGGGGATGGTTGCTGATACAAAGATCGTGGTAGCTGCTGTTAAGGAACGTAAAGAGAAAGAAGCGGAAAAGTACGCTCATATTTTTAGGAATGCAGAAGAACTTGCTCAAGAGGCTAGGAAGCAGCTTGCCGCCTTCGACTTGCCGAAACTCGGGATCTCAATGAACAAGAATCACGAGATGCTGCAGCAGATTGGTGTATCCTGTGATGAATTGGACGCTTTGGTGGACTTGGCACGAGATAACGGGGCATTAGGAGCGAAAATGACTGGTACCGGGCGAGGAGGCTACATGGTGGCCTTAACTCCGAGTCGGGAGCTCCAAGAGCGCGTCGCCGTGGAAATCGAGAGGAAGGGTTTTCAGGCACTGCGCACCACGATCGGAACTTAGATACACGTTACCTTTTTCGGTGAAACGGCAATGGAGTTAGCGAAGTTTGCCAATATTCTGGAGCAGAAGGGACTTCTGACAAAGATCAGCAGGTCTGTAGATCCGAGGTACGAGATCTCGACTTTGATGCGGATGCTCGACGGACGTGTTCTTTTATTCGACCATGTCAAGGGATTCTCGATGCCGATTATCGCTAATGTTTGTTCCACAAGAGACTTGGTTGCCATAGGACTCGGCACGAGCAGAGACCAGCTTATCGGGAAACTCACCGAGGCGATAGATCATCCGAAAAAAGCGAAACTAGTAGATGCCGAAGGATATGTAAACATAGGCGCTGACCTCAACAAGCTGCCGATATTGACGCACTACCCAAAAGATGGCGGACCGTATATTTCGTCAGGTGTAGTTGCCAGCAATGACGAAGAGTACGGCGTCAATCTCTCATATCACCGAGCGCAGGTTCTTGAGAAAGATCTTATCGTCTTACGAATACTCGAGAGGCATTTTGACACTTACATCAAGAGAGGATTGAAGGAATTTGCTATTTGCATCTCCTCATCAATTCAGGTTCTCGTCTCCGCTGCAATATCTGTGAACATCGGAATCAGTGAAGTCGAAATTGCCAATGTTTTGGAAGAAACCCCGCTCATGAATCTAGACGGATATCTTGTGCCACCTTCCGACATTGTGATAATGGCCGAATTGACTGGCGAGTTACGTGAAGAAGGACCTTTTCTCGATTTGACTGAGACCTTCGACATTGTCCGAAAACAGCGGGTTGCCAGAGTGAAGAAGATCTATGCGCGAGAGGGGGCTATGTATCATGCGTTACTCCCAGGTGGATTAGAGCACAAAGTGCTAATGGGCATGCCAAGGGAACCCACCATCTATAGAGAGGTTGCTAAGGTTTGCGACGTCCGGGATGTTCTAGTAACCCCAGGGGGGTGCTCATGGCTTCACGGAGTTGTTAGCATACGTAAGAAAAGCCCAGACGATGGTCGGAAAGCCATCGAAGCTGCATTCAATGGTCACAAATCCATGAAACACGTCTTTATCGTGAACGACGACATCAACATCCATGATCCGAATGAAATTGAATGGGCTATGGCGACGCGCTTTCAAGCTGATAAGAACATGATCATTAAGAGAGAAAAAGGATCATCCCTGGACCCCTCCTCCGATATGGACACGCAAATGACTTGCAAGGTTGGCTTCGATCTCACCATTCCTGAAGGCGGAAAGAAGGAGTTCAAGAGACCCGAGCTACCGATGAAGCTCCTCCTAGACAATTACATCGCGCGTGAATAGGAGATTGATTCAATGTATCTAACAACCGCAGAGGAGAAGATTCTTTCAGGCGAAAACGGCGAAGTGATGGAACGCATGTTTCGACTACTAGTAAGCCTTGGAGAGATCTACGGGGCCGATAAGATGATTCCTGTCGGGTCAGCGCAAGTTGCAGGGGTCTCGTACAAATCCATAGGTATGCCCGGTGTGGAGTTTCTTGAGGATTATGCTAACAAAGGCGCCGTCGCGAAGATCGTGACATTCCTAAACCCAGCAGGAATGGACATTGAAGATTGGGAGGAACTGAAGATACCTCCAGGCTTCGCTCAAAACCAGCTCCGCATCATGAACGCTTTCAAGAAGATGGGTATAGTCGTGAGTGCAACCTGTACTCCCTACCTGGCAGGGAATCTCCCAAGATTCGGCGAACACATCGCCTGGTCGGAGTCATCAGCGATCTCATTCTCCAACTCCGTCATAGGTGCGAGAACAAACAGAGAAGGAGGCCCTTCAGCACTTGCTGCTTCATTGTGTGGCGTTACACCCAACTACGGTCTACACCTTGACGACAATAGGAAGCCCAGTTTGCTAATAGATGTCAACGCTAAACTAGATGACAACGCAGATTTCGGAGCACTTGGTTACATCGTCGGAAAAAAGGTCAAGAACAATATCCCGTACTTCACAGGAATCAAAGACGCTGACACTGACCAATTAAAAGCCTTAGGAGCGTCGATGGCAGCATCAGGTGCCGTTGCACTGTACCACATTGAAAACCTGACCCCTGAAGCTCGCTATATGAAACCTGAAGGATTAGAGAAACTAACAGTAACTGACAAGGACCTGGAGGAAACATTTTCCTCGCTCTCCACAGGAAAGGAGCCAGACATCGTAATCCTGGGCTGCCCACACTCCTCACTGAAAGAGATAATGACAATTTCTCGCAAGCTAGAAGGTAAGAAGTTGAAGAAACCCCTGTGGGTCTGCACGTCAAGAATGGTTAAGGAAGCCTCAAATCGAATGGGATTCACGCAAACCATTGAAGCCGCCGGGGGAAGAGTAATTGCAGATACGTGCATGGTAGTTTCCCCAATCGAGGATATGGGATACAAGGTTACCGCAGTTAACTCGGGTAAAGCAGCAAACTACCTACCAGGTTTCTGCAAGCAGAACGTTGTGTTTGCAAAACTAGACACGCTGCTAGAAAGAGTAACTTAACGAGGTGACCTTGAATGGAAATCCTGAAAGGAAGAACAATCAGTCCCGGCAAAGTTGAAGGCGAGAGTATAGTGTCGAAGGAGCCTATAGGATTCTACGGGGGTGTCGACGCTAAGACCGGCCTATTCATCGAGAAAGGGCATGAACTTGAGGGTAAATCCATCAAAGGCAAGATCCTAGTATTTCCTTGTGGAAAAGGTTCCACGGTAGGCTCTTATGTTATTTACGGCCTCGCAAAAAACAATCAAGCACCTCTGGCAATAGTGAATAAAGAAACCGAAACCATAGTGGCAACCGGTGCAATCTTAGCCGGAATACCATGTATCGATCATATTCCCGTTGAGAGAATTTCTACTGGCGATCGTTTGATAGTTGACGCCACTTCTGGAACCGTATCAATCGTTCGATTGAACTCCTGACCCCTACAGAATCATCATGGGAGGCGTCGAGAGCCGCTCGTTCATATAGTTGGACGGGTGATGCCATCAAGAAGGGCGAATGCCAATGCCTGACAGCTTAACCACCAAGAGGAAACTAAGCCATATTCAGACAACTTTGCATCAAGACGTTCAATCGCACGTACCAACAGGTTTTGATGACGTGCGACTCGTGCATAGAGCCCTGCCTGAAATTGACCGAGACGAAATAGATCTTTCTACCGAAATTTTCGGTCACAGGATGAACGCACCCCTGATTATAGAATCAATGACGGGAGGCACTCCTATGGCGGCCAAAATCAATCGAACCTTGGCGAAAGTCGCGCAGAACCTCGGAATCGGTATGGGAGTCGGGAGCCAACGAGCAGCGATCGAAGATCAGAAACTCGCATACACCTATCGAGTTGCACGCGACGCCGCGCCATCGATCCCATTGTTCGCCAATCTAGGGTGTCCACAACTATCGCGGGAAGACGCAGTAGAGAGAGCGAAAAAGGCTGTGGACATGATAGACGCAAATGGCCTCTTCATTCATTTGAATGCCCTACAAGAATCCGTCCAGTATGAAGGCGAGACCAATTTCAGCAAGATGCTGCAGACAATCGGTGACGTAGTGCGGGCACTTTCGGTCCCGGTATTAGTTAAGGAGACTGGAGCGGGTATCTCCTCGGAAACTGCACGTGAAACGGAAGCCGTAGGAGTCAAGGGGATTAACGTTTCAGGTCTAGGCGGAACCAGTTGGTCGGCGGTCGAATACTATAGAGCAAAAGAGAAACGTCAACCCGTGCAGATTGAATTGGGGAAGACGTTCTGGGATTGGGGAACCCCAACAGTTGCCAGCATTGTAGAAGTGGCCGCCACGACGCATCTCAAAGTCTTTGCGTCGGGAGGAGTGAGGAACGGTCTCCACATCGCGAAGGCTCTCGCTCTTGGTGGACACTACGGCGGACTAGCTCTGCCAATGTTGAAATCAGCAACTGCTGGAGAGAGGTCGGTGATAGCGCGACTTACGATTGTGGTGGAGGAATTACGTAACGCGTTATTCCTCACAGGCTCTCGTAACATAGAAGAATTGCGAAAAGCGCCCTTGGTAATTACTGGGGACACCTACCTCTGGCTCTCTGAAAGAGGCTTTGACCCTACCACTTATGCCATAAGAAGGAAGTCTTAATCCGTCAACCAGCAATAACAAGGTACGGATATAGAATGGCCAAGAGTTCAGAACTCTCGGGCTTCTACAAGCTCCCAGTCTCTAGCCGTGTGAAGTTCGTGAGAGAGTTCGCGAGCCTAACAGATGAAGATGAAGCCTTGTTGCGCCAAACCGGACCACTTAGTCTTGACTTAGCAAACCGAATGATTGAGAACGTGATCGCAGTCCTACCGGTTCCGTTAGGAATAGCGACCAACTTCATGATCAACGGTCAAGATCGATTGGTTCCAATGGCTATAGAAGAGCCATCTGTAGTTGCCGCCGCGAGTAACGCTGCGCGCATGGCGAGATCGCGAGGTGGCTTCAGCACCAATTCTACTGAACCTATAATGATAGGGCAAATCCAAATTGTCGACGTTCCAGATCCCCAAGGCGCTCGATTCGAAATCCTCAAACAAAAAGATAAACTAATCAAACATGCCAACGACCAAGATCCGGTTCTTGTATCACTCGGAGGAGGTGCGCGCGATTTACAAGTCCGCGTGATCGACTCCGCATTAGGCAAAATGGTGATCGCGGAATTGTTGGTTGATTGTCGAGATGCCATGGGAGCAAACGCGGTCAATACGATGGCCGAGGCTGTTGCTCCACTGATTGAACAGATATCAGGCGGGAAAGTCCTACTTAGGATAATTTCCAACCTTGCCGTCAAACGTCTTGCACGGGCGAAGGCCATCTTCGACAAGGAGCAATTGGGCGGCGACGACGTGGTGAACGGAATCCTTTGCGCTTACGAATTCGCTGCCGCTGACCCGTTCAGATGTGCTACCCACAACAAGGGCATAATGAACGGGGTGACAGCGGTTGTGCTTGCTACAGGAAATGACACTCGAGCGATTGAAGCTGGAGCTCATTCATATGCTGCAAGGTCAGGGCATTATACTCCTCTAACCGTTTGGGAGAAGAGTGATGAGGGCGATCTCGTTGGAACGTTAGAAATGCCGATGGCGGTTGGAATTGTCGGAGGGGCAACAGCTTCCAATCCGATAGCGAAGCTTGCCGTCAAGATACTCGGAATTAAGACCGCCCGCGAGCTAGCGGAGATAATCTGCGCCGTAGGATTAGCCCAGAATCTGGCCGCATTGAGAGCTCTTGCGTCGGAAGGAATTCAACGAGGACATATGAGCTTGCACGCTCGAAACATCGCGATTGGAGTTGGAGCTACAGGAGACCTGATCGATAGGATTACCTCGCAAATGGTAAAAGAACGCAAGATTCGCGTAGACAGGGCAAAGGAGCTGTTGGAGGAGTATTCAAAGACTTAGGGAGCTGCGCTCGTCGTCTCTATTTCGGCCAAAGACGATTCCATTCGGCGGATTCTGGGGATAGCATCTTTTTCCATCCAGTCAGAGATCGTGTCATAGACCTTGCGGTAGTACTTCTTGGTCGAATGCCTAACGATTCCTAATCTCTCCATCCTTCGAATATAACGCCATTTCATGCTGCGCGAAATCTTATCTCCCATTAACCGATCGATGTCAACTTTCTTGAAAACCCTTGGAAGATGAGCGAACGTGCCTACAATCTCCTTCGGAAAGGATGTTATCATCTCTTTGGATAGCTTCCTTTTGCCGCGTGACTCCATTCTCATCCGTATCTATCTAACGGCTAGTTTTGATGTGATAAAAACGTTTTGAGCTCAGTCAGACATTGCTAATCACAGTGTCCCAAGTACAAAAGCCAAAAGCCCAAAAGTCATCCATGCGAGAACATACTTCTTACTCCTCTTCGCGTTGTACGGAGTCGGATTAGTTACAATCGAGTATGATGTTAACAGGAACCCCATGTCACAAATCAAAACGGGCGGTACATAGTAGAATGACACCATGTGAAGGATGAGTGGAAGTACACTCATTACAACGGCAATTAAGAACAGTGTTGCTCCCTGCCTCGCTGCATAACTGCTCCCTTTTGCAACAGCGACTGAATTCACTCCCTTGACTTTATCACCCGTCACGTCAACGATTCCTTTCACGATCTCACGCCCAAGACTCGAAAGGAACGCAAGTAACGAGAAGATCAAAAGAGGCCAGCTACCGTTTCCAACAGCAAATCCACCGTATATGAACGGAACAGCAACATTTGCACTTACCATACTGTTACCAACGAGTCCCATCTTCTTGAATCGAGAATTGTACGCAACCGTTAGGATTATGCTGAATATCGCCACAATTGAAGTCAATACTCCAGTAACAGTAGCGCACAGAAAACCGATCGAAGCAAGAATCACCGCAAACGAAACTGCCTGTGAGGGTTTAACGCGATTGCTTGGTATTGGTCGTTCCGGAGCGTTTATTGAATCAATTTCACGATCAAAATAATCGTTAAGAACCATCGCCGCTCCAAGAAGCATGAATCCGGCCATAAAACCAAAGAATGCAGCATTGGCTGGCACGACTTGGCTCGCAATTACCTCTCCAACGACGACTGCGAATCCAATCATAAAGCAATTAGGCAAACGCATCATAAGAATCAACGCTCGTGCCCTGGTCAGAACCGAAGGGGGTTCCTGCAAGTTGGGTTCCTACAAAGCGTGTATCTTCCAAGCAGTTTTAATAGTATCTCAATCAGTTTGCTGCTTTAACTAATGATAATTTAATTGGGCGAGTAAGAAAAAGGTCTGGCGCGGCAGTTGGGTAACATAAAGATAGGAAAAGTCGAGGAGCTGCTCTGCCAGGTTATTCAGGAAAGGGGAGTTGCCCATTTGACTTTGTTCGATCCTGAAAAGTTGAATCCTAGCATCGCTCGACGACTTGCGGTACAATTGAAGAAGGCAGGAACAACTGCCGCAATGGTAGGCGGTTCAACCGCAACATCGGTATACGAGCTCGACGCCATAGTGAGAGCGATTAAGACTGCGAAGCTACCTGTCATACTTTTCCCAAACGCAGTATCAGGCCTGAGTCAATACGCTGATGCGGTCTTTTTCATGTCGCTCTTGAACTCGATCAATCCTTACTATCTCTCAGGAGCTCAGGCCCTTGGAGCGCCGTTCGTAAAGCGGTATAAGCTTGAACCGATTCCGGTCGCATATCTGATCGTCGGAGAACACACGGGGGCAGCTGGTTTTGTAGGTAACGCTAACCCGATCCCGAAGGATAAGCCTGAACTTGCAGCGATTTACGCTCTTGCCGCGGAATATTTTGGAATGCGATTCGCGTATCTGGAAGCCGGCTCAGGGGCAAGAGATACTGTGCCAGTCGAAATGGTGAAGACTGTCGCAAGTAACTCGAATATTCACATAATTGCAGGAGGAGGAATTAGGAATCCCTCGCAAGCGAAGGCGCTGGCTAATGCCGGAGCCCAACTCATCGTAACCGGTACTGTCTCCGAACAATCCTCAGTGGAAACGGTTCGCAGGATTATCAAAGTTCTCCAATAGCCTCACTCTGAGGACGAGTAATTGGCACACTCATTTGCCAGACGGGTCAGCGGGACAACTCCGTATTACAATTTGATCAGGAGAGTTGCTTTTCCATCGACAGTAGCGATCGCAGCGTCGATGGTAACCCTCACGAGTTTTGGTGTTGGCATTTGCTTCCTGATTGCCCGCTGGAGCATTAGCGTCTTTGCTTCAGGTGTAATGTGGGGAATCGTCTTCCTAGCACTACCATCTATAATCTCCAACATTTTCCTGTATTGGGCGGTTATGAAGAATGACCCACTATTCTATCTGAGGCGATGTCTCGCATTTTCTCTCTTTACCATCAACACGTGGCTCATTTTCCTTTTTTCTGGAGCACTTCTATCGAACGGCATTGCAGGTTTCATATTCCCGGATTTTGCTGTTCTAATGGGCCTGTTTGCTGTAATCCCATTACGCTCTCTAGCAGTCTTCGCCATGTCGAGAACGAGCTTCATTAAGCGACTAACGTTCTCATTAATCGAGCCGATATTGTCCGTTTTTCTCGGGGTCCTTTTCTTGGGGTTGCCAGGCTCCAAACTTGCGCCAGACTTACTGTTATCGACTCTAACTGGACTGATCTTTGCTTTTACTCTAATCGCGTTCGTAGAGCACTATGGAAGAAGAAGAATCGGTTTCTCGCCTATCAGGATGTTCAGAGCCTTCTTGACAGATTGGCTCGAGGCCGACAACGTACAATTGGAATCTTACTTGAACGAACTTGGAGTTCAGACAGAATTAGATGTCACAGCCATAGTGTTCAAACGAGAAATGTCGTCGAGCATCAAAGGCTTGATGCTCGTATCTAATTTTCATCCAGGACCGTTTTTGAACGTAGGCAGCAGCTGTCTACCGTACCTGTTTCAAGCAGTAGCTGAGAGGCAGCTAGGTGCGATTGCTCTAGTTCCTCATGGCGTATCCGGGCACGAGCTTAATCTTGTATCACAAGTTGAGAACGAGAAGATAATTCGTACCGTCTTCAGCAGGTTGAACGCCGTTAAGTTTAGCCCACTAGCAACTACCGTCACAAGATCAGGTAATGGAATTGCAACAGCCACATGCCAAACATTCGACGGATGCGCCGTTGTGACGATGACCACGTCGCCATCGGACATGGAAGACGTACCAACAGAAATCGCAATTAGAATCAAAGGATTGACAAAGGGGAAATTTCAGGATGTTGCCCTCATAGACGCACACAACTGCCTCACTGGACCAGCGACGATGAGCCACGAGAAGGTCAGCGCCTTGGAGGAAGCTGCCCTCCAAAGCCTCCAATCTCCGGGTCATCCACGCCCTTTTCGAGTTGGTATGGCACATCGGAAGCCCTCTTTCAAATTGAGAGATGGCTTCGGACCTGGCGGAATATCTGTTGCGGCCGTTGAAACCGATGCCCAAAAGTTCGCGTACATCTGTATAGATGGTAATAACATGATCAAGGACCTACGCGAAGAAATACTGGCAGAAGTGAGAACACTCGGTTTCAACGATGGCGAAGTATTAACATCTGACACACATATGGTCAATGGAATTGTTTCAGCTCGCCTAGGATACTTCCCCATAGGAGCGGCAGTTCAAAGATCAATGTTGGTAAGTGAAATCAAACATGCCTGTCAGAGTGCGATGGCTGACCTCGAACCCTGTGAGGCGGGAGCGGTAACCCAACAAATTGATGTAATGACACTTGGATCGAAATCTCTTAAGCGCGTCATGAACGTTGTTTACAAGATATCAAAATTGACAGCAGTCACTTTATTCCCCTTGATCATAGTGATCGCGGTGATTACCCTGATCTTTCTGGTGTGAGGATGGAACCGCTGCTTCCACCTGACTCACATTACATGCAACTACCAAGGGAGGTCCTAATTGGTAAGCAAGTCGCGCCCTTAGTAGGCGCAACGTTGAATCGACTCCAAATACACGGTCGTGCCCTTATCGTCACGGGACCTACAGTCAGGAACATTGCCGCAGATATCGTACTTTCCTCGCTTAATGACTTCGGATTTACAACAGAGATCAGTGTCGTGGAAGGGTCGACCACAGAGCAAGTTTTGATGGTCAAGAACAAGATTCACGGGTTCAAGCCTAACATCATCGTTGGTGTGGGTGGAGGAAAGGACATTGATGTGGCGAAACTTAGCAGTATGCAAACCTCGACGCAGTTTCTTAGCATACCAACAGCTGCATCTCACGATGGAATTGCTAGCCCTCTGGTGTCCATGAAAGGAATGGATAGGCCGTACTCATGCGTTGCGCATTCACCTGTAGCGATAGTTGCTGATACTTCTATAATTGGAAAATCCCCATATCGCCTAATCGCGAGCGGGTGCGGAGACGTAATCGCCAAGTATACTGCCGTCAGAGATTGGAAATTGGCTCATCGAATCAAGAACGAGTATTATGGTGACTACGCTGCCGAGCTTGCAATTATGAGCTCGCGCCTTGTCATGAAGAACTCGAGCAGCATAAGAATGGTTTCCGAATCTGGTGTCCGGACACTTGTTGAGGCGCTAATAAGCTGTGGCGTAGCAATGAGCATAGCTGGAACTAGCAGACCGTGCAGTGGAGCAGAACATCTCTTCAGTCACTACTTGACTATGACTGCGCCGAAACCAGCACTCCATGGGGAACAATGCGGGATCGGAACAATAATGTGCGCTTACTTACATGGGGCAAATTGGGAATTGATCAAGGAAGTTCTGCATAAGATAGGTGCACCAACGAACGCTGCCGAGTTGGGAATAGAACCAAAGTATGTTTTGGAAGCCTTAACAAAAGCTCATACGATTAGGCCCGAGCGATACACGATCCTTGGAGAAAGTGGGCTTACAAAGGAGGCTGCACAGCGCGTCGCAACGATAACGGGAGTAGTTAGTTGAGTTGACATCTGGCTTATCCTGAAAGGGTTACCGAAACATGTCAGAAAAGACTAGTGAACTGATTAGGAAGGCAGCCGTCATCAATGCTCTAAAACATGATGGAAAAGCTGAGTTACAAGCAGTTCTCGGGAACCTATTAGGTGATGCTCCCGAACTTCGAAGTCAAGCAAGGAACCTGATCCCCCTTGTGCGTGACGCCATCAACGAAGTAAACTCCATGTCCATCGAGAAACTGCGCGAATTGGCCCTGCAGAATTGGCCGACTGAACTATCAAGGGAGAAGAAGGAAGAAGAAAGGGAACTCCCGCCCCTTTCAAACGTAGAGAAGTATAGCACGATAATCACTAGACTCGCACCGAATCCAGATTTTGTGCTTCATCTAGGAAATGCCCGAGCGGCGATTCTGAGTCATGATTATGCGAGGATGTACAAAGGCAAATTCATTGTGAGATTCGAGGACACTGATCCCAGGCTGAAGAAAGCTCAACTCGGATACTATGAGAAGATCCGCGAAGACCTAAGATGGCTACAATGTGAGTGGGACGAAGAGTATATTCAGAGCGATCGACTCCCTATCTATTATCAAATGGTCAATGTTCTTGTCAACAGCGGAGCCGCATATGTGTGCGAATGCAGTCCCGAGCAGTTTCGGATTTTAATCAATGAGAATTGTCCATGCCCAGATCGAAACTTGAATGTCGATTCACAAGAGAAACGCTGGCGCAGAATGCTTGCAGGTGACTACAAGGAAGGAGAAGCCGTCTTACGAATTAAAACTGACCTTCTGCATCCCAACCCGGCCATAAGAGATTGGCCGGCGATGAGAATAATCGACACAGTGAGGACCCCCCATCCGCGGGTGGGGTCAGAGTTCAAGGTCTGGCCCCTTTATAATTTAGCTTCGGGAGTGGATGATCATCTTCTTGGCATCACACACGTAATTAGAGGAAAAGAACACCTCACCAACATGGCGCGCCAGCTCTACCTATATGATCACCTGGGTTGGAAGTATCCTGATGCTGTACACTACGGACGCATGAAGGTCGAAGGCATGAATCTCAGCAAATCGAAGATGATGAAGGCCCTCGATACAGGGGAAATAAGTGGCATTGACGATCCAAGACTTGGAACATTAGCCGCATTACGTAGACGCGGATTTCTTGCAGAAACGATACGAAAAATGATTTGGGAGGTCGGTCCGAAACCCGTCGACGTAACAATGAGCTGGGATAACATAGATTCACTAAATCGTAAATTAATTGACCCAATCGCCCATCGATTCTTCTTCGTTCCGAAACCCGAACTAGTCAAAATCAGCGGGCTTGCTCGGAGTTACAAAGTGACATTGCCGTTACACCCACAATATCCTGCGCAAGGGAACCGCACCTTGGAAGTTCCGTCAACAGACGGCGAAGCCAGCATTTTCGTGGCGAATGATGACCTGCAGACGCTCCAAAATCAGCAGGTCACGCGTCTTATGGGATTATTCAATTTAGGTCCCGCCCGCATACAAAACAACGAGCTGAGATGCCGGTACGCGGGTGAATCGACCGGAAGCGGACAGGCACCAATTATCCAATGGGTGCCCTCTCAGAATAATGTGCCAGCTGAAGTTACTCTTCCAGACGCAACCATCATACGAGGTCTCGCAGAGTCGGGGTTGAAGTCAGAGAGAGCCGGAGGGATCATTCAACTCGTACGCATCGGATTCTGCAGAGTGGATCAAGTAACTGATAACCTGATCACTCTATGGTTCGCACACCAATAGGTGCCGCACGTTTATCTTGAGGCTCTCCTCCGGAGATAATGATCGGCTTGCCCATTCTTGGAAGAGACGAGTTATGGAAACTACTTGTTGAAACTGTACACTCACTACCGATGTACAAGAGTCACAAGAGATACGTGGAGGAAATAATGATCAAGGAAACTCCGCAGATCTCACCACAAGAACTCGCAGTACAGTTGAACGTCCCTCTTGGTGAAACGATTGTCCTTCTCGACGAAATTCGAGGGGAACAACCTCTTCTAAATCCGACCAGCATTGATTCCGAAAAACCGTCAAAGACTGCAGTGGATCGCAGCTTGCTGGATTTCAACAAATGAGTTTTACCTCTAGTAATTTTTATATAGGCGAATGTTACCCCACGTAACAAATAATTTGGAACAGGTGAAATCGACATGTCATCGCAAAACATACCAGTCGTCATTCTGAAGGAAGGAACCCAACGATCTACTGGAAGAGATGCACAGCGAAATAACATTCTCGCCGCCAAAGTGGTTGCCGAGACAGTGAAAACGACACTAGGCCCGCGCGGAATGGACAAGATGCTTGTCAGTACAATTGGAGATGTCATCATCACCAATGATGGCGCAACAATCATGAAAGAGCTTGACGTCCAACACCCGGCCGCTAAAATGCTTGTGGAAGTCGCAAAAACACAGGATAACGAAGTGGGCGACGGAACCACAACTGCAGTCGTTCTAACCGGAAACTTGCTTGAACAAGCAGAGAAACTTTTGGACAAAGACGTACACCCGACAGTAATCGTCGAAGGTTACAAGAAGGCCGCCGATAAAGCGAGGGAGATTCTTAACGGTCTAAGTGAATCGATTGACCCCAATGATGCAGCTACTCTGAGAATGATAGCGACAACAGCAATGGGGACGAAAAACGTCTCTGGAGCCAAAGATTACCTAGCCAAAATTGCGGTTGAGGCTGCGCTTCAAGTGAAAGAAACCAGAGACGGAAAAACCAAGGTTGACGTCGACTTGGTGAAGGTTCTGAAGAAGCATGGCAGAAGCATTGAGGAAACAGAGCTCGTTAAGGGTATTGTTATTGACAAGGAGATAGCTCATCCGCAGATGGCGAAGCGAACCCAAGGAGCAAAGATCGCCCTCCTGAACGCGAAACTGGAAATCGAGAAGACAGAATTCGACGCCAAGATCAACATCAACAATCCGGACCAGATGAAACTCTTCCTCGACGAGGAAGAGCACATGCTCAGAGAAATGGTCGATAAGATATCGGAAAGTGGAGCGAACTTTGTCTTTTGCGAAAAATCAATCGACGACATCGCCCTACACTTCCTATCGAAGAAAGGAATTTCGGCTATTAAGAACGTAAGCAGCGGCGACATGGAGAAGTTGGCAAAAGCAACCGGGGCAAAGGTCGTGGCAAGCGTAAAGGACCTCACCTCCAGTTCATTGGGAGAGGCGAAAGTCATCGAGGAAAGCAAAATTGGAGATGACAAACTGACCTACGTTCGTGACGCGAAGAATCCGATGGCTGTGACAATTGTTCTCCGCGGCGGAACAGAACACGTAGTCGACGAGGCCGAGAGATCGCTGCACGACGCGCTTTGCGTGGTTAGAGATGCGATCGAAGATGCAAAGATAGTTGCAGGAGGAGGCGCTTCCGAGGCAGAGACTTCCAAGCAGCTCAGGGATTACGCAGTGAAGGTAGGCGGACGCGAGCAACTCGCCATTGAAGCCTTCGCTGACGCGATGGAGAGCATTCCACTCGCATTGGCAGAGAATGCGGGCCTCGACCCTATCGACGTGATGGTAGAGCTAAGGGCAAAACATGAAGACGTGAGCAATCGATGGTACGGCGTGGATGTCTTCTCAGGGCACATCAAGGACATGAAAGCTCTCAATGTGCTTGAACCTCTGAGAGTGAAATCTCAAGTTGTCAAGTCTGCTACTGAAGCAGCGTCAATGATCCTTAGAATCGATGACGTAATTGCTGCCAAGGGAGATAAGGGATCGGCCAGACCACCAGGACCGCCAGGCGGAATGGGTGGAATGGGCGGAGAAGAGTACTAGGTCGAGTACACCCTTCCTTGAATCCTTCCACCGAATACCCCCGTTTTAATCCCTGAAGTCCTTTTCATTTCTAGGGCTAAAAGTGACTAGGAGTGCGGGTGAACAAGTAGTTCTCGTCTCATCCGCAGAATTTGTCCTAAAGAGTTCTCCTGTGCGCAGAACGTTAGAGCAGCGACTTATCGATGACTTGAGATTCGCTCTCCGAAATGCCCACATTAAGAATTTCACTATCGAGAAAGCAGCTGGCAGGATCATAGTTAGGCGGATCAATAACGCGCCATTAGCGGCGCAGGTAATCACGAGAGTTTTCGGGGTTGCATACGCAATTCCGGCTACCTGCACAGCGGGGTCAATGGACTCCGTGCTGAGTGAAGTCCACCTAAGAGCAGTTGAGACATTGACTTTAGAGCAATCCTTTGCCATCCGATGTCATGGATCAGCAGGAAGCGTGATCTCATCGCGAGACGTGGAGAAGGAAGCTGGATCCCAGATTCTCAAAGCACTCGCGGACAGGAAAATTCGAGTAAACCTCGATCATCCGGACGTAGTGATCTCAGTCGATTTGGCAGGTGAAATCGCGTACCTCTACACTACTCGTCTTCCTGGGCCCGGTGGCTTGCCTCTTTCATCTCAATGGAAGATGCTAGGAGTTCTCGATTCACCTCTCTCATTGTTCGCCGCATATGTAATGATGAGGCGAGGATGCCTCACTCAATTGCTGATTCCGTGCAGCAGCACTGAGGCGCGTTATCAAACAGATCGTCAAATTGCGCTAGCACGAAAATTAAGACAATTCGTAACTCGTGAGAATTACCCTGGCTTCATTCTTGAACTGGACAAAAAGCCTCAATCCAATAGTCTCATTCGACATTTAGGGCTCGAATTCGCGAGAGAGCGTCGATTTAGAGGAGTTGTCTTCTCCGACGCGAGCGGATCGATCGCTTTCGATAGCTCCATTAGAGCGAGAGCTCATGAGCTCGGCCTCCCAGTCTTTTACCCTCTTATCGGGCTCGACGAGACAGACTTGAACAAAATTGGCAAGTTGCTCGATGTTGACTGGAGAGACTTTGGAGATACCCTAGCTCAATCCACTTCTTCGGTCGATACCGCAGACTTATCAACTCGGCCGATAACCGAGGTACTCCTCTAGCCACGGCCGGCATATTCAACCAAGTCGCATGCAATCTTAATGGCATGCATTGATGCCACATTCTCCTGCACTCTCTTGGCATTCTTGGTGTACTCTGGCTCCGTCAATAGCTCTTCGAGTACTGTGTCGAGTATCTCACTGTTCACTTTGTTCTGATCTATTACCCGCGCGACATTTAGGATCTCAGCGCGCCGAGCGTTGCCGTATTGCTCCGTAT